>PNAJ01000151.1 GCA_003170295.1 Bryobacterales bacterium | reverse complement strand
AACCATTGGGACAGGAGACTAGCCTGCCGGATCGAATGTCGCTAAGCGAATCTTGTGACTCGCGAGGTGACTTATGAGCGATGAGCGGAAAGTCGATCCGAACCAAGGCGTGGAAGCTTATCTCGCCACGCTTCGACCTTCATCTTTGAAGGAGCTGAGACGTCGTGCGGCTCACTGGCAGCTTTATGCAGCGGTTACCGGCTCGGCCATGGCGATGGCGACGAATACAGGCACCGGTATTCGCGACATCACGGTGGAGCCAAGGCCAAGTCTGCTGGCGGCCGAACACCATTCCGCGACTTCGGAGAACACGCCACTTTTCAGGGCCGTCAGGTTAGCGATGGCAAGGCGGAATTCCGGACTGTACCTCGAGGCCGAGGCCTCGGCTATCGCCCAGGCAAGCCAGTCGAAGATACCTGTAATTTCCCCTGGTGGTATTGTTCCTATCTTCGGCAAGGCAAGCGTCATCCAGCCTGGCGAATGGGTATCGATCTATGGAACCAACCTAGCCGGCGGAACAGCCGTCTGGAACGGTAATTTTCCCACGTCCCTGGGCGGTACCAGCGTGCAGATCAATGGTAAAGCTGCGTTTCTCTCGCTCGTTAGTCCCGGGCAAATCAACCTGCAGGCGCCGGACGATACGGCGAGAGGGCCTGTATCCGTAGTAGTGACCACTAGCGCCGGCGTCGCAAAAGCGACCGTCACGTTAAGTCAGGTTTCGCCGTCGTTCCTGCTGCTTGACACAACGCATGTCACTGCCATCATTCTTAGACCGGGCGGTTCCGGAGCTTACGGTGCGGGAGCCTACGATATCCTGGGTCCCACCGGAGACTGCTTCGGCTATTACACGGTGGCCGCCAAGGCAGGGGATGTCATTGAAATCTTCGGCGTCGGGTTCGGACCAACCAGTCCTGTGGTCCCCGCTGGAAAAGCATTTTCCGGTGACGCGCCGGTTACCAACGCCCTCAGTCTTTACATTAATAACTACCTTGTAGCGCCGACTTTCGTCGGCCTTTCAAGCGCCGGGCTCTATCAGATCAACCTCGTCATTCCACCGGGCCTCGGCCAAGGCGACCTTTCCATTTCAGCTAGCGTCGGCGGAATGGAAACCCAAAAGGGCTTGATGTTTTCTCTGCAGAGTGCCTTATCGACGGCCCCCGTCTGTGTTTATACCGGCGACGGTGGTGACGGCGGCAGTGGTGGCGGCATGGGTGACGGCGGCAGTGGTGGTGACGGCGGCTTTGGTGGTGACGGCGGCAGTGGTGGTGGTGACGGCGGCAGTGGAGGCGGCGGCGGTGGTGGTGACGGCGGCGGTGGGGGTGACGGCGGCGGTGGTGACGGTGACGGCGGTTAGAAAAATGAAGGTGACCAACAATGATATCCAAAGGAATGTTGTGGTTAATCGTCGGGGGCGGACTGCCTCTCTTAACTTACGGCCAAAATTCGCCGAGGATAGCCCCAGTACCGAGTGATCCTTTGGAACTGGCGGCTGGCCGGATTCAAGTCGCCGGGCCCGCAAGTCGAAAGGCCATGCTTCAGCTCCTTGCCCGTGCTCGAAATAATTACACGTTGCGAACTGCCAGGCAGGGTTATGATCTCAAGATCAACTTTACTGCGGATTCTCTCGGTCAAACGGATTATGACGGCGCCTGGGAACTGGAAGATGTGTTTGTCCCGGGAAAAGGACTCCACTGGACGGCTCGAGCCGCAGCCGGATACACCCTAACCGGGATCGCCTCGAACGGGGAACTTTATGGAGAAGGGACGGCGAGCGTCGTTCCGCTGCGCCTGGAGGACGTGCGCGGGATCGTGTTACACCCCCTTCCGTCGGACGAGTACGCGAGTCACGAATCGATTCGAACGTCTACAGCTACTTTTCACGGTGCACTGGTGACCTGCGTCTTGCTGTCTACTTCGAAAAGTGCCGCGAACCCGCCGCTGGGGCGGGCGTGGGAAGAATCCGAGGAGTGCATCGATCCACAATCCGGCTTGCTCCAGATGCACTCAGAGGCGCCCGGACGCTACGTTGTTTACGATTACTCAAACGCCCCTCAACTCGGCGGTCACATCCTGCCTCGAACGGTGACCGTCACCGAAGCGGGCAGAATCGTATCGACGATTTCCGTTGAGAAGCTGGAGGAAATTACCGGGACCGATCCGACCCTGTTTGTCCCCTCGGAGGCGATGAGGGCCAGAGGACGGTCCATCGAGATGACGGCAACGACAAAAGTCTCTCGAGTTCATGGACTGGGTCCGTTTACTTCGGCCATGACGGTCCGGCCGGTTTGCGTATTTGGCGTTGCCACTCCAACGGGACACCTCGTCGAGGTGCACTCGTTACAGCCGTCTGACCCGAACAGCCAGGCCGCGGTGGGAGATGCAAAACAAATCGATTTTTCTCCCTCGACATCTGCTGGATCACTCCCTGGAGCACCAGCGCGGCAGCATTTTGTATTCGTCATAGAGAAGTTTATTTCGCAATAGACGAAACGAATGCCGCCTCATGAAGTACTTCAAGCTCATTCGGTCCGGTATTGATGTTGCTCCGCTGCTCGAAGAAGTGTCATTACAGGAACAGGCCTGGCTGCTTAATACCAGCCGCCAGGACAAAATCCGGGTTCAGCGCGACACCAACACCATTTTCATCAGCGGCCCTGTTGCCCGGCCGGATTTGAACGTTAACGAAAATCAGGAGAGTAAGCTCACCGCGGTATCGGAACTGTTTCCGAGAGCCGTGGCCTTCATGACAGGCGTCGCGATGGAGATGAACTCTCAGCTGTCGCGCGCCACGATTGTCCGCCTTAAGCCGAAATCACGGGTCTCCCGCCATATCGACATAGGTTCCTACTATCTCATCCGCGACCGCTTCCATTTGGTGCTCTACAGTTCCGCGGGAAGTGTGCTGATGAGCGGCGGCGAGCAGGTGCGTATGCAGGAGGGAGAGCTATGGTGGTTCGACAACAAGCAGTATCACGAAGCTCACAATGAATCCCATGAATGGCGCGTCCACTACATATTTGACTTATTGCCGGCGGCCCATGGCCATCTTGCGGTCAACGGCGTTTTCCTGCCCCCGGAACCTGCTGCGGAAAGCAAGCCTGACAAACCCCCAGGAGATCGATCCGCGGCGCCTCCCACCCTGGACCTTCTTTCATCGGCCATTCGCGAACGCGCGATTGTGCGCGGGGAAAATCAGCGGCTGATTTCGCCGAAAGGCGTCAGCAACAGTTGGCTGATCGACCTGCGCCGGCTGTTCATGGATGCGAAGCTCCTGGACGCCATCGCCGGCCTGTTCTGGGAAAAGTGCGCCGACGCCATGCCGTTCCAGGTGGGTGGGATGGAGGTCGCGGCCATCCCCCTCCTCTCCGCGATCCTGATCAAAGCCGTGGCGCGCGGCACGCCTGTGAATGGCTTCATCGTTCGCAAGGAGCGCAAGACGCACGGTACGGGCGGCTTAATCGAGGGAGCGCTAATCGACGTGCCCATTGTCGTTGTCGACGATATCCTCAACTCGGGAAACAGCCTGGAAAAAGTTCGCGTGATTCTCGAAGGGGAGAAGAAAACGATTGCTTTCGCCTTCGTGCTGATCGATTACCATAGCGCGAAAGGAAAAGCCTGGCGGGACAAGCACCAAATACCCGTTCGTTCTCCGTTCAACCTCGCCGAATTCGGCCTTTCAATCGAAAATCCGGAACCGCCGCTGAAGGCCGTGTTCAGAAATACATGGAATTTCGCTGCGCCCGACCCGAATTTCTTCCATCGCGTTCCAAAATCTTTTCCAGCCACTGACGGCAAGCGCGTTTACTTCGGCAGCGACTGCGGCTTTTTCTGGTGCCTCAACGCGCGCGACGGATCGGTAGCGTGGAAGTTCAGGGTCAATACCAAGGGACACAAGAATCTCTGGTCGGCTCCGGCGCTCCACGGCGGGAAGATTTATTTTGGCAGCTATGACGGGAATGTTTATTGCCTCGACGCCGAAAGCGGTCTGGAAGTATGGCGCTTTATCGGAGCGGACTGGGTAGGCTCTTCACCCGCACTGGCGCCCGAACTTGGGCTGCTCTTTATCGGGTTGGAATTCGCCGTTGAGGGGAAGCGCGGCAGCATCGTTGCGCTCAAGCTGGAGAACGGCGAGAAGGTATGGGAGCACATGACCAAACGCTACACCCATGCTTCCCCCGCCTACTGGCCGGAGAGGCAGCTCGTGGCCTGCGGCAGCAATGACAACGAGATGTTCCTGTTTGACGCCCGAAGCGGTGCGATGCGTTGGCGGTTCGAGATAAAGGCGGAAGGCGACGAGAAAGGCTCTATCCGCCATGCTCCGGCTTTTGACGTGAAGCGCGGGCATCTCGTCACCGGTTGCGCCGACGGGCGTATCTATATTGTCGACGTTGAGACGGGAAAGGAGGTATGGTCGGTCCGGACGGACAATACGATTTATACGGTTCCGCTGGTTGTGGACGACACGGCCTATATCGGCTCGACCGACAAATACCTCTACGTTCTCGATCTCGAGCGGCGGGTCGTGAAGAAGAAACTTTATGTTGCCTCCAAAATCTTCTCGCCGCCGCGACTGCTGGAAGGAAGGATCTATTTCGGAGCGTGCAATGGCATGGTTTATGAGCTTGACCCCGCCACCGCGGAAATCACCGGCACGCACCAGCTTCCGGACGCCATCACCAACGCGCTCACCTATAATGCCGAGACCGGGGATTTCTATGCCCTCACCTACGTGAACCAGCTTTTCGCCTTTGCCCGAAGATAAGTCCTTTGAGCGATCTGGGTCCTGGTTTCGAACGTCACTCGCGGCGCTTCACTAGTGGGCGCAGCAGTGCCTCATCCGATCCTCTACGCCCTTGATCCGGTAACGCTGAAGGCGCTCTGGATGAGCACGCCGTCGATGTTGAATATAGGCGGTAAATACAATACACCGGCTTTTCGGCACGGGATGGTCTTCGTCGGCACCGATCGTATTCAGGCTTTCGGCCTGACCCGTCGTCCGGGACGACGCCGGTAGGCACTGGTACCGGACTGGTCCCCATTCCGCGAACAATAGGTCGTAGTCGAGGCGATTGCAATATAATATCTGGGGCGGAAAAGCCGGAATGGAAATCCCGGATCATTCGAAAATCGCACACTACGGAGCTTCGGCCAAGATGAAACATCTGGGAGCGTTCGTCCGTCTCCTATGCCCGCACACGGCTTCTTGGTGCGACGCGGGCGCTGTTCGCACCGCACGAAATCGCGAGTTCCTTCGCCGCTGGGCGGCGAGGGTTGTACCCGCTGCGTTATTCATCGCCATCCTGGCAGCGGGTGCCGCGGGATCCGAACCCGATTATCAGTGCCCGATCTACAAGCCGCCACAACGCCTCGCCCTGCAAGCGATGAAAACGCGTGAAGCGGAATACCAACGGTTTGCGGTCTCGGTCCGGAATCGCCCCGCAACTGCCAATGCCGCCGTGCCGGCCAGCGCCAACTTTGTAGACGATCAAATCTTCGGTTCGATCGTCGCCGCCGGCATTCCGGTGGCGCGGCAAACCACGGACCAGGAATTTCTGCGCCGGATCATGCTGGATCTCACCGGCCGGATCCCGACGTCGGCTCAAGTCGACGCTTTCGTGGCGGACGGCAGCCCCAGCAAACGCAACGCGATGATCGATTCACTGCTCGGCTCGACCGCGTACGTCGACCGTTGGACACAATGGTGGGGAGACAAGTTCCAGATCGGCAGTAATTATTACAATTTGATCAGCATTACCAGTCGCAACTTATTCTATTTTTATTTGAGAGACCTGATAGAGCGGGACCGTCCCTACAATGAGTTCGCCGCCCAGATGATTTCCGCGTCCGGCGATTCCCTCGTAAACGGACCGGTGAACTATCTGGTGCGCGCCGATCAACAGGGCGACCCCATTCAGGATTCCTGGGACGCCCTTACCAACAACATCACCACGAATTTTCTGGGCGTGCAAACCCAATGTATCTCCTGCCACAATGGCCGCGGCCATTTGGAGCCGATCAATCTGTTTCTGGTGCAACGGAACCGGACGGATTTCTGGAAGCAATCCGCATTTGTTTCCCGCATGAATTTCGGCCAGGAAGCGGTGGACCCCTTTGGTGTTTCAGCCCGTATGATTCTGGCCGACGGCGGCGGGGGCGGATACTCGACCACAGTGCCTTCCAACAATCCTGGGCCGCGTCCCCGGCGCGTCGGCGGACCATTCCAGCCGGTCTATATGTTTTCGGGCGCAGCTCCCGCATCCAACAACTGGCGGACTGAGCTGGCGAATTTCGTCACCGGCGATCGCCAGTTTGCCCGTGCGGCGGTGAATTACTTGTGGGCCGAACTATTCACGGTGGGAATCGTGGATCCCCCCGACAATTGGGACCTGGCCCGCATCGACCCCAACAACCCGCCGGCGGCCTCCACCGGATTCGGCCTGCAACCCTCTAATCCTGCGTTGCTCGAAGCGCTGGCCACCGAGTTCATCAACAGCGGCTACAGCCTTCAGCACATGATCCGGTTGATGGTTCAATCTAATGCATACCAACTCTCCAGTGAGCCTCCGGACGGATGGCAGCCAGTCTACAATGCCTACTACGCCAAACACATTTCCCGGCGCATGACGGCGGAACAAATCTATGACGCCGTGAGTACCGCGACCGGTACATCGACGCCGATGTATGTGGAGGGATTTAGTTCCCCCCTGATGTACGCGGGGCAACTTCCGGATGTCACCGAGCCCCGCGGCGACGGTAACATCACCTATTTCCTGAGCCAGTTCGGACGTGGCGACTGGGTTAATTCGCCTCGGAATTCGACCTCCACAGTGTTACAGGTCTTGTTCCTGATGAACGACAACCAGATCAACGCCCGCACGTTCGCTTCTCGCGATGGGAGCCGCAGTACGCGCGTGGCTACCTTGCTGGCATCCAATTTGAGTGAGGACGAAATGGTGCGGCAATTGTTCGTTTCCACGCTGGGACGCAATCCCACCGCCGACGAGACGGCTGCCTTGCAGAAGAATCGATCGTCCCGCGCCTCGCGCGAGGATTGGCTCACGGACGTGCAGTGGGCGCTGCTCAATAAGCTGGATTTTCTGTTTAATTATTAATGCTGGAGTAAGACTAAGGAGACGAACCTATGCCCTCCCGGCCCGAGTGGAGCAAGCTGACACGACGCCAGTGGCTGGCGGGAGCCAGTGGACTGGGCGCGCTGGCGGCACTGCAGCAACGCGGTTACGCGGACGTGTCCACCGCCGGCGTCACGCCCCACAACACGGCGCGGACGCTGATTCTGGTCAATATGATCGGCGCCCCCAGCCAGGTGGATACGTGGGATCCCAAAGACGGCCCGTGGAACCCGCCGGACGCCAATCTACAGCAGGGCACCGGCGGTATCGTGCTGTCGCAGACGTTATTTCCGGGTCTGCTGAAGATGTCTTCGGACCTGCTGCTGCTGCGCTCGGTGCAGAGCTGGGAAGAGGTGCATCAGCGCGGCCAGTTTTATTTGCAGACGGCGCATCCAGCCAATCCGGCGTTTCTGGCGGAGTCACCCAATATGGGTTCGGTGGTGGCACTGGAAAAAGCCGGCTCGGGACTGTTGCCGGCGTTTCTCTCCCTGAACGGCAGCCCATCGCAAGGGGCCACGTTTTTGGGCGGACAGGACGAGCCCATGTCGGCTCCCTCCGTGGCTGGCGGCTTATCCACTCTGCAACACAATTTTTTCGGGAACGCCGCCGCCAGTCAAAGCCGATTCGAGAAACAATACAGTCTACTGATGGATCTGGACGCCGATCTTCGCGGCGCGGCGTACGACCATCCCATGGCCAACCATGCCGACTACTACACGTCGTCCAAGGCGGTGATGTATCAGCCCTCGATTATCCCGATTTTCCAATTTAACAACGCCGACAATCTGCGCTACGGCAACTCCAACTTCGGCCGCGCCTGTATCGTCGCACGTAATGCCGTCCAGGCCAAAAGCGGCACCGTATTTATCACGATCAATCACGGCGGTTGGGATTTGCACCAGAACATGTTTAGCCGGGCTTACCCCGGGAACCAATACCAGTTGTGCAACGATCTCGACAATGGAGTGTCGAACCTGGCCGCGGATCTGAAAAGTTCGGGCGACCTGGGCCAGACCATGATCGTGATGCTGGGCGAATTCGGCCGTAGTCCGGGCGACTTGAATCCGCAGGGTGGACGGGACCATCACAAGGACGCGATGGCGATGGCAATGATGGGCGGCGGAGTAAAAGGCGGCCGGGTCATCGGAGCCACCGACGCCACAGGAGATCAGGTGGTGCAGTTCGGATGGAGCCAGAACCGGGTCATCTTCATGGAGGACATCGCTGCAACGATGTATTCCGCTCTGGGCATTGACTGGACCAAGAGCATTACTAACACGCCGTCCGGCCGCAAATTCGAATACGTCCCGTTCGGTTCGATGGGCCAATTTTTGCCCGTGGATGAGGTGTTCGGTTGAGATTTGCAGCCCCATTGTTCCTGATTGCCGGCGCAGCAGCGAATGCGCAGTCCGTTAGTGCGGTCTATGTGTCCGCGCCGCAGGTGCAAATTATTTCCGGCGATTCGGCGCAGTTGACGGCCGTGGGACGCGACGCGAGTGGAAATGTGGTGGCCAACGTGGCCTTTCAGTGGAGTTCGAACAATACTCAGGTACTGCAGGTCGACTCGAACGGAAATGTTTCGGCCGGTTCGCTGGGCATTGCGGATGTCACGGCCTCCAGCAGTGGGCGATCGGGCGTCCTCCGGATGCAGGTTCTGCCGCAACAAATCGTCGTAACACCGGCAAACGCTTCGGTCAAGTATGGGAGTCAACAGCAGTTTTCGGCAGTTGCCTATAACCTGCAGGGCCAGCCAATCCCGGATGCGACGTTCAACTGGCGCGTGCTGTTTGGCGGCGGCGCCGGCGATTCCTCCACGTTGACGATCGACAAAACCGGATTGCTGACCGCCAAAACACTTGGCTATTACCTGGTTCGGGCCGCAGTGGTCTATGCAGGGCAGACCGATCAGTTTCAGAAGGAATTTGACGCCTCGGCGGCGGTTCAGGTCGTTCCTGCCGATTTCTCAATGGCCGCGCTCGCTTCATCCAGCGTTTCGCAGTCGTCCTACCACCTGATTGGCAAGCGGGGAACGATCGCGGCGAACGACTCAGGCCAACTAGTATTCTCCGCGTCGCTGGATGGTTTGACCGCCGGTTTGGTTACGTGGCAGAACCAATCCCTCAGCGTACTCACCACGGCGGGAACGCCCGGCATCGTCCCGGGAACCGTCCTCTACGATTTCGACAACCCGTCCATTGACAGTCAGGGCAACGTATTGGCCCAGTCAAATACCATCGGTTCGGGAACTAATATCTCGATCGTCAACGCGAACGGTCTTCAGGTGGTGGTGCCGGCCAACACGGCGGCCGATGCGGTGCTGGACGTGGGAATCGCTTCGACCTCTCGCTATTCACTATCCGACAGCGGCGACATCGTATTAAGGGGAAACTTCCATTACCCCAACTCAACCACTGGTTATCAGGGAATCTTGCGATACAACCAGCGCTTCGGCATGAGACTCGAAGCCAGTTCCAAGGATCCCCTGCCCGGGCTCAAAGGCGTGGTTTCCTTTGACGATCAATATGGCGTAGATTTGAACGGCCTACTGTACTTTTCCGCCGGCGCCGGCGCGGGCCGCGCGGTCTATCAGAAGGCCGCCAATGCCGATCCGGTGAAAGTTGTGGCGGTGGGCGACACGTTGAACGGTTCCATCGTCACGCAACTGCCGCAATTAGTGCTGTCGGCGGCGGGCGATCTGGTGGTACGCGGCGTCCTGGCTAGCGGAGCGCAATTCCTGGCGCGCTATCCAGGAGGCGACATTGCCGATCCCCCTACGCTTCTGGTCCCCGCAACGGGTTATATCAACCAGCTTTACGCAGCCAACACCAAGGGCGGAGTCGTACTGCTGGGGGACCTGGGCTCGGGCTACGGATTGTACTTGTGGTCCGGCGCAAACCTTCCGGCCAAGCTGATCCTGGCGCGCTTTGCGCCCTCTCCCACAGGTGAACCGGTGGCCGATTTTTATTCCGCCGCAGTGGATGGCGCAGGTAACGTGTATGCCACCATTCGCGGCGTCGACAGTCCCTGGATGCTGCTGCAAGTGGCGCCAACGCCACTGCTGATTGCCGCCAATGGAACGCTGCTGTCCGCAACGGGCAACCTCGATTTGTTTTCGCAAATTGTCTTCGGCGATCGCACCGGTCCGCTGCACGTGATGGCCGGGGGCACGCAGGAAAGCATCTTTCAGGCCGATGGTCGCGGCTTGTTGCCTGCGCTTCTGGTGGGCGATCGGTTGCCCGGCGGGTCGACCTACACCGGTAACAGCTTTCCGCGCAAGTCTCCGTCGGGAGACCTTTATGTGACTACCGACAGCGGAATCTTTCGCCTCTCCAGTACGGGCTCTTCATCGATCGTGGCCTTTGGCTACGCGTTCCCAGACAACGTCATCGGATTCAGTCCGTACAACGTGGCGGTGAACGACCATAATCAATTGGCGATGATCGGCGGCACGGACCACTCGCACCAACGTCTGTCGTACTTCGATGGCACCAGTCTGCGCGCGATCGCATACTTCTTGGGCGGCGCGCCGTACCTGACGCCGAGTCCCGCCGGCGGCAATTTTTCGAATCTGAACGACTTTGCTATCAACGACTCTGGCCAGGTGATGGCGAACATCACGGTGTCCGGCGGCCCGAGCGGCCTGTTCCTCTATGATGGCGCTTCGTGGCGAAGCGTATGCGCGCTGCAAACCTGCCAGTTAGGCGGCGAAACGGTAACCCAGACCGGCTCGCTCCGGGCTTCCAATAATCAGTTCTGCGGGCAATTCACAACGAGTATCGGAAACACGCGGATCGATTGCTGGGCGGCCGGAACATGGACCAATATCCTGCGCCGGGGAGACCTCACCTCCGACGGCACGCAGATTAGCTACGTGACCGGGATCTACGACATCAACCGCAAGGGTGACGTGGCGATCGTTCTGTATACGAGTTTCAACGGATCGATGGTGTTCCTCAAGACCGGGGATACGGGGGTGTTCACAACCGTGCTGGCGTCGTTTTTCCCCACCGTCGACAACAGCTATCTGGTGGGGATTTACTCGGTCGATTTGCGCGACGACCGCAGAGTGTTTTTGATCGCGCAGGATTTTACGGGCCGGATGATTGCTTATGAAGCAGATCCTCAGTTTTAGGTTGGGGCCGGGTTTAGGGATGTGTTTGGCCCTGGCGCTGGGATGTCCCTCCGCCGAGGCCCAACCTCGCGTGTTCAACGGCACCGCGTCGATCGGCATATCGGCGCCAGTGGACTTCGTCGTGGCCGCGCGCACGCTGGCATTGAGCGCCCGCGCCACCAATGCCCGCGGCGCGGTTCTGCGCGGCAGAAATATCGCTTGGCAAATCGGCGACGCGACGAAAGCTTCCATCGACGCCAATGGCGTGTTGCATGGAATTTCCCCGGGCCCGGAGACTGTCACTGCCACGGATACCGACTCCGGGGCGTCGGGAACGTTGAACATATCCATCTACCCTGGAGCGGTTTCCGTTACCACCAGCGCGTCCAGCCTGCAGGTGGGCGACACGATCGCAGTTACAGCTCAGGCGCTGGACGCCGATGGCAAAGCGATCGCGGGCGTGCCCTTCCAATACTTCACTGACTTGGCCAGTGTTGCCACGATCTCACCCGCGGGCGCGCTCACAGGGTTGGCCGAAGGACGCGTCACGATCACCGCCGCTATCAATATGGGTCCTTCCTTCGAGCGCTTTACGAATTTTTCCACGATTGAGGTGATCCGGCGGGCCGCGTTTCAATTGAAGAGCTTGATCTCTTCCGACACATCCGCCTCCGGCACGACTACCTTAGTTCCCACACGGATGTCCGCGGCCGGCAACTACGTCGCTGGATTGACCAGTTTATCGAACGGAGGCCAGGCTCTGATCCTCTGGAAAAATGGAATCCAGACCATCGCAACCACAGGCTCCCTCCTGAACGGCCGCGTGGTGACCCGTTTCGAGTCGGTATCGGTGAACAACCAGGGAGATATCGCCGCCCTTGCGGATACTCAAGCCGAATGGTGCGAACAGATCCTGGTGCTGTTCCCGGCAGCTTCGAAATGGGCTCCCACGATCATCGACGACACCACCAATTGCTCCTACAGCCTGCAGCCGGGTTCCCTCGACTCCAAGCGGGGCTTGGTCTACCGCTTCTCGAATAATCTTTATTACCGCGGGCCCGACGGCACAGTGCAAACGCTGCTTACGGGCGGAAGTCATCCCACGGGTATCGACGTGGTGAACTATATCGGCAACTGGTCGACCACGGCTTTCAACGACGTGCTGATCGAAGCGCAGAACGGGATTGGGCTCCCCGTCTATTTCTCCTGGAATGGCACGCAGCTTAAGAAATTATTCGCCGCCGGCGAAGCGGTCGGATTCAATTCTTCCCAGTGGGCGCGCCTGCCGGTGGAAATCAACGCCGGGGAATACATCACCCGGATCGGCGGCTACAACTGGTCCAGCATTTCACGCTTGAAGAACGGCGCCTGGAGCACGGTGGCCATGAGCGGACAGAATGGGTTGGGCTGGGTGCAAGACGGCTTCGATGGCGGCGGCGGGTTTATTTTCTTCGTTGCCGACACTCCCCCCAGCGGAACGTCCTTGATGCGCTTCGATGGAACTTCGACAACGGTCCTTGGAACGTACAAGAATTGGCGGGAAGTTTCCCAAGTCACGGCGACCGGCGGCGACTCCGCGGTGGCATTTGGCACGATGGGAGCGTCTGTCTCCCAAGTGGTTCGCTTCAGCGGTACAACGGCGAGCCCGATCTTCCACTCTGGTGTCGCCATCGACGAAACGGCCAGTCCAGCGTTGGCCCAGGCCGGCATTCCGAAAGGGATTAACCCGTCGGGCACGATTTTGAGCACGTACGGCGACGCTTTGATCCGCGTCACCGCCAGCGGATACACTCCTTTGCTGCGCCCCGGAGATCCCCTTCCGGTCGGCAACCTATCGAACATAGGCGCCGTTGCCGGGAACCGCCTGGGCGACGTCGCCATCATCGCGCAGCACGGCCCGAAATTCGGACTGTTTGTGTATCGTAATGGCAAATTTCAAATTCTTGCGGATACCGATGACTCGATTCCCGGCGGCGCGACCGTGGGCGGCTTTCCCAACTACTCTAACAGCCAGATCGCGATGAACAATCTAGGACACGTGGCCGCGTTGACCTATTCGTCGGCGGGGAACACCATCTTTTTGTACTCGACCAATGCGGCGACGGCGAAAACTGTGATGAGAGTCTCCGGGCTGACTCCGAGCGGAACCGCCACCTATACAGGAATCAATGGCGTTGCCATCGATGACACCGATCGCGTGGCGTTCCTCGCGAATCTGAGCAACGGCAAGACGGGCCTGTTTTTGTGGAACCAGGGATCCGTCACGGAACTCGCGGAAACCGGCCAAAAGGATCCTGCCGGAAGGACGTATCAAGGTTTGTATAACGTGCAAGCCGGAGGAACCAGTTTCGTGATGCGGGCTTATTCCACTTTGAATGAAGTCCTCATCACGGACGGCAGCACCATGAAGGTCCTGGCATACGACGGTTACACGTCCACCTTTGGCACGACCCTGAACTACTTCATCGGACCGGAAGTAACCGTGAATTCGCGCGGGGATGTGGCATTTCCCGTTTCGACGCCCTCCGGAGCGGCCCTCTTTGTCAAACACGCCGATGGCACCGATTCCCTGGTGGCGATCGGCGGTCAGCGTGGTCCTGACAACGACTGGTTGCTCGACATCTACGGCTCCGGAATCGGGGAACAGGGCGACATTATATTCAGTGCACTCAGTTGGGTGAATGGGCACCAGCGTATCGCACTTTATCAAGCGACTCCGAACGGGAACTGAAGTTAATTACCGCCATTTGGGGTTTTACGGGCACGCCGTCGCGGTCTTGAGAGTTACGCGCAAGTATAGGTTTTAAAATGGCTTTAGCACCAGTACATAATCCTTGATTTGGCCGGTTTTCAGAAGCTCTGAAAGGGAAATTATTGCTACTGCTTGATTACGATAAACCACGCAGCGACAATCGGACCCTGTGGACCGCGGCCACGCCCGCCCGTCGCCCCGCCTGCGGGTGGCGCCGGAGCCGGACCGCGCTCAGGCTGAAAGAGGTACACATTGTGCGTCACGGGATCAACTGCGATCGTCTTCGCGCCGGCGAACGTGTCGACCGTAGCAACCGTCGTATACTTGTCGGGCGAATCCTGGTGGACGACTGTGACGTTGCCCTGGCCCCCATTCGGAATATAAATCAGTTTTTTCGACGGATCCCATCCCAGCGCGTCAACGCGGGTGCCGTTCTTGATGGTCGCCACGACTTTGCCCGTGTTTGGATCAACGACGACGGACGTATTGTTGCAACCTGAGAAAATGCGGTTAGACGCTTTGTCATACGCGATGCCCGTCGGCCCTTCACACGGAGCGAGCGGCCACGAGGCGGTCGCCCTCCACGTCTTGACATCGATCACCTGGATCGTGTTCTTGCCTTCGTTGTTGACGAAGATGTGTCCTTTACCATCGGCTGCGGCGCCTTCGGGCGCCGTGTCTTCGAGCTCCACGGTGGCGACGATGTCACCGCTCTTCGGATCGATCGCGGTGAGAGTGCCGATCGGGCGGCTGTGATTGGTGAGAATGATCTTGTCATCGGGCTCATTGTACATGATGCCGTCGAGGCCGGGGCCCACCTTGATTTGCTTGATCACCGCCAGCGTCTTCAAATCGAACATGGCGACAGTCTGGTCGCCGCCATTCGTCGTAAAGCCGTGACCGGCCTTGGTCGCCATGCCGGCGCCATGCACGCCCGGCGTGTTCGGAATGTCACCGAGTACTTTGCCGGTGGCGCCTTCGACCACCATCATGTGGGTACCACGCGAAACGAACACGCGGCCCGTAGCGGCTTCGACGGCGACATAGTCCGTGCCGCCATCAGCCTTTATATCAAACTTTTCAACCTTGAACGTCTGCGCGTGCCCGATGCTGGGCGCGGCAAGGCTGATTGCGATGAGAACCGCAAGTGCGGTCAATAAGCGTCTGGTCATACGGCCTCCATTGTGGTTACGCAGGTTATGTGTAAAGGCTTCATCCGGAATTTTCATTTTTGGCTTCCCAGTTTAGAGCAGGCTACAGTAATCGGCTGAGCTGAGCTCCGCCGCGCCCGGAAGCGGGAGGCGAAGCCGAAAATCGTTAGCGTGGTTTCACTATTCTTTTGTTTCAGTGCCATCCGCCTTCACCAGCACTTCGTGCTTTTTGCCCTTCTTGTCGGTATAAGAGGCTTCATACATTGTAGGCTGTCCGGTCTTCGTAAAGGTTTCGATCAAGGTGAGCTTGCCGTCGGCAACCTTCTTAAGGATCGACGACTTGGCCGCGGCGGGAATGGCATCGATGGTGGTCGCTACTTCCACCAACAAGAGGTTGCCCTTGGTATCCACGTTGAAGTCCCTTGATTTCCCATTGAGTACGCTTTCGACCTCGTACTGCTCCACCCCATCCTCTTTCTCTTTGCCGATGTTCTTGATCTCGCCGCCCTTGAGATTGTCCTGCACGGCCGTCCGTACGGCTGCGGGCAGATCCTTGAGTTGCAGCCCCTTTCCCTTCTTCTCCTGGGCCGCCGCGGATCCGAGCAGCACAACAATCGCCGATAAAACAAGCAGAATTCGCATTGTATGATCTCCGGGTATCACCTTACCAAGCTATTCTGAAAGTTCGCTGAAGGAATGTCATCTCCTCAGGAACACCCGGAGTGGCGCGCCTGGCGGCACCTTAGCTGAAAACAGAATGGCGCTGTTTTCTTGAGGTTCGCGTTGGCAGTCGCGACTGGAGGCCGCATGCTGTATTGTGCATCCACGCCACCATCGTTTCATTCAACATCCATCGTTCGACGGCGGTCCGCGGTCGGGGCTTGGCAGCATCGCGTCTGTCCGGTTCCACGGACGCGCCGGCTGGGGAGCCGGCGGTGGGCCAGGGGGCCCGCCCCACACCGAGTGGCAGGCACAAGTGGTGGCGGTTCCACGGACGCGCCGGCTGGGGAGCCGGCGGCGGGCCAGGGGGCCCGCCCCACACCGAGTGGCACGCACAAGTGTTTACCTGGCCAGCGTAGGATCGACGGTCCGTCGCCGGCGTTATCATTTAGGGCAGCCATGAAACACCTTATCGCGGCCTCTGTCGCCTCCGCCTGCCTGCTTGCCGCGCAGGATGCAGCGCGCCCCAAGAACACCTACCATTCGAGCGGCGGCGCTTCCGCTGCGCCCCGACTGGTATCGCCCGAGGTCCGACCCGACCGAACCATCGTCTTCCGACTGAGGGCTCCCGAGGCAACCCGGGTGACCTTGTCGTTCGCCGGGTCGAAGGCCATGTCCAAGGACGACTCCGGTGTGTGGAGCGGCACCGTGGGTCCGGTGGAGCCAGAGATTTACCAATACAACTTCGTGGTGGACGGCGTACGCATTCTCGATCCTGGAAATCCCAATCTGAAGAATGGCCGCGCCATCGACGCAAGCATCGTGGAAGTGCCCGGCAATCCGCCGCGCTTCGACGAGTTACAGTCCGTGCCTCACGGCGCGCTGCACATCCGGACCTATCTTTCCACGCCCCTGAAAAGGCCGCGCAAGCTCTACGTGTACACGCCGCCGCAGTACGACCTCGAACCCAACCGCCGATTCCCGGTCCTCTATCTGCGCCACGGCAGCGGTGACAACGAAGAGAACTGGAGCGACACGGGGCGCGCGGGCGTGATCCTGGATAACCTCATCGCGCAACACAAAGCTGCCCCCATGCTCATCGTGATGCCCAACGGCGATACCGATGGCAGTTGGGCGGGCGGAAGCTCGCCAGAGGGAATCGAAATGCTTAGCCAGGAGCTTCTTTCAGATATTATTCCCATGATCGACAGGACGTACCGCGTGACGCCCGGCCGCGAGAACCGCGCCATCACAGGCCTTTCCATGGGCGGTGGCCAGGCTTTCACCATTGGGTTGAAGCACCTGGACCTGTTCGCGTGGGTGGGAGAGTTCAGTTCGGGATTGGTCAGCGACACGGAGTTCCGACTGGAGAAGCACCTGCCCGGCTTTCTGGATCATCCGGACGACGTCAACAAGAAACTGAAGCTTTTGTTTCTGAGCTGCGGCACTGAGGATCCCCGCTACCCCGGACAGCTCGATCTGACCGACAATTTGAAGCAGCACAACATCCGCTATGTGTGGTACCCGACCCCGGGAGTGCATGAGTGGAAGGTGTGGCGGCACGCACTCGCTGAGTTCGCTCAGAAGGTCTTTCAGGAGGCACACTAATGTACCGATCCCTCTTACTGGCAGCCGTGTGCGCGACAGCGGCCTTGGCACAGGCACCGCGCCGCGAGCCAGCGGTAAACGACACGCTGCAATCTCCCGAGGTTTCGTCCGACCATCGCGTTACCTTCCGCGTCTTCGCGCCCAGAGCTTCGGAAGTGACGCTTACCGGCGACTGGCTCGGGTCCACGCCAACGCCCAAACTGAGCAAAGACGAACGCGGCGTCTGGAGCGTCACTCTTGGTCCGTTCGAGCCGAGCATCTACATATATTCCTTTAATGTCGATGGCGTGGCCATACCCGACCCCGTCAATCCGCGCATCAAGTTGCGCGCCCGCACGTCAGCCAGCATGGTTGAGGTCAAGGACGATACTCCAGCCTTCTGGGAGGCCCGCGACGTACCTCATGGGGCTGTGGAGATCAACTGGGAGAAGTCCAAAGCCATCGGCGGCGAGACGCGCGCCATCTGGATCTACACACCTCCGGATTACGCTAAAACTACGCGCCGCTATCCGGTGCTCTACCTGCTTCACGGCTCGAATGACACGGCTGCCGGCTGGACGATGGCCGGCAACGCCAACTTCGTGCTCGACAATCTGTTGGCAGATGGGAAGGCCCAACCCATGATCGTGGCGATGCCGTTCGGCCACGCCACTCCGTTCGGCGTTCCGGTGCCTCAGGGAGGAGTCACCAATGACGCTCTGTTCGAGGAATACCTGCTGAAGGACGCGATCCCCACAGTGGAATCGCGCTACCGTGTATCGCCGGGACACGAGAACCGTGCCATTGCGGGGCTTTCCATGGGCGGGGGCCAGTCGCTGCGTATCGGCCTGGGACATCTGGACCTGTTCAGCGCCGTCGCTTCCTTCTCAGGCGCGGTGCCTGCCGATTTCGAGACGCGCTTCGCCGCGCTGCTGCAGGACGCGAAAGGCACCAACCAGAAAATCAAGACCTTGTTCATCGGCTGCGGTCAACAGGATTCCATTTTCGGCCGCTCCAAGAACCTGTCGGAATTGCTGACTAAGTATCAAGTGAGGCACACCTTTCACCCCATCGACGGTGTCCATAACTACACCGTGTGGCGGAAGTATCTGGCGGAATATGCGCCTTTGTTGTTCCGCTAGTGAACTGTCGCAGACAAATCGTCAGCATGTCCCTCCTTTACAGTCGGGGTTCGGTGTCGGCGCGGTCTGCTGTACCCGCACCTGGAGTGCCCTTCGCATTTCCCACCGAACCCCGACCGCCAGGGCGGGGAGGACAACAGTAACGATTTCTCCGCGACAAGCCACTAGTCGGACCGAAAGAAGCGGTGATGACAACTCCGGCACAGAAATGGCGCGCGGCCAATTTTTTGGAACAGCCATGCGATCAGTCCCAGGCGCTCAGTCCGGCGAACGTCCCGCGATCCGCACTTGGGGCACCGAAGCGTAGGTCGTTGGCGGTCCCCATTCTGCTGCATCCGGTCCAGAGTATCATTCTAGCCGCACTGGCATAGAGTTTCGACCATTAGAATAGGCGAGGGCGCGAGTAAGGCTCCGACGTATCATTCTTCTTGCGGATCTTGCGCCTCGACGGAGCGGGAGCCTTCGCGAGCGCTGCTTTGGGCGACATTGTATGCTATTGCAGTGTCTCTTAGGGCCGAGCTTAATGCCGCGATCGTCTTTATACTCATCTCGGGGCCGCCCCCATTTTCCCTCGGTTCCCCTAAGATGGAAATTCCGGTTGAAAAGTTCTAGCAGGAGACTTCCATGAAACGGATGATGTCGTCAGTGGTTCTGGTGGTGCTTGCCGCGGGATCTGCTTTTGCGCAGCGCAAGGCAACCATCGAAAATGTGCATGACATACCATTCTCGCCGGTGCCGAACCTATTGAAACTTCCGCCCGGGGAGTATCTCGGCGAAGCGGTCGCAGTTGCGACCAACTCGAAGGGCCATATCTTTGTCTATCATCGAAGCGCCAATACGCGCTTGTTTGAATTCGACCAAGCCGGCAACTTCCTCAAGGAAATCGGCAGCGGCTATTACGGCTTCGAATTCGCGCACTCGGTGCGCGTCGATAAGGACGACAATATTTGGACCGTCGACGAGGGCACCAACATGGTGACGAAGTTTAGCCCCGACGGAAAGGTGCTGATGGTGCTCGGGCGCAGGCCGCCGGCAGTGCTGGGCGTGCAGGCCGCTCCTCCAGGCCCGAACCTCCCGTCGCAGAAATACATTTTCTGCCGGCCGACAGACGTGGGCTGGGACCCGCAGGGCAACATCTTCGTTTCCGACGGTTACTGCAACAACCGTGTCGTCAAATATGACAAGAACGGCCGCTTCCTGGCGCAGGCCGGCAGCGAAAAGGCAGGCAAAGCTTTAGGAGAATTCAATCTGCCACACGGCTTGCAGGTGGACGGACAGGGAAATGTCTGGGTCGCGGACCGCACCAATTCCCGCTACCAGGTACTCGACAACAACCTGAAGCCCATTCGGGAGATTACCAACCTTGGCGTCGGCTGGACGATGTGCATTTCGCAGGGCCCCCACCAATACGCGTTCTTCTCGAACTCCAACCCGAACGGAAACATGCCGGGAACCTGGGACATCACCGGCGAAATCTACAAGGCTGAATTGGACGGAACGGTGATCGGCAAGTTCGGTCACCCTGGCAAACTGGCTCCCGGTTTCCAGGTGGTCCACATGTTGGATTGCCGCAATCCGAACGAGGTCATCGTGGGCGAAATCGAATCCTGGCGGGTGCAGAAACTCATTTTCCAGCCAACCACGGCCAAGGCCGGGAGCGCGCAGTGAGGAGAACAACCATGAAACGTCTGATGGAAGCACTGCTCGCGACCGTGATCGCCGGAGTTCCGGCAATCGCCCAGACTGACGCCGCTGAAATAAAGTTCGATTCCGTCGCCAACGCTCTACAGCTTCCCGCCGGACTCTATCTGGGCGAAGTGGGCGGTGTGGCGACGAATTCGCACGGCGATATTTTCGTCTACACGCGGACCGGCCATCCTACGATCACGATCGGCACGGCGCGTCCGTTCGCCCATGGCGGCTCGCGACTGTTTCAGTTCGACCCGAACGGCAAGTTCGTCCGTGAGATAGGCAAGGACTCCTACGGCTTCATGTTCGCCGCCCAAGTCCGCGTCGATCCAAACGATAACATCTGGGTGGTGGATCAAATGACTAACATGGTCATCAAGTTCGATCCGCAGAGGCGAGTTTCGATGCTGCTCGGACGAAAAGAGGAATCGGTCCGAGTGCCGGCGCGCCCGCCGTCGGGTAATGGCGCAGGGCAGCCGACCGACCTGTTCGACCGTCCGACCGACGTTGCGTGGGACGCGGCCGGGAATATATTCGTCGCCGACGGCCTGGGCAATGCGCGCATCGCAAAGTTCGATAAAGACGGCAAATTCGTGAAGTCCTGGGGTAAAAGGGGAACCGGACCCGGGGAATTCGCCAATGTCCGCAGCATCGCGGTTGATGCGCAGGGCGATGTCTATGCCGCCGATGGCGGAAACAGGCGCATCCAGGTCTTCGATAATGACGGCAACCTGAAAACGGCCTTCACGAATGTCGGAAATGCGCAGGCGCTGTGCATGACGAAGGGACCGAATCCGGTTTTGTACGTCTCGAATTCCAATCCGCCAGACGACATTGACCTCGACGGTGAAATTTACAAAATGCGGCTGGACGGAACGATCACCGGCAAGTTTGGCCGGGCCGGCAAATTGCCAAAGGAGTTCGGAACGGTGAATGCCATCGACTGCCGCAACGGCAATACGCTGTATGTTGGCGAGATCGGCAATCTGCGAGTACAGAAACTGGTGCTGCACTAAGCTGAGATGAGGTAACGGCGATCATGAGTTCCGGTTCGACGACCCGACGTAAGCTGCTCGCTGGCTCGGGCGGTATGCTCGCCGGTTCGTCATCGCTGCGCGCCCAGAATTATCCATTGCGCGACCACAGCCGCGTGCCCGCAATGGATGAGCTCGCCACCGTGATGGAGTTTGAGGCCGTAGCCTTCGCGAAGCTTTCGCGCGAGGCCTACACCTTCACGGCCCATGGGTCCGAGGGCGAGTTCACCCTTCGCCGCAACCGGCAAGCTTTCGATTGGGTGGAACTAATTCCGAAGGGAGTGGTGGACGTAAGCGCGGTCGACACCGCATCCGAAATCCTGGGCACGCCAATGGCGTTCCCGATCATGGCTGCGCCCACGGCGGGTCACGCAGAGCTTCACCGCGACGGAGAACTGGCCACGCACCAGGGAGCGACGGCCGCGGCAAACACACCGATGATCGTCAGCAATAACGCCAGCTTCCCGATGGACAAGATTGCCGAGGCGGCAAAGGGTCCGCTGTGGTTCCAACTCTATCCTCGACAGGATCTTAACGCCACAAGGGCTTTGCTGGACGCCGCGGTGGCGGCCGGATCGAAGGCGGTGGTCGTCACCGTGGATCAGCAGGCATCTTACTCCGAGCGGCAGATCCACAATCGGCACCTAGCGGCGCCCCGGCAAGTTCGCAGCGGTGGCGCGCCGGCCAACCCTTACCGTGTCCCCGAGAGTCGCCTCTGGTACGAGTGGAAGTATGCCGATTCCGTCCGGTCCATGCTCAAGGTGCCGATGATCGCGAAAGGCATTCTTACGGCCGAAGACGCGCGGCTGTGTATGGAGCATGGCTTTGACGCGATCTACGTCTCCAACCACGGCGGACGCTCGCTGGATTACGATCCTTCCACCCTGGAGGTATTGCCGGAGATTGTGGACGCTGTCGAGGGCCGGGTTCCGGTTCTGTTCGACAGCGGTATTTTGAGCGGAACCGACGTATTGAAGGCCCTTGCGCTGGGCGCGAAGGCCGCGTGCATCGGGCGCGGAATACGCTGGGGATTGGGCGCTTACGGCGCTCCAGGGGTTCAGAGGGTGCTTGAAATCCTGCAAGCGGAGCTGGTGATGGCGATGGCGCAAACCGGAAAGCCGAATCTGGCTTCCCTCGATCGCACCATGGTGAGGACGCAGTTTCCATGAACGAAAACGGACTTTCGCGACGCAGGGCCTTGGAAGGTTTCGGATCAATTTTGGCGGCTTCGCCGCTCATCGCGCAGGAACCCACACTCATTGGAGAGCCTCCCGGCAGGATCACGCCGCGAACGGATCTCGCCAATGTTCCCGAGGTTGAAGGCGTGGCCCAGCGCAAGTTGGCTGCTCACGTCTATTCCATGATTGCGGGCGGCGACCGCTCGTGCTTCGACAGAATCACGTTCCGGCCGCGCCTGATGGTGAACACCACAGGCCTTGATTTGAGCATCGAGTTGTTCGGCGAGAAAATATTCGCGCCGATTCTGGTGGGGCCCACTTCCCGTCAGCAGACGTTCCATCCCGATGGGGAGCTGGCGATGGTTCGCGGCGCGGCTGAAGCCAAGACGTTGGTAGTTGTCAGCAGCGATTCGAGCTATCCGATCGAAAAGATCGCGGCGGAAGCGAAGACGACTCTCTGGTACCAGGTTTTTCCCGAGGCGGACATGAACGCCTTACGTAGCCGCGCACAGCACGCGGTGAAGGCCGGGTGCAAAGCCGTTTGCGTGACCGTCGGGGCACGTCTTCCAAGCGCGTCCAACCCTCATTTGAGCTGGAACATGATCGATCAGATACGGCGGGGGCTCGGTGTACCTGTGGTCCTGAAAGGCATCATGACCGCCGAGGAAGCGAACGAGGCCGTAAAGAGAGGCATAGATGGCATCGTAGTTTCCAACTACGGCGGCCTTCTGAATAAGGGACTCGTGTCTCCCATGGAGATGCTGCCGGCCATTACCGACGCAGTCGCCCAAAAGGTGCCGGTGCTGATCGACGGCGGATTTCGACGCGGCTCCGACATCATGAAGGCGTTGGCTTTTGGCGCGCGCGCCGTTCTTTTGGGCCGCCCGGCGCTGTGGGGGTTGGCGGCGTACGGCGCGGATGGTGTTCAATCCGTATTGGAGATGCTGCAAACCGAGCTCGGCCGCTCGGCAAGCCAAGCCGGCAAGGCCAACGTTAAAGCGATCGACCGGAGCGTAGTAAAGGTGCACCAGGCGTAATCTTTCAGCCCGAATCGTTGCATTCGATCGAGGCGTCATTTAACTGATGGTAGTCTGCGCAGGGAACTAGCAAGCTGTCCCAGGGATTCTGTTTAGCAGCACACGGACCCCCAGGCATGAGCCAGGGGATTCGCGAGTTATGACATCTGTCCGCATGCTTACGCATGGCGGTTCCGTGTCGAGACTGCCCTAGCAGTGGACAAGGATCGGGACACAGTGCTAACGAACTGACCGGGGAAAGCGTCGAGTCCTGTTCGACAGACGGCAGTACCGCCTTTCGACCAGAACCAGGCGGCCTTCCTTGTCGCCCTCGTGAGCGGAGAAGGCGCATTAAGCTTGTCGACGCGGGAACGAATGGGCGCCGCATCGGTTGTCATCGCCCATGCCGTGTGATAACTTCGGGTTCTTACACATCTTGAAAGCGAGCGCACGAACGATGACCCGCAATGCGTACGTCTATTGTCTCCCAGTACTGACTCTTGCCGGATTGGCCGGCTGTTCCAGCGAGCCGGCCGCCAAGCAAGCCGCCGCCCCGCCAGACAAAATCCAGGGAAAGGCCCTGGTTGCTCTCAACGAATCGACGTCGTTAGACGCCGCTCTGAACGCGGGTGGACCTTCCGTCTACCTTGTGGATGGCCTGAATCGCTACCGCCTCTTCTTCAACAAGGCCTTTCAGGTTGAACCCGGGAAGGAGTACGTGGCCGAGGGCGTCTATGCGCAAAAGGCCATTGACGCGATTGGCGATCCCGGCCTGGGCAAAGACGGCTATCCGCTTCCATCCAGTTGCAACCGTGTCGTGAGGATGGCCTGGCCCGGGCTGGCCTTCGATGAGACGGATTCATACTCCAACAGTCTGCGCGCCAAGGTGAAGCGCTTCCCCGCCAGACCCGTATTCCTGGTGACTCGGATCCAGCCCTTTACCAGCGCCACCGATTCGGCGAAACAGAAGAAGGACACTGGGGCCGAGGAGAAGGAAGCACCAAAAGTCTCCGTTCCGGCGGACAAACAGCGCGCTCTCCTAGTCGAGGGTCCCACCGTCCTAACCGCGCCCCTTTGGGAACCCGCGGGCGGAACGGCTCGTTGCAAAGTCGTCATCGACGAGGAAGGCAAGATTGCGGAGCTGGACAGCGGCGCGCAACTCTGCGAGACCGTGCCGTGGTATCAGTTCCGTTATCAGCCCACGGTCAAGGGTGGCCACCCAGTCAGAGTGAATACCGAGGTGGAAGTGCGCTTCGACCCGCGAAAGTAGAAGCCTCGATGCAGACTCCGGCCGTCGCGTCCTCGTGATGTCGGCGCGCCCGTTCCATTTGCGCAGGATTCAATTACTCCCCGTCGCGGTTGGTTCCCCTAGAAACTTGTGCAAAAACGTCTCCATCCGGCCAAGCGTGTATAGCCACCGGCTGTGCAGCAGCGACTCGTGCACATCGTCGGGAAAGACGATTAGTTCATGATAGACATCGCGCTGGCGCAGCAACTGCACCAGGCCAACCGTCTGCAGGAAGGAAACGTTGCGGTCGTCGTCGCCCTGAACCAGCAGCACAGGCGACTTCCAGCCATCGATGGCGCTGATCGCCGAGGACTTGAAAGAGACCGATTCCGGATCGAGAGAGTTCCCCTCCAAATGCACGCCCGCCAGATCGACGCCTGCCTTGAAGATATCCGAGTTGCGCGCCAGAGCCTCCGCCGTCAGCAAGCCTCCATAGGACAGTCCCCAAATCCCGACGCGGTTCGGATCCACATCGGGCCTGGTTTGCAGGTACTTGCCGCCGGCCAGAACGTCTTGGTACTCGCTATTGCCTTGCGCTCCACCGTTGGCAGCCTGCCGGAACGATCGGCCATAGCCCACGCCGAGACGGTAATTGATCGACATCACGATATAGCCCTGATTCGCGAGCCATTGATTGATGCCGTAGGCCCAGTGATAAAACTGCATGTAATGATACGCGGGCATCATCTGGCGCGGGGGCCCTCCGTGCACGAAGACGATCGCCGGCCGCCGCTCGCCCGGTTTTAAATCCTTCGGCAGGAAAAGTTGATTGTGAATTTCGAGTCCGTCATCTGCCTTTGTGATGACGATCTCCGGCTTCACGTGCGCGTCCTTCGGAAAGCCGGGCATCGACGCGGGGAACACGATCTTCTGCTTGGCCTCTTGGTTCGGAGGCGCTCCCAGCTTCCAGACCCCGACCGATTGCGGCATGTTCCAATCCGCGCTCAGCGTCACGAGGTACTTGCCGGAGGCGAGCGGAGTCGGATACGTTTCCACGCCTTCGCCCGTGGTGATCTGCGCAGGCATGCCGCCGCTCGCCGGTACGGCCCAGATGTGCCTCCGCTCGATATCTTTGGCGTTGGTGCAGTAGTAGAAAGTCTTTCCGTCGGCAGAAAGAGCGACCGAAGTTTGATTTTCAATCAATCCGTCGGTGGTCGTCAGCAGGACAGGACGCGCCGCCGGATCCATCACATTCACGGCGTAGTAGCGATCCCACTCATCCACCGGCGTTTCCGGCTTTGGCGGCTCCTTCATTTCGGGCGCTCCCCTGCCGGGCGCCGCGCCCCGGCCAGCTCCGCCTCTTCCGCCACGCCCGCCTCTGCCGCCCGCACCGGGCACCACAAACGGGAAGATCACGTAGTCGCCCGCGAGGCGTGGATTTGTAATACTGGCGGCGATCTTGTCGTTTTCCTGGTTGTGCCAGATCTCCTGTGCCTCGCCGGTGGTGACATCGGCCTTGTAGAAGCCGAACGTGTAGCCTCCTTTGAACGTCGCCCGCATGATTCCCGGAGCGTTATTGACCGGAGTTTCCGCGTTTGCAGGAGCAGCCGCCGCGCCACGTCCACCACCTCGGCCGCCCGCCGCCGCGGGAGTCTGCGGGGGTGCTGCGTAGTTCGCGCCGCTGCCCGCCCCTGTCTGGAGCGTCTGTTGCCCAAAAGGCAACCCGGGCTGCCGCACGAAGATCAGATGCTCGCTATCGGCCATCCACATCGGCGATGTGTCGAAGTCCACGCTCGGCGCCATGTATTTCACCGACCGCGTGGCGACGTCGTACACCATGATGAAGCTGTGATCCACGCGAGTGCTTACCCAGGCGATCTTTTTTCCATCGGGCGACCATTTCGGATCGCTCTGCACACCCCATTCCGTGATGAAGGCCTTTTCGCCGCGATCAACCTCCGTTGCGGGCTTCGCGGGGGCGAGCTTCGCGCGGTAAATCTGCCCGTCCTTGATGAACAGAATCGAGCTACCATCGGGCGCTATTTCGGGATTGGCCGCATCGACGACCCTCCATGCGCCTCCGCCGGCGGTCCGCGCCGCCCAGATGGCGTGCTCCGGTCCGTTGGGATCGGCCGTCGGATTCGGAGCCCAGCCCGAACGGTTTGGAGCCTCGCCGCGCAGGAACACCACGGTGCTGCCGTCGTCCGAGATCCGAATCGCGGACATCATGATGCCGTCGTCCTTCATGAAATTGGTCAGGCGCACTGGCACGAACTGGGGTGCCACGGCCGTGTAGGCATTCCTCTTGCCTTCGGCGTAATCCACCCAGGCGATCCTATCAACCCTCCGCGCCGCAACGACCTCCTGTGGCGACGCAGGACTCAAGAACTCCCGGTCGGAGGGAACCGAAAGCGGAGCGGCCGCCAGAACAGCGGCTGCCGCAATCGAGAGAATCGAAAGAAGGGTCAGGGTGCGCATATGGGCTCCGGTGAGCGATTAGTGTAGCACGAGCGGCCGCGAAAGGCAGGCGCCGCGCGGAGCTACAATCCGGAAAGTAGAATCGCTGAGAAATCGCCGCTTGCACCGCCGCGATCGCTGCCAATGAAAGTCCAGCTGTTCCGGCCAACCGCTACTGCCACTCTAAGCTTTATTGCGTCGTTCGGCGCGTGGACCAAATCCTGCTTGGCGCCAAGGTATCGTTCTGTCGTCTGTACGGATGCGTGACCCAGGCGGAGCTGGATCCGTTCAAGTTCGCCCCGGCCGCCCGGCATAGCTTCGCGCAGGCGCGCCGCAGATCGTGCGGAGCGATTCCAGGGACGCCGACCTCGGCCGCGCGGCGTTTGAGCATCTGCCAGACAACCTTCTCACCAAGGCACTCACCGGTGACAGAGCCGCCGCGAATCACTGGTCAGAACACATGGTCGATTGCGAGGTCGGCGGCGGATGTCCATGCGCCAATTGCCACCTTCACCCACGTTGGCATGGGCGCCCGTCCGAACACGGCCGTGTCGCACCCCGCAGCCGAGAAGCACCGCGAGAATCGCGCGATCGCGGAGCCCACCCACTGTCGTGATGTCGGGCGCACTCAGAAGCGCCTGCGCCTGGCGCTGCGACAGCAAGTTCCCGGAGCGAATCCCAGTCTTCACACGGCTGATCCCCTGAGCCAGTTCAGGCGCTCACGGTAGCCTTGGTGAAGCCCGGCCGCGCGGCGCCTGCTGGAACCAGTCCAAAAATTCGTTCAGCGCCATGTTGTACACGCCTTTAAATTCTCCCACTTGGGCGATCTCTTGTGGTGCAACTAAATCGTTCATTTGGCGTCCTGTTATTGCAGGTGAATGCGGTGGTGCCGCAGGGGGTCCCGACGGGGACGGCGGTGCCAATTACTCTCAACATTGGCGGGATAAAATCGCAGGCTGGGGTGACGATCGCGGTGAAGTAGTGTTCGGAGGAGTCTCCTGACGGTGTCCCAAGTCGAACTGCATGGAGCGGCAGAATCTCTCACGACCTTTTATCGCGCAAAAGGTCACGAAACGCTTGCATATAGCATGCGCTGGGTTCGACGCGATAACCACGCATTAACGGAAATGAAAACTGCGGGTTAGCCACAGGAGGCTTGCGCCGAGGGTAGACGGCGCTTTAGACTCTCTCACATGCGCTTACCGATCATCGGCTTCACCGCGATCGCCATATTGTGGGCTGAAACGCCCAAACCTCGTAAAATCGCGTACGGCCGCGTCTATCCGCAACAAGGCCAGTTAGCGCTTTTCGTGAGCGCATCCGACGGAAGCGGCGAGCGTCCCCTCCTCGCATCCCCGGACACAGATTACGACCCAGTCTGGGCTCCCGACGGCGGATCGATCGTGTTCACGTCCGACCGGAATGGCCAGGCAGACCTTTTCCGCGTGAATCCGGACGGCAGCGGGCTCACGCGGTTGACCACGGACGCGGCTTACGACGATCAAGCGGCATTCTCCCCTAACAGCAAACAACTGGTGTTCGTGAGTACGCGAGGCGGCGGGACGGCGAAGCTTTGGACGATGGATCTCGCCACGCGGGGCGCCAAGGTGCTTACGACGGGGAAGGACGGCGATTTTCGTCCGTCGTGGTCGCCGGACGGAAAGTGGATCGCATTCTCCTCGGTTCGCGGCAACCCGATGCCTTTCGCGCACGGCAGGTGGGAGCGGCTTCAGTTGGCGGATATTTACATCATTCGCGTGGACGGCTCCGGATTGAAGAAGATCACCAAGAGCGGAGATTTCTGTGGCAGCCCAAAGTGGACGGCCGGCAGCCGCCACGTCATCGCTTATTGCATGACCGCCGAACAGACACTGGCAAACCGAAGAGCGAGTCCCGAGCCTGGAAACGATACGCGGCTCGTATCGATCGACACCACCACTGGAGCGTCCGCTGATGTGACCGCTGGACCGGGTGTCAAAATAAACCCGTCCCCGCTGGCGGGGAACGAGATCGGTTACATAAGGAAGGATACGCCGGAGGCGGGCATCTACTACTCCAGCGGCAAGCGCGGACCGCGCGGCACTATCCGCTCCGCCTCCTGGTCGCCTGATGGAACGCACGTCGTCTTTTACAAGCGCAATACAACCCCGCGGCCGGCATGGCGCAAATCGTTCAGCCGCAATCCGAATTACGAGTTGTTCCAGAGCGGAACGCAGGCCGCGTTCAGCCCCTCGGGCCGGGAGTACGTAACCGTCGGTGGGCCAGCGGCCGGAGCACGCGGCGCCGCTCTCAGCGTGACCACGGTGGCCACGGGAGTCTCCAAAGTAGTCTTTCAGGACAAGGACCGGAACGTGCTGGCCGGCGCGTGGTCGCCTGACGGCAATCGGATCATCTTCGGCGTCGGTGGATTCGCAGCGTTCTTCGATGCCTTCCACTCGTTATTTCTCAAACCAGTCGATCGCGTTGAGGACGGCGCTCAAGTGGCGATGGTCAATGCCGACGGCACAGGGTTCCGGGAACTCACATCGGGGTTGAGCAATAACGCGTTCCCATCGTTTGCGCCCGATGGCAAGCGGTTTGTGTACCGGACGTTCGAGAAGGATGGGTACGGACTGCGGATCATGAACCTGGAAACGAAAGCCGTCACGGCGGTGACGAAGGAATACGATAACTTTCCACTGTGGTCGCCGCGCGGCGAACTGATCATGTTCTCGCGCCTGGTGGATGGCGCCTACGAGGTCCACACCATCAAGCCCGACGGGTCAGACCTGAAACGCCTGACGTTCACCCATGGGAACGACGCGCACATGGCTTGGTCGCCGGACGGCGAATACATCGTCTTCACCAGTTCGAGGATGGGGTTTAAGGATGAAGTGGTTTACACGGATGCGCCGCAGCCTTATGGTGAGATTTTCGTGATGCGCTACGACGGCACAGGCGTCGAGCAACTGACCGACGACCAATGGGAGGACGGCACCCCCGCATGGCAACCTCTTCCCGCCGGCCAAGTCGCCCGCCGTTGAAAGAGCCACGGCGATTGCGGGCGTGAGGATCTCAAGTTCTGACTAGACTCGTGTTGTCATGCCCGAGTTGTGGACGATTCAAAATCCACTTGGTCGTACGGAGAAGTGCCTGATGTGGCACATTTTCGGTAGCTTCTCAGAAGCGCGTTTGTCAGGAGTAATCCTCTCCCAGATGCGCTGGGTCGTATGCGGACAGAAGTCTTAGTCGTAGAGTTCGAAAGTCTCCGATTGCCCGACTCCCGCTTTCCGCAACTCCGTCATGAGCGCCGTCGCTTCGACCGCTTCCGTCAGGAAGTGGACACCGGATTGAACGCCTCTCGCGGCAGAGACTATGCGGGCGACCGCGGCCAAGGTGACCGCATTGATCCAGTAGTCGCGTCCGGCTTCGAAAATGATGCGGGATTTCAGCACGGCCCTCCGGCCCTTGACACGGCCAGCTACATGCGCCACCACAAAACCTGCCACAGGCAGTTGGTTGCGCCGAAATATACCTCGCATGAGCCGCGCGCCAACCTCCTCAGAGAGAGGCAAGAGGCCGATCATCAGGGCCGCTGCGGTAGTTCGGACTCCGGACAAGTACGAGTAAGTGGAGAAACTGCAGTCGCTGAGACTGCGGCCTACTTCGTCCAACTCGGCCATCGAAACCAAGCTGAACTGTCTGCGCCCAATGGCATTTCCGAGGTCGATTTTGCGAGTTGCCTCCGACAGCTTGCTGGAAACTCGGGCTCCCTTGCGGAAATAGCCGGGCCTGGGAAATCCAATCTTGCGGATGTAGAAGGCCGCGTCCCGCAGAGCGTTATCCGACCACTCGCCCGAGTCGGAGAAGTACACGTCCACGGACTCGATGGAGTCCATTTGCGTCTTGGCCTGTGTATACGCATGGACGGGAAGAAGTTCGCTGAGGCCAGGCATCCACCCGGACGAGACAACAAACGACAATCCCAAATCTGCGATCTGCTGAGCGTTAGGGAGCATTCGTTCCTTCACAAATGACAATCCCGCCGGATCGATATAGTGGCAGCGCGCGCGAAGCCTTGAGCGACACGGTCCTGCAGCAGCATGACAGGCCCACCGCAATTGATGATCAGCGAGCAGCGGCTGCAAAACCGATCCAGCGATTGGGCGTCGAGAACGTCGACACATGCTGCGGACACTCTGCCGCCGAATTCGGCTACCGCTGACTTTAGCTTGACTCCATCAGGTCCGCCGAGGAGAACCTCACCATCTCCCGACTTCAAAAGCTCGGATATGACGGCCTTTCCTGTCGCACCGTAGCCACCTACGATGGCGAAATTCACTCTTCGGCTCAACGCAACACCTCCAGGACGCGGATCGCCGCCGTCTTTTCGGGTGAATCGGACGCTTCTGGCGGTGCCGTATGCGCCGGAAGAGACCGTTTGGAGGCCGGGAAAGAGTGCAGGATCGGACGGTTCGACCCTGCCAAGGAACAGCCCTCAAGACACACTTCACCCCACGAAGGCAAACCTGTCGAGCAATAAGTTTTGGAATGAAATGGAATAAAACCGCGTTTGGCGTGCTTGTAAGTGATTGAAAAAGTGGTGGCCAGGGACGGAATCGAACCGCCGACGCCAGCCTTTTCAGGGCTGGATTCGGCGAGGGTTATCGCATTAAAAACAAAGACCAAAGCGACCTCAATATCCCGAAAACTGCCCGTTTATTGGGACAAGAATGGGACAAGATTCCTGGCCGGTCAAATTGCCTCTCCCATGCTGTCCCATGCCGCTTGTCGAAATCGAATAGCCAACAACTCGAAGGGATGGGAGCGGATGGAAGGCGGGTTTTGGAGCGAATTGAAAGGCTACCAATGATCGCGTAAGCAAGTCCAGCAACGTTTTTTTGGCCCGGCAGTCGATTCCCCGGGCCCTTTTCAATTAGATCGACACACGAAAAAGCCACCGCGGCGAACGGTGGCTTTTTCTTTTCCAGCGAAAGGAACGAACAACTTTGATAGACAACATCACCGTAGCACAAAATCTGGCGACGTGCCGACTCTGCGATGCTCCACCGATGCCGGGCCGGCAATGTTGCGCACGTTGCGAACCGGTCTTCCGCGAACGGCTCGCCCGAAGGCGGTCGAGGAGGGCCACTGCCAATCTTAGAGGTATTTCGGGAGACCGGCCCGCCTGGCTATTTCCACGGAGGCGGTCATGAAGGGCACAGACATCATTGGAGCGGTCTCCATAACCGACGTGTTCATCGGACTCGGAGGCGATCAGCCAAGAAACGGCCACGCCCGCGCGTTTTGGCGAGATGGCGACAACCCGCAAGCGGTCTCGCTAAATGATGTAAAAGGTTGTTGGTATGACCACCGTGACCATGTCGGCGGCGGCGTACTTGACCTGATTCGGCGGGTCCGCGGCGGAACGCGTTCTGATGCCCTTGAATGGCTCGCAGAGTTGAATGGCGTCAGCGTGGACAGCCGACCGCTTCGGGACCGCGCATCGATCACCGCCACCCAGCAGCATCGGCGCGAGTCGGCTTACTTCGTCGGCGTGGCACGGATCATGAGCGAGACCGCCTTGGAATCACTCGCGCCAGAGGATCCGAGCCGTGCGATTTATACCGAACTGCTCGCCGCGCTGAGCACATCTCCTCTCTCCGAATACACAGCGTGGTGCGAGCACCAGCCACAATTCGCGGCGGCGCTCGTACGCGCTGGCCGCAGCCGCCAGCGGCGACTACAGACAGCACTCGCTACCTTCATCACTTCGGAGGTGGAGGGTGCAGCGTGAGCCAACACAACTCGAGGATGACGCGCTGGCAATATTGCGGGCGCACGCGCCGACAAACAATACGGAATCCGAGAAACCTAATCTGTTGTCGTACCTAAACAACGATAACGGCAACGCGGAAAGATTGATCGCGCTGTACGGAAGGGACCTCCGCTACTGCCACGCGTTTAGGAAATGGCTGGTTTGGGACGGCAAACGCTGGGCGGTGGACGAGACCGATCAAGCCCGTAAAATGGCCAAGCGGGCCATGCTTGAACTCATGCACCAGGCAGTTGAAGCCGGAAATCAGAAGGCCGAGACGTTCGCGCGCGGAAGTCTGGACGCCCGACGCGTCACGAACGCCCTTGCAATGGCCGAGTGTGAGATCTATGTGAAGCCCGCGGACCTGGACGGGGATCCGTACTTGCTGAATTTCATCAACGGGACTGTGGACTTAAGGACCGGAGAACTTTGTCAACATCGGCGCGAGAATCTCATCACTAAGCTGATTCACCACGAGTACCGACCGGAGGCAGCCTGCCCGCGTTGGCTCGCGTTCTTGGATCAAATCATGGGCGGAGGCCCGGACGCGGGCGAGGTGGAACTTGATCGTGCTCAGCGCCTCTGTGACTACCTTCAGCGAGCATTCGGGTATTCGCTAACCGGTTGCACGATCGAGAAGGCCGTGTTCGTTCTCTTTGGCGCTGGTGATAACGGGAAAAGCACGATGCTAACCACGATCCGGCAGCTCGTGGAAGAGTACTCGGCTTTACTCCAAGTCGATACTCTCATGGTGCGTCAGGAGTCGAACAACACTCAGGCGGACCTAGCAGACCTGCGCGGCGCGCGCTTCGTTCAGACCTCTGAAACGGAAGAAGGTCAAAGACTGGCGCAAGGCAAGCTGAAGCGCATCACCCAGGGCATGGGCAAGATCAAGGCCGTGCGGAAGTACGAGAACCCCATCGAATTTTCCGAGACACATAAGTTGTGGATGGATACGAACCGAAAACCCACAATCAAAGATGCAGATGACCGAGCAACTTTTAGCCGGCTACATCCCATTCCGTTCATGGTACGCATTTCCAAGGAACAGATTGACCGCGACATGCCCCGAAAGCTGCTGGAGGAAGCAGAAGGCATTCTCGCGTGGGCAGTGAAGGGCGCGAGACTTTGGCACGAATCCGGGCTGTCGAAGCCTCCCGAAGTCCAGGCTGCCAATGAAAAGTGGCGCTCTGAAATGGACCAACTCGGACGTTTTATCGAGGAGCGCTGCGTCACCGGAAAGGAGTTCAGTGCGGTCTCCTCCGCTCTGTATACCGAGTACAAGCAGTGGGCGGCAACAAGCGGAGAAGAACACGTTATGCCACTAAAAACGTTCGGGCAGAAGCTCTCGGATCGTGAAGGCATTGTCGGCAAGCACAAGAGCCGTGGAACGCTCTACTCTGGCATCGCGCTCGCCCCGCCGAACGACGCGGGCGAAGGGGGGTGGTGACAGATCGGGGAGAAGTGACAGATGTGACGGGTAGTTTTCAAAAATAGCGTTACCCGCGCGTATAGGGGAGTTTTTGAAGAATATCCGTCACATCCGTCACCCGTCACGTCGGAGGAACGATCCTGACACCACCATTGATCCAAGTTGGAGCGCGAGAAGGTGACACCGCCGAAATTCCAGACTGGAGCGCGCAACGAACACGCAAGGGTGCGAACACCGAACAACATCAGCTGCGCCGCGGAAATCCCAGAGAAAATCACAGCCGGAGGTGACCAAAATGCCCACTTTAATAAATCAGAAACACGAACAATTTGTTGCCCTTGTCGCAATCTCCTCAGAAAGCGGGGAGGATGTTGCCAAGGCTTACACTGCAGCGGATTACAAAGCCAAGTCCTTCCACGTTGCCCGATCGGCAGGTTTTCGCCTGTTGAAGACCGTTGAAATTCGACAGAGGCTTGTTGAATTACGCACCATTCCTGCCGCTGGCGCCAGAGCTGAAGCGAAGTTTGTCGAGGTCATGAACGACATTGTCGCTGGAAGGAAATGGGTTCTCACCAGTTTGAAGGCTGTTGCAAAACGTTGTATGCAGGCTGAGCCGGTGCTCGACTCGAAGGGGACGCCGACTGGTGAGTACACTTTCCAAGCCTCGGGTGCGAACCGGGCGCTTGAACTCTTGGGCAAGGAGTACGGCATGTTCGTAGATCGGACTGATTCCGTTCATCGTTTCGCCTCGATTGTAGACCTTTTGGAAAATGGCACCCCCGAGCAGTTGCAAACAGAGCTCGCGGAGCTGGAAGCACTGCGGGATGCGAGGCGTCCGAAAGCGGGTGAACTGATGACGAGGTGTTCGGCACCGATTTCTGAGTCGCGGCGTCCAAAGCGTGTCCCCGGATTCCGAAATTCCAGACTGGACCGCGACTTTTCTGATCTCAAATCCCCTACAAGTGTCAGTTGATCAATGTGTTGGCGATGGTGTCATTGCCGAGTTTTCCTGATGACGCATCAGGACGCCTTACGAAGTATCAGCGGGCACCTCAAGAACAAATAGTCGGGAGTGCCGTCTCATCAGTAATGTTGCGATGGTGTCACCGCGCAAGTTCGTGCGGTTGATCCCCTGATGTTTTCGTAAAATAAAGGCAGCATGGGCGGCTACGGAAGCACGCGCTGGCGATGGCATCGCAAAAAAATGACAGCTGAGCAGTGCGTCAAACTCGATGCTGCGCACTGGACCCGGCTGGGAATCCTCCGCGATGGAATTATCAAGACAGGGTGGCAAGGTGCAATTCGCTATCACGTGAATACGACTGATGGCCACCATCAACGGGTGCACCTGACCTACGGCTTGGGGCGCGAACATTTAGATTATTCGGTCTTCCTGGAGACTACCCAGCCGCAGTTTGGCGGCGTGCGATGGTGGTTCCGATGTCCAACGTGCCGGCGCCGTATCCAGAAGCTATTTCTGCCGCCGCGGGCCAGCCAATTCGGTTGCCGCCACTGTCACAACCTCAGTTATGCCACCCGAAACCAAAGCCCGAAGGACAGGTTGATGGAACGAGCGAGGGCAATCAGGATGAGTTTGGGCGGGTCTGTTTCTCTGTTCGACCCTTTCCCACCAAGACCGACAGGGATGCGCTGGAAAACCTATTGGTCTCTAGAGGAAAAGTACGAACGGTACAACCAGACGTCTTTGCGTCTTGCTGTGGAATGGCTTGATCGCATGCAGAAGCCGAGGACCTTGGGGGCGGCCAAGCGGAAGGTTTTGGGTACATCGGCGAGGGAGTCTGCGAGCGAAAAATCGGAACCTGAAGGATGGTGATGGTTGCCCTTATTTTTCAAGTGCTGTCGAGTGGTGTCACGCCGCTCCAGTCTGGAATTTCGCTGGAGTCGCACCTTCGCGTGCCTTAGCCGCAATGTGAGCTGACCCACAATCGGCGATACCTCGACGGGAGGGAGGACCGCCGATGTACATTCGGAGTACATAAGCAAATGCGGGCATCTACTCGCTGTCGGTCGCCGCGGAGACCCCTGATCAAAAGTAAATGCGAGCCCAGTGTACATCAGGATGTACATTGGAAGTCCACCTACAGCCCAAGCTTCGCCGCACTGTAATTCCGTTCGATAGCCTCTTCGAGCAAGCCCGCTTTCCTAGTTGTCATGAGCAACGGCCTGACCGGCCATGATCGCGTCTCATTCACGCGTGGAACGCGACCGTCTTAAAATAAGGCGTGCGTGCCTTACACATCGTCCAGGGGGGAATCGAAAACGGCGACAAGAAATTACTCGAACGGATGGCTGGGACGAAAAGAAACGCAAGGGATTGGGTTGCGCCCAAGCCCGTCGAGCTTGGCGACGACGTTGTATTCTACATCGGGGGCTATGGCTTTTTCGCGACGGGGCGGATCACGTCGCGAGCCAAGCCCAGAAAGGGTTGGAAGAATCGATACGGCGCGGCTGTTGGTTCGATTAAGCTCGTCAGCCCGGCGATTTCATTGGCCGCAATCCGTCGTCACAACAGTACGAGTTGATCGGCGGGTGCAGTGACATTTCTTATTCTCAGCGACATTCATGGAAATCGGGAGGCCTTGGAAGCCGTGCTGGCCCACGCACAGGGCCGCTACGACCAGATCCTATGCTTGGGAGACTTGGTGGGATACGGCGCTGATCCCAACTTCGCGGTCGATTGGGCCAGGGCGAACGCAGCGGCAATCATACGCGGCAACCACGATCGCGAGGTGAGTCAAGGTGCGTCGCTCGACTTGTACCGCCAGGAAGCGCGCGACGGAATCCTATGGACGCGCCAAGCCCTCAGTGCCGATAACCTGGACTACCTTTCACAAATGCCCCAAGGTCCGCTTGCGCACGAAGGATTCACCTTGGTGCACGGGTCGCCGCTTGACGAAGACGCATATCTGGTCAAGCCCGCCGATGTTGCGCCGGCGCTGCCCCATCTGAAGACGCAACTCACCTTCTTTGGGCACACGCATGTGCAAGGAGGATTCGTCGCGGCTGAGGCCGCTGTTGCGGCTATCGATCCGGCCTGCGCCTTGGAGATTCGGCCGGAGGACCGCTACTTGGTGAATCCGGGCTCGGTAGGCCAACCCCGCGATGGCAACTGGCGTGCCGCCTATGCTCTGTACTCGCCCGAGGGGCAACGAGTCGAGTTCGCGCGGGTCCCATACAATGTCGGTCCCACAGCGGAGAAAATTGTCCTCGCGGGGATGCCGGCCACGCTCGCCGCGAGATTGCTGATGGGAATGTAATAGGCGCAACGCGACTCCGGTGCACCTTACCGGCGCAGTCAGCCTGGCCTATATTCGTTCAATCGTGACGCTAAATTGGCGTTCGCAGGCGTTTGTCGGTCCCGATGCCGGAAGAACCAGCGCGTGTGAGACAGATAATCGACGCCTCGGGCTCAACGAGACAAGCTCAACCATTGACGACTGGGGGATTGCGTGCGGCGTTCGGATCTGAGATGTTTCTTAGCGGAGGACGTCATGGCAAATTGGACGCGAAGAGGATTTCTTGGATCGCTCTCGGGGGTAGCGGCGGCAACGTCGGTAGTGGCCCAGCAGCGCGGGAATTTGGCAGCCCCCGAAAAGCGGACGGGGCACGGATCTATAAAAATCACGGACCTCAGGTGCGCAATCATCGGCCGGAACCCAGTCGTTCGGATCGTCACCGATCAGGGCGTCTCCGGGTACGGTCAAGCCGAGTCCACCAAACCGTATCTCAAGCCGATGGTACTTTTTTATAAGGACTATATTCTCGGCGAAGACCCTACGGACGTCCAGCGGGTGATGCTGAAGATCCGCCGGCTCGGTGCCTTTAAGCCCTGGGGTGCGGCGGTGAGCGCCATCGAGATTGCTCTCTGGGACATCGCGGGGCAGGTAGCTGGAGTACCGGTTTACAAACTGCTTGGTGGGAAGATCCGGGACCGCGTCCGAGCCTACAACGGAGGCGTCCGTTTCCCGATGACCGGCCAAACGCCGCAGGACTACGCCGAGAACGTGGCCAAAATGAAGGAAGCCAAAGAGGGCTTCACGCTGATCAAGCAGGCAGTCGGCTTTCACAATCCGGCAATGATGCGCGCCATGACCGACGGCTGGTACGACGAACCGCGCACCGGAGCATCGCACGCCGATCGCGGTTTGATGACGGAACGTGGCCTCAAACAGGTCATCACCTGCGTCGAAGCGATGAAGAAGGTTCTGGGCGATGAAATCGGGCTCGCCCTGGACTGCGGACCGGGCTGGACAGTAAAGGATGCGATCACGTTTGCGCGAGCGCTCGAACCGCTCCACATCACATGGCTCGAAGACCTGATCACAGGCGACTACATGCCTTACCCAAACGCCGAGGTTTTTCGGGAGGTAAAGCAGAGTACGTCGCTGCCGATTCACACCGGAGAAGAGATCTACCTCCGCGAGAACTTCAAGGATCTGATCGAAAAACAGGCTGTCGATGTGGTCGGCCCCGACCCGGAAGATGTTGGCGGATTGGCGGAAATGAAGTGGATCGCTGAATACGCCGATCTCCACGGCATCCTCATCGCTCCGCACGGGATTTTCGACGGGCTGATCGGGCTGGCCGCGCATGTTCACTTAGCGGCCGCCTTGCCTCAAAACTACATCGGCTTCGAGTATCCCGTGGGCCAGCCGGAGTGGTGGTATCAAATTGTCGACGGGTTGCCGGACCCGATTATGAAACGTGGCTTCATCGACGTTTGGGACCGGCCGGGCCTCGGTGTCACGTTCAATGTTCCGGCGGCAAAATCGCGTCTGCGGGACGAAGATCGTCACTTCTTCGACTGAAACGAGAGCCCACAGCCTATCAGGAACGACTTTCATCGGGTTAGTCTAATGTCAGATCACATTTTGAGTCTACTTAGCTTGGCAAGATATAAAAATCCAACTCTTAGCACGAATCGCACCGGAAGTGTTCGCAAAACCTCGCCGTAAGGTTAAGATCGCTACCGATATCGAATTGGTCCGCGAGATCGAATGGCGAGTGTGCTTTGGCCCACGGGGGCAGGGCTATTTCGCACAAAGCGAGCACTGAGTATCTTTCACGATCGCCGTACCCACATGTCTCAACGAGAGTGCCTTCGAGATCAAGTTATAGTTCACAACGTAATGAGAATGCCAAGTCCTTTTTGGCCCGTTCAGATTCGAGAAGGCAAGCGTCAAAGGTAAGTCCACATCAAAGTCGGTAGCGATCTGAGCCATCACGTTCTTAATATCCTTGGCTTGCAATACGCCGACGTTCTGGATTCTGTAGTCCATGGGCGTGATATCGCCGTCAATTACCGACGCAATGCTCTGGAACTTCACGATCCAAGACTTTGGCGACGGATAGACCACCTGAATGCCGGAATCCTCGATCATCTTTGCTTCTTGCTCCAAAATCTTTGCGGGGATAGGAATAACGATGTCTTGCACTGTGACATCGACTGCAACATCTTTACCGCTTGACCTGACGATGAATCCCTCGCTGACATTGCTCGGCGAAAGGGCTATCGACGGTTGACCGGTCATTTCTTTTACAATTCCATGTTGTTCGCGCCACCCCAGGACTTGGGCCACGTTCAGGCAAAACGTGAATGATAAACCATACAACCACAATGGCGCTTCCCATGCGGCAGCGCTACGCAAGTCACTCGGCAAGGCCGAAAAGTGGTTTATCAGCCACTGAGCGACGATAACCAGAAGGGGTGCAAGTGTTAACACCGTCCATCGCCGCTTTAAAAACGTCGAGCGAAGCCAATCCGAAACCGTTGATGCCATTTCGAGTCATGCTAACACTTTGCGGACGGCGTTCTCGCCGCATTTGCTAAAAGAGCTGCGTCGCATATTGCTCAGTGTTTCGGCACCTCATCCTGCGAAACCCGGCACACCTCCGCGGGCGCCACGCTTACTTTTGAGCCTAAAAGGGTGACACCATTCCAACTTGCTCATGGGAACGCGATTTAAGGAGCATCCCTGGGCATGGTGCGTTCGCGGCGAGCCGTATCAAAAAGGTCACTATTAGAGACGATTATTTGACGGAAAAACACTATGTTTTTTCAACCTCGGCGACCCGCTTTCGAATCATGCTTATTGAGACACCCCGCCGGACGATGTGGTGGCTCGCCGTTCCTAGTCCGGCCAACTTCCCCCGAACGCCGCTGATGGTCTATCCCGGCTGGACAGCAATCGTTACTTTCTTGATCCGCGCAATCAACGATCTCAGCACGTCTTTCTCCGAAACTTCAGTTCAACTGGGCTTGAAGCACGACGGTCGCCTGAACCTGAATTAAGCTGGGCGAAACTGTTGTCGAGGTCGTCGGACTGCTGCCGACGCCAACAACGATCGGCTGTATGCTAACCGGGCTTCCTTCCTGAAGCGAAATAATGCCACCGACGGTGTGAGCGAGTGCGCCGGCCATTGCATTCGCGTGGTCGCTGGCCTGCTTGGTTGCAAGGGCGAGCGCTTGCTGATGTGCCGGATCAGGATTTTTCAAAGAGAATTGGAGGGCGCCGATGGATGTTGCTCCCGCTTTAATGGCAGTGTCGATTGCCGCGCCGATCATCGTTATATCGCCCAGCGTGGTTTCTACGGTCAAGCTTGCCGTGTACCCCGCGATCGTTGGGAGACCGCCGTTGGATGGATACTTGTAAATAGGACCAACGGAGTAATCGATGGTCTTTATATTAGCCCCTTGACCTAGCAGTTTTGTCAGAGCGCCGACCACAGCAGCGACCGCGGTCGCATTCGCCGAAGCTGCATCTTGAGCAGAGTTGCCTTGGGTGATCACCGTTGCGTCTACTTTTACTTGATCGGGAGTGACATACACGCTGGCCTGGCCCGTGGCGCTCACAGTGGAGTGCAGCGGCGCCATCTGAGCGGAACAAGCGGCAGCGAACGATAAGAACAGCAATGCTGCGTGCTTCATCATTGGGCACCTCGACAGCATTATCCCGATGTTTGTTGGAAAGAATCAACCGGAGACGAAGTCCTCTCGACCAAGTAAGGCAGGAAGCGGTTCAAATTGGTCTGATCTGAACTGGATGGCAGTATGAGACGTAAGTTTGCTGTTTGGGAATCTCGTGCCGGCGCAACAGCGCCTGGGTCATCGCGTCCACCTGATCGTCGTGCGCTCCGTTCGGGAACTGGAAGCATTCTTCGATGAAGTCGTTCACCCACGGTGCATAGTCTGGATGGGGCAAGTAGATGTTCCCGGCTTCAATCAGGGGGCTGATCGCTTGAGCCCGTGCAACCTTGCCACTCTGAGGATTGAGCGGCAGCAATCCCGGAATCTCGTGGGAGAGCAGCTGAATGACAGCAGAACCGTTAGCCTTGTCCTCGATGCGGATCGCCATGGTGCATCGTCATTTCGTGGTCATCGGTCGAACGCCTTTGACCCTTCCCTCAGTTAGTTCGTTCGCAAAACTGGTCGCCCAGGGCAAAGCGGGCACCGACAGCGCGCCGATAACTGGACCGATAACCTACTTAAAGGAGAGCGAAGATGACCATCGTGAGCGTGTCAGAGGGAAATTTGATCGTCGAGGTGGAGGGCTGGGATAAGCTGTGGTCGCTGAAAAGCCGCCTAGTGATTCCAATTCACCATGTAATTCGCGTATATGCGGATCCGAACATCGCGGAAAGCTGGTGGAAGGGCCTGCGACTCGCGGGAACGCATCTGCCGGGAGTGATCGCTGCGGGCACTTTTTATCATCACGGCAATTGGATCTTTTGGGATGTACACAACGCTGAAAAGGCTATTGTGGTCGACCTTCGGGATGAACGCTACGAGAAGCTGATCATCGAGGTGCCCGACCCTGCGGATACTGTCGCTCGCCTTGAAGTACTATTGCCCAAAGAGTAACCAACCGTGCTCGCCGTCATGGCCGCCCACCGGGTCTGATCGCCGAATCCGCGCTTGACCCGGAAAGAAGAGTAGCCGGAAACTGGACGGAATATCGCTTTGCGGGTTCGGCAACTGACCTGCTTCCGTCAGCCATAATCTAATTTGTGATGCTAGGGAACAAGTGGTGGCGCGTCGCAACAGGGCTCATTCTGTTTGGCATCTCATTCGGCTACGTTGAGGCGTCGGTGGTGGTCTATCTGCGCGCGGTTTACGATCCAATCCGGCAGAGGCTTCGTCCCGATCGACCCGCCGGCGAACTCTTTCCTCTGATTTCCGTGGATCAAATCACGAACGCTGCGCCAGATAAATCGTGGCTCCTGGGTGTGGAGATCGCGCGCGAAGCCGCCACCATGATCATGCTGATGTCAGTGGCTTTGGCTGCCTCCGGAGGCCGGTCGTTGTGGTTGCCTTCGTTCGCGATTGCGTTCGGGACCTGGGATCTGTTCTTTTACGTGTTTCTGAAAGTGCTGCTTCACTGGCCGGCGTCGATCATGACGTGGGACATCCTGTTTCTAATCCCCGTGCCCTGGGCGGCACCGGTTCTCGCGCCATCGATCGTGTCGATGACGATCATTGGCGCGGGCCTCCTCGCACTCTCGCGGCCGATACGAATGCTCCCGGCGCACTGGGTCGCAATGACGCTCGGCGGAGCCCTGATTTTGATGTCATTCACCTGGGACTATCGGAACCTGATGGCGGGCGGCCTTCCCCAGCCTTTTGCATGGAGCTTGTTCGGCGCAGGCGAACTGGCGGGAGTGGCAGCTTTCCTTCATGCGCACCGGTCGTCGAAAGCCTGACAGGAACTCGCCGCCCGAGTGGGAGATCGCCTCAAGCCGCAAGGAACGGCTTCTCAACGCATTCGAAGCTACCGAATCGCAGTGAACTCCTTCTCGCTCAGAGTCGGAGGCAGCAGGTAATAGAGCGATACGCGGACTGCAGAGGCTTGACGGCACCCTCGTCCTGCAATAACGTGATTCTATGCTTCGTCGCCAATTTCTCCGGTCTGCGCTGGCGGCGACAGGCACGCCCCTCCTGGCGCAGCAGGGGGCTGCGAAGATCGAAGAAGGCGATCCGCGGAATGCCAAGCTGTGCCACCGCCTGGACGCCGCCAGCGTCAGTGATGACGATCTGCGCTTCCTGGAACAGATTGGCCTCAAATGGGTGCGGCTGGAATTCGGCGAAGGGGAGATCACGCTCGATACGCTGCGCGCGCAGCAGCGGCGGTTCGCGCAGTTCGGCATGCGGATCTACTCCGGCGTTCACTACGCGTACCGGTCGCGCCGGGTCCAATTGGGAGAGCCGGGGCGGGACCAGGACATCGAGACTTATCGCCGCTTCCTTCGCGACTTGGGAACGCTGGAGATTCCGGTCGCTTCGTACGACTTCCACCCCGCCGATACCTACACGACGAAGATGGTGGAGCGCCGCGGGTATACCGCGCGGGAATTCGACCTGGATGATTTCCGCAACCGGGTGGAGAAGCGGCAGTTCGAGCGCGAGTATTCCGCCGAGGAGATTTGGGCCAATTACACTTATTTTCTGAAAGCCGTGCTGCCGGTGGCGGAGGAAGCGGGTGTGAAACTGGCGCTGCATCCGGACGATCCTCCAGTGGCGAAGATGAACGGCGTGGCCAAGCTGCTTACTCATTACGATGGCTATCGTCGCGCGGAAGAGATCGCCGGCAAGAGCGCCAATTGGGGGCTCACTTTCTGCGTGGGAACATGGTCGGAAGGCGGCGACCGCATGGGCAAGGACGTTTTCGAAATGATCCACGATTTCGGCGGGCGCGGGAAAATCTTCGAAGTGCATTTTCGGAATGTGACCGGGCCGTTGCCTCGCTTCGTGGAGACATTTCCGGACGACGGCTATATGGACATGTACCAAGTGATGAAAACGCTGCGGCAGGTGCGATTCAGCGGCGGAGTGGAACCGGACCATGTGCCGCGACTGGCTGGCGACAGTGGATTATTGCGCGCGGGAACCGCCTACTGCATTGCGTCGATGCGCGCCATGCTGCGGCGGGCCAACGAGGAAGTCGGTTAGCAAAGGAGTGTCACGATGAATCGAAGAAATTTTCTGGCGGCCTCAATGGTGGCCGCGGCGACGGCCGATGCCTCTCCGCAACTGGCGGTGAACGGTGGCGCGCCGGTGCGCAGCCAGCCGCTGATGGGTCCGAATTGGGGACCGCAATACTACGACGATAAGGAACAGACGCAACTTACGGAGGTGCTGGAGGGCCACAATCCGTTCCGCTTCAGCAGCCCGCCCGAGAAATCGAAGGTCGCGCGGTTCGAGAACGAGTGCGCTGCCCGAATGCGCACGAAGTACGCGCTGGCAGTCACCTCCGGAACGGCGGCGCTGCATACGGCGATGGCGGCGCTGGAAGTAGGACCGGGCGACGAGGTGATTCTTCCGGCCTGGACCTGGTACTCCTGCTACAACACCGTCATTCAGGCAGGCGCGCTGCCGGTGTTCGCCGAAATCGATGAGTCGTTCAACCTCGACCCGCGCGATATCGAACACCGCATCACGCCGCAGACCAAGGTCATCATGGCGGTGCACCTGCAAGGCAACCCGGCCGACATGGAACCGATTCTGGAGATCGCGCGCAGGCACGGGCTGAAGGTTTTGGAGGATGCCAGCCAGAGCGTGGGCGCCAGCTACAAAGGGCGGCCGCTTGGGTCGATGGGTGACATTGGCATTTTCAGCCTGCAACAGAGCAAGACCATCACCGCCGGAGAAGGCGGCGCAGTGGTGACCAACGATGCCTATCTATTCGAACGCGCGTGCCGGTTTCACGATGTGACGGGCCGCCCCAGCACGGGCGGCAAGCTTGGTTTCATGCCGGGTCTGAACTATCGGCTGAACGAATTTTCCGGCGGCGTGCTGCTGGCGCAGGTGCGCAAATTGGATACCATCATCGGCGACGTGCGGCGCAGCGCCCGCCGCGTGTATCGCGGAATCAGCGATCTTCCGGCGACGCATCTGCGGCACTTGCCGGATCCCGATGGCGAACTGGGCACCGGAATCTTCCTGAGCTTTCCTAATAAGGAAGCACGCGATCGCTACGCGGAGGCTATGAAGGCGGAGGGTGTGCCGGTGTCCGGGCCGGCCGGCTCCGTGATTCTGCCCATCGTCCCGGGGATCGAGCAGAAGGTGACGGTGACGCCGCGATGGCCGTCGTTCACCAGCGAGCGAGGCAAATCCATCCGCTATGGGCGCGAGTGCTGCCCGCGCACCATCGACATTCTGAGCCGGTTTGCGGGGGTCATGATGAGCCCGAAGTATACTGAACGCGACACCGACGATGCGGTGGCTGCGATCCGCAAGGTCTACCCGGCGATTCAAAGAGGTTAGTCTCGTGGCGCGAGGACATGTGAAGACGGTTGCGATTCTGATCTGCTGCGCACCCTCGGTTTTCGGGGCTGGCTTTCAAGCGGGAGTGGCGCGAGTGGAGATCACGCCACGCGAACCCATCTGGATGTCCGGATACGCAAGCCGGAACCACCCCTCCACGGGCGTTCGCCAGGCTCTTTGGGCGAAGTCGCTGGCGATTGAAAGCGGCTCCGGCCGACCGGTGGTGATCGTGGCGACCGACCTAGTGGGATTGCCGGCGGAAGTCGCCGATGAAGTGGCGGCGCGCGCACAGCGGCAATTTGGCATTGAGCGCTCCCGCCTCCTGCTGAACTCCTCGCACACCCACACCGGACCGGTGGTCTGGCCCGGCCTTTCAGGCATGTTCGATCTGCCGCCTGGCGAAGAGCAGAAGCTCCACACTTATGCCGCGCTCCTGGTGGACGATTTGGTCCTGGTGATTGGCGAGTCGATTAAGCACCTCTCGCCCGCCGTTGTTTCCTACGGCTTCGGCAAAGCGGGGTTCGCGATCAACCGGCGCGAGCCCACGGCCAAGGGAATCAGGATCGGCGTGAACCCATCCGGTCCGACCGATCACCAGGTTCCGGTTCTGCTGGTGTCCACACCCGACGGGAAAACGCGGGCCATCCTGTTCGCCTACGCTTGTCATAACACGACGCTCACCGGAGATTTCTACGAACTCAGCGGCGACTATGCGGGCGTGGCCGCGGCAAAACTGGAAGCCGAGTATCCGGAAACCACGGCGCTGTTCCTCCAGCTTTGCGGCGGCGATCAGAATCCCAATCCGCGCAACACCGTGGAACTAGCCGAGCAGCATGGCGTGGAGCTTGCGGCCGCGGTGGACCGGGTTCTCGGCGGCCCATTGACGCGGCTGAGTGGATCGCTCCGCACTTCCTATGTGGTGACCCGCCTCAAATTCGCTCCGCAGCCGCGCTCCGCTTATCAGTCGGATCTCGAAAACCCGAAATCGACGCCTGCCGCGCGGCATCGCGCCACCGCAATGCTTCAGGCGTGGGACGCCGGTCATCCGGTTGGCGATACGCCGTACCCCGTACAGGCCGTTCGTTTCGGCAAGACCCTGACTCTTTTGGCGCTGGGCGGCGAAGTAGTGGTCGATTACGCTCTGCGCACTCATAGTGAATACCCTGGCGAAGCGCTAATCGTGGCCGGATACTCCAATGCGGTTATGTGTTACATACCGTCGGAACGTGTTCTGGGCGAAGGCGGCTACGAGGTGGTGGACAATATGGTCTACTACGGGCAGCCTGGGCCCTTTGCGCCGGGCGTCGAGAACAGCGTGTTCGAGGCCATCCACCAGGCGATGAAAAAAGTGAGCCGGTAAATGAAAGGGATCCTTTGGCTCTGTTGCCTTGCCGCGGCTGTCGCTGCCCAGCCGCCGCCGATCCCCGTGGGCTCCGATGCTTATCGTCTCTGGGATCGGTGGCCCTATCAGCGCATCGGCGCCCGGGCCTATATGCGCAGCACTTACGACCGGAGCGGTGGGAACGAACGCGCCGACGCTTCTCATTTCCTTTATCAGGAAGCCGATGATTTCAACGTCACGCTTGATGTGCAGTCGCCCGGCATCCTCTATTTTGTTCGCTACAACCATTGGCACGGAAGCCCGTGGCATTACGAGGTGGACCACGCCGATCATCTCGTCCAGGAGACCAGCACGAAGGATCCTGTGCACCCGGTCGAGGGCTCGTTGTTTCTCCCCGAACGATTGTTCCCCAGCCCTTTGGCGGTGACGTGGTCGGAGACCAAGGGCGCTGACCTAAGTTGGGTTCCTATCGGCTTCTTACAATCATTTCGAATGGCCTATTCGCGAACCTTTTACGGAACCGGCTATTACATCTATCATCAGTTCGTCGATGGCGCGAAGTTATCGCAAGCCATTAAGCCGTGGGACGGCAAGACTCCGCCGGACGCCGATGTTTTGGATCTCGTCAGCCGTGCCGGCAGCGACCTGGCGCCATCCGGGACCGGCCTCATTCAAGAACAGTCCGGCCGAATTGAATTAGCAGCCAACCGCACGGTTACCGTTTGGTCGGACCAGCACGGACCCTCGATGATGCGGGCACTGGAGTTCTCGATTCCGCGTTCTCAGGCGCTGGTTTTCTCCAAGGTTCGCCTTCGCGTCACCTGGGATGGGCGCAGAACGGCCTCCATAGACGTTCCCATTTCGCTGTTCTATGGCGCGGGCATCCTTTACAACCGAGAGAATCGCGAGTATCTGGTCAAGTCCTTCCCGATGGTGATTCGCTACGGCCCGGACCGCGTCTACCTGAGCTGTTACTTCCCGATGCCTTTCTTTCACTCCGCGCGTGTTGAACTCACGGGCGCCGACCTGCCGATTCCGGATGTCGAATGGAAAATTCGTTCAACCCCTTATCGCGACCCGGCAAATCACGTCGGTTATTTTCACGCGACCTATCGCGACCATTCGCGGCCCGAGCCCGGGAAGGATCTGGTGCTGCTCGACACCACCCAGACCGAAGGAGGCGGCGACTGGTCCGGCCAGTTCGTTGGCACTTCGTTCATCTTCTCGGACGCTGCCGTGCTCAACACCTTGGAAGGCGATCCACGCTTCTTCTTCGATGACAGCCGCACACCACAAGCGCAAGGCACGGGCACCGAGGAATGGGGCGGCGGCGGAGATTACTGGGGTGGCGAGAACATGACCCTCCCCTTCGCCGGCCATCCCACCGGGGCGAAAAATGCCCAGACGGCGATCAGCGCCGAGGATAAGATCGAGTCCGCGTATCGCTTTCTGCTCGCGGACCTGATGCCTTTCGGCAAGAATGCGCGGATTCAACTAGAGCACGGAGGCGTGAATGAATCGACGCAGCACTACCAGACCGTAACCTACTGGTACGGCCTGCCTGCGCCTTCGCTGATCCGAACCGACGAGCTGATCATCGGCGACCAGGCCAGCGAGCGCCGGCATCGCTACCGATCGCCGGATGCCTCCGCGCCGTATGAGATCACCTCGCGTTACGAATGGGGGCCGGATACGATCAATGGTCACGAGATTTACCCGGCAGAGACGGATCGCGGCCGCACCACTAAAACGACCTCGGAGTTCACCTTGCGAATTGAACCTCGCAACTTTGGCGTGATGCTGCGCAGGAAACTCGATTACTCGTTACCCAATCAGCGCGCTGAGATGTCCGTAGCCGCCGCCGGATCCGACCACCCTGACTGGAAGCCGGCTGGCGTCTGGTACCTGGCCGGCTCCAACACATGCGTATTCTCCAGCCCCGGCAATCAACAGGAACTCGGGGCGACGCAGCACGTCGTTCAAACATCGAACCGACGGTTCCGAGATGACGAATTCCTACTTCCTCTTGCCTTGACGCAGGGACGAAAGGCGATCCGCGTTCGAGTGAAGTTTACGCCGGTATCCAGACCGCTATTTCCCGGCTACCCCCTTCCGGAGTTGGCATGGAGTGAAGTTCGTTACTCAGCATATAGCCTAGTGATGCCGACCTTCCGGCCTTGAGAAAAGTCACCCGACGACACGGTGGCCGGCTGTCGCACTAGACTGAAAAGCGTTGCCACCGCGAGACTCCGAAGCGCGTTTCATCGAGCCGATGCTGCTCATGCCAGCGGAGACGCTGCCGGAGGGCGCGGCGTGGGCATACGAGTTGAAGCTCGACGGTTACCGGGCGCTCGGCATCAAGACCGGCGGCGAAGTTCGGCTTCGTTCGCGAAACGACAAGGATTTCAACCGGAAGTATCCGGGGATTCGCGACCCGGCCCGTCGTCGCATTACCGGCCCCCCGGCAGCGCGCTGGAGCCCCGTGAATCCTCCTTCCGTACCAACCAGCGGGAACGGAGTAACATAGTTGTCCACGGAGGCACCGATGACCGAACAAGAGCGAAACATGGGACGGCGCTGGTTCGAAGAAGTGTGGAACAGGGGGCGGCGCGAGGCAATCGCCGAGATGCTCTCGGCGGATTCCGTACTCCACGAAGCTGGTATCGACTCAGTAGGCCCGGAAGGATTCTATCCGCTTTTCGATCGTCTGAGCGCGACGTTCTCCGAGATTCACGTCGACGTCGACGACACTATGGCGGACGGCGATAGAATCTGCGTTCGCTGGTCATTCTCGGGCGAGCATACCGGCGGCGGTTTGGGCGTTGGACCTACAGGTAAAACGATTCACACCACCGGAATTACCATCATGCGCGTCGCGGGCGACAAGTTGGTCGAAGGGTGGCAGAACTGGGACATGCTCGGAATGATGGAGCAGATCCAAGGGAGCCACAAGGCCGCCACCTACGTCGGCGCGCCTCCCCATATTTCAGCCATCAACGCCGTTTGACGACAATTTTAGCCGCATGAACCCCGAATACACAGACAAACTACTCGCGACCACGCGCCCAAGTGCAAGCGACCCGTCGTCCAGCGACTCTCAGACGGTTCTTCACGCCGCCTACGCCGCCATTATCCGGGGCGACTTCGACGCGCTCGGCGAATCCATGACCGACGATGTCGAGCTGAACATCTGCGGATTTCCTGCGACTGACGGAAACTGGCGCGGCCGGAATGACGTGATTACCGCCGCGAGGAGGAATTACGCACAGGTCGAGAACCAGCAGCCCGAGATCGAAGCCATGATCTCCCATGGCGAATCTATTGCCGTTCTATTGCGCGAGAGCGGCGTACTGAAGTCGAGCGGCCAAGCCTACAGCATTCGCGGCGTTCAGTGGTTCACGTTCGCGGACGGAAAGATCAGGAAGATCGACCAGATCGCGGCCAGCATTTGGAAAGTCGCTGACTGAGGCGGCCGGGGGTGAATCGACCGTCGATCTCACTTCCGATTGTGGTCAGATTCAAAATCTCGCGTGCGATTCTTGCGATTGCGCTTCCTTGCTAGCGCGGCCTTGACCCGGATCTTCTGGCCCGGCTTCAAATAGAATGCGTGACGCTTGATGTCCTTGATGATGTCCTCATTAAGAACCTTTCGCTTAAAGCGTTTGAGCGCGCTTTCCACGCTCTCGCCATTAATAATCTGCACCTCAGCCAACGGAACTCACCTCAGTTTCTTAAATGCTACCGCCGCTTCAGCGTAGCAGCTTCCCTTCGATGCTCCTATTCGCGCGGACGACAGGATCAAAAAGATAGATCAGATCGTCGCCAGCATTTGGGAAGTTGCGGACTGAGGCGGACGGTCCTACATTCAGGGGCGGGCCAGGACATGATAACCCGCGCGGTTAGGCCGCTTTCCCTTTGGCCGTCGCCTTCTTTTTCGCCGCCCACCGTTCCTTCATCGCGATGGACAACGCCTGTCGTCCCGCTGCGGTAAGGCCGCCTTTCTTGACTGTCACCTGGACCCTCGCTGGCGTTGCTTTGGGTGTCGCCGCAACCGCAGCCGGAGCCTCAGCAGCAGCCTTCGCGGCCTTGATCGCCGCCCAGCGCTTCTTTGTCCCCGCGATGATCGCCCTTCTGCCGGCCGCACTCATCTTCCGTTTAGCCGGCGCGGTAGGACCTACGGCCACCTGCGGCGCCGAGTCCTGCTCGACAGGCGGCGGTGCCGCCTTTCGACCGAGACCAGGTGGCCTTCCCTTTCGCTTTGGACCTTGAAGGGCCTCAATCGCCTTTGTTAATTTGTCCGGAATCGCCAATGTTTCGGCGACCGTGAATGGCGTCGATACGCCGGTGATCTTTGCCGGCAACGCAGGCTACGCCGGCGTCGATCAGGTGAACGTGCAGCTCCCGGCGACACTGGCCGGCTCGGGTACGGCGGCGGTGCAGCTCACAGCCTCGGGCATCGCCGCTAACACGGTGCAGGTCGCTATTCAGTAGAACTTGACAGGTTAGCGCGATAGGGCGAGACCAGCTCCTGCCCTACCTTCCGATGGCGAGGGACTAGTTCTGCGGGCCGACGCAGGTGAAGTTCGCCGCATCGTCCGTGCTCCCGCTTCCGCTCCACTTCGCCACCTGCGGAAACTGGCACAGCGGGCGCGTCCGCACGACCCCGCTTGCCGCCGAAGCCCCCTTGTACTTGGTCGCGATGATCTGCACCGGACCTTTCCCCTCCTCCACCCAGCGGTGCAGCGCGGCATCGATATCGTGCTCCGGATCGCCTCCCGTCACCGCGGCCTGGCCGAACGCGTTCGGACCTGGACCGCCTCCGCAGTGCTGCATCCCCGGCACCATGAACAAACGCACAAAGGACCCGGCGTCTTTGGCGCCCATTTTCGCAACCACATTCTTGTAATAGTTCACCGTGCTCACGGGCGGAATGGCGGCGTCGCTCCATCCGTGATACAGAATCAGCTTTCCGCCCCGATCCTTAAATTTCTTCAGGTCCGCGTTGGTCGCATTCAATTTACCCGCCAGGCTGTCGTCGGCGACCTTCATATCATGATCCACATTGAACGCGTGGTAATCCCAGGACGGATTCGAATACACCATGAACCGGAAGAAATTCATGCCGAACCCGTATTGCAGGCTTTTTTCGGGCCCCGCGCCCGTGATCCATCCGCCCCATCCACTCGCGCCCGCTTCGCCTCCGGCCGAGAATCCCGGAAACACCTGCTCGCCCTTCGCATTGCGAACGCCTCCGTAGATCTTCTCGAGCGCCGCCACCTGCGGAGCAGTCAGGCAGCTATCCGTCTCCGCGCCAGTGCACAGCAACTTCGACGGTTTGAAGCTGCACTTCGTCGGGTCGTCGATCACTCCATCCTTCACGCCGTCGAGAGCGTCGCAGGACTCCACAGCCGCGCCCTCGATCGCCGGCAGCTTGCTCGCCTGGATGTAACTCGCCGGATCGTTCAGGGTCGCCGTCATGTTCCACAGCGCCGCCGTCAGCAGATGCGTCCAATAATATGCCGGCGCGCCCGCCACGATCCCGTCGTAGTCCTCCGGATACCTCTGCGCCTCCATCAGCGCCTGCCGTCCGCCATTCGAGCAGGAGCTGAAATACGATCGTTTCACCGGCTCCCCGTAAAACGCTTTCAGGATCGCCTTCGCCTTGTCGGCTGTTTCATGAATCGCGCGATAGCCGAAATCGGTGACCTTTTCCGGATGGTTCAGCGCCCAGCTTGCATCGAGCCCCGCCGGATGATGGCCCGTGTCGGTCGACGCGGTCGCGTAGCCGTGCGAAACCGCCGCGCCCATCGCACTGTAGCCGATCGATCCCGCAAACCCGCCGTTCCCGATCCCCTCGAACTTCCCGTTCCATCCCGGACTCGGCATCCAGACTTCGAATTCGATGTCCGAGTCGGCTGACGGTTGGATCATGCCCGCCACGCGGCAGAAGCCGGGCAGATTGGAAAGCGCCCCGCCGATAGGCGGCGTGAACGAGCCCGCCGCAACCGCTTCGGCGATTTTGATCGTCGTAGCAGGCAGCGTAAGCTTCAGAAGCTCGTCACAACTTTTCGGCGCGGCCAGCATCGCGCCACAGCTCACAACGGCAACCAGGAAGGAACGAATCATAGTGGACATTGTATTACTTTGTTTCTCTCGCTCAGTAGCAGGGCGAGAATGTGATCAGTTGACATAAATGTGAGGCTAACACAGCGGAGTTTCCATCTGATCATTACACGTGTTCAACACGGAACTGGCGGCTAGTCCGGACGCGCAAACAGGAGGCCGAGACGGTCGCTCGGCGTTGCAGCTTTGTGCGTATCGGTCGGTTCCGGCGGCGATACGAACATACCCGGTTTTCGTCAATGTGTGGTCGTCATAGACCAAAGCAGAGAATGTTCGGCCCGGCGGCTACCGCGATGTACTGATTGCCGCCTAAGATAAAGGTCATGGGCGATGCCTTCATGCGAACGTTGGTCGGGATTTGCCACAGTGTTTTGCCGTTCCGCTGATCTGCGGCCGTAAAACCGCCGTTTGGCTGGCCATAGAAGATCAGACCTCCAGCGGTGGCGAGAACGCCCGACCACGTTTTAGCTCGTGCCGGACCAGGCTGCGGAACCTCCCAAACGATTTCGCCTGTCTCAATGTTGACCGCGCGCAGGAACCGCTGGCCTGTCTGATCGGGGTAGCCGGTCGGCTTACCGACGCACTCTTCGAGCGCCATGAAATAGTAAAGGCGCGTTTCAGGTGAGAACGCGGTTGAGTCCCAATTGGCGGCATCGCTGGGGCAGCCGCGTGGATCACTCACAACCGGTCTGCCATCGGGTCCGATACTCGTAGCCCAGTCGACACGGCGCAGAAAAGGCTTGGCCAGAAGCAGTTCGCCATTAGTGCGATCCAGCACATAGAAAAATCCGTTACGATCTGCGTGAAGTAAAAGTTTGGACCGCTTATCCTTATAAACGGTGTCGACCAATACGTTAGGCTCTGTGGCGTCGCGATCCTTTAGATCGTGGGGCGTAAATTGATAGTGCCATTTGAGATCCCCCGTCTTGGCGTTGAGCGCGAGAACACAGTCGGTGTAAAGGTTGTCCCCGGGACGGTCACGGTCGTCACCGTCAGGCCATGGATTGCCGGTGGGCCAATAGAGCGTGTCGGATGATGGGTCGTAAGAGCCCGTGAGCCAGGTGGAACCGCCCCCTGCAATTGGTTCTTTCGCTTGCCAGGTTTCTATGCCGGGTTCACCTCGGCGAGGCACGGTCCAGTGCCGCCAGACGAGAGCGCCGGTATCGGCTCTGAATGCGGCGACGAAACCTCGAATGCCGTGATCGGCGCCTGCGACACCTGCGATAACTGTATCGTCGACGATGAGCGGTGCAACGGTGCCGCCGTAGGGTTGATGCTCGTCGTCCGGCATAGGAGTCTCCCAGAGCAGGTCGCCGTCGGCGCGGTCCAGCGCCAACAGATGGGCGTTGTCGGTAACAAAAAAGACCCTATCGCGCAGAATAGCGACTCCCCGATTGGTGCCAAGCTTCGAATCGCCTACCATTCCGGTGCTGGCCGGGCGCGAATAATGCCAAAGCGCGTTGCCGGTGAGAGCGTCGAGCGCGAAGACCTCGTTCGGCCCCGTGACATAGAGCACGCCGTCCGCCGCGAGCGGTGTCGACTCCAGGCCGAAGTATGAAAGGGGGAAAACCCATTTCAACTTCAGCGAGGACACATTCGCGGTGCTGATTTGCTTGAGCGGACTGTAGCGATTTGCCGAGACATTTCCGTTATAGGTGCGCCAGTCGCCTGGTTGAGGCGCGCCCCAGGTGGTTTTGCGGATGGGCTCGTTCGCAGCCACCGGCCCCACGAAAGTGTCCTTATTGATACGGCGCAGGAATTTCGCGAGCGACGTCAGATCGTCGGCGGCAAGATCGGAGAAGGAGGGCATACCGGCACCCGGATTACCGCGCACAAGATAGGCGCGTAGTTGTTCTTCAGACTGTTCTGCCACCCGCGGATTCATGGCGAGCCCGGGCCCCTGAGCCGTGCCGCGTGCATCTTCGCCGTGACAGGCGGCACAACGGCTAGCGAAGAATTGCTGTGGGAGCAGTTGCTGGGCTGATTGGAGAAACAAGAGAGCAAATACGATCATTATGGATACCGGTCGCTACGCTGAGGAGAACGATATCATCAAGAAGTTCTCGGCTGCAATAATCGGACCGGACACTGACCGACCGCGATCGCCGTGCGCGAAGCCTAAACCACTCTTGTCCCCGTCCAACGCATCCTGCGCCCATTCTTCAGTGAGAGATTCGCCATTTGCACTACCAGCGCTGCTTGAAACGCCAACTTCATCGGCGCCGTCGGCCTCTGTCGAGTACGCACGCACTGTAAGAAATTCTGTACGTGCAGATCGGTCGCCCATCCAAACCCTTTTTCCGACTTCTTCTCGATCTCAACCTGCTCCTCCGAGCCCTTCACAAATACCTTCAACTCTTCGCGCCCGATGTCCATACGCGCCAGATCGCCATCCAACTGGTTCAGTTGGTCGTTTCGGCTCTTATACTGCATGGCGGCGTAATTCACCGTGAAGACGCCGAGAAAGTCCTCGGGATACTCCGCAATCACCACTACGCTCTCCGGCTGATCCACGCCGGCCTTATGCGGCTTGTTGGCCGCCGCTGTCACCGCGTTCGGGAATCCCGCGGACATCAGCATGTGAATGCCGTCAAAAACGTGCGCGCCTTGATCGGCCACAATTCCGCCCGCGTAGTCTGAATAGAAGCGCCAGTTGCGGAAACGGTCCGCGTCCATTGGCCGCCGCTCCGCCGGTCCCTGCCATTGCTCCCAATCAAGCGGCCCCGCCAGCGTCGTCGCTGGTGCGCCGCCCAGATAATTATTGAGCCACCAGGATCTCACCATGCGCACGTTACCCAGATTGCCGCTGGTCACAATCGCACGGCCCTCATGATAGAGATCGTAACTCCGTCGCTGCATGCCCACCTGAATGATCTGCTTCGTCTTCCGCTCTGCCTCCACCAGCGCGATTCCCTGCTCGGGTGTCTGGCACAGCGGCTTCTCGACGTACGCGTCTTTGCCCGCGGCCAGCGCATCCAATACCATCTGATAGTGCCAGTGCTCGGGAGTCGCAATCAACACCGCCTGCACGTCCTTGTCCGCCAGCAGCTCCTTGTAATTGCGATACACCTTGGGATGCGTGCCGGCAACCTTGGAGGCCATCGAGACCGCGTTCTCCAGGTTTGGCTCGTAGACGTCGCAAATCGCAGTCACCTTTAAGGCGGCGTCCTTCTGAAAGACGCCCATCACGAAAGTGCCGCGACCGCCGGAACCGATCACGCCCAACGTAATTTGGTCGGAAGGAGGCGCAGCCCAGGCGGCGAGCGCGCTCCCGCCGCTTACAAGGAAAGTGCGGCGAGGCATCGGCATAGAAGGATTATTATAGTCCCGTGGGCATTGAACCAACAAAATCTCAGTCGATTTCGCGGCGCGCCATGCTCGCCGCCGGCGCCCTCTTGCTAGCACCCGCCGCGCGAGCGAAGGCCAAATTGAAGATCGCGGTCTTCTCCAAGCACCTGCAATTCGTTCAAGGCGAGGAATTGGCTAAAGCCGCCGCCGGAGTCGGCTTTGACGGCGTCGAGATCGCGCTGCGCACAGGCGGTCACATCGAGCCTGCCGCCGTAGCCAAGGACCTGCCGCCGCTCGTCGCCATCCTCCGCCGGCACGGGCTCGAAGTGCCCATGGTCACCACCGGTATCGCCGACGCCGAAACACCCTTCACCGAAGACATTCTTAAAGTCGCCTCTGAACTCGGCATCCGCAATTATCGCTTTGGAGCCTACAAGTGGGACGCCACGAAGCCCTATGACGGGCAGTTGGAATCGATGAAGCCGCGCCTCGCGAAACTCGCCGTCCTCAATGCGCGTTATGGTATGTGCGCCATGTACCACACCCATTCCGGTGCCGGGGTTGTGGGTGCATCCATCTGGGATCTGTGGTATCTCATGCGCGATCTCGATCCGGCTGCGATTGGGATAAACTTCGATGTGGCTCACGCCACTATCGAAGGCGGCCTCGGCGGCTGGATCGATAGCTTCAAGATCACTGGCAGGTACTTACGCGGCATCGCCGTTAAAGATTTCGCCTGGAGCAAAGACGCGAAAGGTGTGGCGCAGGCGCAGTGGACGCCCATCGGCGATGGCATGGTCAGACTGCCGCAGTTCTTCAGTATGGTCGCCGAAACTCCATTTTCCGGCCCCGTGCAAATGCATTACGAATATCCGCTCGGCGGCGCAAACGAAGGCAAGACCGCAATCAGCATCCCTAAAGAAGAGGTCTATATCGCCATGAAGAACGATCTCCATAAGACCCGAGCGATGATGGCACAGGCCGGGCTGTGAAGCGCAGGGCTTTTCTTGCAATGCCCGCACTGTTCGCTGCCGCACCTGTAACCGACGCCCGAATCGAGGGGATCGTCCCCAGCTTTCAGGACTATCTCTATCGGGCGCCTTACAGGTTCGGTGGCAAGGAAGTGGACCGCGTCACTCTCTTCGAGGTGCGCTGCCGTTTGAGCACAAGGGCGGGAAATCCGCCGAAGGCGCCGCCGCCATGCCGCTTGGCAACGTGTGGAGCTTCCCTGCGCCAGATGTGCCGTATGACATCACACTTGGCGCGATGAAGTCCTTGGCCGGCAAGATCGTTAGCCTGACGCGCGGCTTCACCGAATACGCCCACCCTCTCGACGTCAATCGAACGCTCGAGCCTGAATATGTCAAGGCGGCCGCCGAAGTCACCCGCGAATTGCAGTTGTCCTTGCCTGTTCCCAAACTCTGTACTCTCGTCACCGCGAGCCCCGTGGACGCTGCGCTTCACGACGCCTTCGGCAAACTGCACGGGCGCTCCAGTTACGCCATCTGCGGCAAGGAGTTCGTCCGTTACGACCTCTCCCACTACCTGAACCAGGAATTCCGCGGCGAGTATCTGGACCAATACATCGCCTCCAAACCCGTGCCGCGCATTCGCATGTATCATTCCGTCGGCGCCAGCGATGCGCTCACCCACGGCGACTTGAACAAACTCATCGGCGATGGTTTGCCCGAGACACTCGAAGAGTGGATTCCGTACAATGGCATCACCGCCATCAAGATCAAGCTGAACGGCAGCGATCTCGCCTGGGATGTGGACCGCGTGGCCGCGATCGATCGCGTAACCACCCTGGCGCAGGCGAAACGCGGATTCACAGGGTGGGTCTATTCGTTGGATTTCAATGAGCGCTGCCCCAACGTGCAGTACCTGCTCGATTTCGAGCGCGGCTTGAAGAGCAAAGCTCCCACGGCATTTGACCTGGTGCAATACATCGAACAGCCCACCGCGCGCGACCTCGCCTCCAACCGCCAGAACACCATGTTCGAGGCCGCGAGGTTGCGGCCCATCGTCATCGACGAATCACTCACCGGACTCGACACGCTGCTTCTGGCACGCGAAATGGGTTATACCGGCGTCGCCCTCAAGGCGTGCAAAGGACAAAGTGGGTCGCTTTTGATGGCGGCCGCGGCGCAGAAGTACAGAATGTTTCGCTGCGTGCAGGACCTGACGTGTCCGGGCGCAGCGCTGGTGCATGCGGTCGGCATCGCCGCCCACGTGCCGGGCACTAGCGCCCTCGAAGCAAACGCGCGCGAGTATGTGCCCGCGCGCCAATGCAGGATGGGACAAGAAATATCCCGGCATATTTATCGTCAAAGATGGCTGGATGAAGACGGACGGCTTGAACGGCCCGGGGCTCGGAACGAGTTAATAGCGCCGCACACTGCGGCTATTTCCCGGAGGATTTTTTCCACAAGGGTAGGCCACTATAGCGTGCTCGATTCACCGTGTGAAATCGAAGTGCTGATCAAGGCAAGACTTTGATCGCCATGTCGCGTGAGTTGACTGCATTCCGCCGTTCCTGTCTAATGATTTGTCATGCAAAGGCGAGATTTCTTCACTCGTGTGCTCAGCAGCTTGGCGGTCATGAAACTCGATTCCGTCAGCGCTAGCGTCCGTAGAGGACCCGCATCAGGTCGTCCGAAGTAACTGTGGGAGCCCAATATTGCTCGATGTGCTCAATGACGAGTTCGGTTCCGCGGCCGTGGGAAACGTGTGGGGATCGGACGGGATTGTACATCGCATCGGTAAGATCCCGGATCAACACACAATGAACACCCCACCGAGTCATTTGCCGGATCCCAAACGTTCGGTTGAGAATACACATGTTTGTGTGGACGCCGGCGAATAGAAGCGTGTCGACACCATGCGATCTTAAGGCGCTGTAAATCTCGCGGCCGTTATCCGAAATCAAATCTTCATTTGCAATGGAAATCGCTGGATTTTCACGGGACCAGACCCGTGTGTTCGGAGGGAGCTTATTATTTGCCACATCACATCCGCCATCGCTATCATCGATGGGCAACGGCGGATCGGTGATTGGAAGCGGTTCGGGAGGCTGGAGGGCCGCTATTTTCAGCATATTGATTCTGGCGGCTGTTTGGCTGTAGTACGGCATCGTCTCGGAGGGCGAGTGGATGATCAGAATTCCGCGTTTCCGCGCTAGCTGGATCACCGGTTCCATCTTCCGTGCGAGCACGCCGACCCGTTCCTCGGCGCCGCTGCACCAGTGCCTGTCCCACATATCGCAAAGCACCAGGGCTGTTTTCAACGGATCCAAATCGCGGCTCACCGTCACCGCATCCCACTCGTTGCTACCCTTGAATAGCTCGACACGGCTGCGAAGAGGGAGGCGACTCTCTGACTGCGGAGGACTGACGGCGAGAAGAGCGCAAGAGACGGCCAGAACAAATATGATTGCGAGACGGGTGGTGCGCGCTTTCATACGAATCACAGGCTCATGCGGCCGTTACCATATAAACGATAACACCAACAGCTCAAATTACTGATCGGATCGGATCAGGCCGGAGCGCAGAACGTGAATGGCGTTTACGAGGAATAATCCATTCCACCTGACACGGAACGATCCGACGACGCTCGGCGATACCTTTCTGATCTGTAATCGCACTCTGCCGCGAAAACGGTCGATTTCACGGCACCGTCCCCGAACGCCGTCGGGGAGTTGGTTGCCAGGCACTTCCACGTGTAGCCGACAATAAGGTCATGTGGCTTCGGAAGGCATCATCGGAAAGACTCTGCCGCCCTAGTCGGCTCTGCGCGTACAATGCGGGTCAGAGTCAATGAGGCAAATCCCCAACAGGTTTTTTTTCGATAATCTCCCTATACGCATCGTGCACCTCGGCGGCTAGCGACGGCCCTACCCAGGTCCTCACCGTGGACGGCATCACGATAGTCGAAACCTCCCGATCACCCTCCTTCTTCACCAGGTCCTCGATCTTCTTGCCTCGCTTCACCGCCGCCGCGACTCGATTGTGCAGTTCGATGAAGAACAGTCGCTGATTCGCCATCATCTCTACGCCGCCTGCTGGCCCGTGTCCCGGCAGAACGTGTTCAACCGCAAGCTTCTGCGCCTTCTCAATCACCTTTGGCCAATTGCCGATGTTTCCGTCGGCCGTATAGTTGTATGGACCGTTCACCACGGCATCGCCCGTACATAACACCTTTTCCTTCGGCAGATAAACGAAGCCGTCGCCGCGTGTGTGGGCCCATCCAAAAAAATAGAGCTCCACTCGTCGCGTTCCGTCCTCGATCACATGCGGGGAGTCCGAAAAAGTCTCTTTGGGCGGCTCCGGCGCGTCGGGTTTCAGTTCACGGACGTCTTCGCGCGACTTAACGGCCTCCTGCCAACGTGCCGGTTCATAACGCTTCAGTTCGTCCGCCACGCCCGAGAAAGCCAGCGTGGTCGCCCCCGCTCTGGTCCACACCACGTTGCCGTAAAGATGATCGCCGTGATGATGAGTGTCGAAGACGTACTTGACGGGCTTCGGCGAAACTTTCTTCGCGTCCTCGATGGTGGCGCGCGCGCCACTCGGGAAATTAGCGTCGACGACGATCAGGTAGTCCTTCATCTCGATAATCACGTTGTTGCAGTGACCCAAGTGCTCGATATCGCCCTCCCGGAACCACACGCCGGGCGCGATTTGCCGTACAGTGTTGGGCTGCGCCGTCCCTCGAGTGGCGAAAAAACTGATCGCAGTGAGCGCGGCGAATGCAAGCACAAGCGACAAGCGTTTCATTCGTTGTCTCCTCAGGAACACTAGGCTCCGCGATCTGCGCCGCGCGAGCGTTTGACGGTCAACATATCGATCTTACTCTAAGGATTTGACTACTGTGCAGCAGTAACGACCGAGCCCCCTGCGTGGTCCGTCACGTCAACTTGACGGAAAACGTCCAAACCGTGGATGTGCGCCTAGTTGGCGCGCGGCCGAACATTCATAAGGCCGGCCAACGAACGAATCACGAAGCCGTAGTTGACGACGACGTCCTCCTCAATGCCGAGAGCCCCGTGGCGGCGTTCGAGGTCGCCCGCGCGGTAGCCTTTGACGCGATGGCGCAGCATCAGGTCCTGAGCGCGAAGGGGGCGCGGATCGGATCGGCTTGCAGAAAGCCCAGCTTGTGGAGAGCGTGTTTCAGTGTCGTTGGTGGGAAGAGACTGTTGGCGGCAAATCGCCGCAGGTCGTCAAGGGAGATCAGCATGCCCAAAAGTCGGCCTTGGCGCGTCAGGAGGCCCATCGTAGGCTGTGCAGATCGGAGCGCAAGACGGGAACGGCGTTTACGAGGAGTATCGAGGCTACCGCCGCGTTTCCCACAACCCGACCTCTGGGGCAGTGAGTATTTTCAAGCTTACCCGTCAACCGACCGGGATCTTGGTAGCATAGCGATGGATCATCGAGCGTTGCGTCACCACTCGTTCACGAGCAGCTCTGGAAAGGAACAATCTGCCATTCAGCAATGAAGAGATTTCAACCCAGGGGCGATCGCCGTTTAGGAAAGCAGGATCGGCGGCAGCTTCACGTGCTTTACGAAGACGATGCCGTTGTAGTCCTCAATAAGCGGGCCAAACTGCTCGCGGTGCCCGCGGATGACTCCGATACCCCATCTGCGCTTTCTATTCTTTCGGCAGAACTGAAGTCAAAGAGGCAACGGGCCTTTGTCGTACATCGCATCGATCGTCACACGTCTGGGATTCTGCTCTTCGCAAAAACCTGGCCAGATCGAGAAGCACTCGTGCAACAGTTTATCCGACACACCCCGGTGCGGGAATATCTCGCGGCAGTTCGTGGTCATCTCCGCGTTGAAGAAGGGACTCTCGTTCACCACTTTCGGCAAGAAGGAATGTTTCAAAAGGTGACCACAGAATGCGATCCAAAATCGGCTCGCGCTGAACTTCGCTATTCNNGGATTACAAAATCAAATCCGTGTTCAGCTTTCAGCGATCGGCCACCCGGTCATCGGCGACAAAAAGTACAATCCATCAGAAAAGCTGGAACGGCGAATTACTCGCGTCGCTCTCCACGCGGCGCGTCTTCAGTTCATTCATCCACGTTCGGGAGAGAGCGTCTGCGTTGACTGCGAACCTCCTCCGGACTTTCAGTCTCTTCTTCAGGCATTAGGGTTCCCAATCCGCAGGGGTCGATGAAGCTCCCGCCATGCAATTCGCACCTGCGGAGCCATTCCCGAACAGGACACGACTCCGCCTCCGGTTCCGGCGTCATAGGCGTCAAGGAATTGATCCGAAATTCTTTGACTCGTGGTCCATAAACGGCGTTCTGGGAGATTACTCCCGTGAATTCGCCATCCATTCAACTTCGCCGTCCAAAGCTGAGGTCATGGTGGCCTGGATGTGAACGGCGTTTATCAGGAGTCAGCCACCTCGGTAGTTGGGTACGTCAACTTGTGCGAATACGACCCAGTGCCAATCCCGCGCGACTCCGGTACTGCCTGGCTTTCAGCGGCAGATCGAGCAACGCTCGCGGTCGCTATTGCGGGCAGTGCGAAGAGCTGCAGCGTCAATCGGTGTCTGGAGTTTTTCTTCACTTTTATCTATCAGTTCCGGCTGGATTCGTCCTGACTTCCGCGGCTGATGAACGAAGTCTCAAGCCTTGTCCGATTGATGCGTTTCTATGGTGTGATACGCGACGAGAGATTCATAAAGGTCGTCTGGGCATACGTCGTTGTAGGCTGTGCCGAAGTTGAGCCGGACCCTCCTTGCATGTAGCCTTGCCGTTCACAGGCTATTCTCTTGGCAGGCCGACTCTCGCCCGCAGCAAGCTCAGCCGCGGATCGCCTCGGAGGAATGCAAAGTTGGGCGCCAGGAGCATGTCCCGTCCCAAACGGGCCGGCCCCATCGGCGCCATTTGATTGAGAATATCGAATGTTCGGTCCTTGTCACCCAATGCGGCAAAGATCTGCACCTTACTCGCCAGCCGGGGTAGCATCAACGCAACGCGCTCTGCGTCCGCACGGCGGCCCGCCTTGGCATACGCAATCCCGACGTTATGCCCACCCGGTTCCAGAAGATGACCGCTCCAGTTCGCCTCCAGAATCTTCACGGCCTCCTCATTTTTTCCTTGCTGCATCAGATTCTGCGCCCAACAGACACTCCGCTGCTGATCATTCTGTGCCGCCTTTTGGCAATGGAACAACGCCTCATCATACCGATCCGCGGACCTGAGCGCCAAGCTTAACGCATTGTGCGTTTGGAGCGATAGCGGATCGAGTTCCTCGGCAACACGCAACTGGCCAATAGCCTCTTCCACCCGGCCAAGTGGCAACAGAAGAAACAACGCGAAATGATCGCGCCATAGCAGGTCGCGCGGGGCTAATTCGATCGCCCGCCGGAAGCTGCGTTCGGCCTGCCCCCATTGGGATTGCCGGGCTTGCATCATCCCCAGCCCATCCTGCGCATCGGCCGACCTGGAATCCAGCTGGATTGCCTTGGCCGCCGCGGCCCATCCCCGGGCAATCATGTCGGCGCGCTGGGCCGCGTCAAATCCGTCAAACCCGGATCGCGCTGCATATCCCACCGCGACGCCGGCATGAGCGGGGGCAAACGAGGGATCTTTAGTAATCGCCTGCTGGAGTAGGTCCATACTGCTCTCGATACCGCTCAAGCTGGGCAACACTTCAAAGGCGCGCGCGCGAAGGTAGAGATCGTAGGCTGGGGAACTCGCAGGAGCCCGACGGCCGCCTGCTCCGAATCGCATCAAGCCGCCGACTGCTAGCAAAACCATCAGCCCAGCGCCTGCCCAGGCAACCCAATGCCGCTGTCGGAGCCGCGGCGGCGCGCATTCCGCGCCTGGAGCAGCCGCCAGGGGTGGGCCCTCGGTGCGGCGACACTCGGGTACATATCCGCCCTTAGGCAGGTCGATCCTTACTGCATCGTTCGCCCCATTGTTCTCGTAATATTGAGTCAGCCGCACCCGGAGCCGCCGGGCTTCCGTTCTCACGATGGGATCGCGCTTGGGGTCGTAGTCCGGTTTCCGCCCGAACACCTCCGTGCCAATCACGGACTCCTTTAATTCCTCATCGCGCCCCTCTAAATGCCGCTCGACGAGAAACCTTAAAAAGCGGGCCAGCCGCTCGTTGCCAGCGAAGCCGGGGCTCGTGACAACCCGTTCAAGCGCTTCGCGGACCATCTCCGCGCCGATTATGGCTGTCGGCATTGGTCCGAGGATAGCTGTTGCTCTCAATGAGATGCAAGCGCGTTCTACCCCTTTCCTACCCCCTTCCTCTTGAGATCCCACTCCAACCGCGGGCAAGATCGCGGTATGGATTCATTTACGGCCTGTGGTGTGCTCGCGCTGCATGCAACGTTGGCGTTAGCGCAATCGGCAGGTACGTTCACCGCGACCGGAAGCCTGACCAGGCCGAGGGAATTTCACACCGCGACCTTGCTCACCAATGGCAAGGTCTTGATCGCCGGTGGCTTTTCTGGGAATGGCACATTTATCACGTGGGCCAGCGCAGAACTCTACGATCCTCCCACGGGAACGTTCACCGCCACTGGAAACATGACCACGCCACGCTACCAGCACACGGCAACCCTGCTTCCCAACGGCAAGGTCCTCATTGCAGGCGGTCGCTTCCAAAACGGCGGCACCGGACAAGCCAGCGCGGAACTCTACGATCCGGCAACCGGGACCTTCAATGCAACAGGCAGCATGACCATTCCCCGCGGTATCCAAACTGCAACTCTCCTCAACAACGGCAAAGTCCTAATCGCCGGCGGCACTTATCCCTACAGTCAAACCGCTGAGATCTACGATCCTTCCACAGGAACCTTCGCCGCAACGGGCGACATGACTGAAGCCGGCGCTGACACCGCGACCCTTCTGCCCGATGGCAAAGTCCTGGTCACCCGAAGCGTTCAACTCTACGAGGAGAACCACGCCGACCTTTACGACCCCGCGACGGGTACGTTCACTCGTACCGGAGACATCATCGATTTTTCGACGACGGGAGAATACCCGCCGGCGATCCCCGGACAAGATCCCACGACGATGTTACTGACCAACGGCACGGTTCTGATTGCGGGTGGCGCTCAGGGAGATTTTTACTCGTCAGGCGCTGAGATCTACGATCCCGCGACCGGCGCCTTTAGTGTTACTGGCAAGATGACTGCGGCTATCGGCTATTGGCAAGCAGCCGCGCTCCTTCCCGAAGGAAAGGTGCTCATCACGGGGGAGAGCCCTAGCCGCGACGGAAACGCCGAACTGTACGACCCCGTCACGGGCACTTTCAGCGCCCCGTTCTACGCCCAATCACAGGAGGGGCATACGGCCACCTTGCTGCCGGATGGCACAGTTCTGCTCAGCGGGGGCTTTGTCTGCTGCGGATACACCATTGCCACGACCCAAATCTATTATCCGGCGGTGTTGGTTCCATCGCCCGTTTTGTTCTCCCTTTCTGGCGACGGGCGGGGGCCGGGCGCAATCCTGCACGCCTTGACACAGCAGGTGGTCTCAACGAGCAATCCTGCCGTTGCCGGGGAGGCACTGGAGATCTACGGCTCTGGCTTGATCGACGGGAGCGCTATCCCGCCGCGGGTAGTTATCGGCGGTCTTATGGCCGAAGTTCTGTTTTTCGGCAAGGCTCCTGGGTTCACCGGACTGAACCAGGTGAATGTGCAGATGCCGGGTGCCATCGCGCCGGGACCAAGCGTGCCCGTGCGGATGGATTACCTGGGGCGTCCGAGCAATGAAGTCACCATCGGCGTGCAGTGAGTCCGAGAGAATCTAAATGACTAGACCCATTCGTTTTGCTTTCGGCATTGCGCTGTTGAGTTCCGCTAGCCTCCGGTCGGTAACAGCCCAGCAATACGCCATTTCGACCTTCGCTGGGGGAGCAACACCGGCAACACCCAGTGTGGCGACGAACGCGGCGATCGGTGCGCCCGTTGGTGTGGCAACGGACGCGGCCTGTAGTCTTTATTTCGCAAGCTCCAACGTCAATTCCGTTTTCAAGGTTAGTCAAAACGGAGTGCTTACGAGGATTGTGGGGAGCTCCAGACCAGGATACTCAGGAGACGGCGGGCCCGCTGCGAGCGCGCGGCTGAACTCCCCCGGGGGCGTGGCTGTGGACGGTTCGGGCAATCTGTTCATCGCGGACACCGGCAACAACCGCGTCCGCAGAGTGTCCCCAAACGGGATCATCACGACCATTGCAGGCACGGGAGTGTTCGGCTTTTCCGGAGATGGCGGGCCAGCCAACAACGCCCAAATAAGCGCCAGCGCGCTGGCGGCGGACAGCGCGGGCAACGTGTTCATCGCGGGAGGTTACCGGGTCCGCAAGGTTTCTCCGAGCGGAATCATTACTACCGTGGCGGGCGATGGCGATTACTACTATTCCGGAGATGGCGGCCCGGCGATCAGCGCGGCTCTTGTCGCAATCGCCGTGGCAGTGGACACGGCGGGCAATCTCTTCATTGCGGACTCCATTCATATCCGCAAAGTTTCTCCCGGGGGTATCATCACTACTGTAGCGGGCAATGGAACGGACGGCTTTACCGGTGACGGCGGGCCGGCCATCGGTGCGGCGCTCAAGGCGTATGGCGTGGCCGTGGACGATTCGGGCAGTCTGTTCATCGCCAGCATATGCTCGGTCCGCAAGGTCACTCCCGATGGGATCATCAACTCGGTCGCGGGCAATTGTATGGCCGGGTCCTCTCTCGGTGACGGCGGGCCAGCCACCAAAGCGCTTTTGAACGGCGCTCTGGGAGTTGCGCTGGACCCGGCGGGCAAACTGTTTATCGCGGATGCCAGTAACTATCGCATTCGTCAGGTCTCGCCCAGCGGAATCATTACCACCGCCGCGGGCAACGGAACAGGAGAATCGGCCATCGGAAGCGGCGATGGCGGACCGGCCACCAGCGTGCAACTCGGAGGGCCGTTCTCGGTCGCGGCCGACAGTGCGGGCAACGTATTCATCGCGGATAGCAATCGCATCCGCCGCGTCGCTCCGGATGGAATCATCACCACGGTCGCCGGTAATGGGACGTTTGGATTTTCTGGCGATGGCGGGCCTGCTCTCAATGCTCAGTTGCAAGACGCGGCCTCCCTGGCACTGGATGGCTCGGGCAATCTGTTTTTTGCCGACCTCGGCAAGCGGGTCCGTAAAGTCTCTGCCGGAGGAACCATCACCACGGTTGCCGGCAATGGATCGTCCGACTTCCCACAAGGTCTCGTCGATGGAGTACCAGCCACCAGCACCTCTCTGGGGGGCTACATAGGCGGTTTGGCAGTGGATGAAGCGGGCGACCTGTTCATCGCGGATACAAACAATTCCCGCGTCCGCAAGGTCTCTCCAGACGGCATCATCAACACGGTGGCGGGCGGCGGCATTGACCCCGGAGACGGCGGACCGGCCACCAAGGCGGTAGTCACGCCCTATGGCATTGTCATTGACGGCGGCGGCAACTTACTCATCGCCGATGTCGGGCGGATTCGCAAGGTCACGCCAACTGGCATTATCACCACAGTCGCGGGTAGTGGAGCTTTCTCGGGGCCTTCCGGGGATGGCGGGCCGGCTATAAGCGCCCGACTATCGGCCGCCTACGGTCTGGCGGTGGACAAGGCGGGCAATCTGTTTATCGCCGATCCCGGGTTGGACTTTCTCACGGGCGGCGAAGTAGGAACCGGGTTCTGTTGCGATCATGAAGTTCGAAAAATCTCGTCCGACGGAACGCTCGAGACGATAGCCGGCATCGGCACGCCAGGATTCTCCGGGGACGGCGGCCCAGCCAACACCGCCGCGCTGAATGGACCGCTCGGCGTGACAGTCGACGACGCTGGCAACGTGTATGTAGCCGACACTGCCAACGGCGTGGTCCGCGCGCTGCGGCCGACTGGTCTTTCGCTGCTTATTGGGGCAGTCGTGGACGCCGCGAGCCAACGCTCTGATCCGGTTTCTCCAGGCAAGATCGTGGTCATCTATGGCGCGGGCCTCGGCACCGCTCAACTGGTGCAGCCGAGCAGCGGCGCCCCAGGCACTACACTGGGTGGAACCACCGTTTCCTTCAATGGGATCGCCGCGCCGATCCTTTACACATCGGCAACGCAGGTTGCCTCTGTCGTACCCTACGGCATCACGGGCACGACAGTGCAGGTGGTGGTGACCTACCAAGGACACGCGTCCAACAACTTCACCGCCACCGAATCGGTATCGGCGCCGAGCCTCTTCACATCGAACCAGCAAGGCTGGGGACAGGCGGCCGCCATCCACCCGTCGGATGGGACCGTTAACTCAGCGGCTAATCCAATCCACATCGGTGGTTACATCTCACTCTTCGCGACTGGTGAAGGCCAAACCTCGCCGGCAGGAGTGGATGGCAGGCTGGGAGGGGCGACGCCGGCTCATCCGCTCCTTCCTGTCGGTGTGACGGTCGACGGCATCCCTGCAATAGTTCAGTATGCGGGCGGCGTCCAAGGTCAGGTCGCCGGGCTGATGCAGATAAACGTGAAAATCCCCGATGGAGTGCAGCCGGGCGGATACGTGCCCGTTATATTGCAAGTGGGTAATGCGTCGACGACGCCGGGCGCGGTATGGATTGCAGTCGCCGGAAATTAGACGATGGCACAACCCAAGTCGGCTATTTGCCGCCAACTCGATCTCGGACGACGAGATAATCCATTTGGCCGCGTACCCGGCAAACTCGACACTGCAGATCACGAGGGTAGATCCTGGTAAGTCGCCATCACGCCAAGTTGACGGGTAACGCCCGTCGCTCACGTGTGTGCGCAACCCGCGGTTTGTCGCATTTTGGATCCCATCGGCCGACGAAGGCCATAACAGACAGTCATTACGCCTCAACGATCGAGCACTATCCAAGCGGGAGCGTGATCGCTCGCGTTTTCCTCACCGCGGACCCATCGGTCTACACCCCCCTGCACGAGTCGATCGCGCACTGTTGGAGAGAGAAGAAAATGATCCAGCCGCATGCCCTTATCTAAAGCCCACGGGTTACGCTCGTAGTCCCAGAACGTCCACAGCGGCCCCTCGGGTTGCAGTTCTCGCAGAGCGTCCATCCACCCCTGAGCCAGCAGCCGAGCATACGCCTGGCGGCTCTGAGGTTGAATCAATGCGTTGTTATCGAGGGATCGCGTTGGATAGATGTCCTCGACAGTCGGTACTACGTTGTAATCACCAGCCAAGACGACAGGCACGCCGGAGTTCGTGAGTTCCGCGCCGTGCTCGATCAAACGTTCGAACCAGGCCAATTTGTAATCGAACTTCGGACCGGATTGGGGATTTCCGTTCGGTAGGTAGATGGAGGTGATCAGCACACCATTTACCGCCGCCTCGATATAGCGTGCTTGACGATCGTCAGGATTCCCAGGCAAGCTGGATCTCGTCAGTACCGGGTCGCACTTCAGCGCCAGGATCGCTACGCCGTTCCAGGAACGTTCGCCTAGCCAGACTCCGCGATAGCCAAGGTCACGAAGGGCACCCGCCGGGAATGCTTGCTGCTCGGCCTTGAGCTCCTGGAGGCAAACAACGTCGGACTGCGCCTTCGCGAGCCACTCCACGAGATTGTGTAGACGCTTGTTGATGTTGTTTATGTTGAAAGTGACGATCTTCAATGTCCCGGCCTCACACCAAAAGACCATTCTGTCCTCACCGGAGTTTCGGATTGCAAGTACTTCGTTGGGCAGGACGCGTTTTGAGGATGACGCTAGGCATCGTCGTCGAATGTAGTTTCAGCAACTGAACCCTTGACGCGATGGCGCGGCATCAGATCCTGAGCGCGAGGCGGGGCGCGGGCGCGGGCGGACGGAGCCCACTTACTTTCCCAATGCCTTTGTGGCACGTTCATGATCGCCTTCTTTGAAATAGATCACGTACCCGTACCCACCCTGCCCATCGGTCACTCCTGTGGACGCGTAGATATCCACTCCGGCGTCGAGCAACGTTTTAAGTACCTCCGCTAGTGTACCCAAATGATCATCTCCATTAATCAAGACGGCATGCTGCGGTCCGGTGAGAACGAGTCCCAGCTCTTGTGCGACCTTCAGAAAACTATCGATCCGATCAGGGAAGATAGTCAGCTCAACGTGATTCGGGCCATAGGGTACGGCGCTGAACGCCAGCAGATTCACGTCCTGATCGGCGAGTCTCGCCAGCAATTCGTAAGGCTTGCCGGGCTCCGCTTGGATGTGGGTATAAAAGTAGTTCACGGTACGGACACTGAGCGCCATTAGGACTCCTTTGTCCAGCGATTCGGGCAGCAGCCGATCGGGACTCGAACCAAGATTTTCGATTCTTACTTTTGACTGATTAAGCTAATTCACCAGCGCTTGATAAACCAACGTGTTGAACTTCTGTTGAATGTCGGTAGCGTTCGGCATGAGCTGGATCATCAGCACCAGAATGGAGCGGCTCTGGACATCGACTTGGTAGGTTGTTCCGTAGGCTCCGCCCCAACCGAAAGCGCCGACCCCGCCATCCCGCTGGCGCCATAGCGATCAACGGTTTGAAATCCAAGGCCGAATCCCAATCCGGTGGTCGAGTGAAGCGTGCCGGATTGATTGCTGGTCATGAGCGCCACGGTGCGCGGCGCGAGAATGCGAACGTTGTCAAGCACGCCACCATCGCGGATCATTCATGCGGGACATAGTATCACTGGCGCATCCGCGCCAGCCTATTTTGCCTCCGATCGGACGAACTTGAAGGGCTCGTTCGCGTGATCGCCTTAGGCGTCGCGAGTTTGGTGCGCGAACGCGATATCGCGCCCCGAGTGTCGTTGCGGCCACTCGCAACGTCGCCGCACGGTACAGCGCCAAAGGAAACGCCGAGTATGTGGCATCGCTAAACTGGGATTCTCACGATGGCCACCATGGAATCAGGAACCATTGCGGTGCTGGCCGAAAAGCCTTCGGTCGCCCGCGACATCGCGAGCGTAGTGGGCGCGACCAGTAAGTGTGACGGATACCTGCACGGCAACGGCTACGTGGTCACCTGGGCGATCGGTCACTTGGCGGCTCTGGCTCAGCCCCACGAAATAGACCCGGCTTGGCGACAATGGCGGCGTGACCTGCTCCCGATGCTGCCGGAACGCTGGCCGCTCGTCGTATACGAGAAGACGAAGGATCAGTTTGAGGTTGTGCGGAAGATCGTCAATTCCCCGCGCATCTCCCGGGTAGTGTGCGCCACGGACGCAGGCCGCGAGGGTGAGCTTATTTTCCGCTATATCTACGAAGCCGCGCAGTGTCAGAAACCCTTCAGCCGCCTGTGGATCTCTTCGCTGACACCGGATGCCATCCGCAAAGGGCTTGCCGCGCTGCGACCCGGAAGCGACTACGATCCGCTGGCAGATGCCGCGCGCGGCCGCAGCCGGGCCGACTGGCTGGTAGGCATGAATTTGTCTCGCGCCTATTCCCTTGCCTACGGAGAGGACCTATCGGTCGGGCGCGTACAGACACCAACGTTAGCGATGCTGGTGGAGCGCGAGCTTGCGATCCGGAGCTTCGTGCCGGAAGACTACGTGGAAGTGATAGCCAGCTTCCACCCGACTGGCGGCCCTAAGGAGAGCCGATACCAAGGCACTTGGTTTCGCACACAGCCGGAACGCGGCGGCGATAAGGAAACNNGAAGAGGCTGGACGCATTGTCGGTCGCGTGCGCACCGGCACGGCTGCAATCGAATCGATCGAATCCGAGCTGCAGAGGATGGCGCCGCCGCCGCTGTACGATTTGACGGAACTGCAGCGGCACGCCAACCGGCT
>PNAJ01000075.1 GCA_003170295.1 Bryobacterales bacterium | reverse complement strand
CCCTGTCGATGTTCGGCGCGATGGCAATGCTTGCCCTGCGCAGCTTCTCAATTTCCATCAATACCGTTTTGTTCTACCATGAGCAGCGCAAATACGCACGGGCTTTGTTGCACTATCGCAAAGCAATTCGCGCCGCCCGCCGAGCCGTGATGCACGAAAATCTCCGGGTGTTTGTAATCCAGTGGCTGCGAAGGGGAGTGAAGCTTTGCAATCACTCGGCACGAATGATGCCCATGCCTCTTTACAGCGGACCGTGGCTTCCCACGAATTCGAACGAATAGCAAGTGTCCGAACGTCGTTCTCGATCTGAGTCAAGTGCGATGCTCGGATTCCCGCGTGCTCCAAGCTGACGATCCCGGTTTTCTCTCAAGGGGCCGCACACGCGCAGTCAGTTCCCGCCGCGCTCATAGTGTGTTCACGGTAACATAAGCGGGTGGCGACCGAACCGGAAAAGTAGCGCCGGGACGGTAAGGTGCAAAACATGTATTACCCTTGAGGAGAAGGATCACAAAAAATGGAAATCCGGACTGAAGCCGTAGCTGAGGACAGCTCTTCACAGCCATCCCGCGAGCGCCGGACGCGTCGCCAACTGCTGACGGCCGGAGCGGTTACCGCGGCCGGAGCGGCGGGCGCAGCCGGAGGCTACGTCCTGCATGCTAAGCGCCCGCGCTGGCGCAACCCCGCAGCGGAAGCCATCCCCGAATTCGCCCGTCATGCTGCCCTGATACGCCAGCGGCAGTCCAGCCAAACGCTCGAGACCGTGGCCTCCCTGCGCCGCAAATACCAGGACCCTGTTTTCGGCAAGGCGCGCGTCTGGGACATGATCGAAAAACTCGGGCTGTGCATCGACCCTAGCGACGATTCTCTGATGCTCACAAGCCAGCACCTGCACGTCCAGCAAATTCTGGAAGGCATGGAGCGCGACGGCGTTAGGGACCGCGACCTTTTGCTAATCGCGCTGCTGCATGACATCGGAAAGGTAATGATGCTGGCCGGTGAGGTCCCCGAGCATGTGGTCGGCTACATACACCCGATGGGCGAACCCGCTCGTGGCGTGGGACTCGACCAGGTGATGTTTCAGTTCGGGCATGATGAGTTCGCTTACTCACGTTTGAAGGACCACGTGCCCTCGCACATTGCATGGACCATCCGGTATCACAGCGCGATGACCGGCGCGATCCGGCCCTTCTGCAGCCCAAGCGAACAGGCGGTCCTGGATAATTACCACGCCCGCTTCCAGCCCTACGATCTCGCGCGGAAATCCTACAGCCATTTGCCCCGCGTGAATCTGGCGAAGTATCGCGCTCTGATCGAGGATACCTTCCCGCAGCCGATTCTATTCTGATGCGGGGATTCCTCAATCTCTGGGCGCAGGCTCCCGCGTGGGCCCAGGAGAGTCTGCCCTGGATCGGTCCCCCGGCGGTTCTGGCGGTTGCTGCCTTCCTCTTTCCGCGCCATGCGCGCGCCGTCGCCGCCCATTGCGACCGGGCGCTTGCTTATCTCGCGCGACGTCATCCCGCTGCGGCCGCGCTGCCCGTAGTAATGGCCGGCGCAATCGTGCTCCTGTCCGACGGCTTCCCCCTTCCCCAGGTTCACGACGAGTTCAGCTACTTGCTAGCGGCCGATACCTTTGCCCATGGCCGCGTGGCCAATCCCACGCCACCCCTGTGGCAGCACTTCGAGACCTTCCACGTCAACATGCTCCCGACCTATGTCTCCATGTATCAACCGGGCTCGGGACTTGTGTTGGCGGCGGGCACGCTCTCGCTCGGACATCCCTGGTTCGCCATCTGGCTGACCGCAATCACCCTAGCCATGGCGGTACGGTGGGCGGCTGCAGCCTGGCTTCCCCCGCGCTGGTCACTGGCGGCCGGCTTGGTAGCCGCGATTGTCGTCTCATCCGGCTATTGGCTCGACAGCTACTGGGGCGGTGCGCTCCCGGCCACCGGCGGAGCTCTGGTCCTGGGCAGTTGGCCGCGGATGGTCCGACGGCCGTCGCTGAAACTAGGGCTTGCGATTGCGGCGGGCGCTGTCATTCTGCTCTACACCCGTCCGTACGAAGGCGGCGTATTATGCCTGGCTGTCGGCGTGGCGATAGGCTTGGCTTTGGCGGCTGGCGTGCGATATAGAAACCTCTCCCGGCGCGCCGGCCCCGCCGCTTCTGCTACCGGGCCGAACTCGATGCGCACGGCTTTGCTGGCCGCTGTTGGCGTGCTGGCGTTGGGAGCGGGATGGCTGGGCTGGTACAACTGGCGCACCACAGGCAGCCCACTGCTTTCACCTTACGTGCTAAACTTTTCCACTTATCATCACCGCAGACTGTTCGTCTTCGGGTCTGACCGGGAGTCTCCGCCCGTCTACCGTCACGAGGCCTTTCGTAGACTGTACTCGGACTTCTATTATTCGCGGGACGCTTGGCGTGCCTGGCGCCGCAACCTCAATTTCTATGGCGCTTCACTTCCGGCGTTAATGATCCTGGCCATCCCGTGGCTCGTCCGCTACCGCCCGAGCAGGGCGCTGCTGGCGGTTGCCGCAGCCGTGATCGGTGCGGCCATGCTCACCGTCTATTCGTTTCCTCACTACCTTGCGCCTGCAACTGCCGCGTTCGCAATTCTTCCCTTGCATGCATTGCGCTTGGCCGGGACCGTGAGTTGGAACGGGCGGCGGCTGGGCCGTCTTGCAGCGTATTCTGTGCTCTTAGCTTGGATCGGGGTCAGTTCGGCGATCGGTGCCGCCCGGTTGATCCGGGACGCTACGCCGCCCGCCTGGGTGCGCCAGCGGCAGGAGATCGCCCAGACCTTAACGGCATCCGGCGGACGCCACCTCATCCTGGTCCGTTACGGGCGAGACCACGACGCCAACCGGGAGTGGGTGTACAACGGCGCCGACCTCGGTCCGCGGACGCCGGTGATTTGGGCTCGCGCTATGGACGAGGACTCCGATCGACGGCTGCGGGGCGCCTTTGCGGATCGGACTGCCTGGCTGCTGGAAGCCGAACCGAAACCTCAACTCTGGCGACTTCGCTGACGGCGATGCGGGCCGGACTACCCCGGTTTGAGGATATCGAGAGCAACTCTCTCGGCTCAATCGTACTTCTGGCGCTCGCACCCTAGCCCATGTTATTCATCCTCGACCGTGCCTGCATCAATCGAAGGACTTGACTCTTGCTTTCACGGCGACGGTCGCAAAATGCCCTACCCGTAGAGGTGCAATCTGGCCACGCTATCCAGAAGTCCTCATGTGGGAAGTTGAACCTAGGCAAAGCATCCGCCAGATAATTCAAAATACCGGACCTAATTGTTTACACTCCTTCAATCCGGATAGCTTGGTGCACACGTTCTCCCGAATCGGTCGCCGGGTCTCCATGGCAAGACCGAAAAAATTGGCGCCGTTATCGCCAAATTGGATAGGCGGAACCAACGTATAGCAACCACCTGGTTCTGGCCGGGGCGACGCGACGCCGGTTCTTCGGATGCATGGCCGGCCAAATACGGCCAACTCAACGCCAGATGCCCGAACAATGTGGACCTTTCGACAAACCGCTGTTACCCCGCAAGAGTATCTCAATCAGCATCGTATTTTTCATGATAATCCTGCTCTGCATTGACGGCCCAGATGGCCGATTTGTCGAAACATCCTGCGACGATATTGTCTACCGCTGTCATCGCAGTGAGCATCGAGTGGTCCTGATTGTTGTACTTATGCATGCCGTTGCGGCCTGCCAGAAATAGGTTTTCGAAACCATCGAAATATTCGCGGATCTCGTTGAACCGGTCGTAGGAGCCCAAGTAAGCGGGATAGGCCTTGGGAACGCGAACGACGACGGCGTCGAGAAGGTCCGCGCGGTCGATCATGCCGATGCGCTCCATTTCTTCGGTTGCCAGCGCGATCATCCGCTCGTCGGACTGGCGCCACAGCTCGTCTGCGTCGTTGCAGAAATACTCGAGCCCGAGCCACGTGGTGGAGGGGTCGGCCACCAGATGCGGGCTCCAGTTGTTGAATATCTGAATCCGGCCGACCAGCACGTCAGGCTCCTGCACATAGATCCAATTGTCCTGAAGATTCGGGATGCGGAGCTTCGTAAGCAGCATGCCGACCGTGACGAGATTACGATACATCAAGCCCTTGGCGATTTCACGGACGCGTTCGGGAACAGGCGCATCGATGCTCTGAGTGAGTTCAATCACCGGCATGGTCGAAAATACGTAATCCGCGAGGAACTTTCGGCGAGCGCCGCGCTCGTCGACGGCTTCAACCGCCGTCACGCGGTTGTGCGAGGTCTCGACCTTATCGACAGAGACGCGCGTGCAGATTTCGCCGCCTCTCGCTACTATCATTTCGGCGACGGTTTCCCAGAGTTGGCCGGGGCCATGCTTCGGGTAGAGGAAGTTTTCGATAAGGGAGGTTTCCGTGTCTTCTTGGCTGAGGGACTTGGGCTTGCCGCACAGTTTCCTGATCATATGCTGGACAGCTTTCGCGATCGACAATCCTTTGATGCGTTGCGCACCCCATTCGGCACTGATTTGGTTACATGGAACGCCCCAGACTTTTTCCGAGTAAGTCTTGAAAAAAGTGAAGTAAAGCTGCCGCCCGAACCGGTTAATGAAAAAATCCTCGAGTGACGATTCGGGCTTGATCGGAAACATCGCGCTCCTCACGTAGCTGGCGCCGATCTTGAGCATTCGCAGGGCCCCTAGATTCCCAGCCGTCTGCACCGACAGCGAGATCGGGTAGTCGAAGAACTTGCGGAGGAAGTAGATTCGGGATTTACGGTTACGGATGAGCATCACGCGGTCGAGCTCAGAGGAGTTCGCTTGGGGGAGGCCGTTCAAGGAGAGTTCGCGGTGCTGGTTGTGATAGCTGATGACCGTCGACACCCTGCCGCTCGATTCAAGCGGCAGGATTTCAAGCCACCAGTTCATCACGCGATCGGATTTCGAGAAGAAACGATGGCCGCCAAGGTCCAGGCGATTACCTTTGTAGTTGACGGTGCGCGAAAGTCCGCCCATCGCCTGGGATTTCTCAAGGACGACGGGAACGATATCTGTTCTCCGCAGCAGTTCGAGAGCGGCGGTGAGGCCGGCAGGTCCCGCTCCTACGATCACAGCTTGGCGCCGGTTTATGATCATCCCTCTCTAGCTCGCATCAGAACTGCGTTTCGAAATCCCCGTAGAGACCCGACCTCATAGGAATCTGTATTTTGCGCGGCTTTCTTTGTTCTTGCCCAACGAGGCGATATATCAAGATATCATCCGCGCCGGCCCCGGTCTTGTCCGACTGCCAAGGTACGAGCTCCCAGTTCCCGGGATGTTCGTGGACCGCCTCGTAAAGCATACGTCCGTGAGGCGTTTGGCGACCCTCGCCATCGATGACCACGACACCAACTGGAATTCCATCTAAATATTGAAACATCTCCTCAGTGTCGCGAAACAAGAGGCGATAATCCCAGCCCATCCAATCGCTGGTGGCGAGCATCTTAGAGCCGCGCAACACGATGTGGCCCGGACGAAGCTCGCGCATCGCGATTTCTGAGATCATCATGCCCTCGCCGGTCGCGTTACTACACACCAGGATGATCGAATCCCTGAATTCCGGATGCTGAAGCAAATTGTCCGCAACTTCGGAAAAGCCGTAGTGATGCTTGATCGGGCTGGCCTTTACGTTGAAGCCGATCAAAATTACCACAGACAAAGCGGCGAGCCACCAAATCCTTAAATAGGACCGCGATAACAGCCAACGGATGGCATCGGCCGCAAACATCAATAAAACCGTCACGTCGACCATCAGTTGGCGGTCTTCAAAGGCGCCGATGATGAGGCGAATGAGATAGGTACCGAGCAACACCGCCGATCCTGCTATCCATTTTCCCGAAGTCTCGCCGCGCCGTAACCTTGCAGCGTAAATCGTCAAGCCCAAGACAGCTGCCGCCGCTGGGAGTACGCCGGCCATATCGACCCAGGTGACGAGGGTCCCCGTGAGCCTCTCCGGGCGCCATTCGATGCCGCCAAAGTGCGCCACCAATTCGTGCTGCGCTCCGGGAATCCGCAGATACCAGGGAGCGGCTAGGCCCACGACTATGATTCCCGGAAGCCAGAATGAGAAGCGGCGAAGGAGATGCCATCGTCTGGTCAATAAGAGAGCAAACGGAGGCACGAGAGCCAATTGAATTGCAGTGCCTTTGGTCAATATCGCGAGGACAGACCAAGCTCCAAAACACGCGGCTGGTTGCCAGTGCTCCGTGTCCAGATAGCGGCCATAGGAAAGTAAGGCAAGGAAGACCAGCAAACCGAGGAGCATTTCTGACATCACCGTGGAGCCAAAGCGTTCGACGACCGGTAATGAAACAAACAGAGCGGAGACGCCGGCGCCGAAGCCAAAGGACATCTCCTGGCGAACGGTTTCGCAGAGCAATGTCGCCAGCAGCGCGGTAATCGCGCCCATCAGGAGCATGACCGCGGTTCGGGATGGCGCGAAGGCCAAAGTCCAGACCGCCTGGACCAGATAAAAAAAAGGGGGCCAGTGCCCCAGCGCAACCTTCGGGTAGTGGACGTAGTAGTCTCGCGCGTATTCGAGGGGCCGCTTCGAAAATCCGCTCAGGGCGTAGTCGCGCACCATCAAGCCTGTCACGTAGTGCGCGGGTTCGTCGGGATCGGATCCGAACTCGCTTTGAAATGCATGGGCGCGGAACTGCAGGACGCTCGCGCTGCCCCAAAATAAGCAGAAAACAAGCATCTTTCTAATGAGGTCACCGTGACTTAGGCCGGCCAAGCTACTCATGCTACCAGAGGCGGCATGCTAAACTGACGTCTTCCGTGACTGTTCGACCAGGAGTGAGCATTTCGGTAATCATTCCGGTGTTTAACGGAACGACGACGTCCAGGGACTGCCTGCAGGCCCTGGCAAATTCGTCCGTTCCCGCCACCGAATGTCTGGTCGTCGACGACGGGTCGACCGATAGCTCAGCCGCCATCGCGCAAATTATGGGCGCAACCGTTTTTTCGACCGGTGGTCGCTTCGGCCCTGCACGGGCGAGGAATCTGGGCGCGCGGCGCGCCACCGGCGATGTGCTCTTGTTCATCGACGCGGATGTCGCGATTCACGCCGATGCATTGGGGCGCATAAGAGATTCATTCCAGTCGGATCCAGAACTCGACGCCTTGATCGGCTCCTACGATGACGCGCCCTCTGGTTCCAGCCTCGTCTCCCAATTTAAGAATCTCCTCCACGCCTTCGTTCATCACGAAGGTAATCACCAGGCGTCCACTTTCTGGTGCGGCTGCGGAGCCATCAGACGGTCGGTCTATCTCGAACACGGCGGCCTCGATGAAACCTACCGGTCCGCCTCTATAGAGGACATCGAATTGGGTGTCCGGCTCAAGCTGGCGGGGCGCAAGTTGGCACTCGACCCGGCCATCCAATGCAAACACCTCAAAATCTGGACTCTGTGGAGCATGGTGCGCACCGACGTCGTGGAGCGTGGAATCCCCTGGACCAAACTGATTCTTCGGACCCGCGTGTTTCCGAACGATCTGAACCTGCGCTGGGATCAAAGGTGCTCCGCCGTTTTGTCGGGAGTCTTTGTCGTCCTCGCCGCCGCTGGCATTTCCGGCGTATTTGTGCCGAATCCCTCTTCTACCCCGTGTTTGGGAGGCGCCGTGGCCGTGTTCATCGCAATAGGAGTTCTGAATCGGAAATTCTATTCTTTCTTAACGAGGCGCAAGGGGTGGTTTTTTGCGGCACGCGCCATTTGGCTGCATCTTCTTTATTTTCTCTACAGCGCCTTCTCTGTCGTCATCGGAACGATTCTGTTCGCGATCGCGCCCACCCGGGAAACCGCTTCCGCCGCCTGCGCCCCAATTCCCGTTTCCGAAGAAGAAGGTCGTTAAGCCATGCCCGAAGCGCGACGAGACTTTTTCGCCGTAGCGTCGCTCTACGCGCTTCAGCTGACTCTGATCCTCTCCATCGTCGCCGCCGCCAATCGCCAGCAATTGCTGACAAAGGAAGAAGTCACCAGCGCCTTCGTTTGCCCATCCTTTCTTCAACTCCGCCTACAGCATCACGTCTTCCCCACGAACTTTTACAACTACCTGTTCTTTTCGATCCGCCAGTACGGGGTGTGCCCGGACCGCCAATAAGCAGCAGAGAGCAACCATCGGGTGCCGCATTTTCAATATCCTCCGAGCCACGGCGCGTCGTCGCCGGAATCCCCATTTGGCCCTCCGACTAGATTACTCCCGTTGCTATATCGCTTTCCGTCGGGCGGTCTGCTCCTGAGTGACGTATCCGGACAAAACTTTTCCAAATTCGGGGTTTGCGGTGGAGTCGAGGAGCGCAAAACGGAGCGCCGCCTCCCAGGCTGACGCGCGACCGCGCTGTGACTGCGCTGTGACGTCGGCGGTCCGTGGCGGTGTTTCGGAGCTTCCCGGAATACCAACTGGACTGAAAACGCAACCACTTAGACCCAACTACACTGAGCTATACTGGTATCGAGCGGGTTCGATTCCTGTTAGCGCTACCAATTCCTCATAGACTTACGGGCAATGCGCTGTGACGCGCTGTGACGCGCGATGGGCCAGCAGAAACCTAGGCTCTACGAAACCTACCCCGCCGCGCGCTGATATGATCGGCCGTCTCGCGCGCCGGGCGCGGGCGGACCCAATGCGCGGTGTCCTGCGGGAAACCGGCAGTTCCACACAGTCTCTACGTCGAGTTGGCGAACCCGAAAGGGCTTGACGAATCCATTGGCGGAGTGCCACCTGATCATCACCGGCTCCGATGCCCAGGTTGCGTTCAGCCACGAGAGAATAAGCGATGTTCGGGCGACTGCCTGCCTCCTTCTCGCCTATACGAGACGTTCGCCTGCGATCTATCGTCTAATGGAACAATGATACGGGCCCTCGCAACCATCTTCGCTTTCTCGATCGCATTCGCCGCCGATCCCGAATGGCCCTCCTTCCGCGGACCCTCCTCCAACCCCTCTGTCGCCAACTCCAATCTCCCCGAAAAATGGTCGAAATCGGAAAATGTCGAATGGAAGACGGACATCCCCGGCCTCGGCTGGTCTTCACCGATCGTCAGCGGCAATAGCGTCTTCCTCACGACCGTCACCACCGACGGCAAGGCCAAGCAGCCGCAAACCGGCGTTGATTATTCGAACGACTACGTTGCCGAGCTCCAGAAACAGGGCCTAAAAGGGAAGGAGTTGCTGGAGCGCCTCCAGGCCCGCGACAGCGAGCTTCCCAACGAAGTGTCACTGCATTATTGGCTCTATTCGCTCGATCTAGATTCGGGCAAAATCAACTGGAAGAGGGAGTTCTATGCCGGCCATCCGCCCGGCGGCCGGCATCGGAAGAACAGTTTCTGTTCTGAAACTCCCATCACCGACGGCAAGCGCGTGTATGTCTACATCACCGGTCTCGGCCTCTTCGCGAACGATTTCGACGGAAAGAAACTCTGGAACACGCCGCTTGAAAGCTCTCCGACCATTCTCGATTTCGGCACTGCCTCGTCGCCTGCCCAGTTAGGCGACCTCGTGATCATCGTCAATGACAACGAGAAGCAGGAGTTCATCGCCGCCTTCGATAAAAGCACGGGCAAGCAGGTCTGGCGCACGGATCGCAGTATCCATGTTCCCGGTGCCGACCGGCAGACCGGCTGGTCGACGCCTTACATCTGGACAACCGAGAAGCGCACCGAGATCGTCACCATCGGCCCCGGAATCGCCATCAGCTACGACAGCGACGGGAAAGAACTTTGGCGCATCGGCGGTATGTCCGCGATGCCGATCCCGAGCCCCTTTGCTTACGACGGACTGCTGTACCTGAATGGCGGAACCGGCAAAATCATCGCGGCGATCAGGCCGGGGGCATCCGGCGATCTCACTACTCCGGATGGCGCGAAACTGAACGAGTTCGTGGCATGGCTGCAGCCGAAGGCGGGAACCTATTTACCGACGGAACTCGCCTATGAGGGCGGCATCTATGTGCTCACCCACACCGGAATCCTCACGCGCTTCGACGCCAAAAACGGAGTGCAGACTTACAAGGCTCGCATCGGCACGGGCGGCGATTTCACGGCGTCACCATGGGGCTACAACGGCGAGATTTTCTGCTTGACCGAAGAGGGCACGACGTACGTGATCGCAGCCGGCGACAAATTCGAATTGCGCCATTCCAACGATCTGGACGAGATGGCGCTGGCGACCCCGGCCCTTGTCGGCGACCGCTTGCTCCTGCGTACTGAGAATCGCCTTTACTCAATCCGCAAGAAAAGCTGAGCGCGCCGGTTTTTATCGGTTGTGTGCGGCTCACGATCGCACTCGTGAACGGGCGATCCCGATTGCGGAGCATGCCGATAGAATGCATTGAACTG
>PNAJ01000001.1 GCA_003170295.1 Bryobacterales bacterium | reverse complement strand
GGTATCTGACGGGGGCATTGCAGTCGAGTTCCGTTTTCGGCGCGGGCGATTTCCGGCGCCACTTGCCCCGGTTTAACGATGAGCACATGGCGGCCAACCAGAGACTTGTCGATACCGTGAGGGTCGTCGCGAGACGCCATGGAACGGCTAATGGCGCAACCACCCTGGCGCAGGTTGCGCTCGCCTGGGTTCTTGCCGCGGCGCCGGATGCGGTGCCGATTCCGGGCACAAAGCGGTTGGACGAAAACCTCGGTGCATTGAGCGTTCATCTGACTGCGGAAGATATGACGGACCTGAACCAGCTGGCGTCGCAGGTAGCGGGCGACCGTTACCTGCCAGCTATGGCGAAGTTGGCAGAGCGCTAGTGGGAGCCCTGGCGCGGCTGATGTAAGACGATTGTCGAGGACGCGGCGGCATCTTTTCCCGGTTCTTCGGGGCGGCAAAACCGCCGCGGGGAGACCACCGGGAGACCACGTCAGCACTCTATATAGGATACGGAGCCGCTCCTGGGAGACGAACTGAGCCTATTTGGTACCACTTAGACCCAACTGAACTGAACCAGGCTAAACTCTAACCCGTTCGATTCCCGTTAGCGCTACCATGTTTTCATAGAGTTACGGGCTTTGCGCTGTGACGCGCTGTGACGCGCAAAGCTCCAGCAGGAAACTCCGGTCCGGCGCTGTGTCTTGCGGGAAGGCTCTACGGGCCGCTTTCTAGGCCTCACTTTCACGACCGGGTTCTTTCGTCAGGCTCGCAGGTTCAACCCGCCGATTATTTCTCTGAAACTGGGACTATTTGAGCGTACCCCACTAATTAAGCTAAATTAGGTTTGGTAGATTCAAAGAATATTCGATCGGCGCAGGATAGAAAGGTACGATTTTCCTGTTATCGCTTGGCCAAGTCGTCAAAGTCCGCAGTCGCCGATATTTAGTTGAAGCCATCGAACCGGCTCGGGAACGCGGTTGGGAACAGACTCTCGTCGATCTTTCGTGCTTGGAAGATGATGCCCAGGGCGAACAGCTATCCGTGCTCTGGGAACGAGAGGTCGATTCCCAAATCCTGCCGGAGCCAAACTGGGGGCATCTGGCGCGGAAAGGTTTCGACGCTCCGCACGTTTTCTCCGCTTACCTCCACGCGCTCCGTTGGAACCTTGTAACGTCCACAAATCCGCGACTTTTCCAATCGCCTCACCGCGCCGGCATTCAGATCATGTCGTACCAGTTGGAGCCTCTCAAAAAGGCTCTACAAATGCCGCGCGTCAACCTTTTCATTGCCGACGATGTCGGGCTCGGAAAGACGATCGAGGCCGGTCTCATTCTCCGCGAAATGATCATGCGCCAGAAGGTGAAGCGAATCGTGATTGCGTGCCCAGCGTCGCTCATCACACAATGGCAAGACGAAATGGAGGCCCGCTTCGGCCTGAATTTCGTGATCTTCGACCGAGATTATCTCTTTAATTGCAGGCGGGAACGCGGTTACGCGATCAATCCCTGGACTACCCACTCGCAGTTCGTCGTATCGCACTCCCTCCTGCGCGACGAGCAATATGCGGCGCCGTTGCGAGATTGGCTCAATCTGCACCGCGCCGGCTCGATGCTCGTTCTCGACGAAGCCCACCACGCAGCCCCTGCGACTTCGTCGGCGTATGCCATCGACTCTCAGTTCACGCGAGGAATGCGCGAACTCACGCCTCTCTTCGAACATCGCCTGTTCCTTTCAGCGACGCCACACAACGGGCATTCGAACAGTTTTTCGGCGCTCCTCGCGATGCTTGATCCCCAGCGTTTCATACGCGGCGAGAAGATCAAGGACTCCCGACTGCTGGACCAGGTCATGGTCCGTCGCCTCAAGGATGAATTGCGCGAGCTGTACCGGGCCTCGGGCTGCCAAAGCGTGAAGTGAAACAGCACGACATTTCGGGACTCCCTGACGATGCGCCCGATCTTATCTTGATGCGCCTCCTGTCCGAATACCGCGTCCTTCGCCAGAAGCGTCTTGAAGGCAGCCGCCGCTCCCAGCACGACGCAGGCAATCTGATCATCATGACCCTTCAGAAGCGCCTCTTCTCCTCCCTTGAGGCCTTTAGTTCGACTTTGCGGGTTCACCGCAAGAGCATGGAAAAGTTTGCTGCGGAGCCAGATCCCGATCCTGAATTGACGCCGGATCTCCTCGCCGACCTCAATCCTCCCGACGCGGATGACGACCGCGCAGAGCACACTGAGGAAGAGGTCGCCGAAGGTATCGAGCAGGCCGTCGCCGTCGCCACAGCGCGATCAAAGGGCAACCAGCAGATCTCCGCGGCAGAGATCGCCATCCTCGATCGGATGGCGGAGATCGCCGGCCAGTCCCGGCGATTGCCGGATCCCCGTTTGACCGACGCCACGGCCGGGCTCATACCCTGGATTCGCCAGAATCTTTTCAATCCCGACGGCTCCTGGAACAACCGCCGTGTCCTAATCTTCACCGAGTTCACGGAAACCAAGACGTACCTGCGCCAGCAGTTCGAAACAGCCTTCGCCAATACTGACCGCATTGACGAGCGCATCGCTACTTACCAGGGCGGTCCCGGCGGCGGGCGCCTCGACGAGATCAAGAAGGCCTTCAACGCTTCGCCCGCGCTCCACCCCCTCCGTATCCTGATCGCGACGGACGCCGCTCGCGAGGGTGTGAACTTTCAGAACTACTGCGCCGACCTCTTCCATTTCGACGTGCCGTGGAATCCCTCGCGCATGGAGCAGCGCAACGGCCGCATCGACCGGAAGCTCCAGCGCGAAAAGATCGTTCGCTGCCACTACTTCGTCTTCACGCAGCGACCTGAGGACCACGTCATCCGCACTCTCGTGCGCAAGACCGAGACGATCCGCAAGGAGCTCGGCAGCCTCTCTCCTGTTCTCGAAAGGCGCATTGAAGACCTGCTCGCCGGTGGACTCATGCCATCGCTGGTTCCCACGCTCGAAGCGCTCGATGCCAGCGTTTCCGGCCGCAAAGCGATCGAGGAAGAACTTGAAGCCGTCCGTAAACGCAAGGTCAGTTTATCCCGCGAATTGGAGTCGCTCGACGATTACCTGGAAGAATCCAAGGATTATGTTGGCCTCAACCCGCCGGACTTTGTAAACGCAATATCCACCGCGCTGGAACTGAACGATTGCCCGCCCTTGAAGGGTGGCCCCGAGCGCTGGCATTTCCCCGAAATTCACGGACCCGCCTGGTTCCGCGCGATGGACTCGCTTCGCGCTCCCAAGCCGAAAGATCAGGATTTCTACGAGTGGCGNNGCGCGCGTCGAGCCCGATCCGCCCCGTCGTCTTCAAGTCCCCGACCCACATTGACGAGACTGTGGTGCATCTCCACCTGGAGCACCGAGTCGTCCAGCGCCTCTTGGGTCGCCTGCGCGCTCAGGGATTCGTTCACAACGATCTCGCGCGCGCCTGCGTCGGCCAGACGGACGATGCCATCCGCCGCGTCGTGCTTCTTGGTCGGGTTTCCCTCTACGGTCCTGGCGCCTCCCGTCTACACGACGAAATCATCGCCGTCACCGCCCGCTGGATCGATCCCATTGCGCGCAAGGGACCGCTCGTTCCGTACGCCGAAGACACCGAAAAGCTGACCCTCGCCGCGCTGGAAAAATCATTCGAGTCGGCCCGCGCTCGCCGCGTTGGCGAGGCCGTTGAGAGCAAGCTGCAGGAATTCACGTCGCAGGATGTAGCCGACTTGCTGCCGCATCTCCAGGCGCGAGCCACCGCCGTGACGGCCTCCGCCAAAGAGATCCTCAGCAACCGCGGCCGCGAGGAGTCCGTTGCGATGCGCCGCATTATCGAAGATCAACGCACCCGCATTCTCGCCAAGAAAGAGGAAATGAGGCTGAGCCAGGCCCAGTTGACGCTCGGCTTCGATAAATTGGAGCTTCTCCAGTTGGAGGAAGAGCGCAAAGACTGGGACAAGCGACTGTTGGCGATCGAGCGCGAAGTGGACGACGAGCCGGCGCGAATCCTGAAAGCCTACGAAGTCCAGGCCCATCGCGTCGAGCCTATCGGAGTCGTCTACTTCTGGCCGATCTCTGGATAAACCGCATGGCCATCGACCCCATTATTAAGGACCACCAGCTTTGGCTCNNGACCGGAGGGCCTCGTCGTCTCCCCGCACGCGCTCAAGAGCGCGCAGGCCGTTCTCAGCCACAACGTCCGCCCTCAGCAGGAAATCCTGCGTCTCCACACCGCCCTTGGCTTCGATAATCGCCTTCACCTGAAAAACTTCCCGGCATTCACGCGTGAATTTTGGGAATGGCGCGAGTCTGACCTGGCCGCTCCGCCCGACGACCTTTACGCTCGTCTTACCGAGTACGGCGAAACGCTGCGGCCAACTTGGGTCTTGCGCGGCGGTAAAGGCCAGCCCGAAAATCTGATCCTCGTCGAAGAGCTCCTCTCGGGGACTGACTTCGACAAAGCCGGCCTCCCATCCGAGGAGCACAAATGGCACGCGTCTCCCCAGGCCCGTTTCGAGCGTCTTCGCGAAACTGGCGTCGCCATCGGACTTCTCGTCTCTCCCGAACAAATCCGCTTGGTCTACGCTCCGAAGGGCGAGTCTTCCGGGCACGTCACATTCCCCATCCAGGAAATGACGATGGCGGCGAATTGGCCCATGCCGGCGGCGCTGCATCTTCTTCTGCACAGCGATCGCCTGTTTATCAGTCCCGAATCCCAGCGCCTGCCCGCGATCCTCGAAGCCTCCCGCCGCTACCAGAACGAAGTCTCGATTCAGCTCGCCGGACAAGTGCTGCGCGCGCTCAACGAGCTTGTCCGCGGCTTTCAGGAAGCGGATCGCGCCGCCCACGGCCGCATTCTCAGCGAGGCCCTTCAGCGTGACCCCAATCATATATACGGCGGCATGCTCACCACGCT
>PNAJ01000039.1 GCA_003170295.1 Bryobacterales bacterium | reverse complement strand
ATCTGCGAGTTGCGTATTTCACCGACAACGGATTCGCGGAGCCGGATCGTGAGACGCAAGAGGTAGTTCGTCAGGCCGCTCAGGTGCTGGGAGCGGTGGAAATGCGGCCTCCCGGCGTCGAACTGAGTTACGACCTTGAAATGAAGTTTCTGGGCGCCGACGGCGGCGACGGGGTCAGGGAGTTTTTGCGGTCTATTGGGAGCGAGCGGACGCATCCTTTGCTCGATGGATGGCTCGAAAAACTCGAAGAATACCGTACGGATGTGCGAGGATTCGCTTCTTATTTGACCTTAATTGACTGTTTTCGTGCACGGATGCACGCTTATTTGACCATAATCGACGTTGTTTTATCCCCTGTTTCGACTAGCGCGGCGCTGCCTCATGGAACATCTATTGAGGATAAAAACTTCAAGGGGTTCAGTTATACGATGACTCACAATTTGACGGGCTGGCCGGCGGCGGTGGTGCGATGTGGATCGACTTCTACGGGACTGCCGATTGGTGTTCAGATCGCTGGTGCGCCTTGGCGTGAGGATATTGTGCTCGGGGTGGCGCGGCGCTTGGAGGAAATTTTTGGCGGGTGGAAAGAGCCGCCTGAAAAGGCGGCTGCCGCCAATATTGGCCACCCCACAAGAATGGAACGGGTTAAAAGTATTGGATAGGTGGGTTAGTATGTTAAGCCGAAGCCGTATTTGAATTGGGTGGGCCAGGTGAAGGATAGTTTGCCTACTGGTTTGTACTGGCCGAACAGGACGTCGGTGATGCCTTCGCCTTCGGTGCCGGGGAGCCATGCGGCTAATATTGCGTCGGCTTGGTCCAGGATTGGATCCAAGAGTAGCGGGCGGCCGGAGATTACGATCACTACTACCTGCACGCCGGTGCTTTTCATTTTCTTGACTGCGGCGATGTCTTCGGACGAGAGCGACAATTCCGCGCGATCGCCCGGGCCTTCGGCGTAGGGCGTTTCGCCGATTACTACGATGCCGACGTTTGCGGCTTCGGATGTGACGGTCGCGCCGGATTTACGCAGCGCGGCTAGGATCGTGGTGCCGCCGGGAGTGGTCGCGCCGCTCTTGCCTTGCCATGTGATGGTCCAGCCGCCGCATTGATTGCCGATGTCGTCGGAGTTTTTTCCGGTGATATGGATTCGCGCTGACTTTTTCAATGGAAGCGTGTGGTTATCATTCTTCAGAAGCACCAGCGACTCGCGCACGGCCTGTCTTGCTACGGCGCGATGTTCGGGGGTGCCGAATGCATAGGTCGACACGGGTTTCGGGTCCATTAATCCCATGGCGAGTTTTACGCGCAGGATTCTTGTCACGGCTTCGTCGATGCGCGACACGGGAACTTTGCCTTCCTGCACCAATTCTTTTAGGTTCTTGATGAATTCGCGATAGTGTTCGGGGACCATCACCATGTCCATGCCCGCGTTGATGGAGATGCCGATGGCGGTTTTATAATCCTTCGTGATCTGATCGACGGCGTTGTAGTCGGAGATCAGAAAGCCTTCGAAGCCGATCTCTTGCTTCAGGATTTCCGTGAGCAGACGCTTCGAGCCCGAGACTTTGACGCCATCCCAACTGTTATAAGACGGCATGATGGTGCCGACGCCCGCCGGGACTGTTGTGAGATAGCCTTGCAAATGGATGCGGCGCATCGTGGCTTCATCGACTTGCATGTCGCCTTGATCGAGCATCTTTTTTTGAAAACCGCCGGTGCCGAATTTGGTGCCGCCATCGCCCACATAATGTTTCGCGCAGGCCAGCACCCCGTACGGATCGCCGAGACCGCTGCCTTGCAGACCGCGGACTGCGGCAACGCCAAGTTCGGCGACCAGCTTGGGATCCTCAGAAAATCCTTCGTATGTGCGGCCCCAGCGAATGTCCTGGGGCACGGTGACGCAGGGCGCGAAGACCCATTGGATATTCGTGGCTCGGACTTCTTCGGCGGTGATTTTTCCGATTTGTTCGACTAGGGCGGCATTGCGCGTTGCGCCCAAGCCGATGTTATGGGGAAAGATTACTGCGCCGAGCACGTTGTTGTGTCCATGCACGGCGTCGATGCCGTAGAGCAGAGGGATGCGGAGGCGGGTTTTGGCGGCGTGCGCTTGAATGCTGGTGGCGAGATTGGTCCACGCTTCGCGGCTGTTGCCGTCCTTGGGGTCGGAATCGCCGCCACTGAGGATGGAGCCGAGGAAATAGTTTTCGATGTCGGAGGGATCTTTCAAGAACATCTGATCGGCTTGCGTCATTTGACCGATTTTTTCTTCGAGGGTCATTTGCGCCAGCAAGGCTTTGGCTTTGGCGTCGAAGGTGGAGAGGGGGATCGGCTTGGTTGCGGCCATTAAGACAAAGATACTGGCGAGCAGGAGGAGACGTGGCGTCTGTCCGCTTGCTGACGCGCGCGGTTCGGTGTCGGAATTGTGGGATGGGGCGAAAAATGGGGACAGACCGCTCTGTCCACTGGCGTCGGAGTGTGGGTCGTTTGCGCGGAGGATTGTGGCGCCTTGGGACAGAGTGGTCAGTCCCCATTTTTCGCGCACTGGGTGGTTGATCATTTGGAGAGTCCTTTTCCTTCTTCGATGGTTATGTAACGGTCGATGGGCAGATCGGTAAAGCGTTCCACGCGGCCACTCGGGGCGGGCCAGCGGATTTCCAGGTAGTCGAGCTTCGAGGCGGCGCCGATGCCGATTACTTCGCGAGGGTCGTGCGAGGAGAGATAGCTTCCGCCGTTATTTTTGAGGCGCGCGCGTTTCACGCCGCCGGCAGACCAGGTGAGATGCGCGCCGACGGCGTCGCGATTTGCTTTCGTTCCGACCAGTTTCACGCCGAGCCAGTGGTTCGACTGGCCGGTGCGATTCCTGAGCAGCAGGGGCGCGCCGCCGTTGTTGCCGATGAGCACATCGACCCGGCCATCGTTATCGAAATCGCCGACGGCGAGACCTCGGGCGGGGAAGTTGCGCGTGAAGGCGGGGCCCGCGGTGGCGGTGACGTTGACGAATTTGCCCGCTTCGTTATGAAAGAGGACAAGAGGCTCCTTGTACTTCACTTGGAGGGAGTAATTCTCGATCATGTCGTCGGGATGGCCGTTGGCCAGGAACAGATCTAAAAAGCCGTCGTTATCGTAGTCGAAGAATTTCAAGCCCCAGCCGCTTAACAGGCGGGTGGCTTGCGCAATTTGATTTTGATGCGCTACGTCCGTGAAGGTTTCGTTGTGGTTGTTCTTGTAGAGCGAAAACATTTCCTGATCGACGTTGGCGACGAACAGATCCTGCCAACCGTCTCCGTCGACGTCGGCTGCGTCGACGCCCATGCCGCTGCGGGCTTGTCCGTTTTCACTGAAGCCGACTTCGGCGGCGAGAGCCATCTCTTCCCAACGCGTTTTGCCGGTGGCGTCGGGACCGCGATTGACGAACAGGAAATTTTGAACCGTGTCGTTGGCGACGAACAGGTCCATGCGGCCGTCATTATTAATGTCGGTGGCGACGACGCCTAGGGATTTGCCGAGGGACTTGGCGATGTCGGTACCTTGGCCGACTTCGGTGAAGGTGCCGTCGCCGTTGTTGTGGAACAGGAGGCTTGCTGTGCCTTTAAACACGCGCGGGATGCAATAAAAATGCACGCCTAGCTTGTTATCGCCGCAGGACAGAAGGCCGTCCTTGCCGTATGCCACGAAGCTGCAGACGAACAGATCGAGGCGGCCGTCGCCATCGAAATCGAACCAGACGGCGCTGGTGGACCAGTGATTTTCGAAGATTTTTGCTCCGAGGCCGACTTTTTCGCTGACGTCGGTGAAGGTGCCGTCGCAGTTATTTTTGTAAAGGATGGGGCGGCCGTAGGCGGTGACGAAGATGTCTGGGAATCCGTCGTTATTGTAATCGCCGACGGCGCAGCCCATGCCGAAGCTGCCGAATCCGACGCCGGCTTTTTCGGTTACGTCCGTGAAAGTGCCGTCACGATTGTTCTTATAGAGCGCGTTGCGGAGGGGCTTCGGGGGCGTGAAAAAATCCGAGGGGCCGCTGTTGACCAGGAAAATATCCATCCAACCGTCGTTATCGTAATCGAGGAAAGCGACGCCGGGGCCCATGGTTTCGGGGAGGAATCGGCTGGGGGAAAGGGCGTTGTCGTGGGTCCAAGATATGCCGGATTGGGATGCGGGAATTTCTTCGAAGAGGGGTGGCGTGGCGGGAAGGAGGGGGGACGCGGCTGCTCCGGTTAGAAGGGCTAGCAGTTTGCGTCGATTGAGTTGCATCTGTTATTCGTCTTTCGAATCACAACAAAACACACGCCGGCTGAAGCCGACGCTGCAAGCTGAAGCTCGCGCCACCCGGACAGGGAAACATGTGATAGGCATGGGCTAGCGGGTGATCGTGAATTTTATTTGACTCGCTTTTTTAGTCGAGCCTTGTTGGGCGGTGACTCGGGCTTCGTAATCGCCGGCGGGGAAATTCTCGATGGGCGACGAGGCGACGTAGGGAATGCGGCCGTCCTTTTCGGGAGCGGGCAACGCCAACTGGCCTCCGCCGAGCACCTTGCCTGCTTGCAGATATTCGAGAGTGAGCGTGGGCTTATCGGCGATGGATGGATCGGGATAGACGACCAGATAGATCGACATCACTGCGCCTTTTTCGGCATGAAGATTCGTATCGAGGCTGGGGGTGATCTTCCCGCCTTGATATTCGAACGGGTCCTGCGGGTCGATCATGGTCGCCTGCTTGGCGAAACTGCGAACCAGCGTCGCATCGCTGATGGAGACTCCTTTTTCGATGGGCGGCACGATGAAGGAGACGCGCTGCGCGCCAGCCTTATTCGCTTCGTAATCGGCGACCGCGGTTTCGAGGGTGTAGGTGCCGGGGGGAAGATCGAAGGCTCGATTGAAGGTGAAGTTGCCGGTAGCGAGGCCGGCTTTTTTATCGTTGGTTACATTGAGAGGAAGGTCCTGGCTAAACTTCTGCTTCACGTTGCCCTGCGCGTCCTTGAGTAGCGCGACCATTCCCAGGTGCGCGCGAACCCCGGCCGCCTCAGCGACGGTGCTCAACTGCTTCATCGGCACTTGTACTAAGATCGCGCAGCGCGAAGAATGAAAATGCATGGCGGAGGCTTCAAATGTCATTGCGGTCGGCGGGATTTCAGCCTGCAAGGCGGTGAGGAGAGGCAATTCAAACGGCGAAACGGTGGGGCCGGCGTTGGGAGGGAGTGCGAAGTATCCGAGACGGGATTGGATTTTCACGTCGGAGCGGTCGAGCTTCACCGCGATCTTGCGGAATTTTCCATCGTATTGCATGGCGGGCGGCGCGTAGCTGAGCTCGTAGTAGAGGGAAATATCCTCGTCCACCTGGCGGAGAGGTTTTTTCAGGTCGTTGGTGTTGGAGATTAGAAATCCGCCGGTACCGTCGGCGAGCTCGGAAAGAGAATTTTCGGCGTTGAGGCGCATGCTGGTTTCGGCGGTGTCGAAGACCTTGACCTGATCGGCCTTGACGGCATCGCCGCCGGTCGATTTGGCCTGGGTGCGGCTGGAGTCGGCGGCGCTTTGCAGAGCGTCGGAGGCGGCCCGGTTCTGGCGGCCGGCCATCAGCCCGCGCGCATCCACTGCGTAGACGCTGACGTTGGCGCGATTGGCGGCGCTGATGACGCTGCGAAAGGCCTCATCGAGAAACGGAGGGACAAACAAGCCTTCGCAGAAATACATGACGGTCTTACGGCCTGGGAGACGATATTGCTCGCGGACGAGGGCGAGAAGGCCGTAGATCGACAGGCGGCTGCCGTCGTTGACGACGGTCTGATCCATCAACATCATGGCGAGCATCATCTCCGCCATATGCTGCTGGACCGCGGCTGAGGCTGCGGCCGCGGCCCCTTGCCCCTGCGGGCCGACGGAGGCGCCGCCCGTCATGTTGGCGATCTGTCCCACGGTGCTTTGCCCATCGACGCCGCCGGGCTGGGCAATCATGCGCTGCAACTCCTCATGAACGCGCCGGGAGTCTCCGGCATATTCGGTGAACGCTCCGGCGGTGGCGTGGAGGATCGCCTTGCGGAGCAGCTCGCGATTATTGGTGAAGGGCTGGAGGGCCTCCATGGCGGTGTCGACTACGAAGACAGAGTAGTACACGTTCGGCTCGGGGTCGCCTTTGACGAGGTCGAGCGCGGCTTGGCGGGAGAGATTGCGGCCGTCCAGACTGGGGAGCTGATCGAAGACCAGGGTGACGAGGCGGATCTGCCTAAGTGGATCGAGCTTGGCGGGCGTGGCTCCGGGTGCAGCCTGCTTCGCGGCGTCGGCCTGCTCCGTGGTGCGATCGACGAGGCGGAAATGAGAGATTTTGACGGGCTCGCCATTGTCGGTGATGTGGAAATTGGCGGCTTCGAGATCGCGGAGGCTTTTTCCTTTCTTGTCGCGGACGACGACGTCGAGCAGTACTTCGTTCGCCGTGCTCTGGAGCGCAGGCGTCGGCGCGGTTTGCGCGAAGCTTGCGGGCGCAAGCACAAGAGTCGACAACACGATACTAACTGGGATACGGTTCATGGGCCCTCACGATACGGATGTTGTGATCGGTGAATTTGTGGTGCGCGCCTGGCAATTCGAGTTTCGGCATGTGGCAGGTGGAGCAATTTTCGGTGGCGACCTTGCAGAGTTTGGAGCTCGCGCCGTGACAGGCAAGGCATTTGGCATCGTAGGCGGAAGATTTCGTTTCCACGTCGCGATGCGGATCGTGGCAGGCGGCGCAGCGGATGCGCGCGTCGGCCGAGTCGTAACATTTGCTGTTGGTGAGACGGTAGGGCTGAAAACGGACATTGCGGATATCGTGCGGTCCGTCGAGCGCGATCTGAGACCAAGTACGGTGGCAGCGTCCGCACGCCTCGGAGGCTTCTTCCGCGCTGAGCTTGGCGAGTTTCGGCATGGGAGCGCGGGAGGTGAGGTGTGCGGCGGCGGGTCCATGGCAGTTCTCGCACTGGACGCCGGGGGTCATTTTGTCGAGACGAACTTCCATGGTTTCGGTTCCGCCGGTAGAATGGCAGGCGAAGCAATCGTGCTGGTCGCGGATGCTCATCTTCCGGCCGAAGGCTTCCTCAAGTGAGTGGGGGCGGTAGCCTTGCGCGCCCATGGTGAGGTCGAGGCTGGCGATTTCGTTGTAGAAGCTCATGCGGCTTTCATACCATTCGCCTTGATATTGCAGCACGTAGGTTTGTCCCGCGAGGCCGAGTCCGAAGGCCCAGTCGAGGGGGACGCGAATAGTACGTGCGCCGTCGGTGACGGAGTAGAAGCTCTTGTCGCCTTCGCGGGCGATGGTGGTCGAATAGATTCCTTCCTTGAAGCTGAGACGGGCGTGGGTGCGGAGAATTTCGCAATCGGCGGCTCGCTCCAGTGCGTGGCCCATCGGGGTGCGAGGTTGGGTCGAGAATTGCGCGCGATGACAGGTCGCGCAGGCGGCGGAGCCGGCATAGGGAGATTCCGCGAACGCGGAGAGCGTGACAAAAAAGACCACGCACTTCATGGCACTCCCGCTTGCGGAAGGTCAGAGGATTTCGATTGTTCCTTAAGCTTGAGGAATTCCTGGCGCTCTCGCGCGGCGTCCTCTTTCCGGCCCGCTTTGGCATAGGCGGTGGCGAGGGCGATGCGCGTTTGCGGACTGCCGGGGGCTTGTTTGCGCGCGGTTTCGAGCTCCTTAATTCCGTCGTCGAGTTTGCCGCAGTCAACCAACAGACGTCCATATGTCGTGTGCACGGCGAAGGAATCCGGTTGCGCTTCGGCGGCGCGCTTGGCGTATGTCACACCCTTGTTCGCCTGGCCTCGCTTCAGATATTCGAGCGCGACGCTGACCAGAGTGGGGACGTGAAAGGGGTTCAACTCCAGCTCGCGATCGAATTCCTTGATGGCGGCATCGGGATCGCCGAGCAGCAGGTACGATCCATAAATATAGTGGACGTTCGGCGTCGAGGGATAGTGCGCGGCCAGATCACGCATTTCCTGCTCGGCTTTGGTTGCGTGGCGCGCTCCGGCATCGAAGGCGGCATGGCCGGCATCGACCACCAACTGGCGATCTTGCGGCGGCATTTCGATGGGGAGGAGAGGCTTGCGGAGCGCGGCGAGCCCGGCGGCCTCGATCTTGAGCGGGTCCTCTTTACCTTCCTGCGCAAAACGCATCAGGATCGACATGGCTTCTTCGTATTGCTCGAAGCGCGTTAACAGAATCGCCAGGTGATAGCGGGAAACCTCGGCCAGACGGCCTTCGGAGGGGAGGCCGGTCTCATCGGCTTTTTTGAGATCGACGAGCGAGCGCTCATAGTCGCGGGTCTGATACTCGCACAGGCCGAGCAATCCCCAGGCGGCTCCGACCTTCGGTTCCAGATGGGTGAAACGGCGGAGCGCGTCGCGGCCTTCCGGATATTGGTCGTCGTCGTAGTAGAGAGTGCCGAGGCTCCACCAGCCTTCTAGCCAGTCGGGTTTGAGTTTGACTCCTTCCCGATAAAGGCGAATGGCGTCGGCGGATTTGTTCGCGTCGCGAGCGGCGGCGGCTTCCTTCTTGATTTTTTCGAGGCGCGCTGACGGGCTGACGGGCGGTTGCTTCGGCTGCTGCCAGGCGAGAAGAGGAATAAGGAGGAGCGCCGTCATGGTTGGGTTCGTGCGCCCGGCTCGCGAGCCTGCGCGTCGGCGTTGAGTTTTTGCACGATCGCGCGCTCTCGATCTCCGTCCTCTTTTCGCTTCAAACGGTAGTACACGGTGGCGAGGGAAACGTGCGCCTCCGTGAATTGCGGCGAATCCTTGATGATGGCTTCGAGCTCGCGCTGGGCCGCGGAAACATCGCCGGTCAAAACATAGATGGTTGCGATCTGATAGCGCACGCCGATGTCGCCGGGGCGGAGCTCCATGGCGCGGCGGAACTTTTTCATCGCCTCGTCGTAACGCTGATCTTGCTTCTCCAGAACGCCGAGGTCAAGGTACGACATGAAATCGTTGGGATTTACGTCGAGCTCCTTGCGAAACGCGGCGGAGGCGGCCACGGTATCTCCGGTGGCGAGCAGCGCGGAGCCATAAGCGGAGAAAACATCGGGAAGCTGCGGATTTAGTTCCGTGGCCTTCTGCAAATCGTCGCGCGCGCCGGCGAAATCGCCCGCTTGCAGCTTGGTTGCGCCGAGGAGCATGCGTGCTTCCGCGGAATCTCCATTCTTCAAAATTCGCTCGACCAGGATGCGGCCTTGCGCGGGCTGATTCTCGCGGATCAGCGCGGTGCCCAGCATGTAGGCTACGCCCAAGTCCTGTTGATTCGCTTTTTCGAGCGGGCGGAGGAGTTCAATGACTTTCGTGTTATTGCCGAGCCGCAAATGCGCATCGGCGAGGAGCATCGTTACCTGATTATTCGCCGGTTGGAGCGAATGCGCGGAGGCTAATTGCCCGGTGGCTTCGGTATAGCGTCCCGTTTTGTAGTACGCCAAGCCGAGGTTCATGATCACGCCGGGATTGTGCCGGTCGATCGCGAGCGCTTGCTGATATTCGGCAATGGCGTCTTCATAACGGCCCCGGCGGGCAAGTGCTGCGCCTAGATTCGAGCGGGCGTCGAGCGCGTTGGGACGGAGTTTGAGGTAGGCGCGATATTCGTCGACGGCACCCGCGAGGTCACCTTTCTGATGCAGCTCGATGGCGTGCTTGAGGATTAGCTCGGGTGGAGCCGCATCGCTGCTTTGACCGGGGGGCTGGCCGACTGCGCAACTGGCAAAGAGAGCGATTAGAGGAACAAAATGGAACATCGGGCGGGGTCCTACCCCCGCAGTATACATGCAAAAGGGAGCAGCCGGTTTCGCGGCTGCTCCCCTGATTTGCGACATTTTTGTCGAGCTTAGAAGTAAAACTTCAGGGCCAACTGAATGATGCGGTGACCTTGCTTCTCCGTAGTGGTCCCGAAATTCGGGTTGGTCATGGCAGCAGCCGCGCCCGGACTCGCCTGGTTGAACACCAGGTTCATATTGCTCGAACCGCTGCGGAACGAATTCAGCGGATGATTCAGGAAGTTGTACGCCGAGAACCGGAACTGCAGCTTCTTGGTTTCGGAGATTTTGAAGTTCTTGAACAACGACAAATCGCTGTTGAAGAACGCGGGGCCGAAGACCTCGGGGCCGACGGTCGGACCGTTCTGGCCCGGCGTAGTCGGCAGGGCGTAACAGGATGCATTGACATACTGGTTCGCTTTCAGGTTTGCGTTAGGATCACAGGTCACCAGCGGCTGTAGCGGGACGCTCGGAGTGCCGGTGATGGTGAGGCTCGTGATGTTGTAACCATTGGCGAGCTGGGCTCCGTTGGTTTGCATGTTAAAACCCGATCCAGTGGCGCCAGTGGTTCCATTCGCAACCAAGTTGACCCCGGCCTGCACTTGCGTAATGCCGGAGAATTGCCAACCATTCGCCAGGGCTTTGCCGATAGCGTTGCCATGCTCATTCAATGGGTTGGGGAGCTCGATGGAGTAGGCGGCATTGAATATCTGCCGGCGATCGAACGCCATCGGCCCGTAATCGTTCTTCAGGTTCAACTGATCCGCACCAACGATGCCGAGCGCCTTGCCGTAGGTGTAGTTCATTTGAATGTCGTAACGGCCCTTCTGTCGCACCCAGGTGACCTGGAATGCATTGTAGTTCGAGTACAGATTGTGGTTCACGATGTTCAGGTCCGCGAAGCTGGAGAAGGTACGATATTTATTGAAAGAAATATCGCCGGTGTTGAGCTGGTTCGGATCTGTCGGGTAGTTGAGGAACGTACCTGCCGGAATCGGATTCACATTGGTCCCGATGGCGCCGCCGTTTAACAGGTTGCTGCTCTGGTTGCCGATATAGGCGATTTCGAGAAGGGACGCCGTTCCCGGAATGCGCTGCGAAATGGTGAAGCTGTAGCTTTGCGTCTTCGGGGTGGCGCTATCGTGAGGATCAAGACCGGAGGTCGAAATCGCGACGTTGCCGGGATTCACCGCGTCGATTTGAGCTAGTGTGTACGGGCCAATGCCATTGACGGCCTGCACGCCCGCCGGCGCATCGAGACCTGTGGTGAACTGTGCGTTGTGATAGTAGAACAGTCCCCATCCGCCGCGCAATACGGTGTTGCCCGTTCCAAAGAGGTCATAAGCCAAGCCAAAGCGCGGCGCGAAGAGCATGGCTTTGCTCGGGAATCCGGAGAGGGGAACACTGGGATTCTGTTTGTGCCATTGGAAACCCGAATACGAGGTCGCAGGGGCGGTGGCGCTATACGTAGCCGGATTCCAAACTGCAAACCCCAAGCCTTGCCGGTCATACCAGGGTCCGAGATGAGACGCACGCAGGCCTAGCTCGAGCGTGAGCCGTTTTGAAACTTTCCAGCTATCCTGAGCGAAGAATTCGAGGGTGTTGTATGCCTCGTTATGGAGCGGATTCTTGTTCTGCTCCGAGTATTGCGCAACCCGTCCGGTCAACAGATCGGCGTAAGCATTGCCGGTACTATTGCCGCCCCATGGTGCTTCCACGATCTGTCCGTTGGTGTAACCATTGCCCGGCTGATCGTTGATTACGAACTCGTAGAACATCCCGAACTTCAGGGTGTGTGTGCCCCATACCTTCGAGACGTTATCGCTGAAGGAAGGCAGGTACTTGTCCGCGAACAATCCCTTGCTGCCGCCTGCTTCGAATCCGCCCGGGTTGAATATCGTTGCCAACTCACCGCCCCAGCTATTGAGCGAGGGAATCTGTTTCACCCCGTTCTTATAGATTCCCTGGTAAGTGTAGCCGACCGCGGTGCGATCCACCTTGGAGGGATCCTGGAACACGTTCGGGAAATCGATATAGGTATAGGAGAAGACAAATTCGTTGGTCAGCGAAGGGCTGAACACATGCGTCAAGCTGGCCGAAACCGACTGCGACTGGTTCTTTCCCAGCACCGGAGTCGGATAGGGAACCTGACCGCCATTGCGCCACCACAAGCCGACCGGGAACTGCTGCACTTCTTTTTGCAAGTTATAACGGACGAACAATTTCGTGTTATCGCTGATGTTGTAATCGGCGCGCGTCAGCCACTGCCAACTGTTCTGGTTAAAGGCGAGGTCGTCGATATAGTTGAATCCGCCGGTGGCGTTCGGGTTCGCGTTCACCTTCGGATAAAGATTGAGCATAGCGAGGCCGCTCTTATCAATCGAAGTGAGCGGAATGATGCCGCCCGGATAAAGCGCCGTGCTTACCGGTTGGGGAGCGCCGCCCGTGCTATCGACGTTGCCGAGCTTGCTCAGTTCCGCGGGACTGAAGTTCCCCGTGAGCATACCGGGCGTGGGCACAGTGGCCGAGACGATGCCAGTGTCGAGAGTCTGATAATAATATTCGTATCCAGTGAAGAAGAACAGCTTGTCGCGCTTCTTATTGAAGTTGGTTCCGGGAATCAGAACCGGTCCACCCAGGTTCCCGCCCGGGAACATGTACTTGTTCTGGGGCTTGGGGGCTCCCAGTTCATTGTTCACCCAGTCGTTGGCGTTCATCGCATAATCACGAGCGTAGAAATAACCCTCGCCGTGGAAGTTACGCGAACCGGATTTGGACACGGAACTGATGACGGCGGGACCCTTGGAATTTTCCGCGCTGAAGTTGGAGGTAAGGACCTTGAACTCCTGGATCATGTCGGTATTCGGATTGACAGGCGTTGCGCAATTGCAGCCGGGATCGGAGACGTGCGCGCCGTCGGAAGTGATATCGAGAGTATTAATGGGAAGGCCGCTCGCCGAAAACGCGCCGTTCAAAGCGCTCTGGCTGCCACCATCGCCGTTGCCGTTGATTCCGATTACTTCACCAGTGAAGCTGGCGCGATTCTCAGTGCCGGTACCCGCGATTGCGAAACCGGGCATGATCTTAATGAACTCAGCGGCGTTACGGCCAACCGCGGAGAAATCCTGCAACTGCTTCTCAGTCAGGGTTGAAGATTTCTCGCCCGAATCGACCGGAGCAACGATATCCGCCACACCGACAACTTTTATCTCTGTAGCCGCCGTGCCGACATTTAGAACCGCGTTCACGTTGCGCTTTTCGGAGCCGGTGATGGCAATGCCGGTTTCCTTAAAAGTCTGGAAGCCTTTCGCCTCGACGAGCATGTCGTACGTCCCGGTCGGGATCGACGCGAAGGTGAAGTACCCGTCCTGGTTGGCGACCGTCTTGCGGACGTCGCCCGAATTAATGTTGGTCAGGGAGACGTTCGAGCCGGGGATAACCGCGCCGGAAGAATCAGCCACGGTGCCGGTGAGGGTCGCGAAAATGGACTGCCCCTGCGCGATCGTTCCGGTCAACAATACAGCCAATATAGCTAGAACGGATAAGATCCGTGCCCTGCTGGTCAACATGGAGGTCGTGCTCCTTTTTTCCAAAACTGAGGTTTCGAGATCTAACGAAGAACTCCATAGATAATATAAAGAGACTAGGTAGGAAAAAAGGCTAAAGCGGTTAATCCTTGGAGTTTCCGGCGGTTACCGGTGCTAAGTCCAATGGTATCAGGACGGTTAACGATGCGTTAACGTTTGCTCTTCTACTCTTGTATGTAACAACGCCAATCAGTTATACTCTGACAAAGCTTAAGGAATCAAGGTTTTCACTCGAAGGGAAGTTTCGACGGGACGATCACTTATGCATTCCGCGATGGGGTTGCGCGAGGAAAAGGCGGAGCTCGAAGCCGTCTTCGCATCGGGCACGTTCAGCAGAGCGCCAGGTTTGGCGCAAATGCTCAGTTACGTGTGTACGAAGTACTTCGAAGGTCAGGCGGACCAGGTAAAAGAATACAACATCGCTGTGGAAGCGCTGGGCCGGCCGGCCGATTTCGATCAAAAAAGAGATTCGATTGTCCGGGTGGAAGCGCATCGCCTGCGGAAGCGCCTCAGCGAGTATTACGAAGGAGAAGGCGCTTCTCATCGGATTCGGATCGTATTGCCCTCGGGGCAGTACGTACCCCAATTTCTGGTAGCGGAGCCGCAGCTGGCGACGGGTACGGAGCTCATCGAGGTTACCCCAGAGGTCACGCCGGGTGTCCTGGTGGTGCCGGTCGCGCTCCAAAGCTCGGCGGTTGCTCGGCGCTCGTCTCCGTATCGAATGGCGCTTCTGGTGCTCGCCGGCGTGATCGCGGCTTCTGCTGTGACCTATCTGGCGACTCGATCGCCCTTGCGTCCTACCCTTTCCGCGGCTCCGTCGAGCGTGCTGCGGGAAGGCGATGAGATCCGCATCCTGGCAGGGGCAAGGCAGCCCTTTACCGATCAGCTCGGGCGGGTGTGGCAGCCGGATCGCTACTTCACGGGGGGCGCGGCGGGATCGTCGCCGGGGCGCGTGGTGGAGGGAACCCGCGATTCTCTGATGTATCAGAGCTTTCGCGAAGGGGATTTTCAGTACGACATTCCTCTCAAGCCGGGAGTGTATGAAATGCATTTGCACTTTGCCGAAACGGTCTACGGGGAGCATAACCCTGGCGGAGGCGGCGAGGCCACCAGACTTTTCCATCTCGATATCAACGATAAGCGGGTGCTCACCAATTTCGACGTGATTTCGGACGAGCATGGCGCCAATTTTGCCGATGAGCGCGTGTTCAAGGACATCTCGCCCGCCGCCGATGGCAAGCTTCACTTGCGCTTCACTCACGTGGTGCGGGATCCCTTCATCAACGCGATTGAAGTGGTACCGGGATATCCGGGCAGGATGCGGCCGATTCGCATTGTGATGCGTTCCCAGGCTTACATGGACCACAAGGGCAACCTGTGGACCTCGGATCGCTATTTCCGTGGAGGTCAGCCGGTCTCGCGCTCGCAGCTCACCGCTGGAACGGACGATCCGGAACTCTATCGCGGCGAACGCTTCGGCAACATCAGCTACGTGATACCGGTCGCGCCGGGATCTTATTCAGTGACCTTGAAATTTGCCGAAGCCTGGTTCGGACCGGGAAAGCCAGTCGGTGGCGGAGTGGGGAACCGCAGGTTTGACATTCTGGCGAATTCGCAGATGCTGGCGCATAATTTCGATATCTATAAGGAAGCCGGAGGGCCGGAGAGGGCCGTCGACCGGACGTTCCATAATCTCCACCCAAATGCGCAGGGCCAGCTGGTGATCTCGCTGGTGCCGGTGGAAAACTACGCTTGCATCAATGCCATCGAAGTTATCGACGAGGGGAAATAGCGGTTTCGAGAGCCGCTTGCAGGCCGTCCGCGTCAAAGCGCTCCCGATCGAGCAGGCTCGAGAACTTCACACGTCCAGTGCGATCGATCAAATAGACCCGGCTGGGCCAGCCCGCGTAGGCTTTTTCCACCGCTCCGTCCATGCCATCCACCACGGCGGCGTACTGGATTTTCAATTTGCGCAAGCATGCAGAAGCGTACTCGCGTTTCTCCGTGATAGAGGAAGCGTCCGGTTGCGAAACTCCTTCGCGCTGGTTGATGGTGCTCTGCCAGTTTGAATCGCCATGCGCCTCGCGAATGTAGACCAGCAGAAACGCCACGCGATTCTGGTAGCGCGTCGCGAGCTGGTTGAGCGCGTCCACTTGCGAGCGGAACTTCGGGCAAGTATAGCTCGCGAAGATCAGCACGACGGGCTGTTTGCCGCGATAGCTGGCGAGATGCGTAGGAGCATCGCCTGAAGGAGATGCCAGCGAGAAATCGGGAGCCTCCGCATCGCGCGGGATGCCGTCGTCGGCGGCCCCAGAGGCAACTCGCAGACGATCCGCGAGCGCCCGTTCCCGCTCCGCGTCTTCTTTGCGGCCAAGCTGATCGAGCGCGTCCGCCAAACCCTGATGCGCGACCCCATATTGTGGCGCGCGCGCGACAATCTCTTCGAAGCGTTTTCGCGCCGCGGCCGGCTGCTTCACCGCCAGATCGAGCATCGCGAGCCCGTAATTCGCTTCGAGCGACGCCGGTTGCAGCGTGAGCGCTTTCTCGTATCTCGGCCGAGCGTCGCTATAAGACCGGCCGACGCGAAGAATGTCCGCCAGCCGCAGATTCGCTTCGTAGTCGTTCGGATCCGACGCAAGCTGGTCGCGAAACGCCTTCGCCGCGCCGTCGGGATCGCCGGTGAACAGCAGGGCGCGGCCATAGTACGACAGCAGCGACGGTAACTCGGGATTGGACGCCACCGCCTCCCCCAGTTCTTTCACCGCGGCCGGATAATCCTTCGCCATAAACGCGACGGAGCCAATCAGAAAGTGCGCTTCCGCGGAGCCTCCTTGACGCAAGAGCCGATCGATCATCGCCTGCCCCTTCTCGACCTTGCCTCCGCGAATGTACGCAGTACCCAGCAGGTATTCGAGCGCCCGGTCGTCCGGATGCGCAGGCATCAGGGGTAGCAGAAGCTCCTCCACTTTCGTGAAATCGCCCAGCCGCAGATAACAATCGGCGGCCAGTAGCGATGGATTGAGTTCGCCCGGCATCATGCGCCGCGCCTGTTCGAATTCGCGCGCGGCATCCTCAATCTGGCCCGATTTGTAATACGCGAGACCGAAGTTCATGCGCAAAGGCGCGATGGCGGCGCTGGGCGCGATCTCGAGCGCGGCGCGATATTCTTTGACGGCGTCCGTGTAGAGGCCCAGCCGAACGAGCGCCGCGCCGAGGTTGGAGCGCGCCGGGAAATTCGATGGCTCGGCCGCAAGAACCGCGCGATAGCCCCGCACGGCGGCATCGAAATCGCCCGTGCGAAACGCGTCCGCGGCGCGCGCGAATACCTGGGGCGTCGACTCCTGCGCCTGCGCCCACGCGGCCAGGAAGACAAAAAACACTAACGGCACGATTCTCATTGTAGAGGTAAGATTGACGTTTATGCGGCGTTCGATCTGGCTACTCGCTCTGGCGTTCGCACGCGCGGACACGTTGTCGCTGGTCGACGCAAGTCAAATCGGTTTGCCCCCCGGAGCGCCTGCTCCGGATGTTTCGCTCCCCGATCAAGCGGGCCGGACTCGCGATCTTGCATCGCTGGCCGGACCGCGCGGACTGATCCTCGTTTTCTTTCGCTCGGCGGACTGGTGTATCTATTGCAAGTCGGAGCTAGTGCAGTTAGAGCGGGACTATGGGGCGCTGAAGCAATCCGGATATGAGCTCGCGGCCATCAGTTACGACAGTCAGGCCGTTCTCAACGAATTTGCAACGCGCAAGGGAATCGAGTTTCCGCTGCTCGCCGATCATGAGTCGAGCGCCATTCGAGCCTTCGGCGTCGCGAATCGCGAATTCCGGAAAGGCATGCAGGTGGACGTCGAAACGGAAAAGGTTTATCTTTCTTCGATCGGCAATGTCCCCGTCTATGGCCTTGCGTATCCCGCCGTTTTTGTGATCGACTCCAACAAAAAGATCGCTTGGCGATTTGTGTCGGAAAGCGCGGAGTTGCGCCTCACTGGAAGCGCGATTCTAGAGCGAGCCGTCGGCGCGAACATCTACGCCTATCGCAGCGCGCCTCAAAGCGGCGCCGTGAAAGTGGCCGCGACCGCGACGACCACTGCCGCCGCTCTCGGAAGCAGGTTGACGGTGGGCGTCGAAATCGCCATGCCCCAAGGCTTTCACGTCTATAGCCCGGACGTGGGAAAAGAATATCGCAGTCTGGCCTGGCGCATGAGTCCCTCGCAGTGCTGGGCCGTCGGCGATGCATCGCATCCCGACCCGCAGTGGCGCAAGCTGCCTCTCGCGGAAGAAAAACTGCCGGTCTACGAAGGAACCATCCGCTTGACCCGCGAACTGATCGTGCAACCAGCGATTCGCGCGGACGATCCGTCCGTCTACGATCTATTTCGCAAGACGTGCCTCGACGCGCAATCTCAAATTACCGCGTCAGGCTCGCTCGAAATGCAGGCGTGCGACGACCGCCAGTGTTTCCCGCCGAAGTCCATCCCGCTCGCATGGAAATTCAAATTCATCGCACCGGACCGCCAGCGCTCCCCGGTCGATCTGCGGCGCGAATTCGAGCCGTGACCCCGCACCGAACCCACCCGCAATTCCCCGCCGCTTGTGGCGCGCGCACTCGTGCGTGCCGCGTCGACACTCGTGTCGCCGCCCCGGGACCATCGCGATCTCCCCGCTATTGCAGCATCTCCACAAGCACGCGACCGATAGACCCCGCCGGCTGCGCGACCCCGAGCATCGCCGCGAGCGTCGGCGCGATATCGTTGACCGCGATTATGCCCGCGTATTTCCCAGCCTTGATTCCGGGACCCATCCAGATCACCGGCACATGCATATCGTAGTTATACGGCGTGCCGTGCGTCGTGCCGTTCGCGTCGAACAAATAGTACGGCTCCTGAAGAATATAGAGATCGCCGGAGCGTGGGCCATAAAATCCAAGACTGGCTGCGCGTCCGATTTGGTCCTGCTGCACGTGACCGCTGAGCAGTTCGTGACGCGTGTAAACGCGCGCGATGTGCTTTTCGCCCAGTGCCGCGTCCGCCGCCACACGCTCCACCTCCGCCGGATCCAGCTTCTTGCTCCGCACCAGCTCCAGGTTTAAATACGCCATTTCAGCGGGCGCGGGAAGAAACCACTTGCCTGGACCGAATCGCTCGACCAGCGCGTCGTTCATCTTGGAGTTGAGCCGCGCGGCCACCAGGCGGCCTCCGGGCATTTCACCGGACCGCTTCACTTCCGGCACCGGAGCGACTCCGTGGTCGGCCGTCAAAACCACTAAAGCGTTGCCCGCGCCCACGCGCCCGTCGATATAGTCGAGCAGTTTGCCAAGCAGGCGATCGGTGCGAATCGAAATATCGCGCACCGCCGGATCGTCCGGGCCCACCGCGTGACCCACGTAGTCGTTCGAGGAAAGACTCACCGCGAGAATATCGGTCGCGCCGTGCGTGCCCAGGTTCTCCGAAGCGATGGCGCGCTCCGCGAAATCCTCGATCATCTCGTTGCCCCACGGCGTGGCTTCCAGATTGCCGCAAAAGCGCAGTGGCGTTCCCTTGACCATAGTGCAGAAAGGAGTCGCGGAATCGTCCTTGGCATCGTAAGGGAGCCATTTCGCGCTGATATAGCGTTGATACGTTTTCTCATCGTTCAACTTCGTGACCCAACCAGGAAGGTCTTTGCGGTAATACGTGCTGGTGACCCAGTGGTTCGAATCCGGGTCGTACCAATACGCGCCGTCCGCCAGATGACCCACGGGCAGGATCGCGCTGCGGTCCTTGATCGAAACGCCGATCACCTTCGATGCCGCGCTTTGGATCTTCAATTCATCTCCGACCGTGTCGACCAGCAGCCTTCGCGGGGACGATCCAGGTTTGTCGGGAAGGCCGCCCACCAGCATGGTCGCGGGATCGGAAACGCTGGTGACGGTCTTGTTCGTCTCGCGATCGAACCACGAATTGGCGATGATCCCGCTCACTGACGGAGTCGCTCCGGTCAACAGCGTCGAATGGCCGACTGCCGTCACCGTCAATGCGTGAAGATAGTGCGCGTCGGTAAACACAGCGCCCTTTGTGAGCAATCGATCCAGCCCCGAGTGATAGTCGCTGCGGAACCGGAGCAGATATTCGTAGCGGAACTGATCGATGACGACCACCACTACCAGCTTCGGCGGCGCCGCACAGAGCGTAGAAATGCCAAGGAGGAGACAGAGGAATAATCGCATCATGGTGGTTGAACAAAGAATAACAGTGCTAAGATACCGGGCGGTATGACCATCGATTCCTCCCGCCGTGGATTCCTCAAAACCAGCGCCACTCTGCTGACCGCGAATACGATTGCGCTCGAAGCGGAGCCGATCCCCCAACAAACGCCCCCACCCAGCGATCGCATGCGCTTCGGCATCGTCGGTATCGGGATGCAGGGCACGAATTTGTTGAGCGATGCGATTTCTCTTCCCGGCGCCGAATGCGTCGCCGCAGCCGACCTCTACGACGGCCGCCACACCCACGCCCGCGAGATTACCAATAATCCCAGCCTCCCCGTCACGCGCCGCTATCGGGACCTGCTCGACCGCAAGGATATCGATTGCATCGTCGCCGCCGTCCCCGACCATTGGCACAAACGCGTGGTCGTCGATGCCTGCAACGCCGGCAAAGACATCTATTGCGAGAAGCCCATGTCGCACACTGCCGCCGAGGGATTCGACATGGCGGCCGCCGCCGAAAAAAACAAACGTATTGTGCAAATTGGATCGCAGCGCGTCAGCGGCGTCGTCTTCGGCAAGGCCCGCGAACTATATTCGAGCGGCGCGATCGGCGACGTCGAAATGGTCGAGCTCACCCTTGGCCGCAACGATCCGACGGGAGCCTGGGAATATCCGCCGCCTCTCGACCTCTCTCCTCACAATCTGGATTGGGACACCTGGCTGAACGATGCTCCGAAGATTCCATTCAGCCCGGAGCGTTTCGCGCGCTGGCGCTGCTGGAAAGAATACGGCACCGGCGTCGGCGGAGACTTGATGGTCCATCTGCTCACCGGATTTCTATTCACGCTCGGCTGGAATGAACCGCCGCGATCCGCTTCGGCGCTCGGCGGCATCGTCCGATGGAAGGACGGCCGCAATATGCCCGACCTCCATACCGTGCTGTTCGACTACCACGGCGTCCCTGTCTACGTCCGGCTGAGCCTTGGCGCGGAGACTCCGGAGGCTTCCCGATTCATGGGTCCCAAGGGCATCATCGAAGTCAGCGGGTCGCAGCTCCGTTTCTCCCCGCAGCGCGGGATCGAGACTCGTCCGAGCTATTACTCCAGCAGTTTCCCGCGTAAGATGCGCGACGAATACGTCGCCCAATGGCATGCCTCTCATGACGCCGAACTGGCGCATGAGGCTGTTCTCAACGACACTGTTTACCGCGGCAACGGCGAGGACGATGGCGTCCTCCACATGCGGAATTTCTTCCAATCGGTAAAATCCCGCAAGCCCCTGGTCGAGGACGCAGTCTTCGGCAACCACGCCGCCATCGCCTGCCACATGGCGAATGAATCGTATTTCCGGCGAGGTCCAGTGACCTGGGACGCCGCGTCGAGAAGCATCAAGAGCTCCTAGCGTTCAGGTGGGGCGGTCCCCCTGGACCGCGGCCGAAGCCCCCGTCGGCCTCTTCCTGTGGTGACAGAGCCGGACCAGGGGGTCCGGTGCGGACGAGGGCGTCCGCCCCACCAAGGGGTCACGACGCTAACATTTTTTTCCGGCAATTCCGCGCTCCGCCGCCGATAAGATGCGTGTAGTGTCTCGACACCCCAGTCTCGTTGCGTGTGCTGCCCTCCTGCTCGCGCTCGATCGCTACGGCGTCGCCCAGCAGTACAGTTTCCGCCATTACGGCGCTGCCGACGGGCTGCAAAACCTGACCATCCTTTCCTTGGCGCAAGACGGAGCCGGGTACATCTGGGCCGGATCGGAGGGTGGGCTCTACCGCTATGACGGCACCCGCTTCCGTCTCATGGCTGCCGCTGAAGGGCTGCCTTGCGCCACCGAGGTTCATGACATGTACGTAGCGGACGATGGCGCGCTCTGGGCCAATACCTGCGATCGGGTTTTCCGTTTCGACGGGCAGGGCTTCCGATCCATCGCCGGCCTCAACGGCATGTCTTCCGGGACGCAGGGCATGGCGAATGGTCCGCACGGTCACGTGTTCGTGGGAAACCCTTCCGGCTTGTTCGATGTGGCCCCGAACCCCGACGGTTCCTTTTCCGCGCGTCCTTATCCGTTGGGATCCGCTTTTGCCGGTACGCCCATACGCGGAGTCGCCCGCAACGGTTCGCAACTCTGGTTTGGCTGCGGACGGCGCCTATGCGTCGAAGACGGCGGGCATGTTTCGACGTTCGGGCCAGCGGAGGGCTTGCCGGACGATGCCTGGGATGCGATCGGAATCGCGACCGATGGTTCCGTGTGGGTCCGCAGCCCGAGCAGGCTCTATCGCAAGCCTCCCGGCGCGGTGCGCCTCATCCAGGAAAACCCGGGCATTGCATCCAGCATATTCTGGGGCGCCTTGACGACCACCCGCGATGGATCGGTCATGGTTCCCACCGATAAAGGGCTAGCCATCCTCCGCCAGGGCCAATGGAGCGTCGTCGACAATCACCGCGGGTTGCACGCCACCATGACTAGCGCTGTGCTCGAAGATCGCGACGGATCGCTCTGGATTGCGACGATTGGTGCGGGCGTGGCCCGCTGGCTGGGTTACGAGGAATGGGAAGCCTGGACCAAGGAGCAAGGCCTGCCCTCCGATCTGATCTGGAGCATCCAGCGCGACAAAAAAGGTGCGCTGTGGGTGGGGACCTCGCTGGGCTTGGCGAAACTGGACGGCGCCGGACCGCCGCGGACGTGGACCCGGAAAGACGGCCTCGGTGGCGACAACGTGCGTTGGCTGGGCGAGACTTCCGACGGCGCCATATGGGCGATCACCAAGCCCGGTAGCGTGGCCCGCATCGATCATGGCACTTCGAAAATTCGACTGTTTGGCGCGGCGGACGGGCTTACCTGCGGGACTTCGCACCGCGGCTTCGTCGACCATCTGGACCGGCTTTGGATCGCCACCTCCTGCGGGGTCTTTCGCAGCGACCGTCCGTCCCCTCTCGCCCGCTTCGGGCGCATCGACCAGCCCGCGTCGCTGGAGCATGGGGCCTGGGCCTTTTCTGAAGACCATCACGGGACCATGTGGATCACCAATACCGACGGGTTGTGGCGTTTCAATGACGGCCATTGGCGCCAGTACCGCGCCGCAGACGGCCTCTTGAACGACCATCCTTACATCACCACCATCGCCCCGGATGGCGCCCTCTGGCTGCACCACCGCTTCGACGCCGGAATCGAGAGAGTGGACTTAACGAACGATCCCCTTCTTCATTCGACGGCGATCTTACTGGCCGATCCCGTGTCGGTCGAGGTCACGGCATTTCACGGCTTTGACGCATCGGGGCGCATGTGGCGGGGCAGCGCGAAGGGAGTATCGGTGCTGGCCGGTGGCTCCTGGACCTACCTGAGCACCGAAGACGGCTTGATCTGGGACGACACCGACGGCGAAGCTTTTTGGGCCGATGCGGACGGCGGAGTGTGGATCGGTACCAGCGGCGGCCTCGCGCACTATCAGCCTCCTCACGGTGGCTCGCCGGGACTGCCGGTGGCCGATCCTGTGATCACCGTTCTCGAGATCGATCAGAAATCCCGCGTTGTCAGAGCCGCGTTCTCCTCGCTCAGCTACCAGAGCGAACAACTGGTGCGCTTCTCATATCGACTCGATGGCCGCCTCGATGGCGAACATTGGATCGAGACTGCGGAGCGGATCATATCCATCGCCGGGCTTGCCCCGGGCAACCATCGGATTGAGATCCGCTCGCGCGTTCGGAATGGACCGTTCTCGGCGAAAATTGCTGCGGCGGAGTTCCGTGTCGATCCGAAATGGTGGGAAACATGGTGGCTCCGATCCATCGCCCTGTTGCTGTCCGCCGCCGCGGTGTGGGGCGTCATTCTGTGGAAGAACCGCTTGCTCCGCGACAGAAACCGCCAATTGGAACATGCGGTGCACCAGCGCACCGCCGAACTGGAATCGGAACGTACGAAGGTGCTCGAAGAAAAGACGCGCGCCGATGAGGCGAGCGAGGCCAAGGGACAATTCCTGGCCAACATGAGCCATGAGATCCGCACTCCTTTAAACGGCATAATCGGATTGAGCAGGCTGCTCGAAGCCATGACGGTTCCCGCCGAGGCGCAGGACATGCTCCGCATGATCCGCTCCTCCGGAGATGCGCTGCTAAGGGTGATCAACGACGTGCTCGATTTTTCCAAAGTGGAAGCGGGAAAAATGGAGCTGGAGGTCGCGCCCTTTGACCTTCATCATGCCTTGGAGGAAAGCATCGGCCTCTTCCGTGCTCCAGCCGCCGAAAAAGGCCTGCGCCTGGCCTGCCACCTTACGCCGGACTTGCCCATCTGGGTCGCCGGAGACGAGACTCGTTTGCGGCAGGTCATCCTGAACCTGATCTCGAACGCCCTGAAGTTCACGAGCGCCGGAGAGGTGATTCTTTCCGCCGGTGTGGACCGCGCCGTGGTCCACGAGGACGAGACCTCGTACCACATCGCGATTGAAGTTCGCGATACCGGCATTGGAATCGCCTTGGACAAACTGCCGCGCCTGTTCGAATCGTTCCATCAGGCGGATGCCTCCATCAGCCGCCGTTACGGAGGAACCGGCCTCGGTCTGGCCATCTCGAAACAGCTGGTCGAGCTGATGGGAGGAACCATCGAGGCGGAATCCAAGCCCGGCGAAGGCACGCGATTCGGGTTCACGATTCTGGTCGGCCACGCGCAGGAACCTGCGGCGTCGAGCCCCGCCCGCCCGGCCATCGCAGCCGATCTACTAAAGGTTCTGGTAGCTGAGGACAACATGGTCAATCAGAAAGTCGTCCTGATGCTGCTGAAACAAATTGGCGTGCAAGCGGACCTGGCACAGGATGGTTCCGAGGCCATAAATGCCGCGCTGCGAAACCGCTATGACCTGATTCTGATGGACGTGCAAATGCCCGAAGTTGACGGCCTTACCGCAACCAGGGAAATCCGGAAAAGCCTGCCCGCCGATCGCCAGCCCCTCATTTACGGGCTAACCGCCCACGCCACGACGGAATATCGCGACATTTGCCTGCATGCCGGCATGGACGGATACTTGACGAAGCCTTTGGACAGGAAGAAGCTTTGTGACCTGATCGAAGAATTGTCCACCGCCTTGACCCGATAGAATAGAGGAATGAGTGAGTTAAGGTGGCATCCGCTGCTGGAGCAATGGGTGGTTGTGACGGCGCATCGCCAGGGGCGTCCGCAAATGCCGGGCGATTGGTGCCCGTTTTGCGCGCTCCCGGAAAAGTACGATGTGTATCTCTATCCCAATGATTTTCCGGCGTTTGAGGGTGGCTGCGACGTGGTTTTGTATAGCCCGGAGCACACCAAACTGCCCTCCGAACTACCCGTATCGCAATGGGAGAAAGTTATCGATCTGTGGGCCCGGCGAACAGCGGAGCTGCAAGCCGACCCAGGTGTCAAACACGTCGCGATCTTCGAAAACGCCGGTGCGGCGGTCGGGGTGACCATGCCTCATCCACATGGGCAGATTTATGCGTTTCCGTTCATGCCGCCGCGCATCGAGAAGGAATTGGCGTCGGTAGGCAAGTCCGATGAGTGCTTATATTGCCTTATTCGGTCAAAAGAGGTCGAAAATGACGTCCGAATGATCCTTAAAAGCGCTTATTTCGACGCCTTCGTGCCTTATTTCGCACGTTTCCCGTACGAAAGCTGTATCTATTCCCGCCGCCACGCAAAAGGCCTCAACGACCTCACATCCGAGGAAAAGGCCGATTTTGCTGGGGTTTTGAGCCAGATGCGCAAGAAGTACGACGCCCTGTTCGGGTTCCCCATGCCCTTGATGATGATATTGCATCAAAATGTGCATTTTTACGTCGAATTTCTCCCATTACAGCGCTCTAAGACGAAATTAAAGTATCTGGCGGCGGTGGAATCGGCGATGGGGACGTTTTTGGAGGACGTGATTCCCGAGGACGCGGCGGCTCAGCTCAGAGCGGTGTAGTGGGCGCTAGTCAGCAGTGCGCGTGCGGTGATTTGATTTTCTGGGGCCACATAGAAGAAGGCGCCGGTGCGCTCGGTTCTGAAAATGATACCGCCCACGTAGGTATCGGGCTCGACCACGTATTCGAGCCCGGATTTTTTGAAGAGGTCCTCAATCGCCAGCGCTTCTTTTAGCCGCTTGGCGATATGAACCAAAACCCACTCTTCTTCCATATTAGCCCGCTACGCGGGCGGCGAATGCTGCGGACACATCCGGCCCCAGGTGCTTGGCGTAGGCTTCGGCTACGGTTTCGAGGTTTTTCCAGGTATTGGGATCTTTCTGGAATTCCCGCGCTTCCTTGACGATGGGTTTCAGGCGCAGCCAGAACAGCAATAGTTCGCGATTGCTCTGGAAAAACAGCTCCTCATTCAAAACGCCGGAAGTGACAAAGCTGGCCACCATATCCCAGTAGGAGACGGATTGGCGGAACGAAGCATTTGCCTCCGGCGTTTCGATCAACTTCATATATTCGTCCTTGGTTTTGGGTTTGAAGTTCATGACGAACCACAGGCGGGCGGCGCGGAGCTTCTCCTCGCGGCGCATGTCGTAGAGGCGCAGAATCAGGTTTACGTCATCGTAGGTTGCTTTGTTGGTCATATGGTCCAGATTACCAGCACCGCTCCCTGCGGTCACGGCTCGGAAGATTGGGAGGCTGGTGAGAATTCCGGCTTCTTCGCGGCACCACAAAACATGCAACCTGCGTTAAGTGCCGACGAATCGATTCATTGGCTGGCTTTGCGGATGGCGGCTGGGGTGGGGACGCGCAAAGCCGGGCGGCTGGTGGAGATATTCAGGACGCCGCAAGCGATTTTTCGGGCTTCGCCATCGGAACTGGAAGCGGCAGGGCTTGCGCCGGCTGTGGCGCAGAGTATCGCCAGCGGATGCGCGTTTGAAGAAGCGGCGGAGCAGCACGAGAAAGTGGCGCAGTCGGGCGTGGTGCTGGTGCCGATTACCGACTCGCGATATCCGGCGCGTTTGCGGGATATTTTCGATCCGCCGCCGCTGCTTTATGCTCGGGGACGGGTGGAGTTGCTGGCACACCTGATGCTGGGCGTTGTCGGGACCCGGCGGCCTACGGCTTACGGAATGCAGGTTGCGAGCAGGTTATCGAAGGACTTGAGCGAAGCTGGGTTAACCATCGCGAGCGGGATGGCGCGAGGGATTGACACTGCCGCGCACCGGGCGGTGCTGGAAGCGGGCGGGGACACGATCGCTGTCTTTGGATGCGGGGTGGACGAGGTGTATCCGGCGGAAAACCGGAAGCTGGCGGATAGCCTGGCTGAGAAAGGGCTGGTGATCTCCGAGTTCCCGATGGGTGCGCCGCCTTTTCCGCAGAATTTTCCCGTCCGGAACCGGATCATCAGTGGAATGAGCGCGGGGGTGCTGGTGGTGGAAGGGGGCGAGTACTCGGGGTCGACGATTACGGCCAAGCTGGCGTCGGAGCAGAATCGCGAGATGTTCGCGGTGCCGGGGAACGTGACCAGCAAGATGAGCTGGGGTCCGAATCTGCTGATCAAGCAGGGGGCGAAACTGGTCCAGGAATGGAACGATGTGGTGGTGGAATTGAAAGCGGAAGACCGGCGTAGGCTGGTGGAGCAGTGCCGTAACAGATTGAATCCAGGGGAGATGCAGGGGGATGAATCCAAGGGGACGCGCCCGACATCCGATTTAGGCAGCGATGCTCGGGCGATTTTGAAGGTCTTGAAGCATGATGCTCCCGTGGGTTTGGACTCACTGATCGAGTCAATCGAGGGGCTCGATACTTCCGACGTTATTGCCGCGCTGTTTGAGTTGGAACTGGGCGGGCTGGTGCGGCAACTGCCTGGCAAGAGCTATATTAAGGTCTGGGGGGAGTGATCGCTTCCTGCGGTCGCGGCTCAGTAGAGCACACCCTGCTCACGGACGCACGAAGCGCCGGCTGGGGAGCCGGCGGCAGGCCGGGGGGCCCGCCCCACTTTCGGAAGGCGTGGTAAGATTTCGGTTGTTTCGGTCTCATAACGGAAAAATCTATGGAAAAAAGTCTCGTCATCGTCGAATCGCCGGCGAAGGCGAAAACGATCGGTAAGTATCTCGGCAAGCAGTTCGTGGTGAAAGCCTCGCTCGGACATGTGAAGGATCTGCCGAAGAAGAATCTCTCGGTGGACGTCGACAACGACTTCAAGCCTATTTATGAAGTCATAGAAGGCAAGAAGAAGTTGATGGGGGAGCTGAGGGCGGCGGCCAAAGGCGTCGACAATATCTACCTGGCGGCCGATCCGGACCGCGAGGGTGAAGCTATCTGCTTTCACCTGCAGGAAGAGCTGCAAAAGAAGGACGGGCCCAAGTTTTTCCGGGTGATGTTCAACGAAATCACCAA
>PNAJ01000150.1 GCA_003170295.1 Bryobacterales bacterium | reverse complement strand
CGGCCACCTGAACATTACCTCTGGAAGCCGGACACATCAAGCGGAATTACCGATTCTCTGAGCACATTCAAGCGCAATCCTGGTGGCGATTCCCTAACTCGGGCAGGGTGCCCGCCGAACCCCGGGGTTCTGATGCGGCTTTCTCTCCGTGCTTGTAGACAGTCTACATAATCTATAGTAGACTGGCTACACAATGATTCAAAAGCCCCCCACGCGTGTAGAGTTTCTTCAAGGTACTCTCGACCTCCTGATTCTCCGCACACTGCTTGCCGGACCGTCCCACGGGCACGCGGTAGCCAAGCACATTCAGAGAACCTCTGAAGACTTGCTCCAGGTGGAGACGGGATCGTTGTATCCGGCGCTCCACCGTTTGGAGGCGAAAGGGTGGATTGCGGCGTCCTGGGAACTGTCCGACAAGGGCAAGAGGGCAAAATACTATCGCCTCACTGCGCTGGGGCGGAAGAAGCTCGTAACCGAACAGTCGAAATGGCAGGCGTTCGCACGGGCGATGGGTTTGATCTTGAATCCTGTGATCGAGGAGGGACAATGAACTCGTTCTTTCGCAAATTGTGCTGGCTGGCGCGGAGGCGCGACAAAGAAGATGAGTTGCGCGAGGAGCTCCAATTCCATCTGGAGGAAGAAGAGGAACAGAGGCGGGCTGAAGGTGCGTCGGCGGATGAAGCGCGATTGGCTGCGCGGCGCGAGTTGGGAAACGTCACGCTGGTCGGGGAGGATACTCGCTCGGCGTGGGGATGGATGATGGTGGAGCAATTCGGCCAGGACCTTCGATATGCGTTCCGAACGATGGCCGGCAACCGGCTGTTCACTGTACTGGTGGTACTGTCATTGGCGCTAGGGATCGGAGCGAACACAGCGATTTACAGTTTCCTGGATTCTATTCTGTTACGGTCGCTGCCGGTTGCCGATCCGGAGTCGCTGGTGGTGTTGAACTGGCATGCGAAGCAGGCTAAGTGGGGCAGCTTTGTCATGCACGCGATTGACGGCGGCACATACGACGAAGACGACGGGTCGAGCACGGCGGGTATTTTTCCCTATCCTGTATTTGAGTTGATTCAGCAGAACGACTCGGTTTTTTCGAGCGTGTTCGCGTACCGCCGGGCGCGGCGACTGAACATCAGCGTTACGGGACAGGCCTATCTTGCGAGCGGCGAGTATGTATCAGGCGATTATTTTCGCGGTCTTGCCGTCGCTCCTGCCGCGGGAAGACTGGTTCTCCCCGAGGACGACCGTGTGGGCGCGCCATCGGTTGTTGTCGTGAGCTATGCGTTCAGTCAAAAGAGTTTTGGCGGGCCCGCGAATGCCGCCGGGCAATCGATTCTGCTCAACAATCTTCCATTTGTGGTTGCGGGGGTGACGCCACCCGGATTCTTCGGCGTCGATCCAGCGGCGGCTCCCGATGTGTACCTTCCGCTGCACGCGGAGCTGGTGGCGGAGAGTGGCAGCCAATACGGCAACAAGCCGGAAATGTATATCGATAAGAATTTTTATTGGATCGAGGTGATGGGCCGGCTGCGCCCGGGGGTGAGCCTGGCCCAAACGCAGGCGACCCTCGCTCCGTCTTTCGGGCATTGGGTGGCGAGCACGGCCGATACGGACGTGGAGCGCGCAAATCTTCCCTCTTTAGTTGTCAAACCAGGGGCCGCGGGATTGGAGAGTCTTCGCCGGAGGTATTCGAAGCCGCTTTACGTTCTGATGGCGCTGGTGGGATTGATCCTGGCGATTGCGTGCGCCAATGTCGCCAGTCTGCTGCTGGCGCGAGCTGCGGCGCGAAGGCGCGAAATTGCGCTGCGGCTGAGCATGGGCGCGGGACGGTCTCGCGTCGTCCGGCAATTGCTGACCGAAAGCGTTCTGTTGGCTTCCGTGGGTGGATTTCTGGGAGTGTTGTTCGCGATGTGGGGGATTCGTTTTCTGACGCTCCTGCTTGCAAATGGAAATGCGAATTTCACGTTGCACGCGGAGTTGAACTGGCATGTGCTGAGCGTGGCGGTCGGGCTCTCCTTTGTTACGGGAGTGTTGTTCGGCTTGGCTCCCGCGATGCAGTCGACGCGCGTAGATGTGATTTCGGCGATGAAGGAAACCCGCGCGGGCCAGCCGGTTGGGCCGCGCGCTCTTTGGCGCGTCAGTTTGAGCCACGCGCTGATCGTGGGGCAAATCGCGATGTCTCTTCTGATGCTGATGGCGGCGGCACTTTTTTTGCGGACGCTCGCGAACCTGCAGTCCGTCGAGTTGGGGTTCAATCGCCAAAACCTGCTGTTATTCAATCTGAACGCCCGCCAAGCGGGGCGTCCATCATCAGAGATTGCCGGCTTCTACGACGATCTTCGGAAGCAGTTCGCTCACATCCTCGGGGTAAGGGATGTGAGCCTGTCGAATCATCTATTGCTCGAAGCCGGATTCGGGTTGAGCCATGAAATTCCAGGCAGGCCCGCCAATCCGAAGAATCGCATGTTGATGGTTGGGCCTTCGTTCATGCGGACCATGCAGATTCCTATGATCGCCGGGCGCGAAATAGACGAGCGCGATCGGCCTGGGTCGCTGCCGGTGGCTGTTGTGAGCGAGCTTTTTGCCCACGCGAATTTCGGTGGCGAGAATCCGCTGGGTCGGCACATTATTCTGAAGGGACCTTTTAAGAATCCCCAGCCGCGCGATATGGAAATCGTGGGTATCGCCAGGAATGCGCGTTACGGCGGGTTGAAATACACGGTCCCGCCAGTAATGTACATCGCGTACAACCAGGGCTGGCCGCAACCGGAGGACATGGTATTCGAGCTGCGGACGAAGGGCGATCCACTGCTCTATGTGAATACAGTGCGCGAGATCGTTCATCGTGCGGATGCGCGCCTGCCGGTTTCTAACGTGATGACACAAGTGGGGGAGATTGCCAAAACCATCAACCAGGAGATTGTATTTGCGGAGCTGTGCTCGGGCTTTGCGATCCTGGCGCTGGTAATCGCGTGCGTTGGTCTCTATGGCACGGTTTCTTACAACGTCTCGCGGCGGACGGGCGAGATTGGGATCCGTATGGCTCTGGGGGCGCAGCGTGGGCTCGTTGTGCGGATGATTCTGAAACAGGTGCTGGTGCTGGCGGCGGTGGGGCTTGCGATTGGCGTCCCGGTGGCGTTCGGGAGTTCCAAGGTGGTGGCGTCATTTCTGTTTGGGATGAAGCCCAACGATCCGATAGCTCTGAGTCTAGCCGTGGTGATCCTCCTCGCCGCCGCGATTCTCGCGGGCTACGCTCCCGCGCGGCGAGCCTCGCGAATCGATCCGATGGTCGCGCTGCGCCACGAGTAGTCGACCCGGGCATTCAACGCTGAAGAAAAAAATGCGTTAAGAAGCATTGTCGGCCCTTCTGCGACGACGCCTGGGGTCGAGAGATTCTGATAGAATCCGCGAATGATTCATAGGTTACTGTTTTGTCTGGTCGCCCTACCGCTTCTCGCTCAAGACCCTAAACCGCCTTCGAGAAAACCAGGCCTCCCACTCAAAGCCGAGCGCAAAATCGAGTTCACTACGGACGAAGGGACATGGCTCTCGCTCACCCTCACTCCAGATGGCAAGACGATCATTTTCGAAATGTTAGGCCATCTCTATTCTTTGCCCGTGACCGGCGGTGAAGCGAAGCCCTTGACCACGGGAATGGCGTTCGACTCGCAACCAACGGTGTCGCCCGATGGAAAACGCATTGCGTTTGTAAGCGATCGCGACGGCTCCGATAACCTTTGGGTTTGCGATCTGGATGGCAGTGAGCCGAAGCAATTGAGCAAGGATCCCCAGGGGGATTTCGAGTCGCCATCGTGGACTCCCGACGGGGATTACGTGCTCGTTTCTCGTAAGCCAAACAACGGATTACACGAGATCTGGATGTATCACACTCAGGGCGGCTCCGGCGTGCAGGTGACCAAGTCATCGCCGACGGCGACCACGCCTCCGCAGCAGAGATTGCGCACGGTAGGCGTGGTCGCGTCTCCAGACGGGAAATACTTCTATTACGCTCGCCGCACTGGGAACTTTTCTTACAACACGACTTTTCCGATTTGGCAGGTGGTGCGACGCGATCGTACGACCGGAGACGAAGACGTGATTACCAGCGCGCCCGGATCGGCCTTCCGCCCCGTGATTTCACCTGACGGATCGAAACTGGTGTTCGGCACGCGTCAGGATACGGAGACCGGGCTGCGAGTGCGGGATTTAGCCACTGGAGAGGAAAAATGGCTCAAGTACGGAGTCCAGCGAGACGACCAGGAATCTGCGGCCACGCGCGATGTCCTTCCCGGCCATGCGTTCACACCCGACTCGCGGGACATCATCGTATCCTATGGCGGAAAAATCCATCGTGTGCAAGTCTCGACTGGTGAAGCGTCCGATATCCCGTTCACCGCGAAAGTATCGCAAGACCTCGGCCCTGAGTTGAAATTCGCTTCTCGCGTGGAGGAGGGACCGGTCAAAGCACGCCTGATACAGACTCCGAGTGAATCTCCAATTGGCAGGCAGCTTGTATTTTCCTCGCTGACGCACCTTTATAAAGTGGAGACTCCCGGTGGGAAGGCGATACGGGTAACTTCTTCGAACGCGAGGGAGTTTCAGCCGGCATGGTCGCCCGATGGACAATGGATCGCGTACGTGACGTGGTCCGACGATGGAGGCGACCTGTGGAAGCTCCGAGCAGATGGATCAGGAACCCGGTGAAATTGACGCGAATCCCCGCGTTTTATCGCGATCCAGTGTGGTCGCCCGATTCGAAGCGGATCGTCGCGCTTCGGCAAGCCAGGCAAGCGCGCCTGAATGGAACGAGTTCATTCGCACAGTCCGGCGTCGGCATGGATGTGATTTGGGTTCCCTCTGAAGGAGGGGACGCGACGTTGATCGTTCCAGCCCGTGGCACAGGGCGACCGCACTTCACACACGACGCGGATCGAATCTATGTGTACTCGAATCAGGGCCTGCAATCGTTCCGATGGGACGGCACGGATCGACGCACGATCATGAAGGTCGAAGGACGCAGCCGCGGCCCGCAACCCACCCCCGCGTCGGACGTCCGCATCTCGCCCGACGGGAAACATGCGCTCGCCAAACTTAACGAACAGCTTTTCCTGATCGCGATGCCGGCGGCAGGAGGCGAGGCTCCCACGATCAATGTGAATACGCCCTCCGTGCCAGTGAAGAAACTTACCGATATCGGCGCGGATGATTTTCAATGGGCCGAAGACGGCAAAACGATGACATGGGCGCTCGGGTCCAGCTTCTTCCGCCAGGCGCTGTCGACAATCGCTTACGATCCGCCGAGAGCCGAGGGCACGGACGCCGAGACAGCGGATTCGGAGAAGAAGGATGAAGAAGCTAAGCCGTCGCCAAAGAAATCGCTGGCGGAAGAAGTGGAGATCGGTATCGAGCAGCCGCGCCGTAAAGCCGCGGGCTCGATCGTTTTGCGCGGCGCGAAAATTATCACCATGAAAGGGGAGGAGGTGATCGCCGACGGCGACTTGGTTGTGACCGACAACCGGATCGCAGGTGTCGGAAAGCGGGGGAGCGTCGCGGTTCCCGCTGGCGCGCGCGTAATGGACGTGAAGGGCGCGACAATCATGCCCGGCATCATCGATGTTCATGCGCACTGGATCGAAGTCGCGCGCGGTGAACTCGATCCCCAAAGTTGGGTATTCATGGCGAACCTCGCCTACGGCGTCACCAGCGGACGCGATCCGCAGACGTCCACCAATGATGTGTTTGCCTATCAGGATCTGATTGATATGGGCGAAATGTTGGGACCCAGGGCGTTCAACACCGGGCCCGGAATCTTTTCCTCCACGAATTTTCAAAGCCTGGACGAGGCGCGCAACGTTGTCGCGCGTTACAAGAAATACTACCGGACGAATACGGTGAAATCGTATATGGTTGGGAATCGGAAACAGCGCGAATGGATGGTGATGGCATGCAAGGAAAACGGCATCATGCCCACCACCGAGGGCGGCCTCGATCTCAAGCTCGACCTGACTCACGCGCTTGACGGATTCTCGGGGAACGAACACGCGTTGCCGATCGTGCCTCTTTATAAGGATGTGGTCGAGATCTTCGCGCGTTCGGGAATTTCGTACACGCCCACGTTGCTGGTGGCTTACGGCGGTCCTTGGGCCGAAAATTATTTTTACGAAACGACGACCGTGCACGATGATCCAAAGCTTCGCCGCTTCATCCCGCACGATATTCTGGACCAACGCGCGAAGCGCCGCCCATGGTTTTCAGAGGAGGAGCAGGTATTCCCGAAGCTTGCTGCCCAAGCGGCGAAGATTGGCGAGCCGGTGGACGGGTGTGCATCGGAGGGCACGGGCAGCTTCAGGGAATCCAGTGCCATTGGGAAATGTGGGCCTTGAAGTCCGGCGGCTTAACAAATCACGAGGTGCTTCGCTCTGCGACCCTCTATGGGGCCCAAGCGATCGGGTACGATCAGGACCTGGGTTCGATCGAGCCGGGTAAACTCGCCGACGTCCTGGTCTTGAACAAGGATCCCCTTGAAAACATTCGTAACACGAACACGATCCGCTTGGTCATGAAGGGCGGTGATATGTGGGAGGCCGACACGCTGAACCAAGTGTGGCCTGTTGAGAAAAAGCTAGCTGAGCCTTGGTGGTGGAAGGATCAACCGGTTAAGTAATACACTGCATTTTACAGGCATCCAGGTCGGGTTCTTACTTCGACTCAGCAAAGCCTTTGTAATCGCTTTGTTTCCCAAGCACCGCATTATCGGCTTGACACATCGAAGCCCTGAACTGATTAAACTTACCGCGACTTTCATCTGCCGTAAGTCTTGATCTGACCCTGGCCGCTAGAATTGAAAGATGTCTCTCCGCCGTCCATCGCGCCACCTGGTACTGCTACTTGCGATCGCCGCATCCCCTTTCCGAGCGGCGCCGCAGCAATCGAGTGACATTCCCAAAACCTTCACCGTTCCCACCGCGGCCTACGATTATGTCAAGCGCGAGGTGATGATTCCCATGCGCGATGGCGTGAAGCTCCATACCGTCATCGTCCTTCCTAAAGGAGCGCGCAATGCGCCCATCGTGCTTACGCGCACGCCCTACGATGCGTCCAAACGTCTCGCACGCAACGACAGCACGCACTTGCTCTCCATTCTGCCTCTGTCCGACGAGGTATTTGGCGCCGATGGTTATATCCGCATCTTCCAGGATGTTCGGGGTAAGTATAAATCCGAGGGCGAGTACCTCATGACGCGTCCGGTGCGCGGCCCGCTAAACACCGCCGCCACGGATCACGTCACAGATGCCTATGACACCATCGATTGGTTGGTGAAAAATATTCCCGAATCGAACGGCCGCGTCGGCATGATTGGGTCGTCCTACGAAGGCTTCACGGTGGTCATGGCGTTGCTCAATCCGCACCCGGCGCTCAAGGTCGCGGTTCCCGAGAGTCCCATGGTGGATGGCTGGATGGGCGACGATTGGTTTCACTACGGCGCCTTCCGTCAGCCGAATCTCGATTACACCTTCGGCCAGACGGCCCAGCAAGGCGTGGGCGACTCGATCCAGCGCGACGCCTACGACGATTACGAAGCCTTCCGCCGCGCTGGTTCGGCCGGCAATTACGCGCGTCTGCACGGGTTGGATCAACTGCCCTGGGCGGTGAAAATGATGGAGCATCCCAATTACGACGCGTTCTGGCAAGGACAGGCGCTCGATAAGCTGATCGCCCAGCATCCGCCGCAAGTTCCCACCATGTGGCTGCAAGGGCTCTGGGATCAGGAAGACATGTGGGGCGCCATTCACTGCTATCTCGCCCTCCAGGCGAAGGGCCAAGGTGATCATAACTATCTGGTGATGGGGCCATGGTTTCATAGCCAAGTGAATCGCGAAGGCTACAATCTCGGCCCGCTGCGCTGGGAAGGCGACACGACTGCGCAGTTCCGGCGCGACGTTCTGAAGCCCTTCTTCGATCAATACCTCAAACCCGGCGCGCCCAAGGCCGATACGCCTCCTGTCCTCATCTACAATACTGGCGAGAATCATTGGGACCGCCTGCGCACTTGGCCCTTAGCCTGTGAGGAGGATTGCGCCGCCCCGCTCAAGCCGCTTTATTTGCAGGCCGATTTCGGCCTCGGATTCGACAAACCCGCCGCATCCCGAGACGACACGGATTCCTATGTGTCCGACCCAGCCAAGCCCGTACCGTATCTGCCTCGTCCCGTGCGATTCGCCGATAGCGACCGTTGGAGAACCTGGCTGGTCTCGGATCAGCGAACTGTCGCCGATCGGACCGACGTGCTGACTTATCAATCGCCCGTGCTAACCGCGCCCGTGCGCCTCGGCGGCGCGCCCGTCGCGGATCTCTTCGCCTCCACGACCGGCACCGATGCCGATTGGGTGGTCAAACTGATCGACGTTTTTCCCGACGAGGTTCCGAACCAACCAGAGATGGGCGGCTACGAACTTTCCATCTCGATGGACATTTTCCGCGGCCGCTACCGCCAGAGTTTCGAAAGTCCTTCCGCAGTTCCAGCCGGCGAGCCACAGCGCTATCGATTTACGCTGCCGACTGTAAATCATGTGTTCTTGCCTGGTCACCGGATCATGGTACAAATCCAATCGAGCTGGTTTCCGCTGTATGACCGCAATCCGCAAAACTACGTGCCGAACATCTTCTTCGCGAAGCCGTCGGATTATATCAAGGCGACCCAATCGGTTTTCCGCTCCGGCGATCAGGCGAGTGCCGTGTGGTTGCCAGTGATCGCGAAGTAAGGAATAGCGTTCTTTACGTAGGCCTCGCGGCGCTTTGGTTAGTTGCCATAGCCGATGACAGAATGAAGCCGACTGTTGTCGGTCATTGAACTAAGCCGCTAAAGC
>PNAJ01000087.1:2174-3813 GCA_003170295.1 Bryobacterales bacterium | reverse complement strand
AGCGGCTTAGTTCAATGGGCATTATCGGTAGCCACTGACACACTACCTCTACGTCGTGGAGACATCAACGGCAAGACGTTGTGGGGATCGACTTCGGCACGTAGGCGTTCAGCCACTGTTACTGCATCAGCTCGCCAGCGGTCGGGGAAACTCACTCGGTAGCTCCAAATCGCGATGCCGTGAATCTCGTTTTCAGCTAGACTATTTTCCAGTGCAAACACGGATTTCGCGGTACGTCCTTTTCGTTTTCGTTTATTCGCTGTTGCAGGGACAGCCCAAGTCGACGCCGAAGCCGGTCGCGCACTCGCAATCTACCCCCTCCAAGCTTCAATTTCTGTGCAGCGTTCAGGCTCCATACGGCGAGTGGGCCCCGCTCGCGCAATTCGTTTCCGGTTTGAACAGCAGCGTGTACTCGCTCCCACTGGATCAGAAGGCGGCTTGGACCAAGCACTCGGAACTTGCGAATGCCCGTTGGGCGAGCGCTCAGGCACGCTACTTAGACCCCATTGACAACTGGCGCGAACGGACGTTGGGAAAGAGCGGTGGCAGCGACCTGGCGTTCTATCCATTCAGTGGACCCGATGCCGCCAATGTGCTCTCCTTCTTTCCAGATGCCCGTGAGTACCTTCTAATCGGACTTGAACCTGTGGGATGCATCCCGGCCGGCTTGTCGGATTACAACGCCAGTTATTTCTCCGCACTGCGGCGAAGCCTGGACGCGATCCTCACTGTGAATTTCTTTCGGACCAATGACATGCAGCGCGATTTCAATAGTGCTAACCTTCGCGGTGTCTTGCCAGCGCTGCTATTTATGGTTGCCCGGTCCGGGTACTCCGTGGTGGATGTCACGCGCGTCACCATCACGCCAGGGGGCTCCGTCGAGCTCTCCCGCAACGACGTCCCAGGTGAGGCCTCCGGCATCGCAATTCGATTTACGAACGAACACCAGAAGGTGCGAGAGCTGTACTACTTTTCACTGAACCTTCAAGACTCTCGCCTCAGCCGCAAGCCAGGCACCATGAAATACTTGGCGAGTCTTCCTGAAGCGGATACCCTTATCAAGTCCGCTTCCTATCTCTTGCATACGCCATACTTCTCGTTTGTGCGGGACACGATTCTTTCCAAGAGCCGAGTGATCGTCGAAGACGACTCCGGTATCCCCTTCCGCTTCTTCGATACGTCTGCCTGGGATGTGCGCCTATACGGCAACTACAGGGAGCCGATCAGTCTGTTCAGGAACTGGCACCAGAGCGACCTCGAGTCGGCCTTCGCTTCGAGACGGGATGTCCGACCGCTGGGCTTCGCGATTGGCTACCGTCACATCAAAGAGTCCAACTTGCTCGTGGCTACGCACCGTGGGCTGGCCCGGAGACGTGCCGACGACTGATCGAACCGCGCGCTCCGTCTGCTCGATTGCGCTGCGGGAGGAACGAGCCAGCTAAACGCACGGACTCGTTGCAATCGGCGTCGGGCACGTGCCGCCTGCGGTTTCCGAAGACGGGGGTTGGGCTGAGTCACCCGTGTGGTTTCTCGACCACAGCCAAGCTCGGACTCGCAGGACGTTCATAAAAAGCTTAGACCCGAGCGAGTTTGCAGTGAAATCGGCCCTGTTGTGCAGCATTGAACTAAGCCGCTAAAG
>PNAJ01000087.1:0-2065 GCA_003170295.1 Bryobacterales bacterium | reverse complement strand
GATAGAATCCTTCTCATTAACGTACAAGGGTGCCCCGACAGCCCGCGCGATCCGGAGAGAAATCGGGAATGCTGATTGTCAGCAGCTACATGGACTCGGACCGCGCATCACGCAACGCTGCTTTATGACGGCCGCGACCACTTCAATCGTGCGATCCTGTTGGCGAGGATCGCGGCTCGCGCGCTTGCGCCACTCGAGTTCCTCGGGAAAGGCGAACGGTTGTGACTCGTCGCGAAGCAATGGCTCTGTTAGCGGCTGGCTTGGGACACGCAGCCAACCGTCTTCCCGTGAACCGGAACGTGAAATGGGGTCTTGGCTCCAACCTGTGGAACTCCTTTCCGCGCGTGCCCTTTACCGACATCCTCGATGTGATGAAGGACACGGGATTCATCGGCATTCGCCTGACCCAGTTCCCTCAGATTCTCAAGACCTATGACATGACGGCGGCGCGGATGCAGACGGAGGCATCGAAACGCGGGTGCCAGATCATTACCATTTCTTTCAACGGCCCAACTCACGATCCTGCGCGCCGCTCCGAGGCGATCGCGAACGCGAAGGCCGCCATGAACTTCCTCAAAGAGTTCGGGGCAAATCATCTGGTTGTCTTTCCGCCGAACCGCAGCAATGGAACCGGCGAGGAGGCGTTCAAGGCGATGTGCGCGAGTTTCAACGAAATCGGCTCGGCCGCTCGCGAAATGGGATTTTATGCCGGCCTCCACAATCACATGGGGGAGATGGTGCAGAACTCCGATGAGATTGACCGGTGCATGGCCATGACCGATCCCAAGCTTTTCTATTTTTCGCCGGACACGGCCCACCTTCATCTGGCTGGCTGCGACGTCGTCAAGACGCTCGAAAAATACAAGCACAGGCTCATGATGGCCGATTACAAGGACGCCAAACGGCTGGTCGGCGCGAAACCGGATGGCTTCGATCGCGAGAGCATTTTCGATCTCGGCGACGGCGACATCGATTTTGCCGGCTGCCATCGGGTGTTAAAGGCGATTACGTTCAAGGGATGGCTGGTAGTGGACCTGGACATCGCCCGGCAGGGACCCCGCGCCAGCTACGAACGATGCGGGGCCTACGTCGTGAACCGGCTGGAATCGGTCTATGCATGAAATATCCCGCCGCATCCTCCTTCGCGGGGCGGCGATGGCGCCGTTCATGACGGATTACCGAATTATCGACCCACACGTTCACGTCTGGAAGCACGATCCCAAGTATCCATTCGCCGAAGGCGCACGCGTACCTGATCGCGATGCCACTCCGGAGATGCTGCTCGATCTGATGAACGCCAACGGTGTATCCAACACCGTCATTATCCAAGTGATCCATTACAAGTACGATAACCGCTATTTGAGGGACGTACTAAAACAGAATCCGGGGAAATTTCGGGGTGTTTGCCGCGTAGATCCGTTAGACCCGGCTTCGCCCGATCACCTCTCTCGGCTCAAAGCGGAGGGATTTCGCGGGGTGCGGCTGAGCCCTGCGGGGAACGCCTCGGGCGACTGGTTCCGCGGACCACTCATGCAGCCGTTGTGGAAGCGGTGCGCTCAGCTCGATGTGCCCATGACCCTACTCGCGCCAATCACGAGGATGCCGGACGTCGCTCTGTTGCTCGAAAGGACCCCTGATCTGACCGTCGTAATCGACCATATGGCGGACTGCCCGATCGATCAACCGACGGAATTGGAGAAACTGATTGCGCTGAAGCGCTATCCCAACGTGTTTGTAAAGATCTCACACACATGGTCCATTTCAAAGCAGCCTTATCCGTGGCTAGATGCACAGGAATATGTAAAGCGGCTGTATCACGCTTATGGCCCGCAGCGCCTCATGTGGGCCACCGATTGGCCCATCGTCGAGGGCTATTCCAGCTATGCGAAAGCTCTCGCCGTGGTCCGGGACGAAATGCGCTTCCTTAACCCGGACGACTTGGGTTGGATGCTCGCCAAGACCGTGGAGCGAGTCTGGCCATTTCCAGGCTAGCGCGGCGGTTTTCCAAAGTAGGCACTTGGATTTCGACGCGCCTGATATCCACCATTGAACTAAGCCGCTAAAG
>PNAJ01000130.1 GCA_003170295.1 Bryobacterales bacterium | reverse complement strand
TCGGCGAGAACGAAAAAATCCTTGAGCTGCGCCGGCTTCACCAGGAACGGAAGATATACCGCATCCGCCCGCCGCGCCTGAAACGCCCGATTGTGAACCGCGGGCGAGATCGAGTGCCGCACCGGATCCGCAACCACGCCGTACACCCTGGCATCCTTGGTGAATTTTTCCACCCGATAAAGATGACGAAGCTGGTGCGCGCTGACTTGTCCCGACGCCGTTCCTTCAGCCGAGTTCGGAGCGGCGTATGTGAAAAGCCCGCCGGCCGCAGGCGAAAGAACGCGAGTAGGAAATCCAGTCTCGCCCATCGCCAGCAGGACCGTGGGCGTCTTCGCGTACGTTTTCGCCAGCGCCAGAATGCGAGCGTTATCCGATGGCTTCTTCGCCGTCGTGACGATCTTGTAGCCGTCGGCCGCAATCCGCATCATGCGCCGCATCACGGCATCGAGCGGAGGCGTTCCCCCGTAGCTGTGATAGGAAACGATCAGCCTCGCGCGCGACCGCAGCACGCCTAAGGTGTCGATACAGTTTTCGGCGCTCTCAATCTCGATGTCCACCGCCTGCGCGCCGCCCTCGATCGCACCGTCGAGAACTTTCAGTTGCTGCTCGATGCTGCCGTTGAAGTGTCCGTGATTCTGGTGCCGGCGGCAAGTGGCGAGCACTGTGCAATCGCTATTGCGCGCCAGAAACTTGCGCATCGCGGCAATGCCCTGTTCCGGCGAAGGAAGATAATCGAGACGAAATTCAAAAAACCGCTCGCCTTCTTTGTACTCTTCGCGGGCATGGGCCAGCAGCGATTCAATCTCGGAAAATCCGAGAGCGATACAAATGCGAGGGAGTGCGGCCCGCCGCGTCATGAAGCCTGATCAGGATAACACGGTAGCAAAACTATCAGGCATCTTTTTCGTAAGCATGCCTGAGCCATTTCTTGACTTCCGCGTCAATCTCGGCCAGCGATCCAACGGGAATGCGATGCGTGATGCGATCGCCCTTCTCAAAGCCGCCGGTAGAAACCAATTTTCCCGAGGGCTCCAGATCCTTTAACGCGTACCCCACGTCGATGCGCGTGGTCGTCGTGGGCTTCACTTGTGCGAAAACATGCGTGCGATAGAACGGCACGATGGTCTTGCCCGGCGATACGCGCACGTCCTTCCCAAGTTCGAACGCCAGCGCCAGTAAACGGTCATAAATAGGCCGCAGACCCGCCTTCTTCCCCGCGAACATCGCCTCCACCATCGCGTCGGGATCGTAATCGGCGGCGCTTCCTCCGCCGTCCGCGCGTTTCGCAATCCACAGTGCGTAGTTGGTCGAAATACCATGCGCCTCTTTCAGCCATGCCATTCGTTCTCTCTCTGTTGGCGGGCCGGATTTTTCGACGATGCGAATCCAATCCTCCAGCGTGCGTCCGGTGCGCTCTTTCAGGTTCAGAAGCGACGACTCTTCCATCGCGAACCCGGGATGCAGTGTGTACACCGAATGCTTCCGCATGGAGTCATAATAGGCGATATGAACCTCAAGAATGCGGCATTCTTAGCGCTGATCGGAACCATCCTGACGACGCTGCTGCTGGCCTACAATTTGATCGTCAGCGTGCTCAATGTGATGCGAGGTCTGATCCCGCTGGACACCCTGCTATCGACCATGATCTACGCCTTCGCCAGCCTAACTCTGGCGGTGTTCTTCTACGTCTTCCACAAACAGAGTTGATAGAATTCCTGTGGGAGCCAATCTTGCCCGGTGGTAGGCTCGGTCTTCAAAACCGCTGAACGGTCCTTTGGATCGTTGGTCGATTCGACTTCGACTGGTTCCCGCCAACTTGTGGGGCAGCGCCATGCGCTGCCTTCCGATTGCGTTCTACGTTGGCAGCGCACGGCGCTGCCCCACATCACTCGTACCTGAGCGCCTCAATCGGATCGATCCTCGCCGCCTTCATCGCCGGGTAAATTCCAAACACCACGCCCACCGCGACCGACACGGAAAACGCGATGATCACCGACGCGGGCGTGACAATCGTCTTCCACTCCGCAGTGTGCGCGATCAGCCACGAGAGACTCAACCCGAAACCAATTCCCGCAATTCCCCCACCCACGGAAATGAGAACGCTTTCTGAGAGGAACTGACGCACGATGTCTCCCCGCCGCGCGCCTGTCGCCCGCCGGATTCCGATTTCACGCGTCCGTTCCATCACCGTAGCGAGCACGATGTTCATGATCCCGATGCCGCCGACGAGAAGCGAAATCGCCGCGATCGCGACCATGACGTACGTGAAAATCGTCTGCGTCTTCTGCTGTTGCGCGAGCAGCGCCGCCGGAATCATGACGGTAAAATCCTCGACGTTGCGATGCGTCGAGTTCAGAATCGCCGTCACCACCTCGGCCGCTTTCACGCTATCGGCGCCCGGCTTCAACCGGAGATCGATGCCGTCGATCTCGTCTTTCATGAAGGAACTCAAATCCCAGAAGCGATACTGAAACGTATTGAACGGGATGTAGATCAGTTGATTGCGATCGTCGCCCTGCCCGCTTGCGCCCTTTCCCTCCGAAACCTGCGGGGACAGCACGCCTACCACTTGCAGCCACGTGTCGTTGACCTTGATATATTTTCCCGTCGCGCCCGGACCGTAACCCAGCAGCGACGATTTCACTCGATCCCCCAGCACGCACACCGGCGTGCTCTCCAGATTTTCGTGTTCCGAAAAAAAACGCCCCTCCGCCACGCGCAGGTTATGAATCGTTGCGTAAGAGGGCCGCACTCCATACATGTTCGGAATCGCCTGCGATGGTTTCGGCAGCACGCGCGCGGGATGCAGCGTGCGGCGCGGCGAGAGCAATTCAAGCGATTCGATATTCGCTTCCAAAATCCGCACGTCGCGCTCCGTGAGGCCGGGCGAGGCGCGCCGCCGCTGCTGCATTTCCTCGCGGCTTGCCGATGGAATCGATTCCACCAGCACGTTGCGGACGCCCAGGCGTTCGATAAAACTCAGCGATTCTTCCCGCGCGCCCGCTCCGATCGCGAGCATGCCGATTACCGATCCGACGCCAAACACGATGCCCAACGCAGTCAGCACCGTCCGCGTTTTCTGCGCGCGCAGGTTGTCGAAAGCTAGCGGGATATCGGCAAAATATCGAAAGACGCTCATTTGGAAATCGCCTGCGCCGCCGAGCCGCCCTTCTTCTCTTTATCCTTATCCTTCTTTTGATCCGGCCGCGCCAGAGCCACCGGCTGACCTTCATTCGCGCCCGTGATCACCACCTGGCTTTCGCTGCGGCGCACCAATTTCACGTCGGCCGTCGCGAAACCTCCCTCGGGCGTTCGCGCGTAAACGAACGTGCGCCCGTCGCTCTCGAACAATGCCTGCGCTGGAATCCACAGGACGCTCTTCAGTGTCTCGGCCGTAATCACGATGTTCGCCGTCATGCCCGGACGCAATTCGGGTGTGGGATCGTCAACGGAGATCTTGCACTCGAACCGGCGATCCCACATCGCACCCGCGGTGCCGCCAAGGTCGGAAATCTTCCCGTGATATGGATGTTCAGGCAGCGCCACTGCAGTGATCGCAACGGGCTGATGAAGCGCCAGGTGCCCGCGGTCAGCCTCGGCGATGCGAGCACTTGCCTCCCAATTCTTCATGTCGGGAAGCTGGACCACACCCATTCCCGCGCGGATCGTATCGCCCACTTGCAGCATCGGCAAGATCATTCCCATATACATCATGTTCGTGTTGGTGTTGAATTGAATATTGACGTAGCCATCGCGCGGCGCGCGCAGCGTCATCATCTCGATATTGCGTTTCGCCGTCTCGATTTGCACCTTGGACTTTGCCACCACGGCGTCCTGAATCGCGACCCCGGCCTGAGAAGTCGCTTTACGATTCGCCAGATCGCGCGTCAACTGGTCCAGCGTGGCCTGCGCGCCCTGCACCGCCAGATCGTTCTGCTTCGCTTGAATCGCGCTCACCACCGGATTCTTGCGTGCTTCGAGTTGAGCCTGTTTCAGGTCGGAGCGCGCCTTGATCAGCAGGTAAATATCCTCTTCTTCCTTGGCCTGCATCTGCGCCTGCGCCTGGATCACCTTCTGCTCCGCCTCCGCCAGATCCGCCTCGGCTTCTTTCAACTTGTAGAGCTGCTCGGTGGTATCGAACTCCGCCACGGTGTCTCCGGTTTTCACCAGCTCACCCGGCGCGCGCAGCGAAGTGATCGACATGTCGCTCCCGCCGGCCATCGGAGCCGTCAGCATGATCGAGTTGCCGCCCTGAAATTCACCACGAGCGTACACCGCGAACGTCACGTCACCCCGTTTCACCGCGGTGGTGGGAACCGTGGCCTCGGGCGTAGCCGTGCTGACGCGATACAGCCTGACGCCTCCCCACGCGGCAAGCGCGATGGAAGCCGCGGCGATTCCAGGGCCGATAATTTTTTTCAATTTCATTTCTTCTGGCTACCGGCTACCGGCTGCTGGCTGCTGGCTACTCGCCCCTGCGGCATCGGGCTCGACTAACGCGACCTTGGTCCCCTCGCTGATCCCCTTGATTGCCACCTCGTCGGGATTGCGAGCCAGAATCTCCACTTCGTGAGGCAGCCAGGCGTTCTTCTCCGCGACATAAACCGCCGGCCGGCCCTGTCTGTTGAACACCGCACTTGCCGGCACGCTGATGGCGCTTGGAATCCTCTCCACCACGATGTCGACCTGCGAGTTCATCCCCGGCCGCAGCCTGTTATCCCGATCGATGAAGCGCGCGAACGCACGAAAATTTCTTGTCGGCGGCCAGTCGAATCCCTGCTCCACCAGAGGGGAAATTGCAGTCACTTTTCCCGGGAACGGCTTTTCGGGAAAAGGATCGACCAAGATGCGCGCGTCCTGATCTACCGCAATCCTCCCCCGGTCGATTTCTTCGAGCTTGGCCTTCATTTGCAGGGTGGAAAGATCCGGAATCTCCGCCACCACGCTGCCCGGCCACACGCTATCGCCTACTTTGAACGGCTTCGCGTTGATCCAACCCTGCGAGTTGTTGTTGAGGTACACGACCACTCCATTCGAGGGCGCGTGCATTTCCATGTGCGACAAACGCTCGTTGGTGACGTCGATCTCTTCCTGCGCTTTGTCGCGCTGCCGGGTGAGCGATCCCATTTTCTGGGTGTCCGATGTTTGATGCAGATTGTTGGTCGCCTCCTGCACCTTAAGCTTCTCCTCGGATAGCCCCATGTCGATCCTGCTCTCTTCGCCTTGCAGCTTGCTGACGATTTCCTGCTTGGAGACCTCAAGCTTGGCTTTCTCCAAATCGACATGTGCCGATGCCAGATCCAGGTGATCCTGCTCCCCTGTGATGCGCGCCTGCGCAATGGCTTGGTCGAGCGTCGCCTGCGCCTGTTTCAGCATCGCCTGTTTTTCGAGCAACTGCTGTTTCGCCAGGCTCGAATCGAACCGGATGATGATGTCGCCCTCCTTCACTTCACTGTTGGGGGGAGCCTGCCAGGCGATCGTCAATCCCGGCACGTTCTTCGGTGCCACTAACTGCACGCTGCGTGTGGAGACCAGTTCTCCGCGGCATCGAACGATCACCTGAAATTCGCCCTTGCGCGCCGAAGCGACCGGCAAATCGGCCTTCGCTTGTACCTGCCGCGCTCGCCACAACCATACGCCGGCAGCGGGCAATCCAACCAGAATCAAGATCCATGTGATCCATCGCCGCAGACGTTTCATTTAGCCGCCTCGATCTCGACCGCCGCCGATAAATCCGGCAGCAGCCTCGGATCGCGCTGGTCGATGCGAAAGCGAGCGGAGAAATACTTGATGGGACTGTCGAGGCCTCCGGACGCCACCGGACTTGCCGATTCAAAATGGGCGTCGAACACCGCGCCCGGATACGCGTCCAGCCGAATTTTCGCGCGCGCTCCGCCACGCGCCAGAACCGCGCCATCCGGCTCATTGATCATCGTAATCACCAGCATGTCTGTAGGATCGAACAGTTTCACCATCGCCTGTCCCGGCCATGCCTGGTCGCCTTCCTGAAACGGTCCCATCGATCCATTGCGCCAAACGTTCTCGAGCGCCGCCATCCCCGACAGCGGCGCGCGCACCGTCAGTTTCTCGGTGTTGCTTTTCGCTCGCTCCAGCATCATTTCCTGGCGGTTCCGCTGCAGTTCAAGGATCCGCAGCCCCGCCGCTTCATCCAGATCGTGAAAATGCGTGGATTTCTTCAGGCTTTCGACACGCGCCCGCGCGCTTTCGACAATCGCCTCGTTTTTTAACCGATCGATCTCGCTGAGCACTTCGCCTTTGCGCAACTCGATCTCGGCTTTCGCGAGCAAGGCCGCCGCGGTCTTTAAATCGGAGCCCCGCTTCGCCGCGTCACTCCGATATTGCGCCCTCTGCTGTTCCAGTTGATGCCCCAGATCGTCCGCCTTAGCCTTCGCGTCCCGTGCGTCATCATATTGTTGCGTGCGGTCGAATTCGGCGACGATGTCTCCCTCCTGGACCATGGTTCCATTGGCGATAATCTTGGTCAGTGTCAATCTGACGTTCGTTCCCCGGATGGTGGGCACCTGGACATTGAAAACATGGACGGCGCGGATGGTCCCGGTGGAGCGGATGTGGAGGTCTTCCCCCGGGGCGATGGCCCCCAACAGAAGACACAAAACTACCGTGCGCAGCATTTTAATACCACATTAGACGCCGCTAAGGGCAAAAGTGTTGTGCAAATCGACGATTTAAGGTCGTTTAAGGAGTCGTTTTTTTGAGATCGTTGGCCAATTTGAGATTGTGGAAGCCAACCCAGGTGTAAATCCCCGTCGTAGCGGCGTTTAGACCGGTCCAGGTCCAGTCCGATGCTCCGAATAGGTGCGTTTCCTGCATCAGCAGCGAAGCGCCGCAGAAACCGGCCTTCATCCCGATAATGCGTCCCCATTGCGGAGCGCCTTGGGAGTTCGAGAGCAGTCCGTTTTGCTCCACGCCTCCGGCGGCGGCGACGCGGTGGGTGCTCCAGGAGTCGAAAGCGATGCTCGCGGCGCATCCGGTTGCAAGCGTAACTCTACGAATCCAAACGTGTTCATGGCGGACACGAAGGTCCTCAGCGTGGAGTGCCGGCAGGAGCAGAGCCAGCACCAAACAGATCATTCTCACGCTAACCTTATCGGTTACGCGGAGGCGAGTCTCTCCCTTGCCGCGTTATATTCGCAGCCGATCAGAGTAATCACAGACCACACGTACATCCAGACCAGCAATGCCAGACCCGCGCCGACGCTGCCATAGAGCACGTTGTAATTGGCGACATGGCTGACATACCAGCCGAAGACCAAAGTCGAGATCAACCACAATACGGTGGCCAGAACGGCGCCGGGAAAAACGTTGGCGAAGGTTTGTTTCCGATTTGGCCCGAGATAGTACAACAGCACCGTTACCAACACGAATGACGCGAAGGCAAGGCCGAAGCGGAGAGCTTTACTGAGCAGCTCCAGCCATCCGCGAATTTCGGCATCCTGCACCACGAAGCCTAGACGGTGCAACAGGAAGGTTTCCGCTTTGGAGCCGAATACGATTAGCGCCGACGCCCCGACCACGGGAAGCGTGGAGATTAGCACCAGAAAAATCGCCATAAGGCGTTCTTGCAAGAACGAGCGGCCGGAGGGAATGCGATAGATGGAACGGAATCCTTCAATCATGCTCATGATGGCGCCGGAGGCGGCCCACAGGGACAGAATGACCGCGCCGATGAGCACATATCTCGGACGCTCGCCGTGAACGACGAACAGCGTCACCACGACGTCCTCGGTACCGGGAGGAACTACTTCATATAAGAAAGTCGCAATGGTACGCGCGACATCCGTCGCATTCGCCTGGACCAATACCGCGGCCAACGTGGTCAGCACCGGAAAAAACGACAGCAGGGACGAGTACGCCGCCCCTTTGGCGATGCTCAGGGAATTGTCTTGGATCGTTGCAACCAGGGCTGCCCGCAGCACTCCCAGGAACCGCGAGAACTTGCCCGCTTCAATCAGATAGAACCTTGGAGCGTTGACGATCACTCACCTAGAGTATGATGGAATTGTGACGTCCTCGCGGAGTTGCGTCGCTCTATTGTGTCTGGCGGTGCTGTGCCTGGCCGCGCTGACGCCGGCCGCATCGCTGCTGCTCTGGGCGTTCGTTCTTCCACTCTGCTCCGTGTTTTCGTTGGCGATTACTGTTGCCGCCTTGGTGGACAGTAAGCGACAACCTGCCCTGTGTGGTTTTTCTCCCCTGCTGCCTGCACGCGCTCCGCCCGTGGTTTCGTAGTTCCTCCGTTTTTCCAATCAATTTTTTGTCAGGAGGCAGCTATGAGTGCAGGATCGCGTCTTCGTACAGGCATATTGGCTTTTGCAATGATATTTGGGGCGCTGGCGGGTGTTGCGATGACTCCCGAGGAAATCGAGAATGCAATGAGCTTCGAGAATCAACCAAGAGTTGAGTGCGTGCTGGAGGAGGATGACGGAGATGGGGCTGAGCGGAAGATCGGATAATCGAACACCGCTCCCTGCGGTCACGGCTCTGACTGCCGGACGCGGCAACCCGCCTCTCTGCGCTGTGAAGAACTGCCGCGCTAATGCGCCTCCGCCACCGACGTCTTAGCCGCATTCAGATCTTTAAACAATTCCTCCGTAGTCGAATCGACGTCGGTGGTCTCCGGATATTTGGTCGCCATGTAATCGTCCAGCACTTGCAGCTTCCTTCCCCCGTCGTCGCATTCCGCCACCGTCAGCTCAAACGGGATACTCAAGTTCTGCAGCAGCGAGTAGCTTTGGTTTTTCAGCGTCCGGTAGTATACGGCTCGTTCATGGACCGGAATCAGCTTCGGTATGCCGCCGGACACCACCACCATCGCCGATAGAACCGCGGAGGCTTTGTTCCAACTGAAGATCGAAAACACGGTGCTGCCGAACGCCAGCCCGATCGCCGTCACGAGGAGCGCCAACTCCCAGCTCGATGCCGACTGCGCCATTTGCGTCATCTGCTGATTGAACTCCCGGACGAGTTGAATCAAGTGCGCGCTTTCTTCTCGCGTGGCCGTGGGCGCCGCAGAGCCGGGTGGCGCCGCCTGTTTCGCGAGCTGCGCCGCGGCTTTTTGACTCGCCTCCAACTGGGCCTGCGCCTGCTGGACCGCTGGCGCCGTAGAGGGATTGGTGCTCGCCACCGCTGTCGCCTTGAGGACGACATCCTGCTGCTTCAGTACTTCCTTTTGCGCGGCGACAATCTCCTTGGCCACCGTGGGCGGCGCGGCGCTGACGGGAACCAGCTTCTTGATCGATTCCTGCAAATCGGCCGGCGAGCCCGGTTTTTGCGAAAACAGCAGCAAACAGCCCGTCATTGATAACAAAATCGGGAAAATTCGTCTCATTTTCAACCTCCTCCCGAAATACTAGATATGATTTAGTGCATTCTACGTCGCAAGCGTATCGTCTTTCAAGGATGTAGCATCAAACTTAACAAATGCATCGCGTCGTGATCCTCGGCGGTGGTTTCGGAGGCCTCTATGCAGCCAAAGCCTTGCGCCGCGCCCCCGTCGACCTAACCCTCGTCGATCGCCGCAATTTTCATTTGTTCCAACCCCTGCTTTACCAGGTCGCCACCGGCTCCCTGTCCCCCGGCGAAATAGCCGAGCCCTTGCGCGCCGTCCTCCGCGACCAGAAAAATGCCCGCGTCTTATTGGGCGATGCCGTCGATCTCGATGCGCAAAATCGCCGCCTCATTCTTGCCGATGGCGAACTCCCCTACGACACGCTGATCGTCGCCACCGGCGCACAAAACTATTTCTTCGGCCATGACGAATGGCGGAAAATCGCGCCCGGACTCAAGACCATCGAGGACGCCACCGCCATCCGCCATAATCTGCTCCTCGCTTTTGAAGAAGCCGAACGCGAGCCCGAACCCGAGCGTCGCCGCGCCTGGCTGACCTTTGTGATCGTCGGCGCCGGACCCACCGGCGTCGAACTTGCCGGCGCTCTCGCCGAAATCGCGCACGATACTCTGCGCCACGATTTCCGCTCCATTCGGCCTGAAGAGTCGAGAATCTTCCTGCTCGATGCATCGCCGCACGTGCTCTCCACGTATCCGCAGAGCCTCTCTATCCAGGCGGAGCGGTCTCTGATTAAGCTCGGAGTGCGTTCCCGCAATGGCGTGCAGGTCACCTCCATCGACGCGCACGGCGTCACGCTGCAGACCCCCAGTGGACCCGATCGCATTGAGGCCCGGACCGTGCTGTGGGCCGCGGGCGTTGCGCCGTCGGCATTCGGGAAGGTTCTGGCAAACCGCGCCGGCGCCACCCTGGACAACAAAGGTCACGTGATCGTCGACCCCCAGTTAACCATCGCGAATCACCCCGAAATTTTCGTCATCGGCGATCTCGGGCACGTCGAGCAGAACGGCAAACCGCTCCCCGGCGTCGCGCCCGTTGCCATCCAGCAGGGAAGCTACGTTGCGCGCGCGACCATCCGTCGATTAAGCGATCGCCCCGTCAAACCGTTCCGTTATTTCAATAAAGGAAGCCTCGCCGTCATCGGACGCCGCGCTGGAGTCGCCGATTTCGGCCGTCTGCGCTTTCACGGCGCCATCGCCTGGCTGTTGTGGCTGTTCGTCCACCTCATGTATTTAGTCCAGTTTCGCAGCCGCCTGATCGTTTTCATCCGCTGGGGATTCCAATACGTGACCTTCGACCGTGGCGCGCGCCTCATCACGGGTACCGAAAACCCGCCGCCCTCTAACTAATTGAGCCTGGACATCCGATAGAACAGCATGAGGCGCACCTCGACCACATTCGCTATTTTTGCGTCTGTGTGGCTCTACCTGGGCTGGATCGCCGCATCGCGGGTCTTTCTCGGCGATAACGACGAGGGCATTTACATGGATGCCGCGCGCCGCATCCTCGGCGGCCAGATGCCTTACAAGGACTTCTTCACTTTCTCCGGCCCCGGCAGCTTTGTTCTCATCGCCGCCAGTTTCCGAATGTTCGGCCTCACTCTGGCGGCGGCGCGAATCCCGGTAATTTTCGATCTCGCTCTGATGACCTCCTGCGTCTGCTGGTTGACATGGAAACTGGCCGGCCGCGCCGCCGCCATCGTGGCCGCAGTAGCGTTCCTGTCGTTTGAAACGCTCTGGCAGGGAGTGCTCGCAAACCATCGCTGGGATTCCAGCGCCTGGATGACCCTCGCCGCCACTTTGGTTTTTTTCGCCCTCGACCAACCAACCCGCCGCTCACAAGCCGCATGCTTCGCTGCGGGAATCGCCGCCACCGTAGCCGTCTTCTGCACCCCTACCGTAGCGCTCGCCGGATCCGCCCTCGCCGCCTGCCTGCTGGCACCTACGCTGATCCGCCGCCTAACTGAGCCGCGACCGCAGGGAGCGATCTCCTTAGCCGGTCAGTCCCTCCTCACTGCATACGTATCGGGCGTAGCCTTAGCCTCAGCCGTCGGCGCATCCTGGCTGGCCTCCCGTGGCGCGCTGATGCCCATGATTCGCGGCTTAGGATGGACAGCTTCGAACTACACCATCGCCAATCACACCTTTTATGGATGGATCTCCGGAGGCTACCCGCACCTGTTTCAGGGCACCTCCACGCCGGAAGCTGTTGTCACGGCGTTCGTGCTGGTGTTCATCACACTGCCCGCGACGCTGCCCCTGATATCCTCCATCTGGCTCTGGAAACGCCCTCCGCTCAAGATCGTTACTCTGCTCGCCACCGGCGCCGCGCTCCTGCTCTCCAGCTATCCTCGCTGGGATCTCATCCATTTGAACTACGTCGCCGCGCTGTTTTACGTTCTTACCGCGGCATTGATCGGTAAGTTCCGCTTTCGAAAGTTTCTGGTGATCCCGGTCATGGTGGTAGCGGTTTGCAGCATCGAAATCGCCGCGCGCCAGCGTTGGGCGGAACCATCCCGCGCCACCGAACTCGGCATGGTCCACGGACCGGCGGCGGACCTTCACGCCATGGCGATGTTGGAAGGCCACATCCGTCCCGCCGACACGCTGTTCGTTTTTCCCTACCGTCCCATCTTCTATTTCCTCACGCTCACCCGTAATCCCACTCGATACTCGTTCATGCAACCGGGAATGTTTCCCGAGAGCGATGCCAAACTTGCATTAGAGGAGCTCGAAACCGAGCCTCCGCACTGGATGGTCTTCATGGACATTCCCGATTCCGAGTTCCTTCGCATCTGGCCCGGGAGCGATCCGAACCGTATGCGCATGCCCGGCATCGAGTCGTTTATCCACCGCCGTTATCGGAAAGTCGACCAGGTGGCGGATTTCCAGCTCCTCAAACTGGCAGAATAAATCATGACCAGAAAGTTATTCCTGCTCGCCACCCTCGCCGCGTCGCTGCAAGCGGAAACGAAGTTGTTCAATGGAAAAAACCTCGACGGCTGGAAGGCCATCGGCCGTCAGCAGGGCGCCACCGCGCTCGCGGGCTTCACCGTCAAAGACGGCCTGCTCGAAACCACCACGGGTAAAGGCCTGCTGTGGTTCACCAAACAGAAAATCGGCAACGCGACCATCAAAGTGGTCTACAAAATGTCGAACGAAAAAGGCAATTCCGGCGTCTTCATCCGCATTCCCATCGAGCCCCAAAATGAGGATGACGCCATCAACAAAGGCATCGAGGTCCAGATCGATAATCGCGACGACGACTGGCACTCGACCGGCGTTCTTTATTCCATGACCAAAGCCCTCGCCCGCCCCTACAAGCCGGCAGGCGAGTGGAATACCATGGAGATCACACTCAAAGGCTTGCGCACTATCGTGAAAGTCAATGGCGTTCTGGTCACCGATTACGACGGCACATCGCCCGTGCCTGAAAAGAAAAAATCGTTCGAGCCCGATCGCGGCCCGCGTCCCGTCGAAGGCTACATTGCCCTGCAGCATCACGACGAAGAATGCGTCATCTCCTTCAAACAGATCAGCGTGACCCCTCTCAAATGAAAACCTTCACCCATATCCTGTTCCCCGTCGATTTTTCCGCGCGCTGCCAGGCCACGCGTCCTCCGGTCGAATCCTGGGTGCGCCGGTTCAACGCCAAAGTGACTCTGTTGCACAGCATTCAAATTCCACTGAGCGCCTATGGCGGTCCCGACGGCTATCCGATCGTCGTCGATATACCCGCGATGGAGGAGGGCGCCACCGCTAGGCTCCGCCAGTTCGAGTTTCCCGGTGCCGAGCGAGTTGTCAAAATAGGCGATCCGGCCTTCGAAATCGCGCAATACGCAGGGAATAACGCTGTCGACCTCATCATGATGCCAACGCACGGGTACGGCACGTTCCGCAGCCTGCTCCTCGGCTCGACCGCGGCAAAAGTGCTGCACGATTCCCATTGCCCCGTGTGGACCAACGCGCATACTGAAAATCCGTCGGCCGGGAGCGAAATCCATAATATTTTGTGCGCGGTAGAGACGGCAAGCGGGGATCTGATCAAGTTTGCTGAGGAGCTGGCTCAGGCGTTTGGAGCGAAACTCGAAACGGTTCACGCCGAAGGGGGCCACGTCTCCCAAGTGGTCCGCGAAGCGGCGCTCGAAGCCCATGCCGACCTTCTCGTCACGGGCCCCGGAAAGGTTCATGAGGCGTTCGGCCAACTCCGGTCGAACACCTACGCCATCATTCGCGATTCGCCGTGTCCAGTGCTCAGCCTGTAGCCTTAATCCCCCCACCTCTTGTGAAACTTTTGTAAATCTTCCATCCTATCCACGCACGCTCGCCCAGCTTGGATATAATCGCTTAATCCGAGGAGGATATCCATGACTCGACTAGCACTGCTGTCCATGTTTTCGATCGTAGTTGCGAACGCGCAAAGTGGCGCGAACGTCTATATTCAGCACAATCTCGTTTCCGACGTCCCCGGCCTTGCGGACATGACCGATCCAAATCTGGTTGACCCGTGGGGGATGTCATTCAGCGGCACCAGTCCGTTCTGGGTGTCCAACCACGGCAAGGGGAACACAACGTTATATAGCAGCGCGTCTACTACGACCGGGGTTACGATCACCCCGCTGGTAGTGACGATTCCGCCCGGAGCGGGCGGGGCGACGCCGTCCACGCCGACCGGCCAGGTGAATAACAGCACTGCCGGATTCCTCCTCCCCAACGGCAAAAACGCGTCCTTCATTTTTGCCACGGAGGACGGCACCGTTTCCGGATGGAATAACGGAGCCGTAGCGGCGTCCATCGTAATGATCGACAACTCGGCGGCGGGAACGGTCTATAAGGGCATGGCGATCGCCACCGCCGCTCAGGGCCCGCTGTTGTACCTGGCGAATTTCAGTTACGGCAAGATCGACGTGCTCGACACCAATTTCAAACTCACAACCGTACCGGGCGGCTTTACGGATATAAACCTGCCAGCCGGGTATGCGCCGTTCAACATCTCGCCTATGAACGGCAATCTGTACGTCATGTTCGCGAAGCAGGACCCGACGAAGAAGAACGACCTCGCGGGCGTGGGCAACGGCGTGGTCGATGTTTTCGATCTGAACGGCAATCTGCTCCAGAGGCTGACATCGGGCGGTCCTCTGAATTCGCCTTGGGGAGTGGCAATGGCGCCCGCCGCGTGGGGAGCTTTCGGAGGCGCCGTGCTGGTCGGCAATTTCGGGGACGGAAAGATCAACGCGTTCGATCCGAAATCGGGCAACCTGCTGGGCACCATGCAGGACGCGACCGGGAAGGCGATCTCGATCCAGGGACTATGGACGCTTCTGTTCGGAAATGGCGGGAGCGGCGGCGACAAGAACTATCTCTATTTCACGGCGGGCATTTTTAACGGCGATACCAAGGTTCACGGGCTCCTAGGGAGCCTTGCCCCGCCGCCGCAAGTGACGGGAGCGCTGAACGGCGCGAGCCTCGTCTCGGGTCCCATTTCTCCCGGAGAAGTGCTGGCGCTGACCGGAATCGGCGTCGGTCCGCGACCGGAAGTGCGGTCTCCCAGCCTGAGTACGCCGGTCGCCGATGCGACCACGCTGGGCGGAACCACGGTCACCATCAACGGCACCCCCGCGCCGATCCTCTATACGCACGCGGACCAGACTAACGTGATTGTTCCCTGGGGCATCACCGGCGGGACCGCAAGCATCGTCGTGACTTCAGGGACCGTAACCGCCGCGACCATGCAGGCCACGGTGGCAGCCGCATCGCCAGGCTTGTTCACGTTGAACGCAAGCGGCAGTGGAGCGCTGCTGGCGTTGAATCAGGACGGCACACTGAACACAGCAACCAACGCGGCCGCCGCGGGATCGGTAGTGGTTCTGTACGCCACCGGATTGGGCCAAACCACTCCTCCAGGAGTGGACGGCGCCAGGTATAACGCACTCGTGCTGGCCGAGACCGTCGCGCCAGTGACCATGACGATCGGCGGGAAGACCGCGCAGGTCATTTACGCCGGTTCTGCTCCGGGCCAAATCGCAGGCGTGATGATGGTGGAGGCAGTAGTTCCAGCAGGCGCAGGAACAGGCCCCGTCCCGGTGATCATTATGTCGGGAACCGCCAGCTCCCAAGCCGGCGTGACCGTCAATTTGAAGTAGCAAAGCGGGGACAGGCACGGAAACGATGTCTGTCCCCAATTTCTCTCTGCTAGCATGACCCGCCGAAATTTCCTCTTCGCAGCCCCTCTGTTAGCCATTGGTGGCACAACCCGTCCCATTCGCCTGGGTGGCCCGGTGTTCCTAAAATCCGAGGACCCAGGCGAGCTCGCCCGCGAACACCGCCGCCTAGGCTATACGGCAGCCTACTGCCCCAACGGAAATCCCTCCGATATTAAAAAAGCCTTCGCCGCCGAGAATGTAGTCATCGCCGAAGTCGGAGCGTGGCGCAACATGCTCGACCCCGACCCGGCGAAACGCCGCGACAATCTCCGCTACGTAGCCGAGCGCTTGCAATTAGCCGAAGCCGTAGCCGCAAGATGCTGTGTCGATATAGCCGGCTCCTTCAACCCCGACCTCTGGTACGGCCCCAATCCCAAAAACCTATCCAAAGAATTCTTCGACGCTACAGTAGAAAACGTCCGCAAGCTAATCGACGAAGTAAAACCAAAGAACACCAAATTCTCAATAGAAATGATGCCCTGGAGCCTCCCCGACGGCCCCGACTCCTATGTGAAGCTAATCCACGCGGTAGACCGCCAGTCGTTCGGAGTCCACTTAGACGTCTGCAATATCATCAACACTCCCGACCGCTACTACCGCAACTCCGAAGTAATCCAAGAGTGCTTCGAAAAACTCCGCCCCTGGATTCTCTCCTGCCACGCCAAGGACCTCGCGTGGGAAACCAAAGGCGAATATAACGTCCACTTTCAAGAAACCATCCCCGGCCGAGGCCAAATCAACTACGCGACATATTTAAAAGAACTAACCACAGTAGACGCCCCGCTAATGTTGGAGCACCTGAAGTCGGCAGAAGACTACGCCGAAGCCCGAGCCTACATCCACCGCGTAGCCGACCAATCCGCGATCAAAATCCTTTAGACCCGGGCGCGGAAACAGGATTGGCTCTTGCGCGGCACTGGAATATCTCCGTAAAATACTGAATCTAAGTAGTATATCCGCGCATCCTCAACTAGAGTCAGAGCATTGACTCTAGCTGGTCTGGCTGCTAACCTGATTCAATGCAGGCGATTTCGCGAGACGACATAATACAGCGCATCAATCTGGAGAACCCTTGGTGGTCTGGAGAAGCTCCTAGCATCGGGTCGTCATATCGGGCGTGGAAGCCACGTGCATACTTCGATCTCTTCTTTCCTCTTGTTAAAACCAGAACCGTTCGCAGAGCCATCGTACTAATGGGGCCGAGACGCGTTGGAAAGACCGTCATGATTTTTCACGCGATTCAAGCGCTCCTCGACGAGGGGACTCCGGCTCGATCAATATGTTACATCTCAGTGGATCACCCTATCTACAACGGCCTCAGTATGGACAAGTTGCTGGCTTTTTATGCGCAGGCGAGCGGGCTAGATTACAAATCGGAGCGGATCTATATCTTTTTCGATGAGGTTCAATACTTACGAAAGTGGGAAGTCCACCTGAAGGCCGTAGTCGACACCTTCCCCAATGTAAAGGCGGTCGCCTCTGGCTCCGCTGCCGCCGCACTCCGACTGAAAAGTGAGGAGTCGGGAGCGGGGCGCTTTACCGATTTTCTACTCCCGCCGCTTACGTTTTACGAATACCTCAATTTGCTCGATAAGACAAATCTCCTGGATGAGGCACCATCAGCACACGCAAGCCCCAAAGGACATTTCTTCTTCGCGCAAGACATCAACCTGCTCAATGAGCAGTTTCTATACTATCTTAATTTCGGCGGCTATCCCGAAGTGATTTTTTCTCCGGTAATACAAGCCGATCCCGCCCGGTTCATTAAGAGCGATATTATCGATAAGGTTTTGCTAAGGGATTTACCGAGCTTGTATGGTATAGGCGACATTCAAGAACTAAATTACCTCTTCACAACGCTTGCGTTTAATACGGCGAACGAGATTTCTCTGGGCGAACTGTCCCAGAACTCGGGAGTAGCTAAAAATACTATAAAGCGATACATTGAGTATCTTGAGGCGGCTTTTTTGATCAAAGTTGTACATCGGGTGGATCACAGCGCCAAGAGATTTCACCGAGCCAATTTTTTCAAAGTCTATCTGACCAATCCATCGATGCGGGCCGCACTGTTTTCTCCCGTAAAGCCAGATGATGGCGCCATTCCGTACTTAGCAGAAACCGCTATTTTTGCTCAGTGGTTTCACAGCTCCACTACGCTATATTACGCCCGATGGCACGATGGCGAAGTGGATATGGTGATGCTTGGGAATAAGCAGAAGCCAGCATGGGCTGTCGAGGTTAAGTGGTCCGATAGGGTTTGCAGCGACCCTAAGGAACTCGAAAACATTGTTAGCTTTTGCCAGGCGAATAAGTTGAGCGACACCCTTGTCACCTCGAAAACAAAAAGCATGACCACGAATGTCGATAATGTTGCGATCCGCTTCGTTCCGGCGAGCGTGTACTGCTACACGGTCGGCTACAACATTATTCACAGGAGAAAAAACCTCACTCTTTCTCAGCAGCTGGAAATAAAGCACGAAGATGAGGAAACCACAGTGAAGAGCGATTGACAGGAGGCAATCAGCGGCACCGCAGACGTACTTGGTTTCCAGCCATGTTATCGCCTAAAATGGCTCCCCCGGCAGCGGCGCGAGCACCGGAGTCATCTTCCCCCACCCCTGATCCTTCGCGAGCTTCATGTCCTTCATCAATTGCTCCGGCAAAGTCTTATTCAACGCCGGCCTCCCCGCCTGATTCGCCAGTACCCAGCCCACCGCCGACACCGTCTTCGATACGATCATCATCTCCTTATAATCGATCTTGTCCGGAGTATCCGTCGGACGATGGTAATCCGGATGCAACCCTGTAGTGAAGAACACAATCGGAATCCCCATCTTCGCGAAATTGTAGTGATCGCTGCGATAGAAAATGCGCTGCCCCTGCGGCTCCGGACCCAGATTGTCATGATCCTTATCCGGCTTCGTCGCGTCGTAGAAATGGTTTAACTTCAGCTTCTGATACCCGTCATTCACCGTCTCAATGGTCTTCTCCAACTCGTCGCTCGAGATGTTCGGACCCACCAGCATCACTTCACCCTGCTCAACCAGCACGTGCTGCTTATCCGGATCGCTGTATCCCGGACCCTTCGTCCGCCCGATCATATCGATGTTCAAATTCGCGACCACTTTGCTCAAATCCACAAACGGAAACTGATTGAAGTATTGCGAACCCCACAGCCCCTTCTCCTCGCCCGCAACCCATAAAAAGATAATCGACCGCTCCGGCCGCTGTCCCTTGGCCGCGCCCTCCGAATAAGCCCGCGCAATTGCCATCAGCCCCGTCGAGCCTGACCCGTCGTCATCCGCTCCATTGTTCACGTTGTGCCCGTCCGCCTGCGGCGCGCTCAATCCAATGTGATCCAGATGCGCGCTGATCACCACATATTCGTTCTTCTTCACCGGATCGCCGCCCTCGAGAATCCCGACCACGTTCTCCGCGTGATTCGATTCACTCTTCACCGCGACCTTCAAACTAAGCTTCTTCGCCGCCGTCAATTCAAACGAATCCAGCTTGGCATCGCTGCCCGCGCCGTAAAAAATCTGCGACCCATTCTTTTTCTCACCCTGAAAAATATCGTTGGTCATCGCAAGCCCGGCGGTGATCGACGGCACCACCGGACAAGCGGGCGTCACTCTGAACTTCGGCACCGTGTATGCCGGACCATTCAGTCCAGCTCCCCCGCGCCCGCCGTTCGCATTGCCAGCCGCCGCGAGCTGCTGAAAATTCTGAAGCGTCACGACAGCCACCGCGCCATTCTTAGCCGCCGCCTGTTCCGGCGTCAGAAAATCGGTGCAAGCTTCCCCTAGAGGATTCGGCGCACCGCGCCCACCCCCACGTCCGCCCGCGGCAGCCTGCGCAGCGAGCTCCGCCGGAAGTCCCGCCACCACGACAATCTTGCCCTTTACATCGATCCCTTCAAACGGATCGATCTTCGTCTTGTTAATAACGTACCCGTTCCCCACAAACGCTAAATTCCCACCAGCCTCGAATGCCTCAAGCGGCGCCGCGCCGCGCCCGCCCGCGGCCACCGACCAATCCTTGCCATATTCCAACTCGACCGTCCGAGCCCCTCCGCCCCCGCGCCCGCCTCGCCCGCCGCCACCAACTCCATTGAGCGAAGCCTTGGTCTCGCCCGGAATCACACTCTTGGTCACCAGCTCAAATGGCATCAGATAAGGTTGCAGCGGACCATTTGTATGAGTGGTGCTGCCTCCCGGCTTCAGTCCCCACTCCGCCAGATGGCTTGCGACATACAGCGCCGCCGTATCGAAACCACGCGACGGCAGATTCCTTCCCTCCAGTTGATCGGAAGCCAGGAAGTAGTCATAAACCTTCAACTCCTGCTCCGTAATGGAGTCGGAGTTGCCATAAGCGACCACCGGAGCAGCCTTCACCTTCGTCAACTTCGGCGTGTTCTGCGCAGCAGCCACAACCGCAAACAGAACCACCCCGCAAAGCATAATTCGGCGCATAGATAAATATGGCGAAGAAAACAGAGCATACGTTACAAAAATATGTTCGGATTGTAGTGGTGGACCTCAACGTAATCCTGCTCGCCGGTCCGAATGGAGCCGGAAAAAGCACCGCCGCGCCCGACCTGCTTCACGGCGCTCTCCATGTGGACGAATTCGTAAACGCCGATGTCATCGCCCGCGGCCTATCCGCCTTCAATCCGGATGGCGCAGCGCTTGATGCTGGCCGCGTCATGCTGTCTCGTTTGCGCGAGCTCGGCGCGCAGCGAAAAAACATCGCCTTCGAATCCACCCTAGCCAGCCGAACCTTCGCCCCATGGATTCGCGAACTCAAAAAAACCGGCTATCGATTCCACCTCTTCTATTTCTGGCTCCCATCCCCCGAAATCTGCGTCGATCGCGTGCGTAGGCGAAAGTCCCTGGGCGGCCACACCGTACCCACGGAGACCATCCACCGCCGCTATCATGCGGGAATCCGCAATTTCTTCGAGCTTTACTCGCCCATTGCCGACGAGTGGCAGTTCGTCGACAACACCCAACAGCCCGGCACTCTGATCGCCTCCGAATTAGAGGTCCGCAATGCGGACGTATGGGCTAGACTAAAGAAGGAGTATCAACATGCCTGAGAACGGAAATGGCACACGGACCATCAGCGAAATCATCAATGACGGCGTCAGTGTCAAAGAGGCTCTCACGAAAGCTTTTTACCGCGCAGTGCTCCTCCATCGCCAAGCCAATGTCCCGATGACGTTCGCCGAAAATGGCAAACCGGTCGCAGTCGACGCCAAAGATATTCCCATCCCCGAGCAATACGCCAACCTCGAACCTTTCCGCTACTAAGCTTTGAGTTTGGGATAAACTGAATTTTTCCCAACTATAAATGACGGGCTCTCTTTTTCGCCGCCTGCTGCTGATCGCGGTTGCGTTGATCGTGATTACTTTATTTGCCATCGATCGCGTCCTTGTCGGGACCGAGGTTCGCCTGCAGGTATTCACGATTGCCCTTATTTCCTCGCTGATGGCGCTTCTGGTCGCGTTTCTTATTTCGCGCTCGCTCGCCCACCGCGTCAGCAAGTTGAAGCAGATCACGGAAGGAATTCTCACAGGCGCTCCGGACCGGCCCGTGGAGGATTCGAGCGACGATCTGGGGTCGCTCGAACATTCTATCGCTGGAGTTGCAAAGGAGTTGCGCCGCCTGCTCGACCGTTTGCGTTTTGAATCGGCGCGGCGCGAGGCGATTTTATCGAGCATGGCGGAAGGCGTGCTCGCGGTCGATCCCGATTTGCGCGTCACCTTCTGCAATACGGCGTTTTTAAAAGCCATCGGATTTCGAGGCGCGGCCTTTGAAGGCCTTTCTTTGCTCGAACTTGTTCGTGACACCGGACTCCATCAACTGCTGCGCGAGGTGCTTTCTACCGGCGAGCCTCGCAACTTGCGCGTCAAACTGTCGGCGGCGTTTGGGCGCACTTTTGAAGTGCAGGCGAACCCTCTCGCCATGCCGGCAGGGCGCGGCGCGATTGCGATTTTGCACGATACCACCGAGCTCGAACGGCTGGAACAAGTTCGTAAAGACTTTGTTGCCAACGTTTCGCATGAATTGCGGACCCCGCTCGCAGGCGTCATCGGCTACGCGGAAACGCTGCTCGACGGCGCGCTCTCCGATACGGCGAATAGCCGCAAATTTGTCGAGATCATTCGCACCAACGCAGTGCGGCTCAATAGCATAGCGGCGGATCTCCTGGTCCTCTCCGAACTGGAATCGGGCATCGATCCCGAACCTGAAGTGATCTCGGTAGCTGGAGTTCTCGATGCTGCCGTGGTCACGGTACAGGCCGAGGCGCGAGAACGGGACGTGACATTGATCTGCGAAAATGTGGAAAATGTGTTTGTCAGCGGCAGCCGGCTGCGTCTGGAGCAGGCCATTCTCAATCTGCTGGCGAACGCCATCAAGTTCAACCGGCCGGGAGGGGAAGTGCATGTCAGAGCGACACTTGACGATCGCCATCAGGTCGAAATCGTGATCTCGGACACAGGCGTCGGCATCCCTTCCCAGGATCTGCCACGAATCTTCGAACGGTTTTACCGCATCGATAAAGCACGGTCGCGCCAAGTCGGTGGCACGGGACTGGGTCTATCTATTGTGAAACACGTGGTGGAGCGGATGAACGGAGCCGTGGAAGTCGAGAGCCAGCTTGGGCGCGGATCTGTTTTCACGCTCCGCCTGCCATCGGTATGAGCGTCGATCCAGTCTGCGGGATGACGGTAAATCCCGAAAAATGTGCGGGATCGCATACATACCAGGGCACGGAATACTTCTTCTGCGGCAAAGGGTGTCTCGCGAAATTTAGCGCGTCGCCTGAGACGTATCTGAAACCAAAACTGGTCACTACTGCCGTGTCGAAAGGCACCCAGTTTACTTGCCCGATGCATCCGCAAATCATTCGGAATCAGCCAGGTGCGTGTCCCATCTGCGGCATGGCGCTGGAGCCGATGACGGTTTCGCTCGACGACAAAAACCCCGAGCTCGAAGACATGACGCGGCGGTTCTGGATCGCGGCTGTGCTGACAGTTCCCCTGCTCGTGTTCATGATCTGGCCTGTAAACAAGTGGATAGAGTGTGTGCTCGCGACGCCGGTCGTTTTATGGGCTGGGTGGCCGATCTTCGAGCGAGCCTGGGCGTCGATTGGCAATCGCAGCTTGAACATGTTCACGCTGATCGGATTAGGTGTCTCGGTATCTTATATATACAGTTTTTTTGGCGAATCCTATTTCGAGCCGGCCGCGGTGATCACTACTCTAGTTCTACTGGGGCAGGTTCTCGAACTGCGTGCGCGGGGGCAGACGCAGAATGCGTTGAAGGCGCTGCTTGGTCTGGCTCCCAAGACCGCGCGCCGCGTGGAAGCCGATGGTTCTGAACAAGATGTTCCCCTTGAGCAGGTGCTGCCGGGTGATATGCTGCGGGTCCGGCCGGGTGAAAAAGTGCCCGTCGATGGCAAGATTCTGAGCGGCGCGAGTGCGATTGACGAATCGATGATGACCGGCGAATCGATGCCGGCAGAGAAAGCAGCGGGCGACGCGGTCACCGGCGGCACTCTCAACAAAACAGGCAGTTTCCTTATGACGGCCGAGCGGGTCGGCAACGATACCATGCTCGCCCAGATCGTGAGAATGGTAAGCCAGGCACAGAGATCCCGTGCGCCGATCCAGCGGCTCGCCGACGTGGTGGCTGGCTGGTTTGTGCCTGCTGTTCTGCTGGTCGCAATACTAACTGCAATAATCTGGGCGGTTTATTCGCCGGCTGGGGCGCTGGTCAACGCCGTCGCGGTGCTGATTATCGCCTGCCCTTGCGCTTTGGGATTGGCGACGCCGATGTCGATCATGGTCGGAACCGGCCGCGGAGCGAGAGAAGGAGTCCTGATTCGTAACGCGGAGGCGCTCGAAGCGCTTGAAAAGATTGACACTCTGATTGTCGATAAGACCGGAACGCTGACGGAAGGCAAGCCGCGATTGGCGTCGGTGGTGGGCGATCCCGATGTTTTGCGGCTGGCGGCGAGCCTCGAAATGGGCAGCGAGCATCCGCTGGCGGGCGCGATCGTCGAGGGGGCTCGCGAGAAGGGACTCACGCTGACGAAACCCGAAAATTTCCAGTCCATGCCCGGGTTGGGGGTCTCTGGAACCGTCGATGGGCGCGAAATAGTGGTCGGTAATCGGGCCTTAATTGACCATAGGTCCATCGACGCGAGCCCTTATTTGACCATAATTGCATCATTGCGCGAAAAGGGCGAAACAGCCGTATTTATCGCGATAAATGGGCATTTGGCGGGTGTTTTGTCGGTTTCCGATCCCATCAAGGCATCCGCCGCGGAGACTGTAAAAAAGCTGCGCGCGGAGAAAATCCGCATCGTGATGTTGACCGGCGACGATCGCACTACGGCGATGGCGGTCGCGAAAAAACTTGGGCTAGAGGAAGTGGAAGCCGAAGTTTTGCCCGATGGAAAACGCGACTTGGTCGAGCGGTTCCAAAAGCAAGGCCGCATGGTCGCGATGGCGGGCGACGGCGTCAACGACGCGCCTGCTTTGGCGCAGGCGCAGGTGGGAATCGCAATGGGAACAGGCGCGGATGTGGCGATGGAAAGCGCGGGCATCACGCTGCTCTCGGGAGACCTCAATGGGATTCTGCGCGCACTGCATTTAAGTCGCGCGACGATGAAAAATATCCGGCAGAATTTGTTTTTTGCATTCATCTATAATTTGCTCGGAGTGCCGATCGCAGCGGGGGCGCTGTATCCGTTTTTCGGATTGCTGCTGAGTCCAATGATCGCGAGCGCGGCAATGACGTTTAGTTCGGTGTCGGTAATTGCAAATGCGCTGCGGTTGCGAAGGGTGCGGCTGTAGCTGCAACACGGCAGGCGAAACGCCTGGCCAGAATCTTCAGCATTCTCTGCAATCCGTGTAGCATATGATGATACCTGATGCGGTATCATGAAATAAGTGGCGGCGTCTGACAAATCACTTCGGAAGATGCGTCAGAATCCAAACGGTTGGCGGATCGAGGATTTGATGGAGGTCGCGGAGAAAAATGGCTTGGAGTGGCGCAGGCCGGGCCACGGCGGAAGTCACGTTATTTTCAGCGCCTCCGGTGTTAGAGAAAATGTTTCCGTTCCGGCGAAGCGTCCGATCAAGCCGGTTTACATTAAGCATTTTTTGGCGCTGGTTGATGCGAGGAACCTATGAAGGCAGCAAGGAAGCAAACTGCCGATGGATACCGGATCACGATACGTCCGCTCTCGAAGGACGAGGGCGGCGGATATCTGGCGGAGTATCCGGAAATCCCAGGATGCATGTCGGACGGGGAAACCATTGAGGAAGCGATTTCCAATGGCAGAGAGGCTCTGCGCGACTGCCTCGAAGTCTTCAAAGAATCCGGCAGGAAGGCGCCAAAGCCCGGAATCGAGGCGGCGCAGTGGCGCCAGCGTCTGCCACGAACGCTCTATCTGAAATTGACGGAGCAGGCAAAAAGCGAGGGCGTCAGCATCAACAGCCTGGTGACGGCGATGATCGCGGAGGCGATTGGTTCGCGGAGCCGTGCTCCTCGGCATCGGTGAGGAAAGAGGCGCGCTTGGCGCTGCGAATTTTCCAGATTTTGAATTGCCGGTGTTCGGAATTGGGGTCGAAGGGTCGAAGGGGGGTCGAAGGGACGGTCGAAGGGGTCGAAGGGGGTCGAAGGGGTCGAAGGGGGTCGAAGGGTCGAAGGGGTCGAAGGGGACGGGTCGAAGGGTCGAAGGGGACAGCCTGACGTGACTCCTTGATTATTTGCATGAAACCATCAGACTGCTCCGTCCCCTTCGTTGTTTTCTACTCTCCCTGCGATACTCTCTCAAGCTCCGCAGGAACGATCTACCCAGATTCTTCCTAACAATCCAGTCCAGTCAACTCGGAGGGCGGTCTTCAGGTTTCCCAGCAGCAGTTTCGCCCTGATGGACCGATATCTGCTCCTTTTCAAAATCCAGAATCCCGCCGTGGAAGGGTCTGGTGCGGATCAGGCCCTAAAAGACTGCGCAAAAGCTGAGAATGACCGAAGGGGACGGAGCAGTCTGCTGGTTTCATGCAAATAATCAAGGAGTCACGTCAGGCTGTCCCCTTCGGGTGTCCCCGTGGCGCAAGCGTCCACGCGAGTCGTGTCGACATGTTTTGACACTAAAGATTCTTCGCGGAGAGCCCGCTAGGAAAGCGAAGCTTGCGATTTAGGATGGCAAACAGAAGAGTGCCCAATCCCACTCCCATGATAACGGCGTCATTTGGCTCTGAACCGACCGTGAAATCGGCCGTAACTTGAACGAGTTGGTTGCCATTAAACGTATCTACCTCATTGTAAAATGTCAAAGGGGCGATCAAAGATGCGGTGGCCACGACATTGCCCATTAAGTCGAACAGAACTAGAGTTCCGGTGCCGCCAATAGAAAACTGGGCGTTCGGAACATTGCAAGATCCGAAGATGCCATCAATCGATGCCGACCCCACCCAAAAACACTCTGGGGGTGCCGTAAAATAGTCCGGTAAGCCCGGAAAAATAGGGCCTGGAACCTCGTTGGCATCGAAGACAGCCACGGTATCAAACGATACGGTGTCGCTCCCACTCGCTCCAGAGGCGCTGAAATGTATGACCCAACCATTTCCGCTTTGCCATTCGTATGATCCAAAGCCATGTATGTCAATCGGGCCGACCACGATTGGCCCAGCCGAGGCGGCGCTGATAAAAAACGCGAAAAGAACCAGCCTTTGCATCTTGAGAGCTTATCACGGTTAAAGGGTTAAAGGGGACAGCCTGACGTGACTCCTTGCTTACTTGCATGAAACCATCAGACTGCTCCGTCCCCTTCGTTGTTTTCTGCCCTCTCCGCGATGCTCTCACAAAGCTCCGCAGGAACGATCTGCCGGATTCTTCCTAATAAATCCAGTCAACTCGGAGGTGCGTCTTCAGATTTCCCAGCAGCTTCGCCCTGTTGGACCGATATCTACTACCTTCAAAATCCCGGCATGGAAGGGTCTGGTGCGGATAAGGCCCTAAAAGACTGCGCAAGGGCGGAGACTGACCGAAGGGGACGGGGCAGTCTGCTGGTTTCATGCAAATAGGCAAGGAGTCACGTCAGGCTGTCCCCTTCGGCCCCTTCGGCCCCTCAACCCCTTCAACCGCGAATCCGGGGATCGGCGATCTCATCAGAGGTGGTGGCGGGATACGCAAGGTTCGGATCGCGATTGGAGTGCGAGGAAAAAGCGGCGGCGCTCGTGTCATCTATCATTGGGCGGTGCGAAAGGACACGATCCTTCTGCTCTACGCCTATCCAAAGAACGTGGCAGCCGATCTGACTCCGAGACAGATCTCACAGCTTGCCAGGATTATCAAAGAGGAGTTCGGCAATGAAAAAAGAAATGTTTGAAGAGCTGTTAGGCAGCGTACGTGAGGCGGGCGCAATACTCCGCGGAGAGAAAAAGCCTGCACGAAGAACTGTAATCGGCGGTCCCGGAGTCCGCGTGATTCGCGAGCGAACCAGCCTTTCACAATCCGAGTTCGCTCGCTTGATCGGTGTAAGCGTAAAGACCCTTCAAAACTGGGAGCAAGACCGCCGCCGTCCAACCGGTCCCGCAGCCGCACTCTTAAGTATCATCGAGCACGATCCAACCCTGGCAGTTAAAGCCATTCATCGGATATCAACGCTGTAAAATCGTGGGAAGCGCGTGGCTGAGAAGAGTATCGCAATTGCCGGGGTGTGTGCCACGACCGCCTTGCGGCCACCCCTTATTCCGACTCCTGACTCCTGACTCCTGACTCCTTTCTTCTCCACATCTCCACTAGTACAATCCCAATCGTAATCAACCCCACGCACAGCCCAATCCACAACCCCGGCGCGCCCATCCGATAGTGAAAACATAACAGCACCCCCACCGGAAGCCCGATCACCCAATATCCGGTGAAGTGACAAATCATCGGCGTCCGAGTATCTCCCGCCCCTCGCAGCGCACCTGTCGCCACCACTTGCAGTCCGTCGAATAATTGAAAAAACGCCGCGATTCTCAGCAACAGCATGCTCGCCGCGATCACATCCGCTTCGGGCGTAAACAACCGCGCAATCCAATGTGGAAATACGATCAAACAAATCGCCGCGCACGACATCATCGCCGCGCCCAATCCGAGCGCCGTCCATCCTGCCCGAGCCATCCCTTCGGGATCGCCCCTCCCCAGCGCGTGCCCCACTCGCACCGCCGCGGCCGAACTGATTCCCAGGGGCATCATGTATGTCATGCTGACCGTCGTTAATGTGATTTGATGCCCGGCCAGCGCGGTCGCGCCCAGTCTCGCAATCAGCAATGTTGCCGTCGAGAACACCCCCCACTCCAGACCGATTTGCATCGCGGCCGGAAATCCCAAGCGCAGCAATTCGCGAATGCGCCCGAACTCGGGTCGCCATGGCATGCGCGCGACTACAGGATCGTGCCGCCAGATCACCACTGCCAGCGCGATCGCCATGTAAACTCGCGAAACGCATGTCGCCCATCCTGAGCCTTCCACTCCCATGCGCGGCGCGCCCAGATTGCCGAATACGAACAGCCAGTTGCAAACGATGTTCACCAGGTTCGCGGTGAGCAGCGTCACCATCACCGGCCTCACGATATTGATCGATTGCAAATAGCGGCGCATGCCGAAATAAATGAGCAGCGGAGGCGCGCTCCAGTTGAGCGCTCTCAGATAAGGCCTGGTCTCGCGCAACACTTCCGGATCGATTCCAATTGCCCCGAGCAAAGGACTCACCGCCCACACCGCTACCATTACGAGAGGAATCAACAACAGCGATAACCACACGCCGTTGATAAGGGAATGGCGCACATCGTCATGGTCCTCCGCGCCGAAGGACTGCGCGACCAAGGTATCGAGCCCCAACAGCAATCCGCTCGCGACAATCGCGACGCCATAAAACATCACTGTGCCGAGACTCACCGCGCCAATCGCGATCGCGCCGATGCGACCGACGAACATGGTATCGACCACGCCCATCGCCATCCAGCCGATCTCAGCCGCGACCAGCGGCAGAGCCAGTTGGATCATCGGTGAAATCTCCGCGCGCAGAGCCGTTTTTATGGTCATTTAAGGTCTCAGCAAGCGCGTTTCTCGATCGTTTATGGTCATTTAAGCTATGCTAATCGTACCGCGCATGCCGAAATACGCACTCTTCCTGACCGTTCTCGCGACCGCCTTCTCACAAGAGCGGACCGTTTCCGACCCCGGCGTCATCACCACGCGGCAGGCCATCACGCCCGCCGGCCTGCAATCGGTGTTTAACGGACGCGTCTACGGCGTCGCGTTCGGAAAAACACAAGATGAATTGTGGGTGCTGCACAAAGGCGGGATTACGTTCTTGGACTGGCGCGCGAATAAAGTACTGGCGCACATCGCTTTTCCGGGTGCGGCCGGACTTCAGGGCATCCGCTACGATGCCTCGGCTGACCGGGCGCTGGTGAACATTGCAAACCAAAGAGAAGCCGAGCTTTGGAGCGTCCGCCGCGACGGTTCGCACACCGCCTGGAAGCTCGGATCGAGCGCCAATTCGGGCGCGCTGGCCGCGACGGGCCGCATCGCCGTCGTGCCGCTGATTCACGCGAATACGCTCGCGATTGCCGATCTCTCGAAAGGCACCGTGCGCGCGGTCAAGACTGAAATTGCTCCCTTCGGCGCGGCTCTAAACTCAGACGCAACTATCGCTTATGTAACCAACTGGGGCGGCCGCCTGCCGAAATCGGGGGAGCTGACCGCCGCGTCCGGAGCCGATCGCGTCGTGACCGATGAGCGCGGAATTGCATCGACCGGATCCGTTTCGCGCATCGATCTGGTCATGGGTGCCGTCGAACAATCGATCGCCGTCGGCCTGCATCCCACGGCGATTGTGTGGGATGAAGCTTCGGCGCGCTTGTATGTCGCCAATGGCAATCAGGACTCGATTTCGGTGATCGACACTAATCGCAATGTGGTGGTGCAAACTTTTGAATTACATCCATTTTCAAAAAAAGTAGCGGGCATCGCGCCAACGGCGCTGGCGATTTTGGGTGGCACGCTTTATGTCGCCTGCGGAGGAATTAACGCCGTTGCGGTGCTGAATGCCGCGGACGGAAAGCAGAAGGGCTTGATCCCAACCGCCTGGGTTCCCAACAGTTTGTCGATTTCAGAAGGGCATCTTGCGATCGGAACATTGCTCGGCGTCGGCTCGGGATGGCGCGACGATCCGAAGCATCGCTATGTGCACGCGGAACGAGGCTCGATTCATGTGATGCCGATACCCGACGCCGCGCAACTGGCGTCGATGACCAACGCGGTCATCGTGAACAACTTGATGGTGCCGCCTGCGACTGACGAAAAAGTGCGGGTGGGGGTAAAACCGGTGCCTGTTCCCGAGCGCGCGGGCGAGCCTTCGACGATCGAGCATATCGTCTATATCGTTAAGGAAAACCGCACTTACGATCAGGTGCTGGGCGATCTCGGGAAGGGCAACGGCGAAGCTTCGTTCGCGATTTATGGCGAAGCGGTGACGCCCAATCAACACAAGCTGGCGCGTGAATATGTGACGCTCGATAATTTCTACGCCGCCGGAGGCAATAGCGCCGACGGGCACCAGTGGCTGACGCAAGCGAATGAAACCGCATATTGTTTATGGCCTGGATATGAAGGCCGCAGTTATCCGTTCGATGGTTCCGATCCGATTGCGCCATCGGCAGGTGGATTCATTTGGGAATCGGCGCTCCGCATGAAAAAAACAGTGCGGATTTTCGGCGAGTATGCAGGCGTAACGTCGACGGCGCGCGACGCTCGCGCGGAACTGCTAAAGCAGTGGAAAGACGGCGCGGATTTCACTTCGAAGTGGAACATCACCGCGCCGATTGTGAATAAAATTCTGGCGAAGAATTTTCCAGCGTATTCGACGAACATTCCGGATGTGGTGCGGGCGCAGATTTTTATCGCGGAGCTGAAAAAATGGGACACGATGCCGAATTTAACCATCGTGCAACTGCCGAGCAATCACACGCAGGGAACGGCGTCCGGTGCATCGACGGCGAAGGCGATGGTCGCGGATAACGATTACGCGGTGGGGCAAATTGTCGAGGCGCTGAGTCACAGCAAGTTTTGGAAGACGATGCAGATTTTCATCATCGAAGACGACGCGCAGAATGGCGTCGATCACGTGGACGGGCATCGCACGGTGGCGCTGGCTGTTGGTCCTTATATAAAGAGGGGAGCGGTGGATTCGACGTTTTATTCGAATCCGGGAATGCTGAAAACGATGGAGCTGATTCTCGGGCTGCCGACGATGTCGCTGTTCGATTTGATTGCGGCGGATATGCGGGCTAGTTTCACGGCGACTCCGCATTTTACGGCGTTTAGCGCGGAACAGCCGAAGCACGATTTGTTTGAAGTGAATCCACCATTGAAGGCCCTGCATGGAGCGGCGCGAAGAGATGCCGAGGCTTCGTCAAAAATGGAATTCGATTTGCCGGATCGGGCTCCGGCTGCGAAGCTCAATCGGATTTTGTGGGCGGATGCTAAGGGGCATCAAGTGAAGTATCCGGCGCTGATGCGGAGTGTGTTTGCTCCACTGGCTATGGATATGGATGATGACGACAGGTAGAAGAGATTGCCTTGCCTGAAGTTGAGAAAAACTGAATGAACGTTCTCGGCGTTATTTTGATGGGAGCATGCTTGGCCATTGCACAGGATGGCACTGCTGGTCTCATTGGCAAAGTGAAGGATATTACTGGAGCCGGGATTCCCAGTACTGACGCTGAGTTGTGGATTGAGGGTTCGCCCAACAGTAAATTGCTTGCCACGGCTGACACTGCTGGGGTCTATCGTTTCTCTGCGCTGCAACCAGGAAAATATAGTCTGAGGCTCCATTCTCGCGGCTTCCGCATCCTTACCCTGACATCGATTCAGCTTGGGGATGGCGAGCAGAAGGCGATGCCGACGCTGCAGCTTGAACTCGGGTCCCTCGCGGACTGTGGTGGTCATGCGGTGCTGAAGTCTATTCTGTTGATGCCGTCGAAAGAGCATGTCGGCAATCTGGTGGGCAGCGTTCGAGTGGACAAGGGCCAAATTGGGAAAGAAGGTCCGCCGGTCGCTGGCGCGGAGGCAAGGTTGATGTGCGCTACCGGCGAGGTCTGCGGTACTACGAAGACCGACTCGCAGGGAGGGTTCAGGTTCGACGCGCTGGCTCCCGGAGCGTATTATGTTCGCGTGAGTCGCGCAGGATTCTACCCATTGAACTGGCCTGGCTACATTATCCAGGAAGGAATCGAATCGAGCTACTGGTCTCTTTACCTCGAACGTTGCAATGGAACTTGCGATCCTCGGCTCCGCCCCAAAAAGCCCATTGCCACGTGCGAGTAGGCGACGAGCTTGCACGGGCGGCTCAGCGAAAGAGCACAAGCGGACGCCGGCTTAAGCCGTCGCTGCAGGCTGAAGCCCGCGCCACCAAAGCGCGGTGATCTTGACTTTGTTTTTGATATTCTTGGCTCGGAGGATTCATATGAGCGATACGTTGACCGTTGGAAAGAAGTTGGTGGAGTTGTGCCGCGAAGACAAGCACTTTGAGGCTATGGAACTGCTTTACCATCCCCAGATCGTCAGTATTGAAGCGGCGAGCGGGCCGAACATGCCTGCACGTATGGAGGGAGTTGAGGCGACTAAAGCTAAGGGGAAGTGGTGGGTCGAGAACCATGAGATTCACAAGGCTGAGATCGAGGGTCCGTTCCCGCACGGCGATCGCTTCATCGTGCGTTACAAATACGAACTGACGGCGAAGTCTGGGCCGATGGCTGGCAAGCGATTCGTGATGGATGAGGCGGCGCTTATACCGTTAAGGACGGGAAGATTACGCACGAGGAATTTTTCTACACGATGGGGTAGTTTATCGACGGGGCGAAAAATGGGGACAGATAGAATGAGACGGCTGGCCACCTTGGAACAGCGATAAGCTGTGAGCGCACTCAATGAAGGTGCAAAGGAGAACCAGCCATGAAGAAGAATATCAAAGTTGCCGAGCGGCATCCAGCCGAGACGATTGGGATCGATTTGGGCGACAAGATGAGCCGCTATTTGATCCTCAACGAGGAGGGCCTGGCGGTGGAAGAAGGCTCTTTCCGCAACCGCACCTTTCCGATAGTAACAGGCCAATAATCTCGTTCATTTATTCTAACCGCAGATGACTGGAGATGGTCCACCTTAGTTTTACGGACAACCGAAAAGAGCGCGAAGAGATAGGGATGTTCGCGTTCGAGGAATCAGGGTCGCCCGTGTCGGGAGATTTGGCGGGGGGGAGCGGCCGGGAGACCGTCACACTGATCTGCCCAGAGCGCGGGCATCCCGCAAAAGGGTGAGCACAAACAATCGCTGCCACATAATTACGTAGACCTCCAGTGCTGCTCGGTGATCTCTACCCCTCGATCACCGAGAACTCCTCGCTGGCCAAATTAAGCAGATCCTGCGCCGTTTATTGGGGACCCTGGCAGCCGGCATCAGAAAACTCACAAGGAGAGCGTGTCTGAGTGAGCGGTTCATCGTTGCCTCCTCATCCCGCATCGCGGTCAGGGACTCCTAATACTCGCCGATCATAGCGAGTGCCAGACTCGCCTTGTGGAGCAGATCCTGCGCCGTCGTCAGGTTCTTGGAGCCGCCCATCATCACCACCACCTTTGGATTGGAGGCGTTATCTGATGCGGACGCCAGTGCGTCAGGTTCGGCATTTTGGCCGCACACTCCGCCCTGAACAAAGTCGTCGAGTCCGTCCACGAAGGAGATGAGATTAAGGACTCTCCCTGGATCGATCTTCTTTGAAATCGCCCCAATCTGCCCGCCGGCGATTTTTTGGAACTCGATGTTTGCCCCAGTTCTCCCACCGAGAATAGGAGTCTCCCTGAACGTGGCGGGCGCCACTTGTGGAGTGCCGCCGTCCACGCTGACCAACAGGCCGATCGGGATAGTCGCCAGCGTAACCGCAGTGCTGACGGGCGGCACCGAGGCGGTGTCGGTATCGACTACCGTGATCGCTTCACTCACTGAAATGGACACCGACGTCGGCGGCAGCGATGGCGGCCCCGCGCCCGCTCCAAAGGCACTTAGCGGAACCGACTGCGTGAAATTCGATCCGGAAGACGTGCTGGTAAGATTGCTCAAACTCGCGTTGTCGGTGAAGGTGATGGTACCGGTCGGAGTACCCGGGGCTTTCTCCGAGTAAGCAATGGAAAAGAAGCAGGTCCCCCCAGGCGGGAGGGTTGTCGGCAAGGATGATGCCCCACCCGAGCAGAATGTCTGCGCAATACTGAAGGGCGATGCCGGGGGAGACGCGGCCAGATTAAGATTCGCTTGCCCCAGGTTCGAAACGGACAACGGCTGAGTCCCCGTCTGCCCTCCGAAGCCGAGACTCCCCGCCGAGAAGTACGCCAGCGGCGCGGCATTGGGGACCAGCGGAGGCGTAACCGCGACGAAGGGCGTATCCGTCGTGGTGATCGTCTCGCTGTCGGAGACACCGACGGGTGTCTCGGTGACCCGCTTTCCCCACCCACGTGTTAATCTTGAACAAATTATTTATGCGCCTATGCGTCTACTGACTGAAAGGGACCTAGAACAGAGCGGATCGGTTCGCTCCGCGCGCCGCAACTCGTGAACTTCGAAGTCGAGGGCCGGGTTGATTCCCAGGATATCGCCGATCGCCGGATCTCTCGCCAAGGCCGCACCGGGGCCTCGTCGGCCACCGGAGCCGCTAGCAGATGTCGGTTGACTTGAATACATTGCCCCAGAAGTACTAAGTGCTGGGACCTTTATCCCATCGACAAGTAATACCTCACCGCTTATTATGTCCGCAGATGAGTTTGGAGTTTATTGTTTTGAGTGTTGTTTTCGCGGTTACCCTAGCCGCGGTCTGGACCAAATTCCTAAGTCCTCGAAAGACCAAGGATCGGCCTCGTAGACTCGGCTGTCTGCGCGAAGAAATCCACATCGACTCCAATAATGTGCCTGAGTTCAAGCCGAGTTGGCGAAACGACCTTTAGGAAGACGTTCTCATAGCGCCTGGATGACGTAACCGTACATTACTTTTTCAAATTCGGGGTTTGGGGCAGCGTCGAGGAGCCGCAAAATTCCAACTGTCCCGGTAGGGACGACCATCGCTGATCGCCCCCGCACAGATCCGCATTAGCGCGTTTACACATACGGTTCGTACCGAGGGCAAGCAACCGAAATCGTACTCAAGACCCCGACTCCCAGAAGCACCCATCCTGCCGTTTTCCACTTGATCGTTGTTGAGCCGACCCCGTCATCGCGTAGCTCCAACCAGGTTCCGTCGCCGGGTGGATGAACCAAAGCCGGCCAGTCAGACCAAACCTGTGAATGGAACATGAGCCCGTGCTGGTGGATGTAGCGCCGGCGCCTGTCTAATAAGTGGCTCACGTGAAATAACGGGATGCCCGATGACGCCAAACGGAGACTTTCGGCACTTCGGGCCGCTGAGGTGGCTCCAGCCTCCCGTGACTGTCGGCTGCCTCCGGCAACGGAGACGCCCGACCTGCGTTAGTCCGTCATTTGCGCAACTATGCGGGTCTGAAGCCGAGTCGCCGTTGAATGCATTATGAAGGGGCGCCCTTTTCAGATAGGCTTTTAGCGTCGGCTTATGACCGACGGAACGGAGCAAAACACATGGAGAGCAGAAAGTATATCGGCATGGACGTGCATCAGGCCAGTATTTCGGCTGCGGTGAGGGACGAGGCCGGAAAGCTGGTGATGGAGTGCGTCATTGAAACCAAGGCACGCACCATCCTGGAATTCATTCAAGGATTGCGTGGGAGCTTATGGGTCACGTTTGAGGAAGGAACCAGTGCGGCCTGGCTGTACGACCTGGTGAAACCTCCCGTGGCCCAGGTGGTGGTCTGCGATCCGCGGAAGAACGCGCTACTGAAGGCAGGCAATAAGAACGATCGGGTGGATGCACGGAAGCTCAGCGAGTTGCTTCGAGCGGGACTTCTCACGCCGGTTTATCACGGCGATTCCGGGGTGCGCACATTGCGGGAACTGAGCCGTAGCTATCTCACCGTGACCAAGGATCTCACCCGTGTGATGAATCGGACGAAAGCCCTCTATCGAAGCTGGGCGATTCCCTGTGCTGGAGAAAAGGTGTATTCACCGCGCCACCGCAACAGTTGGCTGGAACAACTGTCGGAGGCGGCTGTGCGTCGACGCGCTGAGCAACTTTATGAACAACTCGACGCTTTGATGAAGATACGTCGGCAGGCGCGGCGGGAGTTGCTGACAGAAAGCAAGAAGCATGCCGCCCAACAGCTTCTCCGACAGGTCCCTCTGCTGGGCCCGATCCGCGTCGCGCTCTTGATCGCACTGCTCCAAACGCCGCATCGCTTCCGAACGAAACGACAACTATGGGCCTATTCGGGTCTGGCACTGCGGACACGCACCAGTGGCGAATATCGGTTCACAGGAGGACAACTACAACCTTCCAAAAGGCTGGCGTCGCCGCGCGGTCTCAACCACAACCATAGCCATGATCTGAAGAGTGTGTTCAAAGGCGCGGCTATGCAGGCCAGCCGCTCCAGCAATGTGCTGGGAGATCTCTATCAGGATTTGCTATCCAACGGCATGAAGCCGGCGATGGCACGCCTGACTCTCGCTCGCAAGATTGCAGCGATCGTTTTAAAGATTTGGAAAAAAGGAGGACCTTTCGATCCAAGGCAATTGAAAAGGCAAGCAGCTTGAGCGTGTGAAGAGAGTCAATGTCATCCGTCGGGGCTCATCCCTGCCGCTGGCTAGTCGATTCTCGAAACGCTCGGGTTCGAGGGAGAGTATCCACCCCGTTATTAGGCAGATGTGCCTCAAGCACGAGTCTCTTGTTGAATCCTATGCCCCCTCGGACAACCTAAAAAAGCTATAGGCCACGAGTCTCAGATAGAATCATGGTTGACACACAAAGCGCAACCGTCTCGCTTGCCGCGTTTCAGAAATCGACCTCGGAGTCCAGCATCTGCTTTCCCTCTTCCTCGATCCTCTCAGCACGGCCCGGAGCCGTCAAGGGTTCGCCATGCCGCGCCGACCGGCGCGCCCTTGACGGCTCCGGGCCGTGCTGAATAACACTTCTCATACGAGGGAAAGCAGGAATCGGAAACCAGCCGCCGGCGAACGCAAACATGGCTCCCCTCACAACGAATTAGTGAAAGCGTGAAGGGTGGGGCTGGATGCCACGCGAATTTCGCCCGGTCCAACTCGGAGGAGAATCTTTTTCTCTTGACATC
>PNAJ01000036.1 GCA_003170295.1 Bryobacterales bacterium | reverse complement strand
CGTTTTCCGGTGACGGCCGCCGGTCTTGAGCAGCCGGTTCCATTCGCGGCTCAGATGAAGCGGTGTAATCTCCGCCAAAGGCATCGCCAGCAGCTCGGGCGCGAGATAGCCGGCCAGTTCCCGGTAACGCTCGATCGTCTTGGGAGCGAGTTTCTCTTCCGCATGCTGGCGAAAGAATTCGTGGAACAGCATCGCGAGTGTGGTGGGAAGCGCCGCGGCCACCGAACCACCGCCTGCCTTTGCCAACTCGTACTTCTGAAGTTCCTCAGTTCGGCGCTTTGCCTCAGCGTCGATCGCGTCCTGTTTGCTGGCGAAGCCCACCGCTTCAACCAGCCGGCGGTCCTGGCGGGTGGAACCCGGTGCGCTGAATATATATCGCCAGACGGTTTTGCCAGATTCGTATTTGCGCTTGAAGACGGGCATCAGTTCACCACGTCTACCTCTGGTTCGCGTTGAAGTCCAGTGCCCGAAGGGAGCCCGCAGGTGCTCTCCCAGGTCAGATATGCCTGTCTCGTGATGATCCATCGCCGGCCCAGGCGAAGTCCGGGAATGATCCCTTTTTCCAACATCGAATAGACCGCCAGGCGTCCAATGTCGAGACGCCGCGCAATCTCCAGCACGGAGATCCGTCTGCTGGGTGAGTTAACTGATTCGGCTGCCCTTGGCTGCATTGGTTCTGCCATGGCTTATTCGATGGCCTCCGCATCGGCTTCTGGGGCGCTACCGTCCGGTGCTGCAATCTGCGCTCGCGATGGCGCCGTATCAGGTAGAGGCTTGGAGCTTAGCCAGGTGATTTCTGCAGAGTGTGCGTTCCGCTCCAACTTCGTCACTCGATCGTCGAGATCGTTGATGGTAGCGGCCTTCGCTCCCTGCTCCAGGACAATCTCGATGGCTCGCAGGCGGGTTGCTGCCGGGGTGTTCGAGTCAGTCATGATTCTCAATAGGGTCGAACTCGCAGCGCTTGCGGCGTCCTGTAGTCGTCCGATGGCTTGGGAGAACGCTGCTCGGCGCGCTTTCCGGAGTTCGGCCTGGAACTCCGCTTCCTTCATCCATCGCTGGAGCGTGTTTGAGCTGATTCCCACCTCGTTGGCCGCCTGCTCGATGCTTCTGTGGGAGAGCAGCGCGGCAATCGCCTGCTGCATTTTCTGCTCGAACTTGGCTCCGTGCCCTAACATGGGCCACCGTTTTCACCGATTCCTAGATGCTGCAGATTTCCTGCAGAATTCGCTTGCAATCGGAGGAAACCAGAGTGATTGATGTGATCGTCGCGGTGATCACCGCCAAAGGAGAAATCAAAATGAACGTTGTTCCAGAAAATGCCGCCAATGCCGAGCAAAGTACCCCATCCGGCAAGCCAAGTCCGGCGAAAAAGCCGCGTGTCGGCGCACACGCGCGCCACGTCGCGCCGTCCAAGGGTAAGCCGGCCAAACAGGCTGCCCGGGCGAAGAAAGCCAACACGGCCGCGAAGTCGGCGAAGTCGCGCAAGAAGGCGGCCAACAGCCGCCAGGGCAGCAAAACTGCCAAATTCCTGGACCTGCTGAGGCGCTCCGGGGGTGCTACCAGCGCGGATCTCATGAAAGCCACCGGCTGGCAGGCTCATTCGGTACGGGGATTCATTTCCGGCGTGCTTGGCAGGAAGATGGGCCTGAAAGTAGCGTCCACCAAAGTCGAGGATGGGGAGCGCCGCTATTCGCTGAAGAGCTGAGGTCCAACCAATCGAGTTGTTGTGGCCGCCGAGCTTCCGCCTCGGCGGTTTTTCTTTGTCCACGTACTTCACGCGACCTCCCTTCTTCGCGCTCGCGCAATCTCATCGAAGGTCCGGCGGTCGCCATCGAGCACCGCCTGTTTTCCCGTGAACCGCTGCCACCGGAGCACGCCAACGTCGACATACCGCGGATCGATTTCCATGCCGTAGCAGATTCGATCGCTGGTCTCGGCTGCAATCAGTGTGCTGCCACTGCCAAGGAACGGGTCGTAACAAGCCTCACCTAGACGCGTGTGGTTCAGAAGCGGTCGCCGCAGGATCTCGACAGGCTTTTGCGTGCCGTGGCCGGTCGCTTCGTTTTCCCCAGCGGTTTCCCCGCCAAACGGATTCAGATTCGCGACTTCCCAGACGGTGTTCTGCGTGCGATCGCCGCGCCAGTGCCCGTTCTGTCCTTTCCGCACGGCATACCAGCAGGGTTCATGGCGCCAGTGATAGGCGCCGCGGGAAATGGCGAAGTGCTGCTTTACCCAGACGATCTGCGATCGGATTTCGAATCCGCAGGATTGCAGCCCGCGCGCAACTTCGCCGGCGTGAATGCCCGCATGCCAGAGGTAGACGACGTCGCCGGGAAACAGCGTCCAGGCTTCCGACCAATCGATCCGATTGTCGTTGGCGACCTTGCCACCTTGACGCGTCCGCGGATTAAGACCAGCTTGCTCGCGCCACTCCGGTTCGAGATCGACGCCGTACGGCGGATCGGTCACCATGAGAATCGGCGGTTGCTGTTTCGCCAACAGGCGCGTCGCATCTTGGCCGGCAGTGGCGTCGCCGCACAATAACCGATGCTGTCGCTCTTTGTTAGGTCGCAATAGCCAGAGGTCGCCGGGTCTGGTGACCCGGGCGGTTGGAATCGCCGGAACCTCGTCTTCATCCGTGAGCCCGGCGGCCTGTTCTTCTGCTAGCTGCCTCGCCAACTCGAAGTCGTCGAAACCGAGCAGATCCAAATCGAAGTTCTCGTCCTTCAAGGCAGCAAGCTGCTGGCGAAGCATCTGTTCGTCCCAGCCCGCATTAAGCGCGAGCTGATTATCGGCGATAGCCAGCGCACGTCGTTGGACTTCAGACAAGTGTTCGAGCCTGATCACCGGAACTTTGCGCATGCCCAGTGTGAGGGCCGCCCGATAGCGCCCCTCACCCGCGATGATCTTGTCGTCAGCGCCAACCAGAATCGGGTTCACAAAACCGAACTCGCGGATGGAGGCGGCGATCTGTGCCACTTGTTCCGGCGAATGCGTGCGCGGGTTCGCTTCGCTCGGGACTAAACGATCAATAGGCCATTGCTCGACTTGAATATTCAGATTCTTCATGACTTTCCCCCTCGGGGCCGCGTTTTTTACGATCCCAACGGACGGTTGGCGGTGCTTTTATACCGGCGAAAAGCGGCTCGCCACCAACTTTCAGGAACCGCCGTCAGCACTTTTTTCTGCCGGTCTCAAGAAAAGTATGCCAAGCAATCGCGGACAAGACGAGACTGTATTTTGTGGAGAAATGAGGAGAGATTTAGGCGGACAGAGGAGAAGATTGGAAACCACTAAGTCGCTGTGATCACTATTGCGGTGAACTGGGTTCGTGCAACATCTTCTATCAATGCGACTTCTGCTGCATCACATAGGCGTCGAGTTTCTGCAGAGTTTTCTCTTGCACTTTTGTCTTCCCGCTCGTGAAGTCCCGGATGGTGTCCCGGCTCAGGCGAGCTTCCACCGTTACAGTCTTCATGTCCCTCTTCTGAATCAGGGCCTGAAGATCCGTTCTGAGCCGTGAGAGGTGATCGGCTGATGCGGAAGCTTTGGCTTCGCTCTCCCAGCGCGTTAACACTTGGAATTGAAGTTTTAGCTGGTCGAGACATCGCGATGCCGGGAGCGGCAGATTGGGATGCATTGGAAGCTCATCCAGCTTTTGGGCTGCACCCAGGCTGTATGTGCAGAAGTCACAAAGGTCAGAGTGGTAGCTACGAAGGGCTTCCACCCACTTACTTGCATCCGCGTATCGCTTCTCTACGGGACCGGTGAAGTCATTCTTCAAGTAACGCCAATCGTTGGTCAGAATTCGGTTAAAGATCTTGTCATCTGGTTGAAGGGCGTCCTCCGGGTACTGCTTGATCAATTTCTCCAGACTCTTGTAAAGAGTGTCCGTCCGTCGAATGAAACTCGCTAGGCTATAGGAGTGAGTTTTCATTTCTTCCACTTCGGCCTGCAAGTATGACCATCACACTCATGATATCCGGCAGACTCCCGCTTCGGCAGCAAATCGTTAGGTCACGATTCCGTTGCGTTGAAGTCCGACTGGCCGTCTAGGTGCCGCCGGCAGCGCGGTTGCAACCCCTCTCAGCCCCGCCGAAAATTGCGAAATCCTAACATCTGGCACCATCTGCCCCTATCTGGGGTCCAAAATGGCTATTTCTTCGCCGCTCGTTCGTCCTGCCGATTCCAAGACTTACGCTTGCAATGGGAGCACGCGGTAATCACCGCCAAGGGGAAATTAAATAACAATCTAGAAAGTTGCCAATAGCGAGCACACGGCCCAGAAATCGAACTCTTTGGCGCGGCAATTTCGCTCTCCAAACCCGCAGTTTTTTGCCTTGAACTCCTGTACACACTAAAATGCTAATTCTACGGGAGATATTGCGACGGTTTCAAAAACGGCGGCAAGTTATAATTACCTTTAATTCGTATACGCGCGCGCGAGGCAAGAAATAGGCGTGCGAAGTTAATCCGCCACGGGTACGTGGGGAGTTTGGCGTCGTGCCTTGGAGCCATCGTGTCCCGGGGAGCCTTGCACAGCGCGCCGCATGCCGCGCGGCTGCCCGTGTGGGCTCTCTTTTACCCCACCGACGCGGGGCCATGGCTGCAAGGAAAGCGAAAAGCCGCGCGTCGCCGAGCTGAAGAAAGCCAATGCGGGACCGAAAGGCCGCACTTTGGCGCACAGGCGCGCCACGTCGCGTCGTTCGCGGTAAGTCGCCCCACATTGCCTGCCCCGAGCGAAGAACGCCAACGTGGGCGCGACGTCGGCCAAGTCGGGAAAAAGGCCACCAGCCAGAGTGCCCGACGGCTATGTTCCTCGCCGGCGTACAGCTCTCGAAGAAAGGGCGCCGGGACGAAAAGGCCGCACGCTGCCGGACAGGCCCGCCACGTCGCGCCGTCCAAGGGTAGCTCCGGCAAAGAGGCTGGCTAAGGCCAATACCGCCCCAGCGGCGCGACGTTGGCCAAGTCGCTAAAGTGGGCCACCCGCGGCTGCAAAGCACAGCAACCGCGAAATTCCGAGGTTTGCTCGGCGCTCCGACGGCGCAAAGAGGGGCATCGCATGAAATCGGCCGGCACACGGTGCGGAATCGGCGGAAATGTGTACGGTAATTCGTCGTTTTTACGCTTCTTTGCACGGTTTTCCGTACGGTTTTTTCATTCTCGGCACGTTTTCGGAGCGGTTTTGGCGATGCTGGGGTGAATTCAGCCGACGGTTTTCGGACTGAGTAAGACTGCGCGAGGCGAGGGCTTCTCCCTTTCGCCTTGCTTCGGCCGCTGAGCGGGCGACTAGGCGATGGTACTTTCGCGCGTTTACAATGCCGGCCGGGACGGAAGGGTGGCATGATTCGCATCTTTAGGATTGAGTTGCGGAATGCTCACACGTACCGAGGGTTCAACCCAGAGGGAGGGCCGAATAAATGAGCGTCGAAATTTGTTCCAACGATGAATGCCAGACAAGTTTGAATGGAGCCGTAAAGGCTTCGTGTGCCTCTGAGAGGTTTCAGGTCATTGGAACCGGGTCGGATTGTAGTTCGTCGATCTCTTCGGCAATATGGTCACCGTCCTGTTGCGACTGCTCCCGTATCGCCTTCAACTCCCGTCTAGCCGCGTTTGTGTAGCGGTAGCGCCAGATCATGGTATCCCAACTCCCTCATCACTTGAGCGTGAGAGTAGGTTTTCCCACCCTTTGCCTGTTCCTTTCGGATTAATGCCACTGCCCAGGCGTCCTCCTTTTCCTCTGGGGTCATGAGGCGCTTGCGACTGGCCGGATTGTTGCGGTTAGTTCGTTTATTCATATTAATTGACCTCCACCCCGTACTTTAACCGCTCACTAACCTACAGCGTACCAAAAGTCAGGAAAACACTTTGCATACACTAAAGGACGAACATTTAGTAAGGCGTTGTATGCGACCGGAAGTGTTGCTGGTCGGGTCGTCGAGGCGAGGGCTTCTCCCTTTCGCCTTTGCTTCGGCCGCTGAGCGGGCGACTAGGCGATGGTACTTTCGCGAGTTTACAATGCCGGCGTTGGGCGGGCAGCCGAGCTGCGACGGCGAACCGCCTGTGCTCAGGGCAGCCCGGCTAAACCAGCTTCAGTTTGATCGCGTCGTTCGGGCCGTGTACCAGATCCTGCTTTGTGCCCAGATACCGTTCGGTGGTCTGAACCGAGGCGTGGCCCAACAGCATTTGGATCTGCTCCAGTTCGCCGCCCGCAGCCCGGCACAGCTTCGCGCAGGTGCGCCTCAAGTCGTGAGGCGCAATATCGGGAACGCCAACCTCGGCGGCGTACTTCTTAAGCATCTGCCAGACGACCTTCTCGCCCAGGCGGTCGCCTGTAACGCGGCCACCGCGGTTCACGGGCCTGAAAACATGGCCATCGGCAATATCCGACGCCGAAGTCCACGCGTCGATTGCCACCTTCACCCACGTTGGCATTGGCATGGTTCGAACGCGTCCGTGTTTCCCAACGAGATCGACAATGCACCAGCGGCCATCGCGCTGCTGAAGGTGCGTGAATGTGAGGGCCGCCACCTCTGATCGCCGGAGTCCGCAGCCGAGAAGTACGGCAAGGATGGCGCGGTCACGCAGACCACCGACCGTCGTGATATCCGGCGCGCTCAAGAGTGCTTGCGCCTGCCGCTGCGACAACCAATTCCCGACGCGGATGCCGGTCGATTTTACGCTCTTGACGCGGCTAATACCCTGCGCTAACTCCGGCGCCAGCAAACCATTGTCAGCCGCCTCCGCGGCCAACTTACGAATCGCCGACATTCTAATAATGATCGACGAAGAACCGAGCCCTCGCTCCTCCAGCGATACCCGCCACGCGCTCACGGTGGCCTTGGTGAAGCCGGGCCGCGGCGCCTGCTGGAACCATTCCATAAATTCATTTAGAGCCATGTTGTAAACGCGCTTGGTGATCGGCGAGGAGACGCTGTCGAGCACCAGCGCCTTCAACTTTTCCCACTGCGCGATCTTCTCAATTGCGATAAGTTCGTTCATTTTGAGTCCAGATGTTGGGCATTATCGGTAGCCATCTGGACATTACCTCTTGGTAGACGCACACATCAAGGTGTTAAGCGATTCTTCGCCGACGCATCGAATCGAAGGATGAGAGGGCGATCTACTGCTAAGTTCTACTAGTAAGGTGTGAACGCTTCTGGCCCGCACTCTGGGAAAGTTTAGGGACGCCTCGGGGTTGGGGTGCTATTTTACGTAGACTCCGACCAGATTCGAGGCTGTAGGGATAAAGCTGGACACCGCAAGCTGGCGCTGAAGGCCCACAAGAACACGATACACTCCATTGGCGTCCGGTTGTCCTCGGCTTTCGACCGAAGCGGGCACCACCAGCGGAATCTGGAACATTGCCGAGACATATCCGGGTATGGAAGAAACGGTTGCCGCCGCATTCGGGCCATTGAAAGAGAAGACCTGCCAGGTGGGGTACACCGCGGCATCCGGCGAGATCGCCGTGGAATGGGCGATAGAGCCGGGCGCGACTGAAGGTGTAGTCGCACCCATACCCGTGACGAATAGTTTGATGGTAGAACCGATGGCTGCGGGGTTATTGGCGCCGTTCGGCGTACCATCCTGATTCTGCACCAAGCCGTCCGCAGCATTGGCGTGTGGCTGAGGATTGAGATTGTCGCCGGTCAACACTCCGGGCAAGCAGGCGGACACCGGCATCCACACCGGATTTGAGAGTGATCCGTTGTAGGAAATCTGAATCGACGTGAATTTCGGTGGCGCGGAACCTCGCCGTGGTTTGGTCAACCGCTCGGGCGCGGCCACAATAACGCGGCCGGGAGCCACTTGGAGGATGGACGCGGGGATACCATCGAAAGAAACCCTCACACCGCCGAGTTGCTGCGGAAGGTTCTGACTGGGATTGATCCCGAGATCGATCGAGCCCGGTTGAAAACCGGACGCGGCGAGAGAGTATAGACCTCCGGCCGTGACCGCGCTTGCGTCGCCGCTGAACGCGTTCGAGACTTGATTGAGGGAAACTCCGGCAGGATTCGCCGCGTTAAAATTCAGCACCACGGCTTCGAAGCCGGACGTGATGGACGGAACGCCCGCATAAATCGATCCGTTGCGCGCGACGGCGACCGCCGGAATCCCGCAACCATCGATATACGTTGCGAATTGTAACGAGGATCCGTCCCCGCTGAGCTTGGCGATCGCGCTTGAACTGTAACCGCAACCGGGTCCGGCTAAGAATGGATTCTGGAGAGCGAGTCCGGCACCGGTCTCCATGGCGAGCACCACGGCGCCGGATGGATCGACCGCGATGGTGCCGCTTTGGATTCCACATGGGGCGCTGAGCAGCGCGTTGTAGACCGGCTGCAAGGTGGAAGGATCGAGTTTGAGGAGGAATGCGGTTTGCCCTTGCGTGTAGTCGGGAAACGCCATGCAGGACGATAGCGAGGGCGGCGATGTGTACGCTCCCGGAGTGGCCGTGACTGGGGACGCCGTGGTCACTCCGAACACGAGGAGATTGCCGTTCGCATCCACCGCTAGTCCAGTGGGGCTGGCTCCGGGATTGACGCTCTGGAGGTAAGCGCCTGACACCGCCTGCGACGCGGTTTGGTTCAACTTCACGATAAATCCAGGAGCGTTCCCTGGATTCGGCGGTGGAGGCAAACCGGGACCCGCGCCTGTTCCCGCGATGACGACTTGATTATTGCTGTCCACGAGGATTGCACCCGGATACGTGTAGGACGTGCCCAAAAGGGTGGAATAAGCCAGGCCGGCAGTTGCTGAAAACTTGGCCAGAAAGCCCGTGAAGCCGTTCGGGTCGAGAGTTGAAAACAGAACACCCGGAGTCACCGGAAAACTCACCGAACTGGTATGCCCCGCGACGTAAACGCTTCCGCTGAGATCAACAGCGATCGCCGACGCTGTATTCACCCGCTCGCCCCCGATGGTCGCAGAAAACGCGATCTTTCCATCGGGCAAGAGTTTCGCGACGAACACTGAACCTTGCCCCGGTACACCGAGCATAGGGACTGTAACTGGAAAATCGGGAGAGCTTGTATTGCCCGCGACGTACACGTTGCCCTGCGTATCGACGGCCAGGGCGACAGCGCCATCCTGGTCCGAGCCTCCCAGAAACGTCGCCCACTGCACGGTTCCATCGGGAGCAAGCTTGGCGACGAAAGCGTCCGAGCCGGCGGGACGCGTGGCATAAGCGGTGCAGCCGGGGCCCATTGCGATGTCTGTGACGCCCGTCAGTTGCGGCGTCATCCAGGTGACTCCGTCGTCCGGGCTGAAGTCGATGTGAGAAGTCCCGCCAAAGGAACTACCGATCGCGAACATTCCTCCGGTCGGGCTGCATTTGTGGCTCACTAGGGCGAAGGGATCATGGGTTTCCGGCGAAAAGCCGGGGCTGGGTTGACGTGTCCAGGAGCCCGCGCCATCGGAGCTTTTGTAGAATCCATCAGGCGTCGCAGCTACCAGAACGTTGGACTGATCAGGGTCCACTTCGAGGCCGAGCATGGCAGAGAATGGCGTCGACGGTGAAGCCTTCGCGGTCCAGGTCACGCCGAAATCTTTCGACAAGGCTAAACTGCCGAGAGTACCGGCACCGGTGTCGGCATAAATCCATCCCGGATTCGACGGGTCGAAAGCAGCGACGATTGGCGTACCGAAGCCTCCCGGATAGAGCGGCTGAAAGGTGAGGCCCCAGTCCCGAGAAATATAGAGACCAAGCGATCTGACGATGAGCGCGCCAGAACCCGATGGGTCCACGATCAACGACCCTCCACAGTTCGAGATGGGACAAGCCTTGCCGCCCACGCTCCACGTCTGTCCGCCGTCGAGACTCCGGAGCACAGCGCCGGTAAAGGGCGTCACGGTCGCAAGACGCAAATGATTACCAGGATCGATCACCAGGGTGCCGCCGAACGAATACAGCGATTGAAACTGGTACACCGTTGTCCACGATTGACCACCATCGGTACTCTTGAAGAGTCCGGCGTTTCCACCGGCAAAAATCACTTGCGCGGACACAGGATCGGGGACAACGACGTTAACATCGGAAGGGGGAAGTCCCATGTGCGTCCATGTGACTCCCAAATCCGTGCTGCGCAGAATGCGGGATTCACCGATGACCGGTTGTGCTGCATTCAAGACCGGGAAATTCATCGAACTGGTTGTGCCAGCAACATAAAGGTTGCCGCCTGAATCGGTGACGACCGACTGAATCGAGTTCTGGCCAGACCCGGAGAAGGAGGCGATAGTGAGTCCGGAGAATACACCTGCCGCGTCGGAAAGCCCTAGCAAAGGCGCACTTAATCCACCGAGCGCGTAGAAAATATTGACTGTATAGACGGCAGTAGCAGTATTGGAGAGACGGAGCATAGGAAGATCTCCCTTTGAGGTTAGCAATCCCGCTTCCGACTCAGAGTTTTCGGCGGACCCGACCGTTAAGCAACATTGAACGTACAAGGGTGCCCCGACAGCCCGCGCAATCCGGAGAGAAATCGGGCAGGCTGATTGATTGTCAGAAGCTACATGGACTCGGACCGCGGAACACGCAGCGCTGGCTTATGACGGCCGCGACCACTTCAATCGTGCGATCCTGATGGCGAGGATCGCGCCTAACGCGCTTGCGCCACTCGAGTTCCTCGGGAAAGGCGAACGGTTGTGACTCGTCGCGAAGCAATGGTTCTGTTAGCGGCTGGCTTGGGACACGCAGCCAGCCGTCTTCCCGTGAACCGGAACGTGAAATGGGGTCTTGGCTCCAACCTGTGGAACTCCTTTCCCCGCGTGCCCTTTACCGACATCCTCGATGTGATGAAGGACACTGGTTTCATCGGCATTCGCCTGACCCAGTTTCCTCAGATTCTCAAGACCTATGACATCACGGCGGCACGGATGCAGACGGAGGTGTCGAAACGCGGGTGTCAGATCATTACCATTTCTTTCAACGGCCCAACTCACGATCCTGCGCGCCGCTCCGAGGTGATCGCGAATGCGAAGGTCGCCATGAACTTCCTCAAAGACTTCGGAGCGAATCATCTGGTTGTCTTTCCGCCGAACCGCAGCAATGGAACCGGTGACGCGGCGTTCAAGGCGATGTGCGAGAGTTTCAATGAAATCGGTGCGGCCGCCCGCGAACTCGCATTTTATGCCGGTCTCCACAACCACATGGGAGAGATGGTGCAGAACCCCGATGAGATTGACCAGTGCATGGCGCTAACCGATCCCAAGCTTTTCTATTTTTCGCCGGACACGGCCCACTTGTTTCTGGCGGGATGCGATGTCGTGAAGACGCTCGAAAAACACAAGCACAGGCTGATGATGGCCGATTACAAGGACGCCAAGCGGCTGGCCACCACGAAACCGGACAGCTTCGATCGGGAGAGCATTTTCGATCTCGGCGACGGCGACATCGATTTTGCGGGCTGCCATCGGGTGTTAAAGTCAATCGCGTTCAAAGGATGGCTGGTGGTGGACCTGGACATCGCCCGGCAGGGACCCCGCGCCAGCTACGAGCGCTGCGCAGCCTGCGTTGTGAACCAGCTGGAATCGGTCTATGCATGAGATTTCCCGCCGAATTTTCCTCCAAGGGGCGGCGATGGCGCCGTTCATGACCGGCTACCGAATCATCGATCCACACGTGCACGTCTGGAAGCGCGATCCTGAATATCCATTTGCCGAAGGCGCACACGTACCAGACCGCGATGCTACGCCCGAAATGCTACTGGATCTGATGCACGTCAACGGCGTATCGAAGACCGTCATCATCCAGGTGATCCATTACAAGTTCGACAACCGCTATTTGACGGAAGTACTGAAGCAGAACCCGGGAAAGTTTCAGGGTGTGTGCCGCGTAGATCCGCTAGACGCGGCTGCGCCCGATCATCTCTCCCGGCTCACAGCGGAGGGACTTCGCGGAGTGCGGTTGAGCCCGGCAGGGAACGCGTCGGGCGACTGGTTCCGCGGCCCACTCATGCAACCGCTGTGGAAGCGGTGCTCTCAACTCAATGTGCCCATGACGGTACTCGCACCAATCACGAGGATGCCGGACGTCGCGCTGTTACTCGAGAAGACGCCTGATCTAACCGTCGTCATCGACCACATGGCGGATTGTCCCATCGATCAACCAACGGAATTGGAAAAGCTGATTGCGCTGAAGCGCTATCCCAACGTGTTTGTAAAGATCTCGCACACATGGTCTATTTCAAAGCAGCCCTATCCGTGGCTGGATGCACAGGAATATGTCAAGCGGCTCTATCACGCCTACGGCCCGCAGCGCCTCATGTGGGCCACGGATTGGCCCATCGTCGAGGGCTTTTCGAGTTATGCGAAGGCTCTCACCGTGGTCCGGGACGAAATACGCTTCCTCAACCCGGACGACTTGCGTTGGATGCTCGCCAAGACCGTGGAGCGAGTCTGGCCATTTCCAGGCTAGCGCGGCGGTTTTCCAAAGTAGGCACTTGGATTTCGACGCGCCTGATGTCCGCCATTATCGACGCGTTCCCAACTTTCGCGATAGATCGACGACACCGAGGAATAGAGACTCTCGCGCTAACATCGGAGTGATTATGCTACTGCCCAAGATGCGATACGGCTTAATGCTGCTTTTCGCCATGGTGGGGTTCGCCCAGACGGATTGGCCCTCCTATGGGAATGATCCCGGCGCGATGCGGTATTCCCCGTTGCACCAGATTTATTCGGGCAACGTCGAGCGTCTGAAGCCGGCGTGGACATTTCGCACGGGAAAGCCGGGATCGGAGGCAGTTCCGATTGTTTTGGAAGGCGTGATGTATGTTACGGCTCCTGACGGCGTGTATGCCGTGGTTCCGGAAACCGGTGAATTGCTCTGGAAATACGACGCGGCCCCAGCGGCCCTACGCGGGCTGGCGTATTGGGCTGGTTCTGGCGGCTTACATTCACGTGTGTTCGCGGGGAACGGACAATTCCTGTTGGCCCTGGATGTGACTACCGGAAAGCCGGCGCCGGGATTTGGTGAGGAAGGACGCGTGGATCTCAAAAAGGCCGCGCTCGGGGATTTGAAGGATGGGCGGTATTCGTTGCAGTCACCACCTGCGGTGTTTGGCAACGTGGTTATCACGGGATGTAGCAATGGCGAGGGGTCACCCAGTGCGGGTGCGTATGGGGACATTCGGGGTTGGGATGCGAAGACGGGGAAGTTACTTTGGACCTTTCACACAGTGCCGCGGCCGGGAGAACCCGGATCCCAGACATGGCCTGCCGACGGCTGGAAGAATCGATCGGGAACCAATGTGTGGGGCTTCTTCACGATTGATGAGAAGCGGGGGATTGTCTATGCGCCCCTGGGCGCGCCGACATCCGATTTTTATGGCGCGGATCGGGTGGGAGACGGCCTGTATGGAAACTCGTTGGTGGCGCTCGATGCGCGGACCGGCGAGTTGAAGTGGTATCAGCAACTGGTGCATCACGACATTTGGGACTATGACGTGGCCGCACCACCGGCATTGTTCGAGATTCGCCGTGGAGGGCGCGTCATTCCGGCGGTCGCTCAGATTACCAAGATGGGCTTGCTGTTCGTGTTTAACCGCGTGACCGGCGAGCCGGTGTACGGGATAGAAGAACGACCGGTGCCCCAGACGGAGGTGCCGGGGGAGGTGACGGCAAAGACGCAGCCGTTTCCTCTGAAGCCTCCGCCGTTGGCCAAGAACACATTTCAACTGGAAGACCTGTATGACCGGTCGCCGGAGCATGCACGCTTTTGTAAGGAACTATTTGAAACAAATCAGATGAAGTCCGGCGGCCCTTATACGCCACTGCCACTCGAAGGGAACGCGCTGTTTTTTCCAAGCACGCTGGGCGGGGGGAATTGGGGCGGGGTATCGATTGATCCGTCGCGTGGCTTATTGTTCGTCAACGTGATGAACATCGCCCAGTGGGGGCACATGGAGAAGAGGGGCGCAGAGTACGTGCGGACTTCCGCATATGGACCGTATGCGCGGTTTTGGGATCTGATGACACGGATACCATGCCAGAATCCGCCGTTCGGAGAGCTGATCGCAGTGGATTTGGCTTCGGGTGAAATTGCGTGGCGGTCCGTGCTGGGAAGGATCGAAGCGTTGGATGCGATCGGAGTGCGCAATACCGGGTCGCTGAATATGGGAGGGAGCATCGCGACGGCGGGTGGTCTGGTGTTTATCGGGGCGACGAATGACTCTCGATTCCGGGCATTCGATTCACGGACAGGGAAGCTGCTCTGGGAAACCAAGCTGGAGGCGAGCGGGCACACCAACCCGATTACATACATGGGGCGGGACGGACGGCAATACGTGGCACTGATGGCTCAAGGAGGCGGAGGGTATCTGGCCGGAGGGCTGAGCAATAGCCTAGTGGCATTCGCGCTGCCGGATGTGAGCCGGAAACCGTTGCCGACCTCGGTTGCAAAGGCGGTGACCGCTGCCGCTGAGGCACGGCGCGGGCTGCCGCAAGTAGGTGCGTTTGCGCCGGTAGTGCTGCCGGTCGGCGGCGAGAAGGCGCTCGTCGAGAAAACTTGCGGGGCGGGTTGTCATTCGCTGGAGGTGGTCACGAGCCAGCGGATGAATCAGGCGGAGTGGTCCGCGGTGATACAGAACATGGTGGCTCATGGAGCGCAGGCCTCGGACGCGGAGGTCAATGTGATCGTAGAGTATCTGGCAAAGACGCTTGGGCGGTGATTGAGAGCGGTTATTCTGTTAGGCAGCTTTTGCCCTAATTCTGCGCCGAGTACGGAACTAATCCCGCGCGATTACTCTATTGCATAAGCGCGGCCAAACGGAACGATATCGGTTCATTAACGGCCTTCCTCGATCCCCGTTCTGGCAACTTCAGATTAGGCGACCATGCTTGAGACGTCAGGTTGACCCATCGCAGAGTGAGCGTGTGGCGCCTTCGGGCCGCGTTCGACAGATCAATAGTGATCAGCGTAAACTGCGCAGCGTCGTGCCTCGAAGCGCCAACTGTTGAGTCTAGTGTTTTCGTGCATGGCATATTTTTTTGGCCAGCATGACTTGTCGCTGGCTTTGATCGAGCAGATACGTGACTTCGGCGTCACTCACTTGTCGAAAGTCGATATACCACTCTCCGACCGCCACAAAGGGCTGCGGTTTTGTGAGACATATGCACTCGTCACACTCACGCTCCACGAGTTGGCATGCCTGCGAGGAGCCGACGGGAACCGCGATTCTCAGGCTGGCCGGCCCCAAACTGTGCACATAGCGCGCGGCGGCCAGCATGGTCGACCCGGTGGCCAATCCGTCATCCACCAGTACGGCCGTCCGAGCGCGCAAATTCGGAGCCGAGCGGCCATGCCGATAAAGCTTTTCGCGGCGTTCAAGTTCTGCCCTTTCCTTCGCGACGATAGAATCCATCTCCTGTTGGGAGATGCGGATCTCTCGGATCAGCTGCTCATCAAGTGCAAATGACTCGCCGGCGATTGCGCCCGCCGCGAGTTCGGGTTGCCGTGGGACCCCCAATTTGCGCACGACCACCACGTCAAGCGGCACGCGGAAAGCCTGCGCCACCTCGAATCCGATCGGAACACCGCCACGAGGCAACGCCAGAACAATTGTGTTCACCGGCAGTTTATGGCGCTTGAGCTCAGCAGTAAGCAACCGGCCTGCTTCGTTTCGATTTTGAAATGGAAGGTGGATCAACTTAGGGCCGCCGACAGTTCTTTTGCTTGATCAAGGAGCATCTGGTCCTCCAAAGCGATTGTGCACGTCGCCAGGCAGCGGGCGCCACGACACGAGTCCCGCGCTTGCGACTCGGCCAGCGCCGAGCGAACAAGGCTAGAACTCCGCTCTTGATCCTCGTACCAAAAACTTCAGCATAACGGTTTCACCCGATGTCGCGCATTATCGGCGTCCGTGGCGGATGACGGTTCGCATTCGCTTGCTAGGCGAATCTAGAGACGATCGCGCATCGTCGCGATGTCTTCCATAATGATATTTAAGGGATGAATGTCTGAAAATCGCGCTGCTTCCGAAGCGAGAGGCATCCTTCATGGCTTTAGGTCGCATGGATCGCGTCAAACCAAACAAAGCACAAAGAAAGCGCGTTCTGGTCGCAAACGCGAACCGCTGTTGTGTCTGCAAGCGGCAAGGCATCGGCCTTCATCTCCATCATATCGACGAAGACCCGTCGAACACCATTGACGAAAACCTTGCGGTCTTGTGCGTAGAGGATCATGACCGCCACCACCGGCCGGGCGTCTACCGGCCACGCGTGAATCATCTCGAACTGGGTCCGGATCAAATCAGACAGCACAAGAAATCGTGGGAGGCTTTCGTTATTGAAGCGCGGCAGCCGAATCCAAAAGTCGTTGCTACTTTGGCGGCCTATGGATCATTTAGGCTGATTCATTCCCTTCAACTCGTCATGCAGTGGCCGGATGAACGAATCGAATACACGAGGTCGTACCACCTGCTGGACGGCACGCTCGATAAACTGACAGATGCAGTGATGGAAGAGATTTCGCAAATCGGGCGAAACGTCAAGTTAATGGTGGTGAA
>PNAJ01000158.1 GCA_003170295.1 Bryobacterales bacterium | reverse complement strand
GACAACGCGAAGAAGATCGTCGAAGTGGAGATGAAGGCGAAGGGCACGCCGCTGCACGACGCGACTGTGGTGGGCGATACCGTCGGCGACCCGTTCAAGGACACCTCGTCGGTCGCGCTCAACCCGATCATCAAGTTCACCACGCTGTTCGGACTGCTGGCCGTAGAGCTCGGCGTCTCCTTGACCGAAAAACAAGGCGCGAACTTCAGTACGGCGTTGTCAGTGGTCTTCCTGCTGATCTCGATGATTTTCGTGTGGCGCTCGTTCTACGGAATGCGAATTATCGGCTCAAAATAGTTGGATGGCCACCACCCGCGATTCTTCGTCGCGGCATCGCACAGAGAGTTGATATTCGCCGCGCTCCAATCCAGCGGGCACCAGCGCATTGACTTGCTTCGCGCCCTTCTCGTCATCGAGCGAAGACACGAAGCAAGATGGTATGTCCGTTCCGTCGAGCCGAACGGCTACATCGGTCATTGGCGTTCCATCGGGAATGCCCTCGACCCAAGTCGACACGCAGCTTCCGTAGCCCGTGCGTACCTGATTCCGTTCCCACGTTCTGCCATCGTGCACAGCGGTGATTGTCATCGCGTTCGAAAATGTCTGCGACAGTCTCTGTTCGCGAGGCAAATCTACGGCGATGCGCATTTTACTGGACCACCCACCGTCGCGCACGGCGACAGATACATCGTGCCATCCCGGCGCCAGTCCGAGAGGCAGCTTGCAATTCGCCTGGCAAACACCTTCGGAAGAACGCACTCCGGCCGGGCGAGCTCCGTAAGGGCCGACCTGCACGAGGACGTTATCGCAATTCAAATCTCTTTCCGGCGTTTGAAACCAGGTTGTGAGATAGTCGTCGCGATCGGCAGTGAATTCGTGATTGCTCAGTTCGCTGTTCTGCACCACAATCAGCTCAGGCCCAGGTCCTGACCGCGCGGTCTCGGGCCATTCTTTATTGCAAACCACATGGGCCCGATGATCGAGCACGCCGCTGAATTCGACGGTGGCGAATCCCGTGGCCCGGCACATGGCGAGAAGGCATGAAACGTTCGGACCCACCCAATTGTCGAACTGCCCTGCCAGTTCGTCGCCCTCATAAAATTCGAGCGTAGGAACCGGAGCGTCGCCATTGTCGGTAACGAACGACTCCACGCACACCAGGCCAGTCGAAAGCTCGCACACATTTTCGAGCGCCAGCATCGGATGCTTTAAGTGATACAGAACGCCGAAGAAAAGGACGATATCGAAATAACCGATGTCCCGCGGCTTCAGCCGGCAAATATCGCCGACCACATATTCGACCTTCGAGTTCAGCAGCGCCTTGGCTTCGCGAAAATTCGTCTTGTCGGTGGCGTCGACGGCCACCACGCTCGCGCCGCGACGCTCCATTTCGAAACTGAACCAGCCATCCCACGCGCCGATGTCGAGCACGCGCTTCCCGCGCAGGTCTTGAGGAATAGGAAACTGCGCAATCCGCCAGCGCTGCTTTTCCAGAGTCTGAATACCGGGAATAACGCTGCCATCCCGTAATTCGATGCTGTGATAATAGCCGAGTTTGGCGAGCTCGCCGCTGACTTGCTGCATGTCCGCGGTGTACTGAAGATTTCTGGCTTTCTGCATGCCTTCAAAGTAATTATACTGGGCCCAGGTTCATGAATCGATTTTTCGCAATCACGTTTCTCACCATGACTGTCCTAGCCGCTACTCCAGATCTTGCGGAGTTGAACCGCATGATCGCCCGCTTCGCGCCGGCCCAGATTCGCGCCGACCCATCGCATCTCGCGCCCGGCGATCAACAGGCGCTTCAAAAACTGCTCGAAGCCGCGCGCGTGATCGACGATCTTTTCATCACTCAACTCTGGAGCGGTAACGCGGCTCTGCGCGAGAAGCTCGCGAAGGATACGACGCCGCTCGGTCAGGCTCGCCTGCATTACTTCAATCTGAACAAAGGCCCCTGGTCCGATCTCGACGATCACGCGGCATTTCTACCCGGCGTTCCGCCGAAGAAACTTCTGGGCGCGAATTTTTATCCCGAGGACCTGACGCGCGACGAATTTGAAACCTGCGTAGCAAAACTGCCGCCCGAGCAGCAGGAGGAAGCGCGCGGATTCTTCAGCGTAATCCGGCGAACTGCGGAAAAGAAGCTGTATGTGCTCCCTTATAACAGGGCGTACGAAACCGAGTTAGAGAAACTCGCGACGTTGCTGGAGGAAGCGGCAGCCCTCACGCCGAACGCATCGCTGAAGCAATTCCTGACGCTGCGCGCCCAGGCGTTTCTCTCGAACGATTATTACGACAGCGACGTCGCATGGATGAAGCTCGACGCGCCCATCGACATCACCATCGGCCCTTACGAAACGTACAACGACGAGCTGTTCGGCTACAAAGCCGGGTTCGAAGCATACGTGACGTTGCGCGACGATCGCGAGACCGCGAAAGTGAAAGCTTTCGCCGACCACATTCAGGAAATCGAGAACAATCTTCCCATCGATGCGAAATATCGCAATCCGAAGCTCGGCGGACTCGCGCCGATTCGTGTCGTTAATGAAGTTCTAGCCACCGGCGATGGTGCCCACGGCGTCCGCACCGCGGCATACAATTTGCCGAATGACGAGCGCATCGTCCGCGCGATGGGTTCCAAAAGGGTCATGTTGAAAAACATACAAGAGGCCAAGTTTTCAAAATGTCTGGAACCGATCGCGCGCCGCGTGCTTCCCGCCGAAGCTCAGCGCGATCTCGATTTCGACGCGTTTTTCTCGCATATCCTGGCGCATGAGATGACCCACGGCATCGGACCTCAGAACGGCGTCCGGCAAGCGCTCAAGGAACTTCATTCGGCAATTGAAGAGGCGAAAGCGGATGCGACAGGCCTGTTCATGCTCCAGTATTTGTACGATCACAAGCTGATGCCGGAAGCCGAGCATCGTCTCTACACCACCTATCTCGCGTCGTCGTTCCGCACCCTGCGATTCGGCGTCCACGAAGCGCATGGAAAGGGCATGGCCATGCAGTTCAACTATCTAACCGATAAGGGTGCGTTTGTTGCGAGGCCCGACGGAACCTTCGCCGTGGATTTTCAGAAGATCAAGGCCGCCGTGCGCGACCTGGTCCACGACCTTCTCGACATCGAAGCAACCGGCGATTATGCGCGCGCCAAAAAGATGCTCGATGAGCTGGGCATCTTGCGTCCACCGATGCTGCACGCACTCGATAAGTTGAAAGATATTCCAACCGACATCGAACCCGTCCGCTAGTCCTGCGACCGTTCCGTGACGGGGCGCGGTTTGGCTGTACGAAAAGTCGTGCGCGACCGGCTGACTTGTTAGATCAACCAGCCGCCAATGGATCGAGTTACCCGCTAGGATTGGAACAAGTCCAACCTTCCGGTTACAACCCTCTGAATCCTCGGTTTTACCCGTGATTTTATGGAATCGATCCCAAAGTACCTCCATTTCCAGAGGCTCAGGACCACCGTAATACGACATTTCCCGGCCGGGAAAAAACTGTCGAAAGAGCCCCGATGGAGACTCCTTCTGATTGGAGGGTACGCTAAGAAACACGCAGCCCGTTTCCCTGAAAGCGGTAAAGGTCGCAAAGGAAAGGAAATAAAATCCGCGTTCGAGCGGTATGCATTGTGACCAGGGGCAAAGCGGCAATGATCCTAATCTCGCAGTCGAAGACGTAGTGTAGATGCCTGGCTCAGACCTGGTCTGTATTTTCAATCGGCGTCACCGGATCGATGAACGGCCAGCAGAGCGCACCGCAGAGATACACCGCGATCATCAGGTAGAAAAACAGGTTCCAGTCGCGCCAGCGATCCAGAATAATGCCGGCGATCCACGGAGCCGCGAAGCCCGCGAGGTTCCCCATCATGTTCATTGACCCGGCGACCGTGCCCGCGTATTTCCCACCCATATCCATACAGGTGTTCCACGACGGAGGCATGTCCAGGTCGTTGGCGAAACTGGCCAGCGCGAGAACGAGAGTGCCGAGGATGGCGTTCTCAATCCGCGTCGATAAAAAGAGCAGCAACGCCGCAGCGAGGAATCCGAACGTCGCGATGGTGCGGCGCGCGCGCTTCATGCTGCCCCAGGATTTGGCGAGCCGCGGAACGACGAATCCACAGGTGAGCGAGCCGAAGCCTCCGAATAGCAGAGGCAGAATCGCCAGGCGCGAGGCGGCTTCCGGAGTTTGATGACGATACTCCTGCAGGTACGTCGGCAGCCAGGTGATGTAAAAATACCAGGGAAACGAGAGGCAGAAATACTGCACCCAGAGGAGCCACAGGCTGCGATGGCGGATAAGTTTCGCCCAAGGCACGTTGGCGTGGCCGGCGGCGTTGGCGCTGACGCCTTTCAGCAGTTCGAGTTCGGCGGCGTTGACGGATGGATGATCCTCCGGGCGGTCGCGAAACCAGCGATTGAAGAAAAATGTCCACACCACGCCGAGCGATCCGAAGCAGACGAACGCCCATCGCCAGCTCATGTGGTGCAGAGTGAAGAGGACCAAGGGCGGCGTGAACGCTCCGCCCCATCGCCCGAAGGTCCACATGAATCCTTGCGCGCGCGAACGCTCATTCAATGGCAGCCAGGAGCTGAACGCTTTCGTCAGGTTGGGAAATCCACCCGCTTCGCCCGCGCCGAACAGCATCTGGATAACGCGGAGCGAGCCGAGACTCCACGCCGCGCCGGTGAGCGCCGTGAACGTCGACCACCACAGCACGATGCGCACCAGCACGCGCCGCGGTCCCATGAAATCTCCGAGCCAGCCGCTGGGCACTTCGAACAGCGCGTAGGCGAGCGCGAATGCGCTGAACACCGATCCCATCTGCGACTTGGTGAGATGCAATTCCGCCGAGATAGGCTTGGCCGCCTGCGACATGACGACGCGGTCGAAGTAGGAAAGAATCGCCAGCGTGACGGCGAAAAAAATCACCCAATAGCGTGCGCGTGTCGGCTGCATTAAATGAGCCTCACGAAGCAAGCTCGCGATCGAGCCATTTCAAATAGGCATCCGATCCGTCGACCACGGGCAGCGCAATCACTTCGGGAATTTCGTAAGAATGCAGCCGGGCGATCGCTGCGCGCAGTTTATCGAAGACGTCGCGGCGAGACTTGATGACAAGCACAAACTCCGCCGCGTCCTCAATTTTGTCCTTCCAACGATAGATACTGCGAGCGCCTGGAAGAATGTTGACGCACGCGGCGAGTCGATCTTCAATTAGTCGCCGCGCAAGCTGCTCGGCCTGGTCTTGGGATTCACACGTGGTGAGGACGACGATCTTGTCAGTCACCACATGAGAATATCATTGAGACAGGGGCTGTTAATATAAGGGAGGAGGCTAGGGTGAGCCGGGTTCAGGAAATTGCGGAACAGTTGCGCGCTCTTTCCGGTGCTGAACTGCGCGAGTTGCGCGCCTGGCTGGATGAATACGAGAACCAGCTTTGGGACGAGCAATTCGAAGCCGAACTAGCGGTCGGGAAGTGGGACGCCTTGACTGAAAGGCGCTGAAGGATCATCAAGAGGGTAAGTCCACTCCTCTGTGAGGCATCAGCATCGCTGGCCTTCTGGGTCTAGGTGAAGGGCGGTAGGGCGGGAGCCGCCAAAGTCACTACGGAGCAGCGAAAGCTTAAAGCTAAGAAAGCGGCGGATGCTCGCTGGAACAAGGATTAGAGCGTTCGACGTTTCCGCTTTTGGCGCGGCGGGGTTCGAGGAATCGGCTTCGGCCCTAGCATGACCTTCACGATCGGAACTCCAATCTTGAACAGGTCTTCCTGTGGATTTTTGAACGGCGGGGCTTCAGGGAAAACTGGGCCGAAGTATGTCGAATCGAGCAATTCTTCCGTGTTGGCTTCGTCGTCAACGGCAACGTGCAGGAGGATGAGCTGACCGATCCTCCGGCCCGGATAAAGTAGCATCGCCGTGTTTGATACATTCGCGATTTCGAGCGTCAAACATCCTCGATAATTCGGGTGAATCCACGGAGCGGTCTCAATCAGTGTGAACGTTCGCGCGACAGACGACTTTGTGAGTATCTCTCCAGAAACATCGAAAGGCAGTTTGATGAATTCGAAGGTCGCGCCCAGTACAGTGTGGTGAGGTGGCACGACCAAGAAATCTCCCAATGGCACGTGTACCCTCATGTGAAATGTCTGGCGAGACTCCTCGTCTGGGCAATAATATGCGCGAGGAGGAACGCGCGGAAACAGAAAATGCGTGCCCAACCTTAGGTCAACAGCGTCGAGGTCAAATGCGGAGCGTTCATCTAGGAGTGGCGTGATGACAAGACTTAGCGGGTTTTCGATCTCCAGAAGGAGTCGCCGCTTCATCTCCTTGCTAGTCAGTACCCCGCTTCGTCCTCTTATTACGTCGGCCATGGCCTTCTATTCGTTGGCAACCGCACATCCTCAATCGCCTTCATAGTCCATTGCTCAACACGTTGCGACCACCTTTGGCGTTGCCATACGGGCTGTCTCTCTTCCTGCCGGGACTGCCTGATCCGGCCTATCAGTGTCGATATTTCCTCCAAATAAAACAGATAACCAGCGTTCACGATGATAACGGGGTCAGGCTGATAGGCTACGCGCTCTCGGATAACGGTAGCCGGGACTACTCCCCAACTTAGATACTTCTCTATCGCCCTGACACATTCCATTTCTTCGCCGCCGCGAAATCGGCACTCTCTCCCACGGAAGACTCCAGCGATAAGGCTTGAGACAAAAGGGCGGACCTTGCCAAATGCCTTTAGGGCTCGGTTCGCCAGTGTACGCGATCGGCCCTTTGATTCGAACTTATAGCGACTGCTCGGGATATTGCTGAGGTCGCGAATGAGCTTTGTGTACGTGTTCCCGCGCTGTTCGAGCAGCGACCACCAGCCGGTGATCTGCAGTTGTCGAAAGTGCTCAAGAAAACGACAAGAATCTGATGGATGCGTGTCAGCAAAATCATTGACTTGATCCTTGTCGGCAATGCCCAGTACGTCGAACATCTCGATGTATGAAAACGAGAATGCTGGTCCGATTAGGCCGATTGCGAATCGATCACAAAAGATCTCCTCAATCCACGCCCAGACTCGCTCTAGACACCAAGAGCGGTCATCGGATGAAAGGGTTGGACCAGAGTTTCGCAGCGCATTCTCAATCCGTCCGCTGAGTGGCTCCTCTAACCCTAATTGCTCGAAAACAAAATGACCAATCTCATGGCAGATTATGAGATTCGAGAATAGATTTTCATCCTGAGAATAGGGGATCGCGATCAGCGCCATCTTCGCAGGGAACTTTTGTGAACCAGGCACTATGGCAGCGTAGCTGTCGGCCCGCTCTCTCAAGTGCTGCCGTGGAGACTGCACGTAATTAAGCTCCGGCGTGTGTGAGATTAGTAACTTGCAGTCGCTCAGTCCAGGGATGGCACTCAGTCGATCTTCGAGGTAGGAGATCAAAATCTCTGGACTGTGGAGCGTGTCAGCATCGCGGCTTGGCTGTACAAGATCGTGAAGATCAAACCAAAAACTCCGAAGGCTGGCGATATTCTCTCGATCCATCGCGGCTAAGGCTGGGTCTGGGTCGGTTGGAGCCGAGGCGAACTTCTCAAGATATAGCTCAGTTTTGCGACCTAGATCCGTGATGTATGCAAGAAACTCAACGGTCGCCCTGCGGTAGTTGCGATCAACATCATCGCGTTGAAGGTAGATAGAACGAATCAGACTCCGAAGGGAGGCAGCGTCGCGAACCAGATCACTTGCCAGTGGTGGCACGAGGGGATGGGTGTCTATAATTGCGAAGTGCGCGGTTTTCTATGGCGTAGAAGAATTGCGCAGCTTTATTTGCCGCTTCCCTCTGTGTTTCCGAATCGCCACCCGACTCTAGCGCCCGAAGTTTTCTAATCATCTGGACACGGGCACTGTTAGGAAAAAGGTCGGTGATCGTTCGAACCTGATCGTATCTTCGCCTCACGCGTATTCCATATCCGGTTGGATGGCTTGCGTTCGTAGTGGCCTGAAGAGACTCTATTGCGGCTGGCAACGCTGCTCTGAGTCGAGTCCGCTTGCCGCTTTTTGAGAAGTCGCGGAGTGCTTCAATGATTCTCCGTGAGAAAAGGGCGAGAGTGAGATAGTGATCGCGTGCAATGTCGGAAGCCACGGTCATTCCACTCCTTTCCAAGAGTACCAGAAGTTGGATCTTGATCTGAATAACTTCTTGTTGTACAGTATACTGTACAAATTAAGGCGAATGCAAGAAGAAATTTGTACAGATAGTTGTACTGATGGCTACCAAGAAAAAGAAGGAGATCGATCCGGAGTGCGTCGAATTCGGCTTAAGAATTCGCAGATTTCGAGAGGTGCGTCACTTAAGTCAGAAAGCCGCTGCTGGCCTGATGGATGTTGAGAGAACCTCTCTAAACCGTTGGGAAAATGGGCATGAATGGCCTTCCCTCAAAGCTGGCCGCAAGTTGCAGATGCACCTTGGTGTCTCGGTTGGGCCGGAGCCGGTCCTCCAAGAGCCATCGGGCCAACTAACATTACCGTTTGATTTTGAGCCGTATTCGTTGGCGCTACGGATTTCACCGCAACGAGAAACTGTACAGTTCGAAGTACAACTCAAGAAGCTCGGAACCTAGAATTTTATTGAACTTATGCTTGACTTAGCCATAGTGGTCGCGGCTCGGTAAGCGTTCATGTCGTAAAGCGCCCATTCCGGGCTGCGACCGCAGGAAGCGGTGTTACGGCGCTGCTGTCTGCCCGTAGCGAGGCATAGAGTGCGGTTTGGGGCGAATCCTTCCGGTCTTCGCCGGGTTATTCGGAGCGCAGAGCCTCCATCGGGTCTATCCGCGTCGCGCGTCGCGCCGGCAGCCACCCCGCCGCAATCGTCAGCGCCGTCACCAACACCGCGCTGATCGCATAAATACGCGGGTCGAGCGGAGAAATCCCCAGCACAACAGAGCGAGCATAGTGCGCCGCCACCGCCAGCAGCACCAGCCCCAATGGGACTCCCCACGCTGCCATACGAAGCGATTCGCCCAGGACCATCCGCTGGATCTCGCTCGGATGCGCGCCGAGCGCCATCCGCAAACCCAACTCGCGCGTCCGCCGGTTCACCGAATACTGCACTACGCCGAACAAACCTGCGGCAGTCAGCAATACGGCAAACGCCCCCATTCCAGAGACCACGGACGCCATCATGGTGTCCCACGAAAGCGCTCCTTCCATCTGCTTGCGAAGCGTGCTGGCCTCATACACCACGCTGCGCGGGTCGAAGCTCTTCAGCTCCCGGCGCGCCGCCCGCTCCAGCGCGGCCGGTTCCCCTGCGGTCTCGATTATCAGCGTCACGTCGTCCAGCGGCATCTGGGCGTACGGTAGAAAGAGATAGGCCGACGGCTTTTCGTGCAGTTGGTTGGAAGGCGCGTCCTCGGCAACCCCCACTACCTGACGCTGCTTGCCGCCGACGGAAAGCCACTGGCCCACCGGATTCCGGCCGGGCAGCATCTGTCGCGCCAGCGTCTGGGAAACCACCGCGACCGGCGGGCTTCCTTCGCGGTCGCTGGAGTCGATGCCCCGGCCCGCCACCACGCGCGTCCCAAGCAGCGAGAAATAGTTGGCGCCCACATTGTTTTCGAGCACATCGAGTGGCGCCTCCCCGGGGACTTCCACGCGGATCGACCACCCTCCGCCCGAGCCGGAGAGCGGCAGCCTTCTGGCGTAGGTCGCTCCGCGCACTCCCGGCAGAGCTGCCAGCCGCTCGCAAGCCGGCACACACCACGTCGAGGCAGTCCCTTTCCGCCCCGGATTGACCGCCAGGGTTAGCAGGTTCTTGCGTGGGTCCAGGCCCGGCCTCACCGCCGCGGCGTTGCGGAGGCTCGTCACGAACAACACAGCGCTGCCGATCAGGGCCACGCTCACTGCAACTTGTCCGACAATCAACACTCTCCGCTGCCATCCCCCGCCCGTTCCGGCGACCCCCTGGTCCGACTTCAGAACTTCCGAAACATGCAGCCTCAGCGCCTGCCGAGCTGGAGCCAGGCCGGCCAGCAACACCGAGAGCAGCATCGCCCCCACCGCGTATGCCAGCACGCGCTTGTTCAAGGAGATCCCGAAATCCAAGGAAACATTACTGGCCGCGATAAACTGAGCGACCTTGTTCATAAAGATGTCCGCCACCACGATGCCCAGCCCGAAACCCGCGATGCTCAGCACCGCAGTCTCGACCAGCAGTTGACGCACCACCCTCCACCCGCTCGCGCCCAGCGCCATCCGCATGGCGAGTTCCTTGCGGCGCGTTTCGGCCTGAGCCAGCCGCATCTGCGCCACATTCGCGCTGGCCACAAACAGAATGGCTCCCAGGATCAGAAGCAGGCCGCCGCCGAACATCAGGTTGGCCGTCCAGTTGAGAGCGTACTTCGATTCCAGAAATGTACCCGTGGCGCCGGCCGGCGCGCGCTTATGCTTTCCTTCGCCGCGAATAGCCCCGTCCAGCACAGCCGCGGCATGCTGTGCGGTCACCCCCGGTTTGAGGCGTGTCGCCAGGTAGAATTGCCCAGTCCGAGATTGTTGATCGCCTCTGGCGCCCAACACCGTAAACCAGGCGTCCGTACTGAGCCAGACGTCGGTAACCTCACCGCGCGCCAGCCCCACAAACTCCCGCGGCATCACACCCGCCACTTGGAAAGCCTTCTGGTTCAGCAGAATGGTCTGGCCGACGATTTGAGGATCGCCGCCGAAACGTTTCTCCCACAGTTTGTGGCCCAACACGGCTTGGGGCCTCCCCTCGGCTGCCTCCATCGAAGTCGCGCCGAGTTCAGCGTGCACGCCCAGCACCGCAAAGTAATTTGGTGTCACCGGGCTTGTGCGAACGAACATGTTCTCTTCGGCGACGCCCAGCATGGTACCGCGCTGCTGGAATGCCACCAGGGTCGCCAAGTCATCGCCCGCCCGGGCCATGTCCTGGTAATCCGGCCATCCGTAGGAGTCGAACAATTGCCCGTCGTCTGCGAGGGACGTTACCGCGAACAGATCCGCCGGCCGATCCACGGCGATCGGCCGCAGCAGCGCAGCGTCCACCACGCTGAAGATGCCCGCGGTCAAGCCAATCCCCAAGGCCATCGACAATACGGATAACGTCGTCGCTCCTGGACTCTTCGCCAGCAGGCGAAACGCCAACCGAAGATCTTGCCATGTTGACATGAGCCGCTCCACTCTAGCGGTATTTGGACTTAAACGGTTTCGGTGCTCTCCTCGACCACTCGCCCGTCGAACAGGTGAATATTGCGGTCCGCGTACCGCGCGTATCGAGGATCGTGCGTCACCATACAGATCGTCGCGCCGCCGCGATGCAGCTCGCGCAACAGATCCATCACCGCTTCGCCGTTCGCCGAATCGAGGTTGCCAGTCGGCTCGTCGGCCAGAAGAATCGACGGGTCGCCGCCTAAAGCTCTCGCCACCGCGACGCGCTGCTGCTGACCGCCAGACAGTTGCGACGGATAATGCTTCACCCGATGCGACATCCCGACACGCTCCAGCGCTTCATGCACTCGCTTCTTGCGCTCCGCTCCAGGCATGCCTCGATAGGTGAGCGGCAGCTCGACGTTTTCATACACAGTAAGGTCGCCGATGAGATTAAAAGCTTGGAAAATAAATCCAATCTCGCGATTCCGGATGCGAGCGCGCTCACTCAGCTTCAGCCCCTGCACCGGTTTTCCGTTCAAAACATAAGTCCCATCCGACGGCGAATCGAGCAGCCCCAAAATCGCCAGCAGCGTCGACTTCCCGCACCCTGACGGCCCCGCGATCGAGAGGTATTCGCCCTTCTTAATATCCAGGTGAATGCCCGCCAGCGCATGTGTCTCCACATCGTCGGTGACGAACACCTTCGTCACGCCATCCAGATAAATCATCGATTCAGCCATCGTTGTTTTCCCCTAATTTAACGCCTTAATTCAACCTGATGCGCGGGTTCACGTCATTCGCCGACATGTCGGACAAAATCACCTGATCGCCCACCTTCAATCCATCCACTATTTCAATCGTGTTCACGGAACTGCGCCCCAGTTTTACCGTGACCCGAGTTGCGCCCTTGCCGTCATCCTCTAACTTGAATAAACTCACCTGGCTGTTCGGCTGCCCGAACACCGGACGTCCCACGAACACTACGTCCGCCAGACGCTCGATCTCGACTACACCATCGACGCTCAGATCCGGCACCGCGCCCGCCGGCAGCGGACCATCTAGTCTTACGTCAACCGTGCGCGTTCCGTTCACAATAGATGCGTCGATCCGGCTGACGTGCCCCGGAATAATTCCGTTGCGCGTATCGATCTCTGCCTTCTGCCCCAGCAAAATATCCTTCGCCTGCGTCTCCGCGATTTTTAGCTCCGCCTTCAGCTTCCACGGCTGCGCGATCTTCGCGAGCACATCCCCCGGCTTCACGCGCTGCCCCACTTGCAGCGTCATTTCCTGCATGCGACCGTTGATGCCCGCCTTGATCGTCAGATCCGCCACCTGCTGCTTTTTTAGCGTATACGCGGCGCGAAGCTTGTCCACCTGCACCCTCGCCGACCCCAGTTGCGCATCCACCGACTCCTGCTGAATGTCGAGCTTCTGTTTCTCCATCTTGTACTTATTCGCCGACTGCTCCCATTTCGCCACCGCCAGCTTCACGCTCAGCTCGCTCTCCAGTTGCATCTTGCCCAACTGCTCTTCTTTCTCTTTCTGAAGCGCCGCCTGTTGCAAATCGCTCTGCGAGCTCGACACAACCGATTGCTGATCGAACGTCTTGCTCAGCAATTGCACCTTCAGATCGGCCAGCGTCGCCTCTGCTTGCTTCACCTGCCATTCGAAATCGTTGGCGGCAAGCTGCATATCCGGATTACTCAGAACCAGCATCACCGAGCCCGCCTTCACGTCGTCGCCCGAATGCGCCACGATCTTCGCCACTTGGCCGTCGAACGCGGCCGGAATCCAGATGATGTCCTCCGGTTGCAACGCGCCCAGTCCGCGCACTTCCCTCAGCATCGGACCGCGCTTCACGCCGTCGATCCACACCGTCGCCCGCTCCACCGTCGGCGCCGCCGGCTTTAACAACGATAATCGCCAACTCCCCAATCCCAGCGCGGCGGCGATCAGGGTCAGATAGATCGCCATCCGTATCCTTTTCTTCTTCGCGACGCCTTCTCGTTTTATATCCATAAGAATCCTGCCCGATTAAATCCGGCACGCCGCCTGCCAATCGCGGTGCCATCTAATCATACTCAAATAAATAGGGTTAGGAGAATGCCGCCGCCAAAAAACAGCGCTTTGCTGTCCGTTCGTGGGACTCGCTTGTTCGGAAAATTGCTCGGCGAATCGCCGACTAGACGAGCCGTGCCCACAGGGAGCGGTGGTTTCTAAAAGGAGTTTTGGAGCGGGAGACCGGATTCGAACCGGCGACATNNGCACTCTACCAACTGAGTTACTCCCGCTGACAATGCCAGCGCAGTATTGATATTGTCGCGCCCCAGCGAGCGATTGTCAATTCTTGCAATCCCACCCTTACCCCCGCAACCTGAGGGCCCATTATCCCTCTCTAAACGAAGCGTCATTGAAATGTTTTACTACAATTGTAGTATGCTAATTATATATGTAACTTTAGGAAAATAAAGGATATGAAAAATGAGAAAAGGCCCTACTCATGGACTTTTTTTGTGGTATGCTGAGATCCGCGCACGAGTTGCGACCGGTGTTTTGAGGGCCTCCGCGCGCGAATAACGAACAACGATTCCATCCAGAATCGATAGCGAACGTACTATCTTTTCCACAGCGTGTGGAAAACATGTGGGAATTTTGTGCTTGAAGGACGGCAATGCGATGGTCTACGGGGGATATGTGAGCGGGAACGCAAATACTGGATCGGCTGCGGCCGGCGCTGCAATGCCATCGAATCCTTGGGATCGGATCAAGGCGAGGCTCGCCTCCAGGGTCAGTCCCCAGGATTTTCAGAACTGGGTGATGAGGGCTGTCTTCGAAGCTGTCGAAGACCGCGCACTCCTCGTCAAGGTGCCCGACCAGGTCACCAAGGAGTGGATGGAGCAGGAGTACACCGAAGAAATTCGCCACGCCATTCACGAGCTGAACCTCGCAATCGATCGCATCGTCTATCTTCCCAGCATAGCCAGCACGGCGGCTTCGATGAACACCGCCGCCGACAACACCAACAACGCAGCCGAGCCCATCTTCGCCTCCGCCAGCGGACAGCTCAATCCCAAGTTCCGCTTTGATAGTTACGTCGTCGGATCTTCGAATCAATTCGCCAATGCCGCGGCGCGCGCCGTCGCCAACAGCCCTTCGCGCAGCTACAATCCACTGTTCATTTACGGCGGCGTGGGCATGGGAAAAACTCACCTGATGCATGCCATCGGCCGCGACCTTCTCGATCGCTATCCCAGCATGCGCATCGTCTATACCTCGAGCGAGCGCTTCATGAACGAGATGGTGAACTGCATCCGCTCGGACCGCATGCCCGCCTTCCATCGCCATTACCGTTCCGCCGACGTGCTTCTGGTCGACGATATTCAAATCCTCGCCGGCAAGGAACGCACGCAGGAAGAGTTCTTCCACACTTTCAACGCGCTGCACGAATCCATGAAGCAGATCGTGATCGCCAGTGATCGTCCGCCAAAAGAGCTCGCCGAAGTCGAAGACCGCCTCCGAAGCCGTTTCGAGTGGGGACTGATCGCGGACATTCAGCCTCCCGACCTTGAAACCAAAGTCGCGATTCTTCAGAAAAAATCTGAGCAAGAAAAAGTTACCTTGCCGACCGATGTTGCCCTCTACATCGCGTCGAATATTCGTTCCAATGTTCGGGAGTTGGAAGGCGCGCTGATTCGGCTGGTAGCTCATTCTTCGCTGATCGGAGCCGAGATCACACTGGCTTACACCCAGCAGGTCCTTAAGAATTTCATTGATTCGCAGGCCAGAAAGGTCACGATTGAGTCTATTCAAAAGGCGGTCGCGGAACAGTTCGGATTGCGACTGGTCGAGATCAAAGCCAAGAACAACTCGCGTTCGATCGTTTACCCGCGGCAAATTGCAATGTATCTCGCCAAGCACATGACCGAGGCATCGCTGCCAGAGATTGGCCGGCAGTTTGGTGGTAAGCACCATACGACCGTTTTGCATTCGGTTGAGAAAATTGACACTGTTCGCAAGACCGACAAAGATTTAAACAGGCTGCTCAATAAAATGACTGAGCAATTAGGTGGATAAAACGCGGGGGCCATGCGGATTTCCACCAATAGTCCCAGTCTTCCTTGGCTGCCGCTGTGATCTTCCTGTGGAAGTTGTGCAATGGTAGGACAAACTGCCTGAATGGGACCGGGCTTACTCGGATGTCCATTCAACACGGGCCTGATTTTGGACACGAGGTTCGGCAATGTAAGTCGCTGCAAGGTTGGCAACTGGACGAGATTTTCACTTTTCCTGCCCGCCTACTGTTACTGCTGGTTATATTTGTTTTTATTTTGATATAAGAGAAGTATTCAAAGTAGCACCGTCACACGGGAGACTTGAGTATGCCGGTAGAAGCGATTGCCTCAGCAACCGGAACCGCCACAATGGAGATTACCGTCAGTAAATTTGAACTTTTACGCGAACTGACGGCAACCCAGGGAGTCGTCGAACGCAAGACCACAATTCCTATTCTTTCTAATTATTTATTTGAAGCGGGCGGCGACAAGCTTTCCCTTACCGCAACGGATTTGGATTTAAGCCTGCGAACGTCGTGCACGGCAAAAGTGAAAAAAGAGGGATCGTGCACCATCCCGGCTCGCAAACTCTACGACTACGTGAAACTTCTCCCCGACGCCGATATCACGATCAAGTTGCTGGAAAATCATTGGGTCAGTATTCGCTGTGGCCGGTCGAATACAAAAATGGTCGGCATGGCGAGATCGAATTTTCCCAGCCTGCCAGCTTTCCCCACAGCAGGCGTGATCAAGATTCCTGCCCAAGTGTTGCGCTCACTCATTGCGAAAACAGGATTCGCTATCGCCAGCGAAGAATCGCGCTACACCCTGAACGGAGCCCTAATGGTGTTGAAGCCCGAATCCATCGTGATGGTGGCAACGGACGGCCACAGATTGGCGCATATCGAACGCGGCGGCGAAAAATTCGAAGGAGTTTCCGGGGAACTGAAGACGCTCGTTCCGAAAAAGGCCATGGACGAATTGAAGTCCCTGCTCGACTCCACCGACGCCGAGGAAATCGAGTTTGCGAAAGATGAGTCAACTTTATTCTTCCGCATCGGACCGCGTCTCCTAACCTCGCGGCAACTTACTGGACAATTTCCCAATTACGAAGCCGTCCTTCCCAAAGACAACAACAAGAGCATCAATTTGCATGGTGGAGAGTTGAGTGCGGCAATTTCCCGCGTCGCTCAATTTGCCGATGAGCGTTCTCGCGCAGTGCGAATCAAACTGGAAAAAGGCGAGCTTAAACTTTCAGCGTCTTCAACCGAAACCGGAGAATCGGAAGACACCATGGAAGCCGACTACAATGGCGAAGTTCTCACCATCGGATTCAACGCCCAATACATTTTGGACTTCCTCAAAGCCGTCGGCAGCGGAGACGTAAAACTGGAACTAAAAGATGCCCAATCCGCAGGCCAACTCCGCCCCGCGGAGAATGAAGATTACAAATACCGTTATATCGTCATGCCGATGAGAATCTGAGTGCCGTCCCGCTACTTTCAATGTAAGCTTTCCGTCTCGGCGCTCTGAAAGGAGCCTTCCAATGGTAAGCGGATTCAAGCAGTTCATTCTTCGCGGTAACGTTGTTGATATGGCTGTCGGCGTCGTTATTGGTGCGGCCTTCGCTTCCGTAGTGGGGGCTCTTACTAAAGATTTGCTGACGCCGCTGATTGCCGCGATCGTCGGCAAGCCGGATTTTTCCGCTATCGCTTTCACCGTGAACGGAAGCGTCTTCGCGTTGGGTGATTTTATCAATGTGCTGATTGCGTTCTTGCTGGTCTCGGCCGCGGTTTATTTTTTTGTGATTACTCCCGTCAATGCACTGGTCGCACGCATGAGGAGGGCTCCCGCGCCCGCGGATCCTACGACTAAGAAGTGTCCGGAGTGTCAGAGCGAGATTCCGATCAACGCGAGGCGGTGCGCGCACTGTGCGCAGCCGGTCGCGGCTTAGATGAAATTGTAACTGTCTCTCCGTCTCCGACGCAGTCGAGGGGAATTCGCGCTGCTCCGGCGTGGAAGCGCCCATGGGGGCCATTTCGATCTCAAGTTCCCATGAATCGAAACTATTCCCGGCAAGGAATCCTCCATCCATGGATGGCGTGCTCTCAGTTAGAATAGTTGCGCCGAGACCACCCTTGAGGATCCAATGAAAAATCCCCCAATGTCCCGCACTCTCTCCGAAGCCGATTCCCAAATCGCCGCTGCGATTGACGACGAGACTCGCCGCCAGCACGAGGGTCTGGAACTAATTGCGTCCGAGAATTTTGTAAGCGAAGCCGTGCTCGAAGCCGCTGGCTCAGTCTTCACCAATAAATACGCCGAAGGATATCCCGGCAAGCGCTACTACGGCGGATGCGAATTCGCCGACGTTGTCGAAAATCTCGCCCGCGACCGCGCGAAGAAACTATTCGGCGCCGAGCACGCCAACGTGCAGCCCCACGCCGGATCGCAGGCCAACATGGAAGCCTATGCCGCCGTGCTTCAGCCCGGCGACACGATTCTCGGCTTGAATCTGGCGCACGGCGGGCATCTCACCCACGGCCATCATCTGAATTTCTCTGGCAAGACTTATCGAATCGTTCCTTATGGCGTCACCAAGGAAAATGAAACTATTGACTATGACGACCTCGAAAAGATCGCCGAGAAAGAGCATCCCAAGCTGATCATCGGTGGCGGCAGTGCGTATCCGCGCATCATTGATTTTGAGCGCATGCGGCAGATTGCCGATAAAGTCGGCGCGCTCTACCTGGTAGATATGGCCCATTTCGCTGGTCTTGTCGCTGGCGGCGTACATCCCTCGCCTGTTCCTCATGCTCACATCGTGACTTCCACCACGCACAAAACTCTTCGCGGACCACGCGCGGGAATGATTCTCTCCAAACAGGAATTCGCCGCCGCAATAGATAAAGTTGTATTTCCCGGAATGCAAGGCGGTCCGTTGATGCACATCATCGCCGCGAAAGCGGTTTGTTTCCTTGAAGCCATGCAGCCAAGCTTCGGCGACTACGCCCGCCAAATCGTAGCCAACGCAAAGGTCCTCGCCGAAACGCTCGCTGCCGAAGGCTTCCGAATCATTTCCGGCGGCACTGATACTCATCTGATGCTGGTGGACGTTTTCTCCAAAGGCATTCTCGGCAACGAAGCCGAAAAAGCTCTTGGCGACGCGGGCATCACGGTAAACAAGAACGCCATTCCGTTCGATGTAAATCCACCAATGAAGCCCAGCGGAATTCGCATCGGAACTCCCGCCCTCACCACGCGCGGAATGAAAGAAGACGAAATGCGTCAAGTCGGCCGCTGGATTTCCGACGCGCTCCACAATCGAACCGATGCCGCCGTTCTCGCGAGAATTCGCAAGCAAGTGTTAAATCTGGCAGAGGCATTTCCGCTGTACGCGTCGCGCTTGCATCTGGCAAGAACCACGTAGGCTCAGCCGCCCCCGGCGGTCCAGGCGAGCTTCGCTCTCGAGCAAAGCTCGCCTAGTTCACTTGCCGTAGCCGACACCGTCCATCTGTGTTTAAATTCCTTCCGTGAAGATCGCCATTGATATCCGGCGCATGAACGAGTTCGGTGTCGGCACCTACACCCGAAATATCGTGCGCGCATTGGGTCAACTGGATCACCAAACGGATTACGTTCTCATCGGCGCACCGAAAAAAGTCGCGGAAATCGGACCCCTCCCGGCAAACTTCCAGAGTATCCCTTTATTAAATGGAGAAGCCACCACTAAAGGCTATTTCGAATGCCGCACTATCCTGCGGCAAATCAACTGCGATCTTGTGCACATCCCGCACTTATTCTGGATGCCTCGCAGCCTCCCCTGCCCTTACATAATCACCGTTCACGATGTGCTGGAGCACATGTACCGGGCCCACGACGGTTCGGGATTGCGTCGCTCTCTCCACTTCCAGTTGACCCGGCGCGTACTCAAAGGCGCCGCCCGGATTCTCGCCGTCTCAAAGTTCACTAAGAGCGAAATTGAAAAGCTTTTCAACATTCCCTCAAGTCGCATTGAAGTTGTTTACAACGCCATTGATCCGCGTTTTCTGCACGGTCATGCCACCGACGCCGACCGTCAGTTGTTGGCCGAGCGCTATCAGATCACATATCCATTTCTGCTCTACGCAGGCCGGATCAGTCCTCACAAGAACCTGGTACGCATCATCGAAGCTTTTTCGGCCCTGAAGGCGGAGCTGGAGAAGCAAGGAAAGTTCCCCGATCTAAAGCTCATCATTATTGGTGACGAACTCTCGAAGCACCTAGACTTGCGGCGGACGGTAGTGCGCGGCGGTGTTCAAAACGACGTTCGCTTCATGGGATTCGTTCCCATTGACGTGCTTCGCATTTTTTACGACCTTGCGAAGGTTTTTGTTTTTCCCTCGCTCTACGAAGGATTCGGACTGCCGCCCCTTGAAGCTATGGCGCATGGCACCCCCGTCGTCACTTCCAATACGTCGTCCGTGCCCGAAGTTGTAGGAAATGCCGCAGTGCTCGTTAACGCCGAGAACGTATTTGAAATCATGCGCGCCCTGCTCCGTGTGTTGCTCGATAGCTCTTTGCGCGAGAGGCTCAAACAGCGTGGTTACGAACAAGTCAGAAAATTCTCCTGGACCGCGTCGGCCCAGCAAATTTTCAGCATTTACGAACAAGTGACCGCGTCAAATCGTGGAAGGCTCGCGCTCGCAGCCGAGCGGGCTGAAATCCCATCCCACTAGCGTGCGGTTTGGGTTTCTAGAACACGCCATGAAACGGATTTTCCTGCTTTCTATTCCACGTTTACTTTCTTGCTTCTTGAATCATATGATTCGCACTGATCGCATTGCGAACGGCAGAATTTCCACATCTTCTCTTGGGCACGTGGCATCTCGGAAGCAAATTGCCCACGTAGTCGGAGAAAATACGGCCGCCGGTCCCACGGTGACTCCTCTGATTCGTGCCTCTTAAGTTGCCACACATTTTTTAAAATATTTGGTACGACCCTACTGAGAACTTGGAACTCATTTCGCTGAGAGCTGAATCTAACTTTTATTCCGCGCGGCATGGTTTCCGGTTCCAACTGTAGATCTTCACCGCTCGAGCCGCGGCTCCGCAAAAATGCAACCCCAGCCGTCGGCGGCTGAGATACAATTCCGAATTATTCATAAGGTTAAGCCAATGCGCCTGCTGACTTCGTGCCTCCTCGGTCTACTTGTATGGACTTCTCCGGTCGTCGCGCAACAGAACTCTCAAACTGCTACCGCCGTTTGCACGTTTGACGATGGGAGACAATTAACCCTTCAGTACAATCCTGGCAAAGGTCAGGAACCTCGTAACGGCAAATTGTGGGAGCCCGGCGGCGCTGCGATGATTCTCTTCGCGTCGGCCGCTCTTACTGTCGGGGGATCATCAATTGAGGGTGGGGCCTACTCGGTTTACACCATTCCCGACAAGAAGCAATGGACGCTCATCGTGAACAAGAACGTCACTCCGGGGAGCAAATACGATGCGAGCCAGGATATTACTCATGTTCCAATGGATACGGGAGAAATTGACCAGCCGGTAAAGGAACTTCAAGTATCCTTCGCGCACATGGCTCCCAAGGTTTGCAGCCTGCGCATGTACATCGGAAAAATAGGCGCCTTTGCCGACATCAAAGAACAATAGCAAACACTAGCGACTCAGAACTTGCAGCGCGTGCCGTGTGGCGCGCGCCCGCGCCCGCTTCCCCGCCCCTAGTTTCATCCGTATTCCGTAATCTCGCCGTCCACGGAAACCGCGACGTATTTGTTCGTCTCCACATCGCGGAACTGCACTGCCTAGTGTTTCTCGCGGGCGAGTTGTCCCCATCGGCTGGGCTTGTTCCGGTTCTGTTCGATCGCTTCGAACCTCCGGCCATTCAGCTCAAACTGCACAGTACGCAAGCGCCCGCTGCTCACTCGCTTGATTCGAAGTTTTTTATCTTCCAACGTGACGGCGTCCCCGTTCATTAACTGTGCCGCAACGGATTCCAGCACTTTGTGCTTGATCACCATCTATTTCCCACTTATGGATTCGAAAGCCGGATTTGACGGCTGGCGTTAAACCCTTTCACGTCGGAACTGTCACGATCCGTGCCACCGTAACTGGCTTGATTCTTATCAAACCAGTTTACCCAGCGCGTGTCTTGAGACGGCGGAGTCGTTAGCGAAGCGGAAGACTCAACGAAGGACCGACTCATTTTGCCGGGATAATCGGCGACGGATGCCGCTCGCTAATCTGATCCCTTCAGAGTTTCCAGCACCCGATCAAAGTCATCGAGATTCGAATATTCAATCACGATCTTGCCGTGACCATTCCTGTCCGTAATCTTCACCCGGACCCCCAATATTTTCTCCAATTCCGCCTGGGCTGCGCGGACGTTAGCGTCAATCGGACGAAGAGGCGCTTGCTCCGGACGCTTGCCCTCATTTGCCAGAATCGCGTCAGTCACAAGTCTCTGAAGGATAGTGACTGAATATTGCGCTTTGGCCGCGTTGTTGGCGATGATCTCGAGCTGCCTGGGATCTGAGAGTTGGAGTAGGACGCGGGCTTCGCTGAATCCTAATCTGCCCTCGGCAAGATGCTCCCGCACACTTTCCGGTAGCCGCAGTATCCGCAAGTAATTCGCGACCGATTCGCGAGAGACTCCAGTCCTTTGCCCAATTTGATCCTGTGTAAGTCCAAAATCACGACTCAGGCGAGAAAAAGCGTTCGCCTGCTCCAGGCAGTTAAGGTCTTGCCGCAGCAGATTTTCAACGATAGTCATTTCTGCAGCGTGTTGATCGGAGACGGCACGCACAATGGCGGGAATGGCAGTCTTGCCAGCCAGTTTCGAGGCGCGGCATCTTCGCTCGCCAAGTACCAGAACGTATCGTCCATTGATTCCCGGACGAACAACAATCGGCTGAAGCAATCCGTTCACGCTAATTGATTGCGCCAATTCTTGTAGAGCGACCTCGTCGAATTGCTTGCGTGTCTGATAAGGGTTAGCGTCAATTTTATCGAGCGCAATCTGCTCTACGTCGCCGCCGGAACCGACGCGCGCCGCCAGAACAGCGTCGTGCCCGGATGCTGCCTCCTTATTGCCCGATATCATCGCGGGGGCGGCTGGGGAGACTACACGGGGCCTTCCGGGTAGCAACGAATCCAAACCGCGCCCTAAAGCTTTTCGTTTGTCCTGCCCTTTTTCTATTGCCGCCACCTCGGAAGACTTCTCCTCCGCGGCTCCGTTTAACATAATCTTTTCCGCAATTGTCATTTCACCTCCAGCTGATTCACGTAGCGACAGGTGCCCTCACCTGCCGAATCGTGCAAAGCCCAGGCTCTAAAGATCGCCCCTCCGCTTCACCGCTCTGAAATGTTTATCGTGATCAATTTATTTCGTTCTCTCCAGCGCTTCCAGCGTGGTGCGTTTACGACTTGCTTCTCGTCGTCTTGTTCTGGCGCTTGTGCCGGCACGTAGTGTCCGAGGATTTCGGTCGCCAGCTCGATGTAGCTTTCAGCCCCGCGCGATTTCACATCGTAGAGAAGTACCGGCTTGCCGTGACTTGGCGCTTCTGCAAGACGGACGTTTCGCGGTATCGTCGTCTTGCAGAGTTTCTCGCCAAAATATTTCTTGAGTTCCTCCGTGACCTGTTGAGCGAGGTTCGTCCGATCGTCGAACATCGTTAAAACCACCCCCTCGATCGCCAAGGTTGGATTGAGGCTCGCCCGAATACGCTCGACCGTATCTAGCAATTCCGAAACCCCTTCGAGCGCGAAGTATTCCGCCTGCATCGGTATGAGCACGGAATCCGCGGCAGCCAGCGCGTTTAAAGTCAAAAGATCGAGCGCCGGAGGGCAGTCCAGAACGATGAACTCAAACTGTTCACGCAAAGGTTGGATGGCATTTCTTAGGCGAAACTCGCGGTCTTCCGCTTCTACGAGTTCAAGATTCGCGCCGATAAGGTTTTTGTGTCCTGGAAGAATAAATAATTGCTTGAGTTCGGTTCGCAGGACGGCCTGCTCAGCCGTAGCCTCGGCCATGAGTAAGTGATAAGTGCTGAGCCTGTCGGGATCTTTTGCAAATCCCAATCCGCTCGTAGCGTTCGCCTGCGGATCACAATCAATGAGTAGGGTTTTCACATCTGCGGCGGCGAGCGACGAAGCGAGGTTGATCGCGGTGGTGGTTTTACCAACCCCGCCCTTCTGATTGGCGACAGCGATAACGCGTCCCATGCTTTTTTGGGAGAACCCAGAGTTAGAACGAAGATATGCGAATCGGGGCATCGTTGGCAATGCCGCTTTTCGGTGCAAACCAATAATTAGGACAGGTAAGTTTAACCGGCAACATCGCAGAAAATGAAGTGTTCCACGTGGAACATTTCAGATCGCAGGATCTAGACATTAGAATGTTCCACGTGGAACATTTCCTGCAATGACAGCGCTGCTCCACTTTCGTCAATAAACGCCCGCATTCCGTGGGTCAGTATGGAGCTATTCCTACGTTATTTTCCCACATGTTAACTTTTTGAATCATTGGCGTTTCAGATTCGCCTTCCAATATTCAGAATACGACGCTCGGATTTGGGAATGGGAATACCCTTGCGCCAGCCAATTCCAGTCGCCATCGCGGTAATCTCATTTTGAGATACGCTCGAAAGAAGGACAATTCTACCGCCAGGTACCACAAGACTTATCGCAGTCGGAAGCACACTCTCGAAGCGTTCGACAGCCCGCAAGGTAACGACGTCTGCGGACGCGGAGAACTCTTCGGCCCGTCCAGCAAAGACCTCGGCGTCCTCTAGTTTCAGCGAACGAATGACCTCGCGCAGAAAAGTGGCTTTCTTGTTGTTCGATTCGATCAGCGTGAGATGGATATCTTTTGCCCACAATTTAATTGGCAGGCCCGGAAATCCCGCGCCCGAGCCGACGTCAATCACGCGGGCATTGCTCTCGGCTTCGGGAAAAATATGCCGCGCGGCAAAGAGCGATTCTCCGAAGTGCCGGGTCAATATCTCTTCCGAATCGCGTATAGCAGTCAGGTTTATGCGAGCATTCCATCGAAGAAGGATGTCGAGATAAGCAGAAATACTAGAAAGTTGAGATTCCGATAATACCGAGGCCGGAGCCGACGCGTCGTCCAGAAATGGCCGAAGCAGTCCGGAGATGCGCGCTTGATCCATGAATGTTCAATTGTAAGCTGCGGCGTGAATTTAAAAGGAGTGAGCAGGGATTGGTGCAGGAACCGCTGCTGGGGAATCATTCCGCCTTTCGCAAAGAAGACCTCCTCTGCAAGCTCTACCCAAAGCGAGAGAATGTAGCCAGGATCGAAGAGACCCCACAAATTTGCACCTCTCCGAAGCGAAACGATGTGAAGGCAGGCCCACCTTTACGGTGATTCTCGCCTTTCTTGAGAACGCATTAGTGAGCCGCGTGAATCGCCGCATCCCCATGCGGAGCGTGAGATTCGAGCGTTCAGCATAAGACGTGCTCACATGCTTTGGGGTCGGGATCGCCGCTCACAACTTTCATATCACAGCCTATGCATGTTGCCGGGGCATAGCGCGTGTCGTTCTCTGCCGGTGCTCCCTAAATCTTCTGTAGCTGTGCGTAGTCGGTGTCAGCGCCGAAAGCATTCTCCACGGCTTCAAGATAAGCCTTGTGGCCGTCAGTGGTGATCTGTTTGCGGTTGCGAATCCGAGACGCGCAATCTTCCATGTGTGCGCCACGTCTGCCGACTAAGTAAGCAACCATCAGTTTTGTATCCGCGTCGATTCCAGTCCACGTCCAAACATCACCCCACCCCGCAGCTTTCTTTTCCACGCTAACATTCTTCGCCCTGGCGCCGACAAATTCCCGGATTTCGTCGCACCGCAAGCGGCGCACTTTCAGATTTCGCACCGTACGGTTGTGGGGCCGCGCACGCGCAACCTTAACTCTCCCAATAGCTTTTCGATTGTGTTCTTGGCTGCGCCAGTGATTCGTACCGTGGAACGGATCGAATTTAATCCCGATTCTTCCCACATAGTAAAAAGCGAGTTTCCGAAGGGCGGGTCATCCTAACCGAAAACGCCTCGGCTCTGGACAAAATTCTTCAGATTGAAGCCAGCCGCAAACGGACCCGCTATCTGCCGACTGCCGCAGGTCCCGCAGCCTTCACATCCGCCGCAGCATCGAAGTCCTCAAAATTCTTACTGAAGCGATCACACAGCGCCGCAGCTTGCTCATCGTATGCGGATTTATCCGCCCAGGCGTTTCTTGGATTCAGTACGGCGGG
>PNAJ01000023.1:513-7721 GCA_003170295.1 Bryobacterales bacterium | reverse complement strand
GATAGAATCCTTCTCATTAACGGTAGAAGAATATCCCTGTTATTTTCGGCTGGCCGACATTTCTCGATCTGTTTTCGCCACCTCGATCGGCTGAGGAATCGGCGTACGTCCGCCAAAACTGCCGCAGCAGAAGCGTCGCCGCTATCCGGTGAACAAGGTTGGGCGGGGGGCGCCTCTCCCACACCGCCCTCTGAACCTGACTCTTTGCCTTGCTTAATGGGCGGCTGTCTGGGCGGATTCCGGGATGTCCGTGTCGCCGCTCGGGCCGTAGATGCCGGGCACCTTCGCTCCCATGGGGCGCAGATAGGCCGAAAGCTGGCCGCGGTGGTGGACGGAGTGACTGCACATCAATTTTGCGCCAAACAAGCTTTTGGACAGCGCGAGAAACTTATTCCGCACATTTTGGTCGTGGGTGAACCCTGATGAAAAAGATTGAGGCCATCATTGGCATTAAGGAAATCCCGGTCATCCTCTGCGACGAGTGGACGCCAGCACAGGTCAAGGCCTTCCGGCTGATGGTGAACCGGTCAGCAACGTGGGCGGACTGGGACGACGACCTCCTGAAGCTGGAGTTGCTGGACCTCAAGACGTCGGACTTCAATCTGGCTCTGACGGGGTTCGACACCAAGGAGATCGATGATCTCATCTTGAACGACGCGCCTGAGGAGGACGCTCTGCCTCCGGTGCCAGTCAAGCCGGTCAGCTGCGTCGGCGATCTATGGATTTGCGGTTCCCACCGGGTGCTGTGCGGGGACGCGACCGATCCGCAGGCGGTGTCGCGGCTGCTGGGCGATCAAAAACCATTCTTGATGGTGGTGGACCCTCCGTACGGAATTGAACTGGATTCGGAGTGNNACGCGCGCCGATTGGTCGGAGGCATTTGCGCTGGTTCCGAGTCTCGAAGTGGCGTACGTATGGCATGCGTCGAAATTCACGCGCGAGGTTCTTGACGGGCTGCTGAAGGGGACGATGCTCTAGTTGATTTGCACTAGGTTTCTGCGGGAACAAAACCGGGAACAAAACAGGGTAATCGAGCGTAAAATGGGGGGTATGAGCTTTGGACTTCCCGAATTCTTGGTAGCCGCCATTGCAGTAGTGGTGCTTGTCCTCGGGTGGATGGTTTTTCCAACGGAATCTGCCGATTGTTCTTGCATCGGGAACATCCGCATGGGAACCGGTTGACTGGTACGCCAGCGGCAGGCCGCTGCCGATGTATTGCACGAAAACGAAATCGAACCATGAAAGGACAAATTGAATCTCCAAAAGTCCGCAATCATCGGCATCCTGATGATGGCGCTGGGTGCGCCTATGATGAAGGCAAGCACCATGTATTCTTACACCGGCAACGGTTTTTCCACTGTCACCGGCCTATACACCGGTGGTGATAGTGTCAACGGATCGTTCACAACGAGTGTCCCCCTCGCCGACGACCTAAGCAACGCGACCATCACACCGATCTCATACTCGTTTACCGACGGAGTGCAGACGATCACGAACACAACGACGAACGTGACGGGATCATTTCAAGATATAAGCACCGACGCAAGCGGAAACATAATTGGATGGATGATTTACTTAACTACAGGAACCCCGCTCTTTCCGCTGGCGGTGATTATACACGCGCGTCCTCGCCGGATTCTGGCGGCTTCAGCCGCGTCTGATCACAGCCTACATGATTTTGCAACCGTTGGCTGGCATCGAGTTGGGGCGCCAATTCGCCGAGGCCCTCATTCGCCGGACATCGGCAATTTGCTAGCAGTAAGCTCCCATCAGCGCGAGCAAATGGCGAGATCGCGAAATAATTCTCAGTCGACCTCCAGGTGCGTCCCCTATGACGCAGTATGAAATAGATCCTCCGCCCCACCGGAATTGTCCCGTCCTTTATGCGCTCGACCACTTCGTTCACAACAAAAAGTGGAACGAGGAACCACTCGCGCGGTCCCGTCAAGTGGGCGTTAACCAAAGGTGCGGCCCTCCAAGGGGAGGGTGAGAAAGTTGACCCCTGCGAAACCGGCGGCCCACGTTGCACCCGCAAAGGGTAAGCGGAAGAAGGACGCACCGAAGAGCAAACGACGCCACACCGCGCCCGCTGCTGCGAAGGATCCGGTCAATGTGGCCCGCGAGGGCAGCAAGAAGTCCGAGGTGATCGATCTGATGCGACGTTCCCAGGGGGCGACGCTCTGCCAGCCATACCACTTTTCGCCATTTGATCTTCGGCGTTGAATAGACGTTCCATTTCTGCCTTAATATCTGTGCCTGGTATCCGAGCTGAGCCATGAAATACACAACAACGCGCAGCCGCACACAATCATTCATTTACGATAAGCTACGCGGTGCCAAGCTATCCGGGAAGTCCACTGGCTTTCGGAAGATTTTGTCTACGACGCTTTCAGGGCGTTTAATATTGGCCCACACGCGATTGATTGGCGAGGGAACCGGCAATTTGCTCTTGCTGCTGTATGCCGCCCAATAGTCTGGGTCCGTTTTCCAAGGGTTGAAAGTGTCCTCGATCTCACTGCGCGTTGGAACAAGGACCTCCCTGTAGTATTTTTCGTATTCCCCCAAAAACTCTTTCAGCAGTGCCGAATCTTCCACAATAATCTGTTCCTCGCTTGCAAGTATGCGACTATATCATTAATTTCAATCAGTTACAACCGCAAAGCGCGCGCATTGTTCACATTGCCGCGGATTCCCCTCAACCCTACAATTCAGAGACACACGCCATGCTCGAATCCGCTCCAATCGGAACCGACGGGGACAATTTTTTCGGTGAGCCAGACTTCAGCGTGCCGGCCGAGGCGCGGCGGAAACACATGGCGTTATTCGGGGGCACCGGCACCGGTAACAGCACTCTACTTTTGAATATGGCGGCGTCCGACCTGGCCGCTGGAACCGGCATCACGGTCGTCGATCCGCACGGCGGAGGACTTGAAGGCGCTACGGGTCTTCAATGTCATAAAATATTCATTGACAATCTGGATCGAATAGCAGTTGCTCGGGATGAATCTGTGGTATATATACTGAATCGTTTGTGCAATTCCGAGTAAGGATTTCCACCTAAAGGAGGATTACATATGAGCGACACAGGCTCCAGAGGAACCATCAGGCTGCCCGGTGATTTCTTTTTCAGGGAGGTCCACCCCGACCATAAGGTGGCCCACACACCCCCGCCTCCCGCGCCACTTGGCCCACTGGCCGCATTTGCTGGAGATTTTGTAGGGAATGGCTTCAACACCATCTTCCGGCCCAACAACTCGGTCACGCCAACGCCGCTTCCGAATCCACTTCCGCCCGGGGACAACATTTTGGAACTGAACCTCACCTCTGAGGAGCTCGCTTTTTCCAAGAGCCTGGGCGCGGTTCCCAACCGGGGAACCACCCCACAAGGCGACATCTTCCTCAATGGGGTGCCGTATCTGCAGACCATCGACGATATTACTGTCCACGGCGAAAAGGCTGGTATTCACTTCGAACCTGGAATGTGGATTCATGTACCGGCGACAACCGTGCCCCCGATCACGCAAGAAACGGTCGCCCGCTTGGCCTCCATACCGCACGGCACCACGATCGAGGCCCAAGGCATCATTGCCCCCGTCGTCGCAGGACCGCCAACCATAAACCCTGTTGACATCACGCCCTTCAACACAGCACCACCTAACAATAAGATCAAGTTCCCAAGCCAGACCGCCAGCAACCCAAACACGCCGAGAATTCCGCAAGATCTCACCAGCTTTATTGCCGCCGGCACCATTACGCAAGCGCTTTTGGACGATCCTAACAGTTTGCTGCGCAATCACATCAGTAAGCAAAAAATCATCAAAACCATCACCCTGGTCACTTCCACGGCTCCGCCGCCACCTCCGCCGCTGTTCGGGGGCGGAACCGATAACATTGCGTTCCTGTTGGGCCAGCCCGCGGCCACGGCCCCCAACGCCCAGGCCACGCTAATGACGGCCATTTTCTGGATCGAAACCGTCGAAGAGGTCCTTGACGTACCGGATCTTATAGCGGGTCAGCACATCATTCTCAAAGCCAAGCCAAGTGTTCCTGGCCAGCGCGTAGCGAAATTCTCCCTCTCATCGCCGTTTGACGTGGATAAACAGCAGATTACGGTTCAATTCACGCAGATTCAATACACCCAGACAGTCATGCTGAATTTCGCCGGCCTCACTTGGCCTCATGTCTCGGTGAACACGCTGGTGCCTGAAGACCCGATCGTTGTTCCTGCCTCCCTCTTGAAAATGAGCTGATCGCGGGGGAAGTGGTCGCCGCCGTTTCGGGCGAGCCGTATGCGCAATATGTGGAGAACCATATCCTGCGGCCGCTTGGGATGTCGTCCACTTCGGTAACGCCGCAGCCGGGAGATCCGAATCTCGCCGTGGGGTATCGCCGGCGCGTTTTGCCGACGCGCCGTTCTGGGCCAGTGCGACCGGGGGTGGGCACGTCGGGAGAGAGGCGCTTTCCCCGAGTATTGGCCATTTCGAGGGGTGTTGGCTTGCCCGCCGTAAACCAGAAGGGCGAGAGAACTCGTAGTGGATTAATTTGGCTCCGCAGATAGCGGCGAGTTCGAGGTTCCTCTCCGGAGAGGCGGCCAGATGGCGTCAGATGGCATCAGATGGCATGCTGCAGCGCGAATCAAGGCCCTCGAGAACGATTTGTGTCCTTGTGTTATCAGCACATTACGATCACTTCCGACAGATCGGACGGCGTCAAGCTGTGCCACCTGCCGCGCGGGCGAAGTGCGATGGGTTTGAATCATAAACCAAGTTTCTATCGCTCTCGTGGGCTCGTTTTCTGACGGCTTCCTCGATTCAATCTCGCTACTTCTCGCGGCGGGATACCCTGCGAATAGGCGTCGGAACGGATCGAAAGTTGATGTTTATAGGCGATTTGGCCCGGCGGCGAGCCTCGAACCGGTGTCCCCAACCCTGGATTTGTTACCTATTTGACGGCTAAACGAGCGAGCGATGTACCCCTGGAAAAAGATTTATCATGACTTCAAAGCATTGATGGACGTGTCTCTGTACAACGATTCCTGTATTCTTGTTCTGGCTCCTCTGGCGAGATCCAGACCTTCCCGCCGGCCGGGTGGCTCTCCGGTTGGTGGCGGCTGAAGAAAAAATGCCCCGAAAAGACCCGGCAGCGGTTTCCCCGAAAAAGTTCTTCGGCAAGTATGCAAGCGAGATTCTGGAGAACGATGCCCGGGACAAACGTCTCGCTGCGGTCACGAACGTGGGTGAATTCTTGGCTTGCATGGAGAAGGGCGATTATGCAACACCACCCCGCCTGATCACCACGTCCCAGCTTGCTGAGGAGGTCCGCAAGTGGTGGCCTGTTGGCCTGCTGCGAAAGGCTGCGAGGGAGAAACAGAGCGAAGACTACAAAAGAGTTCTGGCTTATTTCCTCGGCATGCTCGACGTACCGCCGCCGGATGGTGTGCTCGTTCCGTTTCGTTGGAAACGCGGTCGACCCGAGGACACGGAGATGATCCATCGAGCGTGGCTTGCCATGGGTAAACCGCCCCTAAACTGGCGCGTCTTAGATCAGCTCGCAAAGACTTTCTACCTGGATCAGTTCACCCAGGCCGTATCAGATGGGAAGCTTCGGAAGAAGCTACGCGATCGGGTGCGAAACACCATCCGCCGCTACGAGCCAGCAGCTCCCGCTACGAAACCCTGATGGATTTCGTAGCATTTCGTAGGCGCTATTAAATCCCAGATAGTTTCGTAGCAGCAGGTTGGCGCGTCCTATTAGTTGATGATGCGCCAATCTGAAAATCAAGTCTGGCCGATCGGCGGCGGGCTTTTCTCTGCCCTCAACCCGCGCGAGAACTTTGATCGTACGCCCCTGGCAAAATCATTCTATCGAAAGGATATGAAATGCGACTGATGAAAAAAAGGGACATCGACAACGGTTCAAAAAAACGGGGTTTCCGGATAAGGAGCGCAGTGGCGCAGAAAGAATCTCTCATGAAGCAACCCCTGACACTCCCAAAGAGTGGCAATCCGATTAACCGGCGTCCCCCGACTCCGCGTGAAACGGCAATGGACATCCAGATTTGGCCCATCGACAAGTTGGTCCCTTATGCCCGCAACCCGCGGAAGAATGATGCGGCCGTCGATCAAATGTGCGGCGCACTGCGCGAATTCAGTTTTAAGATTCCGTGTTTGGTGCGCGGTGACGGCGAAGTGATTGACGGCCATCTGCGCCTCAAGGCGGCGCGTAAGCTGGGCATCGCGGAGATCCCAGTCATTTTGTGCGACGAATGGACGCCCGCGCAAGTCAAGGCCTTCCGGCTGATGGTGAATCGGTCGGCGACATGGGCGGATTGGGACGAAGACCTATTGGCCGTCGAGCTAATGGACCTCCAGACGTCGAACTACGATCTCGCATTGACGGGGTTCGACACGAAGGAGATTGATGAACTCACCTTGAGCGACGCGCCGGAGGAGGATGCCGTGCCACCGGTGCCGATGAATCCGGTAGGCGCTATCGGCGATCTTTGGTCGTGCGGTTCGCACCGCGTAGTTTGCGGCGACGCGACCGACTCCGAAGCGGTGTCGCGGCTATTGGGCGAATGCAAACCATTGTTGCTGGTTAGCGATCCTCCCTATGGAATTGAACTGGATTCGGAGTGGCGGGATAGAGCGGGGCTCAACAAGCACGGACCCGCCGAGGCCAGCTATTTGAAACGCAGGACGAAAGGCCATCAAGAAACGACGATCTCCGGCGACACACGCGCCGATTGGGCGGAGGCTTTTGCCCTGGTTCCGAGCCTGGAAGTTGGCTATGTCTGGCACGCGTCGAAGTTCACCCGTGAGGTCCTTGACGGCCTGCTGCGAATTGGCTTCCTCCATCATCAGCAGATCATCTGGGACAAGGGGCGGCCAGTCCTGACGAGGACTCATTACTGGTTTGCTCACGAGCCCTGTTGGTATGTTCGAAAGAAAAATGCTCCCTGGTACGGAAAGGCGGGCGAGAACTCTACGATCTGGGACTATCCATCTCCGAAATTTATTATGGGTGGATCAGATGAGGCAAAATTCGATCACCCGACACAGAAACCAATCGAACTCATGCGGAAGCCGATACTGAATCACACCAAGCCTGGCGAACTTGTTTACGACCCGTTCCTGGGAAGTGGGACGACGCTCGCCGCAGCGGAACTCACTGGGCGAGTTTGCTACGGAATGGAACTCGATCCCAAG
>PNAJ01000023.1:0-467 GCA_003170295.1 Bryobacterales bacterium | reverse complement strand
GAAGAACGCGAGGATTCGAAGAACACCGGCCATGGCTCAAAATTCGGCCGCAAGAAGGAAGATGCCATCGCGGCGTTGCTCACGCAGCGGAACATCGAAGAAGCTGCCCGCGCGGCAGGTATCGGAACGCGGACGTTGATCCGGTGGCTGAAGATTCCGGAATTCGACGCCGCCTATCTTGAAGCGCGCCGTGCCGCGGTTTCCCAATCCAACGCACGGCTGCAGCAAGGGTCGAGCGCCGCAGTCTCGACGTTGTTGAAGGTCATGGTTGACGCGAGCACACCGGCATCGGCCCGTGTGCGTGCTGCCGATCGGATACTGGAGCACGCGAAGCAGGCGATCGAAATCGATGACATCCAAGTCCGCTTGACTGCTTTGGAGCAGACCGCGAATCCAGCGAAGCACGGCGAGGGAGCAATCGAGATGTCCCAATGAAGGATGTGAGACGGCGTCTACACGTGCTGGAA
>PNAJ01000091.1 GCA_003170295.1 Bryobacterales bacterium | reverse complement strand
GGACACGCTCACGCTGCCGCCAGGCGGCTCGCACGTCCGGATCATCGGGACCTACGTCCAGGATACCTTCCACGCGAAGTGGATGGAGATTCATCCGGTGACGAGCGTTACTTTGATTCCGCGACTCAACAGTTAGTTTGCTAGCTGCCGTGAATCAAGAGATGGAGCGGTGGCGTCTGCGCTCGCGAGGCTGCCAGCACGTTTGTAGTCCGTTACGTAGTGCTGCATCGCGCGTTGAAACACGCTCATGCCGTAAGATTTCGCTTCACCCAGCGCTCTCTTGCTGTCCCAGCCATCATGGAAAATTCGGTATACGGCGATCACAGTGCCGGTGCGGTCCGCGCCACGTTTGCAATGCACGAAGACGGGGCCACTCGTAGCACCATTCAACAGGGTGAGGACGGCTGCCACTTGGTCGTTTTTTGGGGTAGACATTCCCTGCATCGGAATGCTGACGTACCGCATTCCAAAGTCCGTGACAACTTTCTGCTCGTCGGCCTGCGAGTGCTCGCCGATATCGCGGAGGTCCACAACTGTTTTGATTCCACGCTCAGCAAGATCCTTGAATCCGCTGTTCGTCGGTTGGGCTCCCCGATAGACGTGATCGTCTACTTTCTGAAAGTTAGGGAGGTTATCGCTCTGAGAACTCGCCCACGCCGAGGCCAAGGTCAAGCTCGCAGCAAGAGAGAAAATAGCGCCGCGCCCCAGTAAAATTCGCCCGGATTGCATTTGATTCGTCCTGAACTCTCGTAGCACCCGAGGGCCTTCTGAAAGCCCCGTTCGGTTGCGCTGACTTCTAGACATCTGTATTGATAGATGCATCGCTGCCCCCACGGTTGCAGAGCAAACCCAAGCGGAGCAGTGAAGAGTTCTTAATGAGCATAATAGAAAGCCTTCCGCGACCACTCATTGCCAGTGATGCCGATCCTCGCTATGCTTTGCTGGCGGGGATCACGCGACGTATGGCCGGGCTCCGGGCCTCGACCTCGAACGCGCTCATCGGCGTCGGCGCGCACTGGTGCTCCCGAAACGCCCGGACCGCCAGCGCCATGCCTGGGGCGAACGGGCTCATGAGCCAAAAAAATCCGCGATCACCGCATTCGCCTCGGGCGGTTCCGTTATTTCCAGACAAATCGGCTGCCGATCGGCCTCGACGATAATCCGAAACGTCAGGAACGCGCAGCACTGGCGCTCCAGATCGACGAGGCGGGCGACTTGGGACAGAATCTCCGAGGTCGCCTCGAAGCGGTAGGAGTAGCCGTCAGCCAACGGCGTGATGTCGAGCACGGCGCGGCGGACGAATCCAGGATTGTTGCACGCCGCTCCCGCATCTCGGCTTCTGTGAGCGTGCAGGCGACCGGCAGGTCCATGTCCGTAGCGTACCCGGTCGGACTGCGCACATCAAACCGAGTCGACGCCCGAGCGCGGCACTAACGTATATTGAACCCATCCGTCTGTTCCTGCACAGGAGATCAATTCCATGATTCGACCGATTGCCATACTGTTTCTAGGCGCTGCCCTGGCGTTCTCCCAGGATCATCAGGCGCAGGTCAATGAACACGGAGACCATGTTATGGGGTTTTCCCACGAGAAGACCACCCATCATTTCGAGCTTCATTACGACGGCGGCACAATCGACGTGCGCGCGAATGACGTGAAGGATACCGACAGCCTCGACGAGATCCGGAGTCACTTCCAGCACATCGCGCAAATGTTCGCGGCGGGCAATTTCAACGCTCCCATGCTCGTTCATGGAACGGCGGTTCCTGGAACGGCAATCATGACCCGGCTGAAAGATCAAATCCACTGGGACTTGCAGCAAACCCCGCGCGGCGCACGGATCGTGATTACGGCGGACAACAAGCCAGCACTCGACGCGGTTCACGAGTTCTTACGATTCCAGATCGAGGATCACAAGACCGGCGACTGCCCGATGGTCCGCTGAAGGATCAGCCCTCCCGCACCCGCGCCTTCATCGCGATCTCCTTGGGACTCGTGCCGCCCGCGTGCGCCATCCAATCGATCACCTTTTTGAGCGACACCTTGTGCTGGGTGGAGGTGACCAGTTCGACCATGACCGGGTCGGCGAGATCCTCCGTGACGAAGTGCTGTTCGCGGATGCGCTTCAGCCCCAGGGCCGCCGCGTCCATCGTGGTTTCTGCATGGACGGTGACCGAGTGGTCGATATCGCGGACATCCCGAAACGTCACCCGGCATTCGCGAAGGGCCATGGGGAACAGCGTATCACAAAGGGCGAACAAAAGGAGAACATGATACGATTTCCTGGTGACCGCAGCGAACCCTGATCGGCTGGATGAAGTGCAGGTGAACGATCTCCGTCGGGAACTCGCCAGCATGTCCGACGCGGCACTCGCTACGACGTATGAGTTCTATCGAATGGCTTGCGGCCTCCGGACGGACGGCGCCCCCCGAGCGGCGACGATGCAGCGTTTCTGGCAGGCCTGGGAAGAGTGCCGCCGCCGGTCGACGCGATCCCGGCCAGTCTGACCGCTTGACGAGCGGCTTCTCAGAAAAATGGGGGAACCACTGGGCGGCGCTCTGCTTGCATTTCGCGCACTACAACTTCTGCCGGATTCACCGCTCGATCCGCGTTACCCCTGCGATGCAGGCAGGCATCACGGATCGAGTTTGGGATATAGCTGATTTAATGGCCGCGTAAAAAACTCAAAGTGTTCGGTGGAAAACTCCGGTATCTGTGTTGAGAAATCCGGCAGGATCGTAAAAACTCTATTGATGTTCGTTGTGTAGGTTGTCTCTTTGGGCAACGCGGTTGCGACCTGCGTATCTCTGCCGGGCAAACGCAATTCTCCGATGGAAATTACATCCGCGCCTTCCTCGTATAATTTAGAACGGATGTCCTGGACGAGGCCAAACTGCTGCGCCTCTGTCGCACTATAGACGGTATGCTGGCTAATCAAGTTCTGCACATCAGCGGCGGGTTTTTTCACGGTTTCGGCTATTACTGAAGCGATGCTGTTGACCTGCTGCTGCATCAGTTTTAACTGCTCATTGATGGCCCCCTCATCAAAAGGTATGTTTGGCGCAAAGTTGATTGCCACGCCATGCATCAAAAAGCGTCCTTGCGGAACCGAGTATCGTTTGGAACCCGCACAATAAATCACGGTGGCGATTGAGTCTACCTCACCAAAATTGTGCGTTATGATCTCTGCCGGAATACCCTTTAAATAGGCGTAAGCTGAAAGCCCAGCGAAGACGGAACCACCGGGCGACGATATCAGCAGCACGAAACGCTGCGTACCTGTCTTCAATTTTTGATCAACGGCAGTCAGAAGTTGTGACACCGACTGCTCCGTAACCGGGGAATAAAAACGTATTACGGTTGTCTTGGGTTGCGGAGGCTGCACCTGGCTGAGTGCTATCGGTGTGTATAGCAGCGAAAGCGCAAATATCGACAAAAACGAGCGGCTCATCATCCGAGGTTCCCTAGGGTCCTTACGCTATCACTTCGGCAGATTCTACGTCAAACGGTAGACCGCTATACCCATAGTTCCCTGACGCTAGTCTAGCATCAGACGTTTCATATCGTTCTGGTTGCAAACGCCATGTCCAACAAAACGCCTCACAACGACCGCGTGATATCCTCACGCCCATGAGCACTCGGCATCGGCGCATCATATGGGGATGGATTGCGGTAATAGTTGCTGCTGGAATGTGCCCGCCCTGGATCGCGCACGCTGGGTTTCCGTCTGGCTATCACCTGATTTTTCTGAATCCACCGTCTCCAGCGAATCGCGTGGATCTCTTGCGGCTTGCCCTTGAATGGACCCTAGCGACCATCGTGGCGGCAGGACTTTACTTCGCGTGGCCGTTCAAATCGTCCCTTCCCGTCGTCTCCACCGAAGAAGTGATCTGTCCAGGATACGTGTTCCAATCAGTCGGAGACGCTTACATTGTTAGCAAGATCGATGAGCAGGGAATGGTGCACTTTTACGGAATCAAGAAGGATGATGAAAACTTCTGCGACATGTCAGATTTCAGATCCATCATTGACCTTTAATCGCGATTTTTCGATCAACGCACTTTATAGGACACTACCCATCCAGGACACGCCATCGCAGAAACATGCGATCCTTTTACACGTAAGAGTGTCGCCGCTCACGCCGCGCGGATCTAATCCACGCCCTCCCAGCAGCTCCGACGTCGCGATCTTTAGCGTCCGCGCAGTCTTCGCCAGACTGCCGAGCGTCGGATTCGCCTCGCCGCTGTCGACGCTAACCGGACCCACGTGAGCCTGCTCGAACGCGGCCGGATCAAGATCACGGTCAACACGGCCCGGCAGATGGCCGACGTCCTGGAGATCAGCCTCGCGGAGTTGTTCCGGGTCTGAACTGAGGCTGTTAGAGCAAAGCCCTCGCCGAACTTTCTGGCCGTGTACCTAGCGCCTCCCGGTCATCGCGCGCCCGATTGAAGGAAGTCGCGCAAGCGAGAAAGCTGCGTCGGTTCCCTTGCGTACATCCCCATGGACTAGTCTGGATTCCAGACATTCTTCAGGTACTCATTGATCGAAGCGATGTCGCTTTCGACGCCCAAATGGAAGACTTCGTTCTCTGTATGCATGACCTGCAACAGCAGGCCCATCGATGCTCCAAGTGCGAATTCACTCTCGTTCTCGCGACGTTTGATTCTAGCCTCTTCGGGAGCGCCATCGAACGTAGTGGCGAATGTTGCGTGAACGTGAAAGTTTGGGATCGTGTACGCTGCCAAGTAATACTCGTCGAATGGATTGCCAACATTCTGCACCATTGACGCGAGGTCAACATCCCAGGAGAATGCGATGCCTCTGTCACCACATTTGCGGCAACGAGTTACCTCAAACTCCGGCTTGACCTGGTTGTACCACCGGCGGATTTCGTCCGCAGACCCCGAGCCCTTGTTGGCCTCATTGAACTGCTCTTCCGTGACCAACCGTAAAGCGGCGTTAAGGGCCTTATTCTCCTGGACGGCCGAGTAGTTCCTGAACTTCTCCGCCTTGTCGGGATACTTTGCGATGTAAGCGAGTGTGACCGCCCTTTCGTATAGCCCTCTGAGGAGCTTTAACGCCGCAGATCCGTGCCCATGTATCGCCATGAAGAAGACTTCCAAAAAGTCGTCCCGGCACGTGTGGCCTAGATCGAAACAGATTCTCTCCATCCAATTCTTCGCTTTCACTTCTCGGCCGAAGCAATTGTTACCCAAGACCATCAGTTTGTCGAAGACCGGTTCGAAGTTTGGATAGCGCTCGTAAAACGCGTCAGAGTTTTTGGATTGTCCAGTCTCAAAATGCATAGTCCTTCTTTCTTTTTACGGTTCGGGTTGACGATGCAGCCGAAAAATATATTAGCCCAGAAGGCCGCGAGCGCGTGAGCAAACGCCAAGTTGCGTACGGGTTATTACTGCCTCGCGCTCCGCCCTCCGTCGCTTATCCAACGAACCGCGCATGCCTCAAATGCCCCTCCGGCGTCCACTCCACAAACTCCACATCCGCGACCCGTTCCGGCCGCACCCAAACGCACTCCTTCATCTTCTCCACAGTCAGGCCCTCGCCCCAACGGCCGCCGCGCGCCTCGGGCAGATTCGCGAAGGGACACGCCTGGATCTCGATCGGACGCATCCGTGCCATCAACCGCTCCCGGCTCGCCGGAGTGAACCCGACCCGTGTCCTCGCCACATATACGAGTCGACTACCCTCGTACCTGCCGAGGACCAGCGCGTCGAATGTCCTCCCACCCCGGGTGTATCCGCCGATCACGAACTCCTCTGACCGGTTGAGCCGCATCTTGCGCCACGCTCCGGAGCGCGCGCCGGGCTCATACACGCTATCGAGTCGCTTGGCCACCAGCCCTTCGAGACCCTGTGCGCGGACAGCCGCGATCAGATCCGCCAGCGCCGCGTCGAACCGTGGTGCCTCTCGGACCGGATCGGCGAGGCTGGGCAGGACCTCGCGAGTGAGCAACTCGCGCCGGACCGCCAACGCCTCGCCCATCACGTCCCGACCGCCCAGGATCATCACATCGAACACGTAGAAGAAGATCGATGCTCCTGCCGCGCCGTTCTGCAGCGCGTTGAACGACGGCCGTCCGGCTTCGTCGAGTGCGACCACCTCGCCGTCGATTACGGTCTCGTCCGGCAGGGCAGCGAGGGCTCGCGCGATCGTCGGATACTTCCGGTTGAAGTCCTTGTCGTTCCGGGATCGGAGCCACACCGTCCCGCCGGTCTTGATCGCCAGGGCGCGGTAGCCGTCGAGCTTGACCTCGTACGTCCAGCCTGGCCCCTCGGGCAGCGTCTCTGCCGGCAGAAGCAGCATCGGATCGATGAAGCGCGTCCTAAGATCTAGCGGTGGCACCGCTCTTCAGTTTAGTGCTCAAAGGAAACCGCATCGCGAGACATTCGTCGCCCGCTTAGCACTCGCATTTCACTCCAAGCCAAATCCGGAACCGGGTACCGCCGCTCCGGCGTCAGGCGCCGTTTTCCATCCGCCGCAGAACATTCCGCAACTGCTGAGCGGTCTTGATCCCGATGTAGTGGAGTTGCCGTAGCTCCCGATTTGAAATCCAGCGGAGATCGCCGAGGCAGCGAAATCCGGCATCGGCCAGCGATTTGAGCACTACCGGGCGGATGCTAATTTTGTGGGCGGCCAAGTCTTCTGGGCTGTCGAGGCGGATATCCATCCAAGCGGGCCGATTCGCACTGCCCCGGCGAGTCAACTCCCCGAACTGCCGCTTCTCGGCTGCCAGGACGCCGATTTCGTAAGCTTCTTGGATAGCGTCCAGAATCACGGCCCGAAGCGCTGCCCTGGACGAGACAACCTTGCCACCGCGCATGGGCTGGAGGCGGCCGATGGCGCTAAGAACGACATTCTCGGCGATTTTCCGGTCAAGTTCGTCAGGCATTGGATCTCGCTGCCTGCCAGGATACACGCCGTATACGGGTGGGCGCGCGGGAAAGCCCACCGTTGCCGCCGGGCCGGGCAGCGTGGCGTACGCGCAGGGGACGCGGCTGTCTCAAGGTGCCGGGCGAGCAATCCCGGGTCGCTCCGAAACGCTCACTCCTTCTTTTTCAGGGCACCATCATTCTCACGGATGAAATCGCGGATCTCCTCCGCTATTCCCAGGAGCTTTTCCCACTGCTCGCGATAGAGCGTAACCGGGAAGCGTCCGAGCCCGTAAACGGAGAGCCCGCCCTTCTCGCTGACTTTCATGGAAATCTGGCCCCGAGCCGGCTTCTTGAGGGATTGATTCTCAGCGCGCAGTCGTTCAATCTCGGCCTTCAATTCTTCTTCCGATGCCATGGATCAGTGATAGCACAGCGGAGCCCTGGCGGCCGAACGAGGCGCGCCGTTGCGCCGCAGGCGGGCTTCGTGGATGAACGCACGGCCGGGGCAGAACCTGAGATCGTCTCCTCATACCTTCTTCCCAACCAAATGTCCACTCCGAATCAGACCCGAAGACTCGCTGATCGTAACCTGAACAGTATCCCCCTCAAAATGAATCACCGCACTGTAGTGATTAATATTCGAGATGAAATTCAGATCCATCGCAAAGTCGGAGTCTGAAGTCCACTTCCCGGTAGCGCCCGCCAGCAACTTCAGCGGACCATACGGACCCAGCCGATACACCCCATCGAGACCAACCGGAATCGTAAGATCCGTTCCCAGATACTTCAGCTTCAACTGAGCTTCGCTCTTGCCACTGAACACCAGCGAAAGTCCGTCAATCCGCGACGCATTGCGAGGAAACTCATAAATAGCTCCCGATACCGTCTTGGCCATCGCAGGCAAATCGGCCAACGGCAGGGCCGCGGGAGCCCGGGCCGCCTCCGCAACCTTAGCCTTGAGTTCCCGATCCCCTTCTGCATTCGCAGCCAACGCATGATCCGCCTGAATCGATTTCGCAATCGCCGGGCGAACCTCATTGGCCGGATACCCACCGCCCGTGATGATCACGATCATGTCTTTCTCAGGCCAGACCGCCACGATCTGCCCTCCGCGGCCGTTCCCGCCGAACTCCTCCATGCCCTCCGTCTTCGCGAGCCACCAGCCGTATCCATACCCCCCGCCATTCCCGCGTCCGGGATCCGATTGTTTCGTGATCGACTTATGAATCCATTCGCTCGACACGATCTGCTTCCCGTCCCACTGGCCGTCGTGCAAATACAGATAACCGATCTTCCCGAAGTCGCGCGGATAGAAATGGCTGTCGCCCCAGCCATGCGTCCGGCCCTGTTCATCCGGCGGCCAGATTACGTCCTTAATGCCTAAAGGCTCGAAGAGATTCTTCTTCCCGAAATCCACAAGCTGTTCATGAGAGACCGCCGTGACCACCGACGACAACAGATGATAACCCGGACTGCAATAGCCGAATTTCTCGCCCGGCGCGTACTTCATCGGCAGCGCCAGCGCGAACTTCACCCACTCGTTTGTGCGCCGCATCTGCTCCAGTTCCTGCTCGCCCGGAAGGAAACCGCAATCGAGCCCCGAACGCATCGCCAGCATGTCCGCGATGGTGATCCTTTGCTTCTGTTCATCCGGATTGGCCGGACGTTCATCCGGAAAAAACGAGAGCAGGCTCTGATCTGTCTTCATCAGCCCCTTGTCTACAGCGATGCCCGTGATCGCCGCCGTGATGCTTTTCGTCACCGAAGCAACATCGTGAGTTGCAGTCGGCCGATACGGGTAGAAATAGGCATCGAGAATCACATAGCCGTGCCGAATAACGGTCACGCTATGCACATTCAGGTGCTTCTGCGTGATTTTATCCACCATCGCAGCCAGCACCTTCGAATCGAGTCCCTGTTCTTCAGGAGTCGATTCGCGCCATCCATGGGTCGGGTAGTAAGTTGGTGCAGCGGCGCTCAGAGTCTGCGCGCCGAAAAGGGCCAGAAGAAACACGAAACGATTCGGCATTTGCGACTCAGAATATCAGTCTGAACCGCCCTGAGGTTAGGATGGTACAACGTCGGTCCTCAAGTATGAAGAAACAGAGTGCCGGTATCCTTCTATTCCGGGGTTCAAAGGCCGAGTTAGAGGTATTCCTCGTACATCCAGGAGGACCGTTTTGGGCGAGGAAGGACGCGGGCACCTGGTCCATCCCCAAAGGGGAATATTCAGACGACGAGGACGCGCTCGCAGCCGCCAAACGGGAATTTCAGGAAGAAACGGGCGTTGCAATTAACGGGGATTTCATATCGTTGGGCGAAGTGAAACAAGCCGGTGGGAAAGTTGTCAGGGCTTGGGCGGTAGAGCACGATCTTGACCCCGCGACTCTCAGAAGCAACACATTCAGGCTGGAGTGGCCACCAAGGTCGGGAAAGATTTGTGAATTTCCCGAAGTGGATTCAGGGGCTTGGTTTTCATTGGCGTTAGCGCGCCGGAAAATCGTCAGGGCGCAAGAAGAATTTCTGACACGCCTAGTCGACCACCTACAATAGCCGTTTGGGCGTGAATGAAAATCGCATGCCCTGAGGCAAAAGGCTGCATGACGCGTCAACCCATACGATCTGAAACGACGAAAGGATGCGGGTAGTCCTCAAACGGCGCCCACGACGATCAGGAGGATGCGAGATGCGATGACCCACGCGCTGCTGCGCTGGCATCAGCCGGTCGAGCAGGCGACGATCATCCCGTTCTGATCTTGCCGCAGCGTACGCACGCAGCCGGGAAGAGTCACCATGGGTGCGCATTAACCCGGTCTAGATTCGTTGGCGCCGACGCGGTACTCTTAGAGCGATCCAGTGAGGAAAACATGACGATCGTAAGTGTGTCGGAGGGGAATTTCATCGTCGAAGTGGAAGGCTGGGACAAACTGTGGTCGTTGAGAAGCCGCCTCGTGATTCCAATCCAGCATGTAACTGGTATTTGCGAGGATGCGAAGATTGCGGAAGGTTGGTGGCACGGCATGCGGGTCGCTGGAGCCCAAGTGCCGGGAGTGATCACGGCTGGGACCTTCTATCATCACGGAAATTGGATTTTCTGGGATGTGCACCACCCTGAAAAGGTGATCGTCGTCGATCTGGAAGACGAGCGATATGAGAAGTTAATTATCGAGGTTGCAGATCCCTCAGAGGCGGTGGTTCGTCTCAGGGAGGCACTACGCTCTGCAAGTTCGTGATTTCGCCGCCTACGATCTATGCGTTCACCTGAATTGCAGGCCCGAATTGACGCCGTTTATGACGAATGGCGCAAATCGCGTGCGAAGTGGAATACATCACGTGGCCGGTGGCACGACGTCATTCTGAAACTTCGCAAGCTGGACAAATATCGCTACAGGCCCTCGGCGCCCCTTAGCGAAAAAGAACTGCTCACGCTTCGCGCGGTATTGAGAACGGCACTTCCCACTCGAATGTGGCATTGGTCGGTGCGTCGGGATGGGGATTCCGTGCTCATCGAGAGAGGCGAACGGTGGTGGTCGGTCCTAAATTGGTAAAGCGATCGAACCCCGCGATCGCGTAAACATTAGCCTCGGAGCCGGATTCGAAACCGTGTGCGCTGACGTTGTATCTCGTCACTTGGAGTGAGCGGAATCCGCCCTTGACAGTATCGCTCTTCAACATCGCCAAGCTCGGCTATGGATTCGGCGTCCCGATAGCTGAATTGTTCGCTCCACCGCGGAAGTCTCGCAGGAGCCCAGCGGAACGAGGCTGAAACTGGGGCGGGCAGACGCGATTGGTCAGAAGCGCGACCAGAAACGGCGCATCATGCTTTCAAGCATGCTTCGACGTTTGCTTGGCGGGAATCGCTCCATTGAAAATTAGATCCAGCCGCAAGACCGCATATCCGCCGCAAACGGCAGAGCTTCTGAGATGCTAGGGAGGTGGACCAGCATGCGACCATTCCGGCGATCACCGCGAGGATCGACGACGTCGTCGCGCAGCTTGAGGGGGTGCCAGCAGAGACCCACCGTGGCATGACTTGCTCGCGGACTTGCGTATATTTTTGGTTCCGTGTGCGTGAGGCGTGACGATGGCAGCGGCAGAGGCGAAGGCGCAGTACTCGGCGATCGTGCTCGGCGCGACGGGGAACGTGGGCCGACGCATCATGCAGCTTCTGATCAAGAACCCGCTGTGCAAGAAGGTAGTGGTGGTGACGCGCCGCAAGACGGACGCGGACCCCAAGATCTCCGAGGTGGTTGTCAACATGGACCGACTCGAGGAGGAGGTTGCGCCGCACGCCCAGGGAGTCGACGTCGCGCTCGCCGCGTTCGGCTCGGCAACGGCAGCGCGAAAATGCCCCAGGAGGAGGTGCGCAAGATCGAAATTGCCTACTCACAGGCCTTTTGCCGCGCCGCCAAGGCCGGAGGGGCTCGTGTGTGCGGGGTCATGACAGCAGCGGGCGCGGACCCCGAGGCCGGAATGAAGTACGCGAAGATCATCGGCGAGGAGGAGAAGGCTGTCGAGTCCGTCAAGTTCGACTTCCTTGGGGTTTACCGTCCCGCCGTCATTCTCGGCAACGCCAACACGCCGGGCGTCCTTGGCTACGTCATGCCACTGCTGCACTGGGCCATGCCGTCCAAGTACCACTCGATCTACAAGAACGACCTCGCGCGCGCGATGGTGGCGCAGTCGGAGCAGGCGTTCCTCGCGATCGCGCAGGGCAACGCTCCCAAGGAGGCGACCGTAAAGATCCTGGAGTACAAGGAGATGGAGCCCTTCTTCGTCAAGGGCGAGAGCGACGAGCCTTGAGCAGCAGCAAGCTGCTTGTTGGATTGAAATGCTGTGGTGTTTGGGTTGATTGGAGAATGCGATCCCTTCGGTATTCCATCAACGTCACATTGTACGGGTGCTGCAATCATCGTGCAGTGTTCACGGACGAAGACTTGCATCGTTCGCGGCCGATTTGACGCCATGAGGAAGTAAACTCTATTTCGTGGCATGAAGCAGACTTCGGCTGCAAATTGTCGGCGCGAACCCCTTCTTAAAAAGGCGACAAGATGAGCGTCGACTCGTAGGGCGACGAAGCATAAGAGAGCACAGTAACGATTCGGCAGACTCAGAAACCATTCATCGCTTTACGGGCCGCTTCATCCCCGTCTTCTCGACTGCGGAAGTGGCCTGGTCGGACGCGAGAAAATTGATGAGTCGCCTGGAGGCCTCGGGATCCTTCGCGCCTTTCACCACGGCGGCAGAAAACACCATCTCGACCTGGATCTCGGCGGGGATCGTGCCGACGAAATCAACGCCTGGAACAGGTAGTATTTCACTCGCCGGCAGAATCACCATCTCCGCCTCTCCTCGCGCGACGTTTCCCGCTCCTGCGCCCGAAAGCTTCCCGGCCAGCGCGCTGGCGATGCCTAGCTTCGGGAACACTTTGGTATTCAGGTAAATCGCGGACGTGCTCTGAATGCCGATAGATTTCGCCTGAAGCAGGGCTTGTTTGAATGAATCCACCGAGCTGATATCCGGATGAGGTGTTCCCGCACGCACACCAACTCCCAACGGGACTCGGGCGAGGTCCACTTCTGAACCTTTGGCAATTCTGCCTTCGGCGAGCAACTCTGCAAGCCCCTCCCTCGACATGATGACGACGTCGGCAGCGATGCCTCGCCGAAGCTGAGCCCCGATGGTGGTTGGTGCATCCCCCTGGGAAGCCCCGCGCTCCGTGGTAATAGTGATGCCGGTGCTTTTCTCGAATTGAGGCAGGAGTTCCTGATAAGCGGCTGAGAAGCCACCGGACATAAGAACTCTGACCTGCGCGACCGTCACGGCGGGAAAAGTGAGAATGACCGCGATCGCGAAGATAAATCTTGTCAACATCCGTGACTTGCTCATTGAGCGGTTTCCTTTTACAGATAATTGCACACCGCGCCCCTCGTTGAAAGAACTTCAGTGCTCGGCGTTATACGACTGAGGGGAAATCCCGTCGAATAGAGTCGGTGCAGTCTGGCCACCAATGGTCGTGGAAAGCGGTAGGATCGATTTCGGCAAACTTGTAATCGGCGTAGACGTTGGCGGCGCCGTGCCGGTGGCCAGCGGGGGGCCTAATTCGCCGTCGGGGACGGGCCGAAGCATTTTGCCGCCCCAAAGGGGCTTCGGACGGACCGCCATTTTTTGATGGGCAACAAATCAAAGCTGAAAGTGCCTACAATGCCCTCAAGGATCTTCGCTGTTCCGGAATGGAGTTGGGGCGAGGACAGGATCAACATGAAAACGAAAGTGAACCTTGAATTCATTGCTGCACTGGCGCTCACGCTGACTGGCGCCGCATGGACGATGGCGCAACAGAGAGGCATCGGGCGCAATGCTCCCCCGCCGAGGCCGCAAGGTCCGTGCGACATTTACGCCGCTGCCGGGAATCCGTGCGTAGCCGCCCACAGCCCCACACGAGCGCTCTATAAATCCTACAACGGTCCGCTTTACCAGGTGCTGCGCCAGTCAGACGGCAAGACTCTCGATATCGGCGTCGTGAAGCCGACCGAGTCGCCAGTGCCGGATCCAGGCGGATACGCCGATGCGGCAGCGCAGGACGCCTTTTGTGCGAATACGTACTGTTGGATCGCCATCGTCTACGACCAATCACCCAAGCATAACGATCTGACGCAGGCGCCTCGCGGCGGATTCAGTGGTCCGGCTATGGGTGGGTTCAACAATCTCCCGCTCGCCGACATGGCGCCGGTCACAATCATGGGCCACAAAGCCTACGGCGTCTTCATCGAACCGGGCATGGGCATCCGGAACGACAATCCAAAGGGCACAGCGGTCGATGACCAGGCGGAAGGGCAATATTGGGTGATAAACGGCGGTCACTACAATTCCGGTTGTTGCTTCGACTACGGCAATGCCGAGACCGACAGCCGCGACGACGATAACGGAACGATGGAAACCACCTACTACGGCAGCGCCGGCGCCTGGTTCCACGGCAACCCTCCCGGCCCGTGGATCATGACCGATCAGGAGAACAACCTGGTTGGTTGCGTCCATCCTGATGGTTCCAACAAGCTCTGCGACAGCCTGCCGATCATCACGTGGCGATTCGTGACGGCAGTCGCCAAGGGCGAGCCGCACCATTGGACTTCGATGGGCGGCGACGCTCAGAGGGGCGCGATGAGAGTGATGTTCGACGGACCGCGCGTAAACTCCACGTATGACCCAATGCGCAAGCAAGGCGCGATTCTGCTCGGCAACGGCGGCGACAATAGCAACGCCTCGCAAGGAACGTTCTACGAGGGCGCGATGACCGCCGCAGGCACCTTCCCGACAGATGCCACCGACCAGTTGGTGCAGGCGAACGTCGTGGCTGCAAAGTACGACGTGGCGCGGGTGAGCCTCGCGCCGGCTTCGGCCATCGACGCTCCGCCGGGACTCCAGACGTTCTCGCCAGAGTCTTCGCAGCACACTACCGTGACGTTTACGAACACGACGGGCGCGCCTGTGGCCGGAGTTACTTTGAGTATTTCGGTGCCCGCGGGCTGGACCTCCGTGGTCGCGGGCCGTACTGAAAAGTCGAAGACGTTCGCAGATCCGGTCGCACCAGGTTCAAGCGTCAGCGCGACCTTCAATGTCACTGCGGGCCCGGCGTCTTTCAACGGCGATTTGGTCGGCAATGCCTCATGGACGAACCGAGCCACTCGAAGAAAGCAATTCGAGACAGCGGCCGAGAAGATACGCAACGTGAGCCCGGTCAAGATTAACGAATTTCGCATCAGCGCGCCAGATAACGCGACCGACACTTTCATCGAGCTTTACAACGCGGGCTCGACCGCCGTAGACATCTCCAACTGGAGACTAACCGAGCATCCGACGCAGCAGGCCATCTTCTCAATCATTAAGATTCCTGCGGCGACCAGGCTCGTTGCTCATGGCTTCTATCTGCTAGGGCTCTCCAACTCCGGTCTCGCGGCGCCCGCGCGAAAGGGCGACACCACCATCCACGTCCGAAGCACGACTGGCATAAAGGTCGGCGACTCGATCATCATCGACACCGGCGCGAGCCTAGAGACCCGCAAAATCGCGAGCATCGGGACCGCGGCGGGCAATAGTACGACGCTGTGGCAACCGCTGCCCGAAGGGCCGGTGATCACGATCCCCGTGGGCTCGATCAATGTGCCGCTGGCAAGCGTGGCCGGCTTCGCGGTGGGCGAGAAAATCGCCCTCGGCTACGGAGCGACATATCCCACCGTAGCGAGATCCACGGAGCATTACGAGGCGGCTACGGTCACCGCGATCGGTAAGCCAGGCACGCAAGCCTACTTGGGCGCGGACGCGCCGGCGGGCGCGACGAATATTAAGTTCTGGCAGGTAGGCCAGCCGGGCGCAAACGTCCTCATCTCTGCCGGAGACAAGATCGTATTGGACATCGATAGTGTCGGCCATGGGATTGAAACCATCAGAGTGACGAGAGTCGGCACGCAGTCGACGCGCGGGCTCCTTTCGGCGGACGCGAGCGCGGGTGCAACCAATGTCAATATCCAAGTCCGGGGCCAGGGCGGTTTCACGACCGGCGATAAGATGACCATCGGCACTCCGGCGACGCGGGAAACAGTTACGATCACGGCGGTCGGCGCATCGGATCCTGCGGGCGTGAGCGTGACCTTCACTCCAGCTCTCGCGAAGGCGCACCCCAGTCGCGAAGCGGTGATGGATCACGGCACGGGGCTCGATCTCGCGGCTCCTCTTAAGTTGAACCACGCCGCCAACCTCCCGTTCGGCGACCGAGGGACCGGAATCAGCTTCCAACCGGCGACGGCGTTTGCCCATTCGAGCAATGAGCCCATCCAAGCTCTCGGCACGGGCATCTTGCTCGACAGCCCTTTGACGATGGATCACGAAATCGACGCTGTCCTACGGGACGCATCGGTCGCGAACGCAGGCTACCAAGGTATGCCGGCGCCCAATCAATGGTTCGGTGGCCCCGCCCTGTCACCCAGTGCGGGCGCGATGGTGTTGCGCGACGCGGCCCGCCTGGTTGTCGACAGCCTCAACTACGGCTTTCTCGTCGATCCATGGGCCGCCGAGGGTTATCAGGGCGCTTCCGGATCAGGGCAGAGTGGTTGTCGGGCGGCTTCGCCCGGCAGTGGATTAGGAGGGCGGGATATTCCCACTGCTGACCACAATCGTAGTGCAGGCCGATTCCCGGACGGCGCCGACACCGACAGCAACTGCGGCGATTTCCTCGTCCAAGCTGCCACAACTTTGCCGAACGGTTCGATAGTGGGCGCGACCAGTATCAAAGTCGCGAATATGGCCGACTTTAGTCCCGGTCAGATGATCAAGATCGATACCGGCGCGAACACGGAGATGGCGATGATCGCGGCAGTCGGCACAGCGGGCGCGACGGTCGTTGGCGCTTCCACCAGCGTTGGTGCGACGGTCGTTCCTATCGCGAATCCGGTTGGCTTTGGCGTTGGCCAGACCATCACCATAGACAATGGTTCGAACGCTGAGACGGCCATTGTCGCGGGCACGGGCCGAGGGGGTCGAGGCACCGGCGCTTCGACCATCGTTCTCACCGCACCGCTAAGGGTTGCCCACGAGGCGGGTGTTCAGGTCTCCGGCACTGGCATCACTCTCGCCGCGGCGCTGACCAAGCCTCATGCCAGCGGCGCGCAGGTTACCGACAACCTTCCCACGCCTGGCGCGCCCAACAGATACTACAAGAGATCTCGTTAGGAATGCCAAAGCACGCCGACGGTTTTGTCGAAATTAAAAAAGGAGTTCGCGCCGACGATTTCCCTCTCTCGATAATCGCGAAGCAGCTTGCGTTTCCAGGCACGGGAGCGATGAAGTTTCTGACCGGAGCACTGCCTCGTAGCGCGCCAACTCTGGGCAAAATAGAGACTTACATTGGAATCCAAGGCCAGGCACTCTACCGCCAGACTCATACCAGTTGCGAACTGCACGGGTGCGCGTTCACACCAGCCACGACCATGATGCTCGTCGGAATCCTGCCAGACCAGAAATCTCTGCGAAATCTCCCAAATTCTCTCCTTTTGGTTATGAAAAGGGTTGTTCTTGGGAGGCAGAAATTTCCGGCGAAACATCTCTCCCCACCGGTTAACAAGGCGGTCGTCGGGCACGGCGTAGAGTTTCGCCGACTGGCGCAATTCTGCGAGTTTTCGAGATTCTCCGTTTCGGTCGAGAACGAGCGGAGCCAGCGCCAGGCCCACGAATTTCACCTGACGAGGGGTCCGCTCTCCGAACGTCTCCGGCGGCCGCCCCACCGGTTAACAGTGCGCCCCAACTTCTTTGTACCGCAGATGCAAGATTTTGTTCACGAGAAGAAGTGGCTCAATCTGCGACCGGAAGCGGTCGTCGCCTGCAGAAGCCATCCAAATCGGACATGCTGAGGTAATGCGGCTTTTTCTCCTCGCGGCGACCGCGCTGCCCTTGCTCCTGGGCCAACCGAAGGACCTCTATCGCGAGCGCGATGCGGATGGCTTCGGGAACATCAAATGGGGTATGACCGTCGCCGAGGCCAAAGCCGCTTTTCCCGGCCTCCGCGAACCATACCAAATAATACGTCAGGGTGCGCCCGACCCATGCAAGGTAGTTGATGGCTCAGGGGGGCCCTGGCCTCAACTCAGCCGAGCGCCTTCATGGCGTACACGTCGCGCTTCCGCGGTACCGACGCCCAACCGACTGCCGATAGGGCTTTTTCGAATGCGGCTCGGAACCGTCTACGCCGACCCTGCTCGGTCTGCAGCACTTGCCCGGTGATGAACTGCGAAACCAGAACGCGCACAATTGTGCGATCACCGGGCGACTCCCACCTCAAACGATCATCATCGACGCCGGCGACGACTTTTTTCAGGATCTCGGCTACGAGTGGCGCGGTTCGCAGGGGGCGGTCCTTGGGATTTAGTTGACGAAAGCCGGCAGAGCCACGAATTGCCTGTCCGTGTTCGACGTCAACAGTCCACTGCTGCAACTCTGCCCGACTCGACCCCATGACTGTCCCACCGTGGCGCGCGACTATGAATGTCAGGTCAGGCGGTTCCCAACGCATCTTCTCGGCTCGGTACAGTTTGTAGTCAGCCATCGCGGTTTCGTAAGAACCGGCGAGCTCGCTCCAACATCGAGCTAGGGCCCGTACGACTTCTTCTGCGGAATCCACAACTGGTCCCGGTGGCAACTGCTCAAGAAGCTCGCGAAGGGCGGCCAATCGGGCACGGCCGTTTTTTAGTTCCATGACATAGTTCTCCTGAGTTTTGAATTTTTTCAAACGCTCAGGCGATGTTATGGAGCTCTCCGGCGGGGCGTGAACCCGGCGTCGGTCGCCTAAAATGGCTGGTCGGAGTTTATCACGGTTCCGCGCGAGAGTGCAAAAAACGGCGGCAACTCCTCGGAACAATTTTCAAATTCCGTCGTGCCGCAGAATCGTCTGAGCGCACCGATCTCTCGTAAGCCGACGTCGCCCACTTACGGATCGTCGGCCTGCCGCCTCGGGTCTTCAGGTGCGCTGCCAGTTCCTGGAAGATCGCTAGCTTACGATTCACTTCCAGCCTTGGACCTTCCACCTGCTGGATCGGTTCCTTGGGGCGAGAGGCCATCGGCCGCCCCAGCGGTTCGCGGCCGCTCGGGACTTGACTCGGCCGCGCCCCGGGTGCGTTCATGTGTCGTGGCCAAACCCAAAAGACCGAACGCCAGGAATTCCCTCCAGCACGGTTTTCCTAAGAATGCCCCGAATGTCCTGGTCTATGATGCCCTCGCCACGTGGAATCGAAACGTCGAGCAGGTGCTGGAGGACCTGCAGCGGTTGGAAGCGTTGCGATTATTCCCGCGCCGCTGGCAACGTAAATTTCTGAAGGAGTGGCGGGCCACCCTGGAGGGGACCAGAGCCTGGGCCAACTTTGAGGTGCTCGAAGTCCTTCACCAGAAAGAAGAACGGGAATGGACGAGCCTTGGCCGGCGACGCCGACGGATGGAGAAACTATTTGCGTCTTCCGACGACGTGTCGGTTCCCACGAAATCAAGCGGGCGAAAGTCCGCGCGCTAACGAAGTACACCGAGTGGTCTTCCTCCAAGGACCCCAGCGCGTAAATCATCACAGAATGTTAGAGTAGGCGAGCAGCCGAGTGTGACCCAGCGCAAATGAAGCCAACCAGCAAACGCGAGGAGATCGCCGAGCGTATCGATCAAAAAGCGCGAGCAATCCGTGATGGAGTCGGCGCGTGGGACAACCGCATTGTTACGGAGATGAAAGTCGCTGTAGGCTTCCAGATGAGCGTCGCGGAGGAACAATTTCTCGAATCCTACGTCGCATGGCGGCGCCAGAATCTGATCAAGGAATAGCGAGTGGCGGTAAGGGTAATTGTCCCTTATCGTTCAGACGGCGTCGGTGCGCAGGCCGCGCAGGCTAGTTTCGCGGCTACGCGATTGGATTATTATATTTTGCCGTTCCCGTGCCAGAGACTGCTCCTGCCTCTATTCGCCGTACTGCCAATGTTGCGTCCCTGTTCCGGTTCCTTTCGCAAGCGCTAGGTGGGTCACCGGCGCCCAGGCTTCGTCCAGCCCCGGCTGGGCCTACGCGAAAGGTAGGGGCGTTCGACAGGATTTCGCGGAAGCTTTTCGCGGGTTTCAGCTAGGCGCAGAATTTGGAAACGCTCAAGCCCAGCACTACCTCGGCTTAGCCTATGCGAACGGCAGGGGAGTCGAGCAGGACTACGTACAGGCGCTCATGTGGATCAATCTCGCAAACTTTGGCTCGGTGGACGATGAATACAACACACTGTCCTCGGATCGTGCCGCGCTAGAAGCCAACATGACTCCCGAGCAGATCGTTAGAGCCCAGCGCCTCGCCGATGTGTGGAGATCCAAATCCCCCCTTAAACCGATTCGGCCTGACCGCTCGCATTTCATTGGCCCACACGCGAGGCGGCGGAAGCCTTGTCGCAGCGAAGGGAATCGATTCCGGCTCATGGGCTGCTCGTCGAAAAATACGGCCCGCCCTCCGAACGCAGGACGGTGGAGTTTCAGAACGCGTACGGCGCCAAATGGGAATGCCCTGAGGTTTCCTGGAGCATGCCGGACGGAACATTTATTCAGGCAGGCGAGTACATCGGGACCGGCTATCACGGCGCGCCGCAGCGCAGGATTCTGATTACCTTTATGTCGAAAGATGCGATCGTGGATGCCCAGCGAAAAGGGCAGCCCAAGTCTAACCCCTACGCAACGCCACAATAGGTGGGATGCGGCCAATCCCCCATTTGAATGTTGCTTTTGACGGGCGCAATGATCGCGAGGCACTGAAGACACTACGCCACGTGCCGGTCGTTGCGCCCCCGGGACCTGTCAGCAGGACGAGATTTTTCCCCAGCGGTGCTTCCGTTGCGGCTGATCTTGACTTTCTTTCCCAAGGGTCCTTTCGTATAGTCTCGCGCTGGCCTTCTTGCCCGAATTGGCCTTGGCGGCCGGAACAATCGAATCTCGGTTACGTTACTGATGGACGGCCTATCCTGCCACGCCGACCATGGTGAAGGCCGGCTTTGCGGAACGATACTTGCGCTGGATGGATGCACAGGCTTCGGGGGCAACGGAAATCGCCGCTCACATGAAAATCATTGCCCCGCTGACATCCACAGGGCCTTCCGTTCCCGCACGGGTTGTATACGATTCCGCAAGCATGCTCATGATTCGCTTTCCTCACGTCGTTTTCGCCGGCGCACTCGTTCAAATCCGAA
>PNAJ01000047.1 GCA_003170295.1 Bryobacterales bacterium | reverse complement strand
TCGCAATCCATCATGAAGCCGATCGTGCCCGTCGGCGCCAGCACCGTGGTCTGCGCATTGCGGAATCCCGCTAAGCGGCCCAGTTCGTACGCTTCTTCCCAGCACTGCCGCGCGTTCTCGTAAACCGCCTGCGGCACCCGCTTGCCGTCGATCCTCGACGTCGAGTCCCGATGCATCCGAATTACTTCGAGGAAAGGCTCCTCGTTCGCCGCATAGCCCTCGCAAGGACCCGTCGAGCCTTCCGCAATCCGCGCGCTCGTCAGGTACGATTGCCCGCACATGATCGCCGTCAGCGCCGCCGCCCAGTCGCGGCCATGATCGCTGTCGTAGGGAATCCCCATCGACATCAGCAGCGCGCCCAGATTTGCATATCCCAATCCCAATGGCCGGAAATCGTGCGAATTCTTCGCGATCTTATCGGTTGGATAAGCCGCGTTGTCGACGATGATCTCCTGCGCGATCGTCACCGTATCCACCGCGTGGCGATACGCTTCGACGTCGAACTGTCCGTCGGTCCCCACGAACTTCATGAGATTCAGCGACGCCAAATTGCACGCCGAATCGTCCAGGAACATGTATTCCGAGCAGGGATTTGACGCATTGATCCGCGCCGTGTTCTTCGATGTGTGCCACCGGTTAATGGTGGTATCGAACTGCATCCCCGGATCGCCGCACTGGTGCGTGGCTTCCGCGATCTGCTGCATCAGGTCGCGAGCCTTGAGCCGCTTCACCGGTTGCCCCGCCAGCCGCGAGCGCGTCCACCAATCGCCGTCGCTCGCAACAGCCTCCATGAATTCGTCGGTCGCGCGCACGCTGTTGTTCGCGTTCTGGAAGAAGATCGACCCGTACGCATCCCCGTCCAGCGACGAATCGTAACCCGCGTCGATCAGCGTGTGCGCCTTCTTCTCTTCCTTCGCCTTGCACCACACAAACTTTTCGATATCCGGATGATCCGCGTTCAGGATCACCATCTTCGCTGCCCGCCGTGTCTTGCCGCCGCTCTTGATCACACCCGCGAACGCGTCAAAACCCTTCATGAAGCTCAGCGGACCCGAAGCGCGTCCGCCGCTCGAGAGCAGCCCGTCTTCTTCGCGTAAGGTGGACAGATTCGTGCCCGTTCCGCTGCCCCATTTGAACAGCATGCCTTCCGTCTTCGCTAAGTCGAGAATTCCTTCGAGCGTATCGCCCACCGAATTGATGAAGCATGCCGAGCACTGCGGCCGCATCTCACCCTGTTCCAGTTTCTTGATTCCGTCCGACGCCTCGTCGTAATACCAGCCGTATCCGCGCGGCTCCTTCACGCCCACGTTGAACCACACTGGAGAATTGAAGCACGCCTTCTGCGTCAGCATCAGGTGCGCCAGTTCGCTGCGGAAATTTTCGGTGTCTTCGGCGGAGTGGAAATATCCCTGCCCACCGCCCCAGTTGGCGATCGTATCCACCACGCGCCCGATCAACTGGCGGACGCTCGTTTCGCGCTCGTCCGAACCGATCTTGCCGTAAAAATATTTGCTTACGACGATGTTCGTCGCCGTTTGCGACCAGTCAACGGGGACCTCCACATCGCGCTGCTCGAAAATCACCGCGCCCTTATCGTTGCCGATCGACGCCGTACGAAGCTCCCACTTCACCTCATCGTAAGGTGTCTTCCCCGATTCCAGACGAGCGGTGAAATAGCGTGGAAACTCCACTCCCACCCGCTCCGATACCGGCACCGGCCGGCGCGCATCTTTCAACTTCATAGCAACACCTATCCCTGATTGTCCCATGGTGATTCCCTTTTGTGCGAAGGATCTTGCGACTGAAAATGACCGTCTCTTCAAGCGCTGTTGGCAATCATGCCCCAACATATAGTACTTCGTCAAGGACTATATCTATATGCGGCACAACCTGTTACGAACAGGTGTCTAAGTACTACCATATTGCCCTTTTCTTGATGGACAATAGTGTAATTCTGTGCTAATATTGGATATGGCTTGGCGAATCAGCCATTTACGAGCACTGGAAGCCGAAAGCATCCATATCTTCCGCGAGGTCGCGGCGGAGTTCCAGCGCCCAGTGATGCTTTATTCCGTAGGTAAAGATTCTTCTGTAATGCTTCGTCTGGCCCAAAAGGCCTTTTATCCCGCACCCATCCCGTTTTCGCTCCTGCACGTCGATACAACCTACAAGTTCCGTGAAATGATCGAGTTCCGGGATCAGCAAGCCGCCTCCCTGAGTCTCAAGCTGATTGTCCATTCCAACACCAAGGCTCTGGATGCCGGTGCGAACCCGTTCCGTCTTGGAACAGAGCGTTGCTGCGGTCTTTTAAAAACCCAGGCCCTTCTCGATGCCCTCCGCGCCGGCGGATTCGACGCCGCCTTCGGAGGAGCCCGCCGCGATGAAGAGAAATCCCGCGCCAAAGAGCGCATTTTTTCCTTCCGCGACTCGTTCGGCCAATGGGATCCGAAAAATCAGCGCCCCGAGCTCTGGAATCTTTTTTCGAGCCGTCTCAACCCCGGCGAAAGCATTCGCGTTTTTCCCCTTTCGAACTGGACCGAGATGGACGTGTGGCAATACATCCATCTCGAAGATATTCCGATTGTTCCTCTGTACTACGCCAAGGAGCGAACCATGCTCGTGCGCGGCAACTCGCTCACGCTACCTGAACTCGATTTCATTCCACCCGGTCCGCAACAGACCGTCCGTTGCCGCATGCGTTCTCTTGGCTGCTCGCCGTGTACCGGCGCAATCCGTTCTGACGCCGATACGGTTCCGAAGATTATCGCCGAGCTCGTCGCCGTGCGGAACTCGGAGCGTGAAAACCGGGTGATCGATCACGACCGCGAAGGCTCGATGGAGATGAAGAAGCGCGAAGGATATTTTTAAAGTGATCGCACCGCCGGAGCAACTAAGCAAAGACGAGCAATTCGATATTGAGGCATTCCTCGCCGGGGAGCTATCGAAGGATCTGTTGCGCCTTGCCACTGCAGGAAGCGTTGATGATGGCAAGAGCACTCTCATCGGCCGCCTGTTGCACGATGCGCGCGGAGCCTACGAAGATCAACTGAAATCCGTACGCCGCGCCGACGGCGTCATCGATTTCGCGCTGCTTACCGATGGTCTGCGCGCGGAGCGCGAGCAAGGCATCACCATCGACGTTGCTTATCGCTACTTCGCGACGCCGAAACGCAAATTCATTCTCGCCGATACGCCCGGCCATGTGCAGTACACGCGCAATATGGCAACCGGCGCATCGACCGCGGACCTGGCCATCATCTTAGTAGATGCCACGCGTGGTTTGACGGACCAATCCAGGCGGCATGCCTCGATTGCGGCGCTTTTGGGCATCCGCCACTTTGTAATCGCAGTCAATAAAATGGATCTAATTAAGGTCAAACAAGACGTTTTCCACGACGTTTTCGAGCACTTTAAGCCCTTTTTAGACTCGTTAGGCGTCGTAGAACCGTACTTTTTGCCCATGAGCGCGCTTTTAGGCGATAACGTCGTTGAGAGAAGCGCCAATATGCCGTGGTTCGCGGGTGCGCCGCTTTTAGAACATTTGGAAAGCATTGAGGTAGAAAAACCCATCAGCGCCGCATTCCGGATGCCCGTGCAGCGCGCCGTTCGTCCGGACCAGACTTTTCGGGGCTATGCCGGCCAAATCGCGTCGGGTGTGATTCGCCCCGGGGACGAGATTTTGGCTCTACCTTCCGGCCGAAAGAGCCGAGTGACGCGGATTGTTACTTATGACGGCGATCTGGAAATTGCGCATGCTCCTCTTTCCGTGACACTTACGCTCGAAGACGAGATCGATATCGGCCGAGGCGACATGCTGGCCGCAGGCGTCGAACCGCAAACGGCTCGCTCGATCGAAGCGACGGTCGTGTGGTTCGACGGAACTCCTCTCGATCCTTCGAAAGAGTACCTGCTGAAACACACCACGCAGACGATTCGCGCGCGAGTTGCAAACGATACTGAACTCAAAATGAACGACATCGGCGCAGTGCGGATCGCGCTTGCGCAGCCGTTGTTTTTTGACCCGTATAAATCGAATCGTACGACGGGCAGTTTCATTCTGATCGACCGTGAGACCAATGCGACCGCTGCCGCTGGTATGATCAAGTGATAGAGACTCTGGATCTTACGAACGCGTGCATCACCTGCAGTTTTCAAGCGGAAGACGTGGTCGTGCTGCATCAGGTCATTCAGCACCGTCCCGATGTTCCGGTGTTGTTTCTCGAGACTGGTTATCACTTCCCGGAAACGCTCGCGTACCGCGATGAAATGGCCGCGCTGTGGAATCTCAACCTTCAGAATCTAAGCGCGGACCAGAGCGTCGCCGAACAGGAAGCGCAGTTCGGCATTCTCAATCAAACGGCCCCCGACCGCTGCTGCGGCTTCCGCAAAGTGACGCCGCTGTTTGAAGGACTTGCGCCGTACGACACCTGGCTGACGGGCCTGCGCCGCGAGCAATCTCCGACGCGTGCAAACCTGCAAACTATTGAGACGTTCAAACTTCCGGGCGGAAAAGAACTGAAAAAAGTCAGTCCACTTGCCGCGTGGACCAATCGCGAGGTTTGGATATATCTGCAAGCTCACGATATTCCGGCGCTCTCGCTGTATGAAAAAGGCTACACCAGCATCGGCTGCGCGCCCTGCACGGAACTGCCGTTCGATCCCGAAAATGCGCGCTCCGGCCGCTGGCACGGCAAAAAGCTGGAGTGCGGAATTCATATTCAGGCGGAATCATGATTGAGGTAACTCTCGGATTCGTTATCGCCGTTGCGATCGCGCTGACTGGGGTTGGCGCGGGTTCGCTCACAACTCCCTTGTTGATCCTGCTCCTTGGGCTGCCTGCGGCGGAGTGCGTGGGCACTTCGCTGATTTTCGGTGCGGTGGTGAAACTCATCACCGCGCCACTTTACTGGGCTCGGGGACAGGTGAACTGGCGCGCGCTAGCGTACCTGCTGGCGACGGGGTTGCCGGGAGTGCTCGCGGGATCACTATTGCTCCACGGAATACGAACAGGTGTAATGATGGCGCTCATCGGATTTACCATCATGAGCGTTGCTCTTCTGAATTTATTTCGATTTTCTAGCGGGCTGCGGCCGGATCGGACGAAGTGGCTGGCGCTGGTGGGTTTGCCGATCGGCGCTGAAGTTGGATTTTCTTCCGCCGGATCTGGAGCGCTGGGCGCACTGGCACTGCTGAGCCTGACGCCGTTGAGCTCGGCTGAAGTGGTCGGGACGGATTTGTGTTTCGGGCTTGCGCTGTCGCTGGTAGGCGGAGGAATTCACGCGGCGCTTGGTAGCTTCAATAGCGCCGTGATCGTGAAACTGCTGATCGGCGGCATTCCGGGCGCGATCACGGGATCGATTCTTGCGTCGCGAGTGCCTTCGAAAAAACTGCGTTACGCATTGTCGTTGGTGATGGTGGTGCTCGGCGCGCAGATCTGCTGGAAGGGGCTCGTTTCCCACTAATCTGTAAGGATGAAACCGAAGTTCTTCGCGACTCCCGCGGCATGGCGCGACTGGCTGGAGTCGGTCGACGGGCGGCGACACGAGTGTCGACGCGGCACGCACGAGTGCGCGCGCCACAAGCGCGGAATGGGACGGGCACAACTGATCACGCCACTACTTCGATGTTTATGGGGGCGAGCTTTCGGCGGCCCATTCGCAGTTCTAGTTGATGCGGACCTACGCCGATCTGTTCGGGCAGGCGGAAGTTCACTTCGAATTTTTGCGGGCGCGGATCGACGCAGAAAAACTCTAGATCGGAGACGGGGTGGCCGTCGACTGATGCTTCGAGCTCGTGCGGGCGCGAGATTTCTTCTAGCGTCACTTTTATCATGCGCGTTTCAATGCGCTTGCCGGCTACTAGATTGATTCCGTCGCTGACCGACGCTACGCTCGGCACAGAGGGGCCTGGCGGGATCACTCGCAGGACCGCGGGGGGAGAAATACGCTGACCGAACCATTGCACTTCGACTGGCAGCAGACCGGTTTCCTCCAACTCCGGCAGGATCACGTTTAACTGCTGCAGGCCGATGTTATCGGGCGGACCTATATATGTGATGGTTCCGAACGAGCTGCCGACGGTGACTCGCAAATGCTGCAGGCCCGCGTCTGATGGCAGATTTTCTACCCAGATCGAGATGGACGCCCAGCGTCCGCGCGACGGCGCGACAGGCTCCGAACTCGATGCATTCGTGATGCGCCGAATGCGCATCTCCGTTTTTGCCTCGCGCGATTCCTGCGCCTGGCTCCAACCGCTCGGTTGTTTGCGCCATGAGGTCCACATGTACTGCGTGCCGACGCCTTCGAGCGCGAGCACTTGCAAATCGTACTCTTTGGCGAAATCCATCAATTCGTTCGCGGAGAAACGCGCACCGGCCCAGGTGTCGTAGGAGGCACCGACACCTTGCGGCAGTCCGTTAAATTGCAGACGGGCGAGGCCTCCGGTTTTCATCACGCGATGCGTTTCGCGGAGATACTGGACCACCACTTCGCGGCTGGGGATGTGCTGAAACACCGCGTAGGAGTAAACGAACTCGAACGTCTGGTCAGGGAAGAGCGACAGGCTTGCCCCGTCGGTGTGATGAGGATGCGCGTTGGGAAGGTCTTTCAGACGCTCCTTCGCGATAGCGATCATTTCATCCGACACGTCGACGCCATCGATCTCGACGAAGTGGCGGCTCATGGGGCGCATGAGTCGGCCGGGGCCGCAACCGATTTCGAGCGCTCGCCAAGCTCCGCGCTCCGACAAGGGGACGCGGCGCAGCTCGGATTCGAGGCTCGTCACCATTTCAGTCGCGGTCGCGTAAAACTCCGCGTCGTCCTGATCGCGTCGTCCGAACGCCACAAAATAACCGGCATCTTCGCGGGCGCGAGCGTTCCAATCGTCGCGCATGCGCTCGGAAACCTCACCTGGGTTTGAGGCGTCTGGCATATTTATTTGCGGCTGGAATAGCGGTTTAACTCCGCGAGCAGAGGCTTCGCGGGAGCGGGAGAGGCGATGGTGGACGTGACAATTTCACGATTAGTGATCTTGCGTCCGTAGAGATCGTTGTTCCAATCGGAATCTTCACGTAGAGTAGCGCCGCTTAACGAAATGCCCGCGAAGAGGCCGCGGGCGCGCGACCAGGTGAGAATTTCGGCGGTCATGGCGGCATCGGTTTCGGCTTGGGTAGAGCGGCCGACGGGGCCCGCCGCGACGGTGGCATCGCCACCCAAAGTGAACTTGGTGCTGAGCAGGCGATTCATACCGCTCCTATTCATCACGAGCATGATCACATCCGTTTCGGATCCGCCGATCTGAAAACCGAAGCTGCCGCCTTCGACGCGAACCGCGCCCGGAGCGCTCCAGCCGGCGCCGCTCTTGTGGCGGCAGGAGAGGAATCCTTTTCCATATTTCGCGCCGACGATAAACGCGCCTTTCTTCAGGCCGGGCACGATGACGATACATTGCGCCTTGTTGAGCAGATCCTGGGGAATCGACTTGTCGGGAATACCCATCACTTCCTTGAAAACATCCGCGGCGGCCTGCAGGCGCTTGGGGGCGTCGGACTCGGCGGATAGAAAGGCTGCGCTCAGGCTCATTGCGACGATCACTTTTCTCATGTTTCTTGGTTCCTCGATAGAATCATACACGCCTATCCGCATGCTGACGCATGGCGGTTCCGTGACGCCGAACCGCCCAAGGAGCGGCGCTAAAAACGATGATCGCACAAGCGGGCATCGAATTCGTACTAATATGATGGCGACATGAGACTCGACGACAAAGTTGCGGTAGTTACGGGCGCGGGCACTGGAATGGGGCGCGCGATTGCGGAGTTGTTCGCGCGCCACGGAGCGAAAGTCGTGGTGAATTACAGCAGCTCCCGCGATGCCGCGGTGGAAGTTGTCGCCGCGATTCAGGCGGAGGGCGGGGCGGCGGTTGCGGTGGGCGCGGACGTTTCGAAAGAGGCCGAAGCCATGGCGCTGATGGATGCGACGGAGCGCGAATACGGGCGGATCGACTATCTGATCAATAACGCCGGCTGGAGCACGCGCATTCCGCATGCGCAACTGGGCGATTTGACGGATGAGATTTGGGACCACACGTTGAACGTCAACCTGCGCGGCGTGTTTTACTGCGTGCGCGCGGCGACTCCATTTCTGAAACTGCAGCAGGGCTCGTCGATCGTGAACATCTCGTCGGTGGCGTCGATCACGGGGCAGGGCAGCTCGATCGTATACGCGGCGTCGAAGGCGGGGGTCGTGACGATGACGAAATCGCTGGCGCGGGCGTTGGCGCCGGGGATTCGCGTGAACGTGGTGCTGCCGGGATTTGTGCGGACGCGGTTCGCGGGATGGACCAAGGAGTCGTTCGATGCGACCGAGAAAATTACACCGCTTCGGCAATTGGCGTCGGTGGAAGATGTGGCGGAGGCGACGCTGTTTTTTGCGGCGGTCGCGAAGAGCACCACGGGAGAATCGCTAGTGGTGGACGGCGGCATGGCGACGCTCGGGCCGAGTTTATGAAGGAGATTCTTTTCGGGAAAGACGGACATGTTGCCACGATCACGTTGAACCGTCCGGCGAAGCGCAACGCTTATTCCGAGACGATGGTCCACGAGATTTTGGAGGCGCTGGCGGATGCTCGCGACGACGATGAAATTCGAGTCGTGATTTTCACGGGCGCGGGCAAGGGCTTTTGCGCGGGCGGCGACATCGGCCGCGATTTTCAGTATCCGGCGCGGTATCGAGGGCATCGGTTGGAATCGATGCTGGAGATGCGGGAGAACATACACGTGCTGATCCATTTTCTGGATCGGTTCGACAAGCCGGTGATTGCGGCGATCAACGGCGCGGCGGTGGCCGGTGGGTTGACGCTTGCGCTTGCGTGCGATTTTCGCTTTGCCGCGGAGAGCGCGAAGCTGGGCGACACGAGTCTGAGATTCGGGCTGATTCCGGACGAGGGCGGCGCGTACTTTTTCCCTCGATTCATGGGGCTCGACCGCGCGCTGAAGATGTCGTTGTTGTCGGAGGTTTATACGGCGCGGGAAGCGCTGGAATTGGGGCTGGTCACGGAGGTTGTGCCTGACGAGGAACTGATGACGCGCGCTTTCGAGCTTGCGGCAAAACTCGCGGAAGGTCCGCCGATCGCGATTCGCGTCACGAAGCGGATGATGTATAAGCAGCGGTCGATGCAGCTCGAACACGCGCTGGAAGATGCGGCGATGGCGACGCTGGTGGTGAATTATACCGACGATGTGAAGGAAGGCACGGCAGCGTTTCATGAGAAGCGCGCGCCGCGGTTTAAGGGTCGATAAATGAAGACTTGGCGAGTGCACGCTTGGGGCGAACCGGAGACGATGACGCTCGACGAGATCGCGAAGCCTGAAGTGGGCGCGGGTCAGGTACGGATTCGCAATCATGCGGCGGCGCTGAATTTTTTCGACATCTTGCAGGTGCAAGGAAAATACCAGGTGAAGCCGCCGTTTCCGTTCACGCCTGGCGCGGAGGTGGCCGGTATTGTCGATGCGGTCGGATGGGGCGTGACGTCGGTTAACGAAGGCGATCGCGTGATGGCGATTCCGCGAGGAGGCGCGTTCGCGGAGTTTTCGTATGCGCCGGAAGCGAGCGTGTTCGGGATGCCGGAGGCGATGAGGTTCGAGGAAGCGGCGGCGATGCCGATCGTTTATCAAACGTCGTACTTCGCGATGACGCATCGCTACCAGCTTCGCGAGGGCGAGTGGCTGCTGGTGCACGCGGGCGCGAGCGGTGTGGGGATGTCGGCGATTCAGATCGGCAAAGCGCTGGGGGCCAAGGTGATTGCGACGGCGGGGAGCGAGGCGAAACTCGCGTTCTCGCGCGAGCAGGGTGCGGATCACACGATCGATTATACGGACGCGGGCTGGGTGGATCGAGTGAAAGAGATCACGGGCGGGCGCGGCGCGGACACGATTTACGATCCTGTGGGCGGCGATATTTTCGACTTGTCGACGAAGTGCATTGCGACGGAAGGGCGCATCCTTATTATTGGTTTCGCGGCGGGGCGCATTCCATCGATCGCGCTGAATCGCGTGCTGCTGAAGAATATTTCGATTGTCGGAGTGCTGTGGGGAGGCTATGTGCTCTCGCATCCTTCGTACGAAAAGGAAGCGCATGCGGAATTGATGAAGATGTATACAGCGGGGAAAATCCGGCCGTCGGTTAGTGCCGTGTATCCGTTCGCGGAGGCTCCTCGGGGGTTGCGCGATCTGGCGGAGCGCAAGGTCTCGGGCAAGGCAGTGCTGAAATTCTAACCTTCTTTTTCGATGATGTTGGAGACTTCCGCCGATCGTACTCCGTAAATCCTTCGAATTTGGCGGCAAATTTCTCCGGCGAGGCGCTCGGGCTGCTCCTTGTCATCGATATCAATTTCGACTTTCAAATAAACATCGGTCCGCGGCATTTCCCGATGATACGATAGAGATGTCTCGCAGTGAGTATCCTTTGTAAGCTTTGCGAAAAGCGGCGTGTGCGCAGGCATTGCCCCGGCGTCAGCGCCGATATCTGTCCCCAATGCTGCGGTACCGGACGCGAAATCACAATCGATTGTCCGCTCGACTGTCCTTTTTTGCAAGAAGCGCGGGTTCATGAACGGCCAGCGGCGCTGACCAGAGAGGATATTCCGAATCAGGATATTTCGTTGAAAGAACGCTTCGTGGAGGAGCATGAGCAGGAGGTGATGACGCTGAGCCTCGCACTGGCGCGCGCGATGGAGCATGAGAAGGCGGTGGATCTGGACGCTCGGGAGGCGATCGAATCGCTGGTCCGCACGTATCGCACGCTGCAATCGGGACTGATTTATGAGACTCGTCCGCAGAACCCGTATGCCGCGGGGATTCAGGAACGGCTCGTAAAATCGATTGAGGAATTGGGGAAGAGTATGACGCTGCGCGACGTCGACGTGCTGGCGACGCTAGTGTTCTTGCAGAGAATCGAGATCCAGCACAATAACGGCCGGCTGCGGGGGCGGGCATTTTTCGATTTCCTGAGGAAGTACTTTCCCGAGCCGTCGCCGAGTTTGCAAGTATGACCGGCTATGTTGTTTTCGCGCATGGGTCGAGTGTTGAGAGCGCGAACGAAGCGGTCCGCGCGGTCACGGCGCAATTGAGAGAACGCGGCGGATACGAGGCTGTTGAGACGGCGTTTCTCGAAGGAGGGCGTCCGGATTTGCAGGGCGCGGTCGAATCATTGTCGGGGAGCGGAGTGGAGACGGTGGTGGTGATTCCGTATTTTCTGACGCTCGGCTTGCATCTTCAGCGTGACTTGCCGCGTCTGATAAAGGAGATCGAGAGCTCGCATCCGGGACTGAGTATCGAGGTTACTCCGCCGCTCGACGGGCACCCCGCGATGATCGATGCGGTTCTCGAACGGGCACAAGGGTCATGGAAGCAAAGCTTATAGAGACGACAGAAATCGCGCCGGAGGTTCGTCATTTCGTGTTCGAAGTGCCGGAGGTGGGGAGGTTCACGTTTGTTCCGGGGCAGTTCGTTTCGATGAACCAGGTCATTAACGAAAAAAAGATTACGCGCGCTTATTCCATCGCGTCCGCGCCATCTGAAAGCAATCGTTTCGAGTTATGTTTGAACTTGGTGCACGAAGGATTGCTCTCGCCGCGGTTGTTTCAGATGCGGCCGGGCGACACGATTGAGATTCGTCGTCCGCTCGGGATGTTCGTGTTGCGCAATCCGCCGCGCGATTCGATTTTGATCGCTACGGGCACAGGCATTGCGCCATTCCGCTCGATTCTGAAAGCGCAGTTGCATGAGAAATCGCAGGCATTCACTTTGATCTTCGGAGTACGCCACGAATCGCATCTGATGTATCGCGCGGAGTTTGAGGAGATGGCGCGGCAGTTTCCACACTTTCGCTTCCTGCCGACTTTAAGCCGTCCCACCGCATCCTGGACCGGACGGTCGGGTCACGTGCAGATGCATCTTGGCGAAGCGATCGGGGAGCGCCGCGACGTCGACGTATTTCTCTGCGGTCTGAAGCTGATGGTGGACGATGTGAGGAATATCCTGAAGGATATGGGTTTCGACCGCAAGCAAATCCTCTTTGAGAAGTACGACTGATGAAACGCGGACTCATGCTGGGCGCAGCAGCGTTGTGCGTGTTCGTGGTGATTGCGGTCATCATGCTGAAGGTGATGCCGTCGCCGCTGAAGGAGTCCGATTACATGGTGATCGGCTCGGTTGCGACGCTGGTGTCGCTGGGAGTGGTGTTCCTGGTGCTGGTATCGACGACCATGAAATCGAGCGACATATTCTTCAAGAAGCGGCGCAAATGAAAACGCCACCTATGTTTCTGCCCGCTGTGGAAGAAAATCCGCAGCCCGGTCCTTACGCCGACATGATTCGCATGATGCAGGCGGGAGGTGAATATTCGAAAATCTGGCACATGTTCGCGTTCAAGCCGGAAGCGACGAATCATCTGGCTCGATTCACGCAGGAGATTTTGCGCGAGCCGGCGCCGTTGACTCCGGGGATGCGTGAGCTGATTGCGGCGTTTACGTCGGCTCGCAATCATTGTCCGTTTTGACTGAAGTCTCACGCCGCGGTCGCGGCGGTGCTGCTGGAGCAGGAGCGGGGAACGGACCTTCACGGTGAAGAGTTCGTGGCGAGTGTGATTCGCGACTTGGAAACTTCCGCGCTAAACGAGAAAGAAAAGGCTCTGTTCCGTTTTGTCGATAAGGTAAATTCGCGTTCTGCGGAGATTTCGAGCGAAGACACGCAGCCTCTTTACGCGGTGGGATGGGACGACGAAGTCATCTACTATGCGATCACAGTCTGCGCGCTGTTCAATTTTTACAATCGCTGGGTGGATGCGAGCGGTGTGCACGCACTGTCGGATGAAGCGCACCGGCAGAACGCGAAGCGATCGGCGAGCGCGGGGTATGTCAGGAAATAGGGCCGCCAACTACCTTGCTGGCCGCACCTCCACCTGCTTGTAAATCGCGCGCGTCTGCTCCACGGTTGGGAACGACATTCCCGGCAGCGCCGCCGACGCTGTGCCTGCCGCGACTCCCCAGCGCAGGGCCTCATAGAACGCTTTTTTCTTGTCCATCGCCCAGACGAATGCCGCGGCGAGGGAATCACCCGCTCCGATGGGACATAGTGCGTCGACCCGCGGTGGCAGCGCCTCGAAGACTCCATCCGGTCCCGATCCGATGGCGCCCCGGCTGCCGAGCGAGAGAATCACGGACTCGGGTCCCATGGCTTGCAGGCGGTCGACGGCTTCCAGAAACTGACTGCGGGTGAGCAGCGCGCGGCCGAGCAATCGCTCCGCTTCGTGCTGATTCGGAGTGATCACTGTCGGCTTCGCCTCCACCGCGTGCGCGAGCGCCTCGCCGTCGGTATCGAGCAACGTCTTCACTCCGCGAGCCTTCGCCATCTCGATAATCTCGCAGTAAAAACTCGCGGGCACGCCGGGCTGGATGCTGCCGCAGATCATCAGCCAGCGGGCCTTTGCGAGTCGCGCTTCCACCAACTGCCGGATCTGCTTCAACTCCGGTTCGCCCAGCGCGTGACCGACCTCGTTCAGTTTTACGGTGAGCCCCTGCTTGTCTGAGATCGTCAGATTCGTGCGGCTCTCCGGCCGCACGCGCACCACCTCGAACGGAAATCCCATGCCGGCGAGCGACTTCTCCATGCGTTCGCCCGCCGCGCCGCCCGAGGTCAATAGAGCCAGCGTTTTTCCACCGAACGCGTGCAGTACGACGGATGCGTTCACGCCGCGTCCACCGGCCACCTCCGTCTGATCCAGGATGTAGGCGCGATCCTCGAAGACAAGTTTGTCGACGCTGACGATGCGATCGATCGCTGGATTAATAGTTAAGGTGAGGATCATGGATGTCGCGCGTTACCATGGTACCTAACGGTTGCGAAATCATCCACAATTCAAGGCATACCTTGCACTGGCGTGCGTATGCATTTTCTGGGGCACGACGTATCTGGGCATCCGCGTGGCGCTGGAATCGTTTTCCCCGGTCGCGCTGATGGCGATCCGGTATACCATCTCGGGCGGCGTGATGCTGATCGTCGCGCGAGCCATGGGGGTGCATCTGCCGCACGGCCGCGAACTATGGCAGACGGCGCTCTACGGCGTGTTCGCGTTGGGCATCGGCACCGGCACGCTTTCGTGGGCCGAACTCACGATTCCGAGCGGACTCGCGGCGCTGTTCTGCACCACCTCGCCGTTCTGGATGGTCGGCATCGAGTCGTTGAGGCACGAAGGTGAACCGCTTCACGCGCCGACAATTCTCGGCATGCTGGTGGGGCTCGGTGGTGTTTTGTTTCTGGTCGCGCGAACGGCGTTCACGTCATCTGGATCCACACCAGGAACCACTACGGCGATGGTGACGGCGTTCACGCTGCTGCAGCTCGGGCTGGGCGCGTGGGCGCTCGGCTCGATACTGCAACGCAAGCAGGCGTCGCGGGCGCATCCGTTCGTCAGTGGAGCGGTGCAGCAACTCGCGACGGGACTCCTGTTTCTCATCGCGACGCTGGTCTTTCATCCCAGGATGACGTGGAGTCCGCGGGGCATCGGAGCGGTGGCTTATCTGGCGATGTTCGGCGGGATCGTCGGCTATAGCGCGTTTGTTTATTCGATGGCGAACCTGCCGATCGCGATCGCGTCGCTTTACAATTACGTCAATCCGTTAGTCGCCGTGGCCTTAGGATGGTTGTTTTTCCGCGAGCCGTTTGGCGTGCGGGAGTGCATGGCGATGGCGATGATATTTATCGGAGTCGCGATTGTGAAGCGGCAATCAGTCGCGGTCCAGAAGCTTGGCGCCGACCGCGCCGCCGAAAGCGGGCAGTACGGTGAATAGCAGGAAGAACATGCCCAGGATGCTGCTAATCCCCGAGGGGCTGTGCACAATCTCGATCATTTGATCGAAATTCACCTCGGGGCTGCGGGTCTTTATCTGCTCGCGCAGCGTCGCTACAAACGAGGGCTCAGAAAGTGCGATGACGAATATCGTCAGAAGAATGGTGGCGATTACAAATCCGAAAATACCGGAAATCCAGCCCAGCCTCGCTCCGTTCATCACCGATAGCCGTTGCCCGGTGCTGCGCCGGTAGAGAAATACGGCCAGAAATCCCGCAGCGACCAGCCACACCAAAACCAGAGCCTGCGGCAATGCGAGTTGTCCGACTACGAGGAGACACATGAAGGCCAGAACGCCCATGCCCAGTGCAATGCGGACCGCTGGGCCGTTGCGAAAACTGATGATAGGAGGTTGTGGAGCCGCTAAGGCGGGTGCCGCTGGAATCGGCGGAGGGGCGAGCACTACTTCGGGTTCGTCAACACTCACAAGCTCCCGTTGCGGCTTCCCGCACTTGTGGCAGAAGAGCGCGTCTTCAGGGAGTTGTGCGCCGCAGGTACAACGTTCAGGCACGACTCTAGTGTCCCACGTTATCCTAATCAATTGCGATGCCTGCCATAACACTCCTTGTCACCGCCGATCCTGAAGCTCCCTATTTGAAAGGGCTCGATCAGTTGCCGTCCGATACGCGCATCGTTATCAGCGCGGATCGGGCAACGCTTGCGGCTGCGGCTCCGGAAGCCGATGTCATCCTGAATGGCGAATTTAAAGATCCGCAGTTGTTGAAGGACACGTTTCCGCTCGCGACGCGCGTGCGTTGGGTCCACAATCTGTCAGCGGGTGTCGAACACATTCTGTCGCCGGAGATTGTCGCGAGTCCGGTGCCGCTGACCAATGGACGCGGGGTGTTCCGTCGTCCGCTTGCCGAATGGGCGGTCGGCGCGATGCTGCATTTCTTGTACAATCATCGACGGCTGCTGCGCCAACAGGAAGCAGGCGTTTGGGAGGACTTCGATATCGAGGAGCTAGGCGAGAAGACGGTCGGCATCGTGGGATATGGCGAAATCGGTAGAGCGGTCGCGGAGCGTGCGAAGCCTTTCGGGTGCAAGATTGTTGCGCTGCGCCGAAGGCCCGAAAACTCGGGCGGCGATCCGCTGATCGATCGCGCGTATGCGCCATCGCAGATTAATGAAATGCTCGCGGCATGCGATTTCGTGGTGGCCGCCGCGCCGCTGACGCCGGAAACGCGCGGACTGGTCGGACCGGAGCAGATCGCGGTGTTGAAAGCGTCCGCCGTGGTGATCAACATCGGACGCGGACCGGTAATCGATGAGCCTGCTCTGGTCGCCGCGCTCGAGAGCGGGAAAATTCGCGGGGCCGCGCTTGATGTCTTCACAGTGGAGCCGCTGCCTCCGGGTCACTCATTTTACAAATTGCAAAATGTGCTGCTCTCTCCGCATAGTGCCGATCACACGCTGGGCTGGCGCGATCGCGCGTTCCAATGCTTCCTCGATAATTTCGCGCGCTTCAGGAAGGGCGAGCCTCTCGAAAACGTGGTGGATAAACATGCCGGGTACTGAGGTGACGTTCGAAGACATTCAGCGCGCGGCGGAGCGGATCAAGAGCATCGCGCAGCGCACGCCGGTGATGACGTCGCACGCGTTCAATGAAAAGTCCGGCGTCGACGCTGTTTTCAAGTGCGAGAACCTTCAAAAAGGCGGAGCTTTCAAGATTCGCGGCGCGGCGAATTTTCTCTACTCGATACCCAGAGCCGAATTGCCGCGAGGCGTGGTCGCGTACTCGTCGGGAAATCACGCGCAGGCGGTCGCGATGGCGGCGAAGTTGGTGGGCGCTCCCGCGACTTTGGTGATGCCGGAGGACGCACCTCGCTCGAAAATGGAGGCGACCCGCGCGCAAGGGCCGCGCATCGTTACCTACAACCGGTTCAAGGAGGATCGAGGAGCGATCGGCGCGAAAATATCGGCGGAATCGGGAGCGACACTGGTGCCTCCCTACGATCATCCGTGGACCATGGCGGGCGCCGGAACGACTGCGCTGGAATTTCTGGAGCAGGCGCCCGATCTGGATACCTTAGTCGTTTGTATCGGCGGCGGTGGGCTGATCTCGGGCTGCGCGATTGCCGCGAAACATCTCAAGCCGTCGATCCGCATCTTCGGTGTCGAGCCGGCGGACGCGAACGACACTTATCTATCGTTGGCGGCTGGGAAAAGGGTCGAGATTTCCGCGCCGGGCACCATCGCCGACGGATTGCGCTCGCCATCGCCGGGTGAACTGACATTTCCGATCATCCAAAAGCATGTCGAGCAAGTCGTGCTGGTGAGCGAAGACGAAATTCGCGCCACTGTGAAGTTCCTGCTGACGCGGATGAAGATATTAGTGGAGCCCAGCGGCGCAGTCTCGGCAGCGGCCGCGATGTTCGGGAAACTGCCTGTGGGGCTCGGACGCGTCGGAATTATATTGTCCGGCGGCAATATGGATTTCGAGCAGCTTGCAACCTTTTAGCCCGGCAACTTGCCATTCATCAAGCGATAGATATAAGCGAGAATCTCCGCAACCGCGCGATACAGGTGGGTCGGGATCTCCTGCCCGACGTCGACCGATGCGTACAGCGCGCGTGCCAGCGGCGGATTCTCGACAATCGGCACGCCTGCTTCGATGGCGCGTTTACGGATGCGCGCCGCGAGGTAGTTCTTGCCTTTGGCGACCACCTTTGGCGCGGAAGCTCCATCCATCGCGTACTTGATCGCCACGGAGTAATGCGTCGGATTGACGATCACGGCTGTCGCGGATTCGATCTCTTTCATCATGCTGCGGCGCGCCATGTCGCGCTGCAAGCGTCGAATGCGCTGCTTGACGTGCGGACTGCCCTGCTGTTCCTTGGCTTCCTGTTTGACCTCGTGTTTGGTCATACGGAGCTGCTTGGTATAACGATGGTTCTGCCATATCAGATCGCAGACGCCGACCAGAAGAAATAGCGCAACCGCTCGCCATAATAGCGTCTCGATCGTTGAACCGAGGCGGGCCATCGCCGGTTGCGCGCCCATCCACGGCAGCTCAAGAAAAGAATCGAGGTTCTCTGAAGCCTCGTAGTACACCACATAGCCGATCAAGGGAAGTAGCGCCAGGGCTTGTAGAAATACAGGCAAATTTCGGCCTGGAAGCGATGTCACGTTCTTAATAAAGTTGAGACGCTTGATGTCCGGCATCAGTTTCTCAAGCGAGATGCCAAGCCTCGTCGTCCCCAGTTGCGCTACGACGCTTAGCACGACTAGTGCAAAGCCCGCGAGCATCAACGGCACAAAACGGGGAACGATTTCGTATCGCAGCAGCGTCACGAGGCGCGCTACGGTAACTTCGCCGGTAAATGCGAAGGCCAGCAGGGTGCGCATCAGCATTCCCACTTGCCTCATCAGCGACCCACCGAACGTCACACTTAGCGTCACGAATCCGGTGAATTGCACGGCCGAGATAAACTCGCGGCTGGCTGGGAAATTTCCTTCTTTTCGCGCCTTATTGAGGCGTTGCTGTGTCGGTTTTTCTGATCGTTGTTCTGCCGCCACTTCAGAATCCTGCCAGTTGCCATAGCGCGGTTATGGTATGCGACGCCGCGCCGGAAAACAATTTCGGCATAAGCGGAGCGATCGCGGCAAGAACGCCCAACGCGGCCATCATCTTGATCGGAAATGCGAGCGAGAGAAGTTGGAGCTGCTGCTGCATACGTCCGAGCAAGGCGAGAGCGACGTCGATCAGGAGTAACAGCGCAACCACCGGCATAGCTACCCGCAGCCCAAGCGAGAACATGCCTGCGCCCAAGTGGATGATGCTATCGAGGCTCGCCGCCGAGAGCGACCAGGAACCGGCGGGATACCTTTGAAAGCTGGCGGCGAGAATGCGGATCACGATCGTATCGAGGCCGAGCGAGAAGAACAGGAGTCCAGTGGTTAGCATGGTGAGCACTTGCAGAACGCTCGAATCGGACTGGCTGCTCGGATCGATGGTCTGCGCGTAGCCGAAGCCGGCGGGCATTCCCAACACTTGCGCGCCCACTTGAAATCCTTCAGTAAGAAACGCGACGGCAAGCCCCGCCACTAATCCGAATCCCATTTCTGAAAACGCCCACACCGTGAGCTGGCCTATCGAAGGTATGACGTCCGCAAGATGGGGCCACACCGGAAACAGAGCGATCGTCATCACGAACGCGAGCACGGCGCGAAAAATCATGGGTGCGTTTCGGAAAGCGGGGACTGGCAGAAAGGCGACCAATCCGCCGACGCGCGACAGCACCAGCAGGAACGCGAAGATTGTGCCGAGCGGAAGTCCTACCGTCATTGCGATGCCTAATGCGCGAATCGCCCGAAATCGCCGAAGAGCGTGGTGGTGTAGGCGATCAGCTTCGCGAGCATCCAGGGCATTGCGAGCAGCAACGCGCCGAGAAACGCCAGCAGTCTCGGCACGGTGGCAAAACTCGAATCCTGAATCGAGGTGAGGATCTGCGCCAGGCTCATGATGATGCCGATCACGAATCCCATTGCTAGAATCGGCAGGCTCAGCCAGAACGTCGTCACGAACGCCGTTCGTATCAAATCGACAACCGCAGCGGTGGTCATATCAGTAGAAGCTCCTCACCAGAGATCCAATCACCAGATTCCATCCGTCCACCAATACGAACAGCAGAATCTTGAACGGCGCGGATACCATCACGGGAGGAAGTTGCACCATGCCGACCGACAGTGTAATCGACGCGACCACCAGGTCGATGATCAGGAACGGCAGGAACAGCACCGCGCCGATCTGAAAGGACGCCTTAAGCTCGCTGATCACGTAAGCAGGCACCAGCGCGGTCATGGGTACATCCTCCGGTTTGGCGGGCGCGGGGGAATGGGAAAGCTCGATGAAGAGCCGGATGTCTTTTTCGCGAGCGAACTTCAATAGAAATGTCTTGATCGGCGGTGTGGCAAGATCCCAGGCGTCGCTGGCACTGATTTTGCCCGCTTCCAGCGGTTCCCAGCTCTTGTGATATACCTCGTTGGCCACCGGCTGCATCACCAACAGCGAAACGAACAGCGCGAGGCCGACCAGCACCTGGTTCGACGGCGTTGTCTGCGTGCCCAGCGCCTGCCGCAGAAAGTGCAGCACCACCACGGAGCGCAGAAAAGGCGTCACCGACATCAGGATCGCCGGCAGCATCGTCAGAGCGGTCAGCAGCAGGACGATCTGCATAGGCACGCCGAGCGACGTCCCATTCTTACTTTGCACCAGCGTGATCCCCATCAGGGAATCGCTTTGCGCGGCCATCATCGGCGCGCCGATGAATGCGAATGCCAACAGCAGTCTTCTCACGCCTCCGCTCCCATCGCGCGTTCCGCCACTTGTTCGGTGACCAGCGTGCATCCCTGAGGATGCGTCGCGACGAGAAGGTCGCGTCCGTTGAAACGTACCATGTGCAGCGTGTGGTCGGACGTCAGCGCCATACGCTCTACCGCAACCATCGACCTGGTGTGCCCCGGAGTCCGCGTCCCTGCGAATCCTTTCCCAAATCCTCGAAATGAAATTCTTCCGCCCCGTCGCAGCAGCCACAAGACCGCGCCCAGAAGCGAGAAAACCAACAGTACCGAAAATACCTGACGCAAGACATCCATGTCTCTAGTCCTCCTCGTTGAAATCCGTAATGCGAACGCCCACGGCCTCCTCGATGATTACGATCTCACCGGAGCCGAGCATCGCTCCCCCCACGTAGATATCGATGTTTTCGCCGGCCGACCGCATCATTTTTATGACGCTGCCCTGCTCGAGTGAGAGGATCTCGCGCACGCTCATCTTCTTCCGGTCGAGCTCCACATCGACGTCGACCGGGATGTCGGCCAAGTGGCCGATTTCTTCAATGGCCGTCATGATTTACTGCTTTAGCGCGATTGTTTCCTGGCTCAGCTGATCTACCGTCGTCACCACGTGCGCGTTCGCTTGATAGCTGCGCTGGTAGACGATCAGATTCGTAAATTCAGTCGCCATGTCTACGGTGGACGATTCCACCGATTGTCCGAGTACCGTGCCGCGCCCGGCCGTGCCCGGCAGACCGACAGCAGGTATTGCAGTGAGGCCGCTGGCTATGTAGTTGTTGTTGCCAGCGCCGATCAAGGAGTCGGGATTGCGAATGCTCACCATCGCCATCTGTCCTACCACGACCTGCTGGCCGTTGGAGTAGAGCGCGATCACCTGCCCTCCCGTGCCAAGGCTCACGGCCGATAAGTTCGCGGCCGCCACGCCGTTTTGCGTCACCGCCGAAGTCGCGGAGGTTTTGGCGAACTGCGTCATGGTCGGCGCTCCATTTTTATAGAGGTTCCAGGTGATGCTCATATCCGAAGCTCCGTCGACGAGGCCTGTTGCGGCAATCACCGGTTGGGGATCCGTCGGCAGAGGACTGATCAGCAGGCCGTTACTGTCGAAAATCAGGGTGCCCGTCGCGGGAGTAACGGTCGCCGCGTCAGCCGCAGGGATGCTCGCAGAGTAGTTCCATTGATTCGGGGTGCCACTTGGGGTAAAAGTGTACGTCACTATATGTGTCTCGCCCAGCGAATCGTAGGCGGTCAGGGCCGTCGAGAAGGTGCCGGTCGCCACCGTGGATGTGGCGTCCAGATTGAGACTCACACTGGTCGCCGTCGTAGCGAGCGGAGTCGTCAGGGTGCCCGTCGGCACTGTAATATCGCCGGTTGGTCCGCTATTGACGAGCACTCCGCCTACCGCCGACCAGCCCTGCACCGCATTTCCAGTCGATGTCTCGAGAGTGCCGGCGGAGTTCACCTGGAAGTTGCCGCCGCGCGTGTACTCCGTTGCGCCCTCTTGTCCTTTCACAATGAAGAATCCATCGCCCTGGATCGCCGCGTCGAGCGGTCCGCCGGTGGATTGAATGGCGCCCTGCGCGAACTGCTTGAGCGTGATCGGAGGGCCGACGCCGCCCCCGACCTGAGTCTCGCCGCTACCCGCGCCAAGCGATTGCGTCACCAGGTCGGCAAACGAGACAACTACGTCCTTGAAACCTGGTGTATTGAGGTTCGCGAGATTGTTGCCAACGACGTTGATGGCGGTCTCGTCGGCCGTGAGGGCGGATAGTGCGGTGGAAAATGTGGCAAGCATGATTTTGTCCTTTGTCGATTACAGTTTTGTGACGCCGCTGGGCGGCGTGGTCGAGTTGGCGGCCGCGGTAAGCGCCGGCAGCGCCGCTGCGAGCGCGTTCAGATCGGTGGTGGCCTGCGTGTTCTCCTGGAGCGTCGAGAACTGCGCCAGCTCGGTGACGAACTGCGTCCCGTCGGTGGGCTGTGAGGGATCCTGGTTTTTCAACTGCGCGACCAGCAGTTGAAGAAAAACGTCCTGGCTGGCGAGATTGGCGGCTGCGCTCGGGGCTCCACTCGATGAGGCCGCGCTGCTCGCGGACGGTGAGATGGAGGGAGACGGCGATAACGCCGCGATACTGCTGATAGGTAGGGTGCTCATTTTTGATCTTCCAATTCTCCGAGCCGGGTGCCCGGACGTTTCTGTTGTTGTTGTTGACGGCGGCCTTCGGAAAAGTTGCCGGCGCCGCCGCGGTTCTGCGAAGGATCTTGGCGGTCGTCCTGATTGCTCATCTGCGCGCTCGATGCCGCGCGGGCAAGGCTGGAGGAGGGCGTGAATGTCTCGGTGTGATAGCCCGCACGCTGAAGAGAATTCGTAAGCGTTCCCAAGTCCTGGCGCAGGGACGTTTGCATTCCCGCGTCCGGAGTGCGGACGTCGATATGCACCTGCCCGGACCGCTCGACTACTCGCAGGTCGACCGGCGGTGCGTCCGGCGGTGCGATGCGGATCGAGATCTCCTGCACCGCGCCCGTGCGTAGCTGCGGAGCGGCCGGCATGTTTGGTTCGGAAGTGCGAAGTGCATCCGCTGCGGAGCGGAACGGTGTCGCTGTGGCGTCGGATTGCGTTGCCGTTGCCGCATGGGCCTGATCTGCAATCGATGAGATAGGCGCGATAGGTGTGGGGTGCAACGTACCCGTGGCCGCGCTCGCAATCGGTTGCGTCGCGCCGTCGTCCTGCTTGACTACGGCCAATTTGATCTTCGTATCGGTGGAGACGCCGGTAAGAGGCGCTGGAGTTTCCGGTGAATTGCCTTGATGCTGTTGGGACGTGTCGCCGCCTTGTTGCGCGCCGCCGCCCGCCGTTCCAAGATTTGCATGTACGATCGATGCCTGGCTTTCGGTCTGGGATTGCGAGCCCTGCCATGTTGTCGATGCCGGTGCACTTGTCGCCGGCTGCGGTGGGATAGCGATCTGCCTGGTTGTTTCCGGAGCGGAGGTGACCACCGCCATCTCTTTCACAGGTGTCAATATGGCGGTGAACGCGATCGCGCCCGCGGGTGAGGTCTTGGCCGGCGAATTGGTCGTATTGTTTTCTAATGGCCCTGATGACGCCGCCACGTTCGTTGCGGAAGTCGGCAACGCTACCGCAGACGATGAGATGAATACGGCCGCCGGCGCGATTGCTTGGCCGGTTATGATCGCCACGTCGGCTGGACCCCGTAACTGCTTCCGAGGCGCTTCGGCCATTGCCTGATTCAGACTCCCCGTATTCGGCTTCGCACCATTCGGTGGAGCGGCCGCGACCGTCATGAGGGTTGCCGCAAGATTTGTCGTAGCAGGCGCGGTAGCGATGTTGAGCGGGAGATCGGTCACCGATGGCGCAGCCGCAGGATAAATTGGGTTCGTTGTCGCGACGAATAGAGGAGCGGGATTCGCGGTTGCTGTCGCGATTACCGGATTGCCCAACTGTCCCAACTGGTTTCCCAACATGGACCGGATCATCGCATCGGCGATCTGTGCCGGCGACACCACCGTGGCCGAGGTCTTCGCAGTGTCCGGTGCTGCGGTCTGCTGCTGCGGGGATGCCAGAGTGGGAGAGCTCAGGAACAGACCAATAAGGCTGACGAACGCGGGAGTCGCCAGCGTGGCGTTCGCCGTCAGCACTGGCGTCGTCAATCCGGCCAGCAGATTTCCCTGGCTTGTTCCGGTTGTGGCGAGCGCGTTCACGGGCCGGACAAATGCAGGTCAGTGCCCAAAGTCAGCGAACCTAAACTCAGTCACTTAGCGAATCCCAAATCGGCAGACTATTGGCGCTCGATCCGAAACGGCACGATCTTGTCGATGCCAATTCGGCTCCTGCTTTGCTTATCGCCCTTATTTAACCGAACTTTATCAAACGGCGTACCAATTGCTAACCCTTCCCCAGGAACCGAAATGGACCAGCTTCTCATCACAGCCGCCAGCGGAATGAAAGCCCGCCTGGACTCTCTCGACATGCTGGCTAACAACATGGCGAACTCCGGAACCACCGGTTTTAAGACCGACCGTGAATTCTACAACCTATATGAGCAATCGCTCCCCATGGTCGAGCGTCAATACACGGATTATTCTCAAGGCCAGTTGCTGACCACCGGCAATTCTTTAAATGTCGCGCTCAACGGCAAGGGATTCTTCGCGTTGAACGCTCCTTCAGGCATCGTCTATACACGCGCTGGCGATTTCCGCGTCTCCACCGCGAATCAATTGGAGACGAAGGATGGATACACGCTGCGCAACGTGATCGATAACGGGAAGCCGATTGAGGTCGATCCCAAGCAGGCGATCGACATCGCGAAGGATGGCACGGTGCGGCAGGGCGGGCAGGATCTCGGCCAGATTGAAATCGCGCAGCCCGCCTCACCCTCCGATACTCTAAAAAAGCTCGGGAGCACGTACTTCGCGCTGATTGATAAAAACTTCCCCGCTCCGGTCACGCCATATTCGTTGAAGGATACCGAGCTGTTGCAGGGGCAGGTAGAGATGTCCAACGTCGCGGCGGGCGACTCCGCGGTGAAACTCATTAGCGTGATGCGTCAGTTCGAGATGATGCAAAAGGCCATCACTTTAGGCACGGAAATGAATAAACAGGTGCTTACGGATGTCGCAAGGCCAAGTTAGGAAATTAACCAAATGATCAGAGCTTTATACAGTGCAGCCAGCGGCATGACCGCCCAGCAGATCAGCATCGACACGATCGCCAATAACCTTGCCAATGCCAATACGGCCGGCTACAAGGCGCGCCGTACCCAGTTTCAGGACCTCCTCTATCAAAACGTCGTGCAACCCGGCACGGCGGCCGGATCGCAAACCATCGTGCCAAACGGCTTGCAAATCGGCCTCGGCACCCGTCCCTCGTCGAATTCCATCGTATTCACACAAGGCGCTTTTCAGTTGACGGAAAATCCGCTCAATTTAGTGATTCAGGGCAAGGGATTTTTCCAGATCAAATTGCCATCGGGCAGCATCGCCTATACCCGTGCGGGCAATTTCCAGCTCGATTCCACCGGCAACATCGTCGATTCCAATGGCAATGCGTTGCAGCCGCAAATCAATATCCCGGCGGCTTCGCAATCGGTTGCCATCGCCTCCGACGGAACCGTGAGTTACACCATTCCGAACCAATCCGCCGCGCAAGTCGCGGGACAGATTCAGCTCGCGAATTTCATCAATCCCGGTGGTCTGAACGCGGTCGGCAGCGGATACTTTGAACCGACCGACGCCAGCGGAGAAGCGCAGCTCGGCGTCCCCGGAGGCCAGGAAGGAGTCGGCACATTGCAGCAAGGCTACCTCGAAACTTCCAACGTCAGCGTGGTGGAGGAGTTCATCAACATGATCGGCAGCCAGCGCGCTTATGAAGCCAACTCCAAGGTCGTGAAGGCCGCCGACGAGATGTATCAGCAAGTCAATAACCTCGCGACATGAGAATCGCATTCCTATTCGCGGCCATCGCGCCGGCGTTCGCGTGTCACATTATCGAAGGCGATCGCATTTTCGGCAAGGATGTCGCCAGCGCGAGTCCCGTATTCGCCGCGCTCGATCCTAGTATCGATATCGGTGCCTCGCCCCTGGCCGGAGTGCAGCGAATCTTGCGTCCAGACATGCTTGTTCGATTGGCGAAGCAGAACGACATTGTGCTCTCAGGACCCACCAGTGCGATTTGTTTTGAGCGCGCAACGGAGCCGCTCACAGCGAAAAACCTTCTCCCCATTCTTCAGCAAGCCTTAGCGATCGACAACGCGAAAATCGAGATTATCGATTTCAGCCACTTCGGCGTTCCGCGGGGCACTTTCGACTTTCCACGCTCCGGCTTGTCGCCGAATGGTTTGTGGCGCGGCCGGGTCCTGTACGAGCAGGGCCACAGCATGCCGGTGTGGGTGAAGGCCCGCATTACCGTGGATCGCAACTGGGTGGAAGCCTCCGAAACACTCGTCGCCGGGAAAGTAATCGAGGCATCGCAACTAATGGTCAAAACCGGTCCGCGATTTCCCTTCGATACTGCCTCGATCGAATCCGTCGATCTCGCAGCCGGACGAAGGCCCGTGCGGATGCTGACTGCCGGGACTCAAATCGTGGCGGCCATGCTGATGATCGCGCATGACGTCGAACGCGGCGACCACGTGTCCGTCGAGGTCAGAGTGGGCCGGGCCATCCTGGACTTTGAGGCGACCGCCGATTCCTCCGGCCGCACCGGCGAGTCGATTATGGTCAAAAACCCTGAGAACGGACGATCTTTCCAGGCAAAAATTCAAGACAAAGGGCACGTTGTGGTCGAAAAATGACACGTCTTATCATCTTCTTACTTCCTATTTCCCTGTTTGCCAACTGGGAGCCTCGCCCGGTTCACTGTACTCGGCTTCGGGGCGCCTCGCGGATTCCGCACGGGACGTTCGCGCGAGTGAAGTGAACGACATCGTCACCATCGTCGTGAGTGAAGCCGCATCTGCTGTGGTCTCCGGCGTTTCCAATTCCGCGCGTAAATCTTCCGTAGCCGCCTCCATCACCGGAGCTGCTGGAGCCCTCAGCCCGAGGTTGACCAACTTGCTCGGTACCTCGAACGACATCCAGCTAAACGGACAGGGCTCGACTTCGCGCAATCTGGCGCTCTCAACAACGATTTCCGCGCGTGTGGTCGAGGTCCAACCCAACGGAACGCTGGTGATCGAAGGCACTAAGGACATCGGCGTGAACTCGGATAAACAACTGATTACGGTGCGCGGCCTCGTGAGGCCGGCAGACTTGACCTCCACAAATACGGTGAGCTCGGTGAAGGTCGCGAACTTGCAAGTGAAGGTTACCGGCAAAGGCGTGGTGGGCGACGCGGTCAGGCGGCCCAATATTTTGTATCGTTTGCTGCTCGGATTGCTTCCGTTCTAACTTGTCATGAAAAAGTTCCTCGTCTTTCTATCGATTGCAGTCTTGGCCGCGAGGCTGGCTTCCGCAGACGGCGCACGCCTCAAGGATTTCGCGTCCATCGAAGGCGTACGGGATAACCAGTTGATTGGCTACGGCATTGTGGTCGGCCTCGCCGGCACGGGCGATAAACAGCTCACGCTGTTTTCTACGCAGACGCTATCGAACCTGTTGCAGCGCATGGGCGTCACCGTCAACCCGGTCATCATTCAGGTGCATAATATGGCCTCCGTGATGGTCACCGCCACGCTGCCCCCGTTCGCGCAGCCCGGTACGCGGATCGACGTCACTTCGGCGGCGATCGGCGACGCCTCGAATCTGCAAGGCGGCATTTTGCTGCTCACTCCGTTGAAGGCGGCCAACGGCGAAACCTACGCGGTCGCGCAAGGGCCGGTAATCACCGGAGGCTTTGTGGCGGGCCGCGGAGGCAATTCGCAAACCACGAATCATCCCACCGTGGGCCGCACCCCCGATGGAGCGATTGTCGAACGCGCTCCGCCTTCCATCCAACCCTCGTCGCATTTGAAGTTGCAACTGCGGCAGGCCGATTTCACTACCGCGACCCGCGTGGTGGAGGCGATCAATAAACGATTCGCGTCTCCCGGCATGCCGGTGGCGCGCGCCGAAAGCTCCGGCCTGCTGATCGTGGACGTGCCTCCTTCCTACTCCACCCGCCCCGTCGAATTTATCTCGGAAATGGAGTCGTTGAACGTGGACGCGGATCGACCCGCCAAGATCGTCATTAATGAGCGCACCGGAACCATCGTGATGGGTAAGGACGTGAAGATCACGCCGGTCGCGATCATGCAGGGCGCGCTCAGCGTCGAGATTCGCACCAGACTTGAAGTCTCCCAACCGGGCCCTCTGTCGAAGGGTGAAACCGTCGTGGTTCCACAAACCACCGTCGACGCGAAGGACTTAAAAGCGAAAGCTCTGGTGTTACAAAAAGGCGCGACCGTGGAAGAGTTAGTACGCGCTCTGCAAGCCATCGGCTCCACGCCGCGCGACGTGCTGGCGATTCTGCAAGCCATGCGCGCCGCGGACGCTCTCGATGCAGAAATTGAGGTCATCTGATGACGAATCCACTCAGCGCAATCATCCCGTCCATGTCGAACGTTGGAGCCGCCGCCGGTCCGGCCAAGCAATCGAAGGTCGAGGGCGCGGCCAAGCAGTTTGAAGCGTTGATGATCGCGCAGATGCTGCGCACCGCGCGCGAAAACAACGAAGATGAGGATCCAACCGCGTCGACCATGCTCGACGTAGCCGATCAGCAGTTTTCTCAAGTGCTCGCCAATAACGGCGGATTCGGGCTCGCGAAGTTGATCGTGAAAGGGCTTAATCAAGGACAAGCAAATGCAAATCAACAACAATCTGCAATCAACAAGTAGCGTCGCATCGGACTTCGGCCAACCCCGTCAGTGCTCAAAGGGATTTTCGCACCAGTCGACCGGTGAGGATCAGGTCCAAATCTCGAGCCTTGCATCGCAACTCGCCTCAAGCGATCCTTCGAAGTTAAGCCAGTTGCAGGCCGCTTACCAGGAGGGTACATACAATGTGTCGCCCTCGCAAATCGCGAACAGCATCTTGAACGACGCACTTCGGCGTTAAGCGCGTTTGTATCGGCCTGGCCGAACGCGGTACGCTTCGTGCGGATGCCCAGACGTTTGTCCACCAACTTCGTAGCGCTCACCTCGCTTGTCTTCACCTATCTTTTTTTCGCCGAATATCTCTCGCCCTTTCGTAAAGTTCACATTCCGTACGATCTCTGGGGTTATCATTATCCGCTCACGGACTACGCATTTCAGGCCCTGAAACACTTTTCCTTTCCAGCGTGGGACTCTTCGATTTATTGCGGCCAGCCTTTCGCAGCCAATGTCCAGGCTGCGCTGTTTTATCCGCCGACCTGGATTCTATTCGCGGTCAGTGCGGTGCGAGGCCATCTCGCGTATGGCGCGATGGAAGCGTTCGTCTTCGCTCACATCTGGTTAGGATTCCTTCTCTTCTTTTGCTGGCTTCGATCGCGAAGCCTCTCCGATCTCGCGTGCATATTAGGCGCCGGGATATTTGCGTATAGCGGTTATGCGATGCTCCAGCTCCAGCATCTGGGCCTGCTGTGTGGCTATGTGTGGCTTCCCCTCGGCTTATGGGGAATCGACGACATGACCAAAGGTCGCGGCTGGCCTGGAGCTCTGAAGTTAATAGCCAGCTCCGCGGCGTGCTTCCTGGCTGGGTATCCACCGACCTGGTTCGTAGTGGCGATCTATTGGTGTGTGTACGCCCTATTCTCAGGAAAGTTAACGGTAGCGGTGCGGACTCTTTTAGCTATGTGCACTTCGCTTGCCTTGGTCGCGATTCAGCTTCTTCCTGCCATCGAGGCGAGTTCTCTTATGGTGAAAGAAAACCGGTACGGAAACGGTTTTCAGGATATCGCGTTTTACCTCTCGTATCTAATCCCCAATTTCTATAATTTTGGGATCGATATTCCCACATCCACGAATTTCGGCCGTGAGTATCTATACTTAGGGGCGCCCGCGTTATTTGGAATCGCCGCCCTTTTGAAATACCGGCAGTGGCGCTCCGTCATCCCATTACTAGCCTCAGGCTTCGTCTGCCTCGTGTTCCTCACTAATCCCTTTCACGCAGTCTCGGCCGTAATCGGAAAGCTTGAGATCCTCTCTCAAGTCTGCCGCGATTGGTATTTTCTCGCTGGCGTCACGGCGGCAGTAGCCGGCCTGGCCGCCTTCGGTATCGATCGGTTTCTAACTTCCAGCGCAAAACAACCATCCTCCAAAGCATGGACGATAGTCTGCGTAGTGTGCGCCGCCGCTTGGGCGATCTATGAACTGAACGCGTGGCGGCCCCATGCACCGGCGTTTCGAGCCGGCTGGTGGTCCGCGCTCGATGCTTCGGCGACGCTAGTTGTATTCGTGATGTGCATCTTCGCGGTCCGAGGCCAATCCGGTCACTGGCGGATCGCTATTTCCGCTGTCTTGGTTCTTAGTACCGCGATCGACTATAAGTCTTTCGGTACAAGCAAGCGGTTCAATGCCGCGACCGGGCCAACCCTCAACTATTTCAAAGACGGTTTTACAGCCATGGATCCCGCAGCGCTTCAACAGCTAATCGCTCATCGCGAATATCGGATTCTCCTCGATGAGAACGCGCCGAGTCCAGTGGAGTTAAGACATCATGGCTTGGCGTCACCCCAAGGCTTCGATCCATTTATCTCGCGCCGATATCTGGATTTGGCGAAAGGACTGGGAGCCCATTTTCGAACAACTCGGGACTTTGACTTCGATATCGACAACGATCCCGCTCTCCAGGCGCTCGCGGTCCGCTATGTAATCACCGGTGGGAGCGGTCCGCTCCTATCCCGCCTCAACGCCAATCCAGCATTCAAGCCGCTGGGAGCCGATTCTTACTTTCATGTTTTCGAATACCAAAGATTCTCCGAGCCATTCAGTTGGGACGGAGAGGCGGCTCTCTTGACTCGCACACCGGAAACCAGGCGATTTCGAGTGAGCTCACATCACAGCGCGGATTTCATCCTAAAAGAGCAATTCTTCCCGGGTTGGACCGCGCATCTCGACGGTAAAGCTCTGACGATCCAGCTCTGGCACGGAGCATTCCAGAGTGTCCATATACCGCCAGGCGATCACTTGCTTGACTTCCGATACCAACCTAAAATGTTGCGAGTGGGAGCTTGGGTTAGTGCCGTGACGCTCCTACTATTGGGAATAGCGTCCGCAGTGCTCCGCAAGAAATCAGTCCGCTCTTTGCGAGCTTAGCGTCTTTGCGTGAAACTCTTTTTCCTTCCCTCTCCTAACTTTACCGCTTTCACTCGCCGCATCCCGCAAATTCCCACTCTATCCTTCGGTCGAGAGGTTGGCGCACTGATCGGCGCCCAGCCCACCGGAGGGTTTTGGGGGAAATATGGGAACACAGATCTTACCGCCAAGCGGAGGCGCGCCCACACCAGGCGTGTACTCCGCCACCAACGCATATGAGACACTTTTTAACACGGCGTATTACGTCTCGAAGCCGCCGGCGTTTCAGCCGCTGTACCAGGGCCGTCCCGGATCGGCGAATCCGGCGGTGAACCCGCTCACGCAGGACCAGGCGTGGGCACTCGTCGGTCAGCTCATCGCGCAAGGCTGGATCGTCGATGAAGAGATCGATGCCGAAGCGATGGATCCATACACGACCATGTTCATGCGTCAGCTCTACGGTCAAACGTGGGAGCCGGCAGGCATGGGCAAAATCATGTCGAGCCAGGTGCTCACTCCGGGAATGTTCACAGGGCCCGTGCCTCTGGGCCAGATCAAGGTCAGCACGATGGTGGAGAACTATCCTCCCTATCCCGCGCCCTCGAACGTGCCCGTGACACCGCCGAATCCAAAAGCAGCGTCACCCGTAGGAATTCGAATCATTCCGCAAGTTCCCTCGCAGCCGAGTTACGTCGGCGACGTTTTTCGATGTGCAATCGCGAATGACGGTTACGCGATCGGCGATACCTGGGACGGCGCGAGCGGAGTGTTCACCGGCGAGTGGACCAAGCAAGCGCTTTTGTTCGGCACGATGATCGTTTGGACCAAGACGAAATAATAAAAGGAAAAAATGAACTACCAAGCAGCACTACAATCGCTTCTCGACGCATCCGGCAAAGTCGAAACAGCCATCAACTCCAACGGCGGTAACCCACCCACCGCCGGACAGAGCGCCATGCTCAACTTCTGTCAGGGACTCCTCAAGGACGCCATCGCAGCCGCCAAAAGCGACCCGGATCTGCCGCAGCAGTCCTAAGACTGCGAGTCGAAAAAATAACCCGGTACCTCGATACCGGGTATTTCCCGCAGCAGATTTGCTGCGGCGAGCCGCAGTTCGACGTCGGATGCTCTACCGAGCCGCGACCATAGGGAGCGGTGCTCTTACGAAACACCCTTCCTATTTTTGATCTCCGCCAGTAATTTATCGATCTCGTCCTCTTTGCCGAGTGCGGCCAGACGATCCTCGATATCGTCCGTCGCAATACTAGATTTCGCCTGGCTCACCGCATCGGCGTGATGCACTTTATCCTTCACGCGGTCGAATGCCGCCGCTTTGGAACCGTCGCCGATCGAGATTTGGGCGTCGCTCGCGCGGTCGAGAGCTCTCGCGCGCCGGTGCTTCGCAATCAGCACGTCGCTCTTGTTTTGTGCCTCAGCGAGCTTCCCTTCCAATTTGCGCAGAGCTGTTTTCAGATTCTCGACCTGCGCCGTTTGATCTGCCACCTGCTCAGCGAAACTGGTGGCGACACTCTTCGCCGTCATCGATCGTTCGAGCGCGGCCCGCGCCAGGTCGTCTTGTTTCTTTTCCACCGCCAGCTCCGCTTTGCGCACCCACTCCTCGGAGGCGTCCTCATTCTCTTTCTTCTTCTTGATCAGCAGGTGCTGATCGGCAATCGAAATAGCCACCTGCGTTTTGACTTGCAGCAGCTGGTTCTGCATGTCGAGAATCACTTGCTTGATCAGCTTTTCGGGATCTTCCGCTTTGTCGATCAAATCGTTCAAATTTGCGCGAACCAGCGTCGCTACGCGTTCTAAAAGGGCCATAATTTACTCCTTTGCCGGCGTTTCTTTGCTTGATGTGTCTGCGATGGTCTTTACTTTTCCGAATAGCTCCGACATCTTCATGCCGCTGAGCGTTTCAAACAGCGCGGGTATCTGCGCCGCAATCTCCGTCATGTCGCCTGTGATCTTATGCATTCCGGCGGAATTGCCGTTTCCCGTGGAAACGATCGTGATCTTGTCGACGTTCGCCAGTGGCGCGGCCAGCGCCCTCGCGATTTCAGGCATGTTGGTGAGCAGCTTGTCGATCACCGCCGCCTGGTTCCATTCCTGATACGCCTCGGCTTTGACACTCATTGCTTTCGCTTCGGCCTCGCCCTTTTTGAGGATGATCTCGGCTTCGGCCTCACCTTGCGTACGAATCGCCGAGGCGCGGCCTTCGGCTTCGAAAATATTCCGCTGGCGCTCGGCGGCCGCCATCGTTTCGATGCGCTTGCGCTCCGCGTCGGCTTGCTTGAGCACGGTCGCGGTCAGTTCTCTTTCGCGGCGCAGAATCTCCGCTTCCTGCACCTTGATTTCCTGTTCTTTTTCCACTTGACGGACCTTGACGGCCTCCGCCACCACCTGCTGCTGCATGATATTGGTCTGGATGTCGTACGCTTTGTCGGCTTGCGCCTGCTGCCTCTTGGTGAGTTCGAGATACTGTGCTTTCTTCACTTCCAGATCGCGCTGGGATTCGGCCTGTTTCGCCAAAGACAGCGTCTGTGCGAGCACTCGTTCCTGATCGGCCTGCGCAGTGGCGACGGCCGCGGCACGGCTGGCTTCGGCGCGCTTAATCGCGGTGTCGCGCTCGGCTTCGGCCGTGGCGATCTCGGCGTCGCGCTTCACGCGGGCAACGTCGGGACGCCCCATGTTGGTGATGTAGTCGTTCTTATCGCGAATTTCCTTGATGGTGAAGGAAATCACTTCGAGACCCATCTTGGTCATGTCGTCGGCGCAAGTGGCGCGCACCCGGTCGCCCACCATCTCCGGTTCCTTCACGATCTGTTCCACCGACAATTGGCCGATGATGCCGCGCAGGTGTCCTTCCATCACGAGCTTAATGAGGCCTTGCCGCTCGTCGTCATTCTTGGTCAGAAATTGTTCGGCGGCGGTGATGATCGACTCCGGATCCGATTTAACTTTGATCTGCGAGACTGCCTCCACCGTCACCGCGACGCCTTGCGCGGTGTAAAGCTCCTGCTGCGGCGCGACGTCGAAGGACATCAGTTGCAGCGACAGCTCGCGATACGTTTCGAGCATGGGGAAAATTACTGTCCCGCGCCCTTTGATGATGCGTGTACCCCGGATTCCATAAACCACCAGCGCCTGATGCGGACCGGCCTTGCGATACAACTGCGCGAACATCGTCATCAGGAAAAAAATGGCGACCAGAGCCAGGACGACAATCACGATTACTTCTTGCGGAATATGCATATACCCTTTCTTAGAGCTTTTCGCCGTTGAGCTCATCCCAGCGGCGGACGTACACAATGCCTTTTTCAAATCGCGTGACGACCACTTCGGAGTCGCGCGCAATTTCCGTTCCATCCTCGCTACGCGCCGCTGCGCAGCGGCGCGAACCCGCGCGGGAGTAAATCAGTTCGCCCGTGCCTCCCGGCCGAATCGGGCTGGCGACCTTTCCGAGCACCCCGATCATGTCGTAATCCGCTGGATCGAGCGGCTGCTCGTGCTTATTCAGCTTCCAGAGACACCAGAAGATCAAGGCTGCGCCGCCAATCCCGCTCATCATCGAAATCAGCAGGGCGAGATACGCCCAGACATTCGAGTGGCGCTCCAGCAGATATCCAGTTCCGCCGAACCAGCATAAAAACGCGGCGATGGTGCCGTAGTTGAACGGCGACACCCCACCCTTTCCTCCGGCCTTGCCGAAACCGTGGCCGTGCGCGTGCGCGTGAAAATGCGGCAGTCGAAGCGCGCCGGCGAAAAACGAGACCGCGCTCAACAGAAAACCAACGAGGAATGTAGTGAGATAGAAGTTTTCCCAGGTCATACCGCCTCTTTGAGCTTTGCTCCTTGATTCAGAGCGGGGCTTAACACCGCGAGCAGCCGGTCGACCAGCTCCGGCGTATCGAGAATCGCGTAGAGCAGCACCAGGCATTTGCGCGAATCGGCGTGACGGGCCAGCGAAAGCAGCGCGCGGCTCACTTCCCGATCGCGTGCGAAACGCTCCGCTCCGCTGATCAGCCATAAGTCGAGCTGGTCCTCTTCGACCCGCACGCCGCTGACCAGCTCCGTATGAAAACCCTCCGGATCGTCCACCAGATAACCGGGATGAACGCCGAAAAACTTCGCCAGCAGCATCCGCGTCGAGTTGGTGAGATGAGGCCGCGCGCCGCTCTCAATTTGGGAAAGATACGACTGGCTGATGGTCCCTTTCATCTGCCGCGCGATGGCGCGAACCACTTCCTGCTGCGTCATTTCGCGGTCAAGCCCCCGGAGGGTGCCTTCAACCAAGCGCAGATAGCGAATTTTCTCGCCGAGCCTCATATTGCAATCCGCAATTATCGTATCGCAAATTGCTATATTCGTCAAGTGAAAAATGCCGTGCCCGTATGACTAAGAGTACAAAGGAGAACCTCCCGCATCGCTGAACTTGCGTCAGCGAGCAGGCCCCCAAAAGCACAGGCTGGAAGGCGTGCAGTGTCTGCTACGCGTGTGATTTTGACCGCGACCGTTTCCGCAGTATCCCCAAGGCGGCGAGACCGGGGACCAAGAGGAAAAATGTGCCGGGCTCCGGAGTAGCGATGCCGGCAAACGGCAGAGGAGTGATCACTCCATTTACGAGCGTACCGCCGCCACTCAAGCCGTTGCTGCCAGCCAGAGCGCCCGTGCAACTATTCCCGATACCGATGGTGTCGGTACCAGTCAGCGTCACTGCAGCAACTTGCGTCAAGAGTCTACCGCACGGATCTGTCACGTTGGTACCCACCAGGATCCCCTGATTAGCGAGAATATTTCCCTCGAACACAGAGTTTGAACCGAGAGACGCGGATGTCGTCATCACCCAATACACACCTGCACCTGCACCTGTACCTTGCACGATGACACTCGAGCTGCTTGCAGTTGTGAGCGAACTCGATTCCAGGAAAACCCACAAGGCATTGGCGTTGCCTGCACCGTCAAGAGTGAGGGTTCCCGTGAGGGGCGTCGCATCAATGGAATAGACGCCCGGCCCGAGCGTTATATTATTCAGCGTCCCTTCAAAGGTGGGCGTCATGTTGTTTAGGGCAGTGATCGCCGTGTTTAATTCAGCGTTAGCCGCGGTCTCGGTTGCGGTAGGAAGGGATCCGGTATTGTATACCGTTCCGCCGGAATCTGTGAAATTTGTTGGAATAACGCCGGTGACCGCCGTGGCGGTACAGCAGCCGCCGATACTTCCGGTGATCACGGACCCGGTGCCATTAATGGCCACTCCCGCTCCACCCAGCAGAGCGAAAGTGCTCAAATTGGGCCCCAGGATCGCACCCGCCAAGGCATTCGGCGCCGTGGCGATTTGGAAAATAGCGCAAGCCGCGCAAAACAGGAAAGTGCTGCCTCTCCCCAGAAGCTTCATAGACATAAAAGTTAACCTCTCGCTTTTCCGACTTTGACTTAGGCAGTTGTAAATTCGGCAACCATCCTGGCGTTACCCAGATCGATGGTGCCGCCCGGCCGCAGGCACGACGACTCTTAGCTTCTTGAGTAACCCGAATCGCATGTTCCCTCCAACGCTTCAGGATTTCCGTATCCTGATGCTAGTAAACAGGCTGTGTCTATAAGGATGAACCAGACACCAAATCTGTTTCACAAATACTCAATATTTTGGCCCTACCCAAAAAGAGTGTGTCTTTTAGACTAGTCCTCCGAATTGTGCGTGTCAAGCGCAGTACTGCTAGTCACCGGTCCCGCCGTTTTGTATTATAGACAAATGCGCGTCTTCGCTTCGTTAGCTTCTCTCGCGATTTTCTCCGCCATTCTTCTTGCGCAGCCGCAGCAGGACGGCAAGCAGAAGCGTGAGCCGCAGCCGCCGCCGAAGAATCTGCAGGTGTTGACCGTGGAGGAACTTCACGGCGGCATCATGATGAAGTTCGCGGCCGCGCTGGGGGGCAACTGCCTGGCGTGCCACATGCAGGGCGATTTTGCAAGCGACGAGAATCCGCACAAAGTCATCGCGCGCCACATGATTACGATGACCAAGGAAATCAACGCCAAGTTCCCCGATGGCAAGGAGCACGTCACTTGCTACACCTGCCATCGCGGCACTCATGAACCGGCCATGGCTCCGCCCGCCGCCGAGGCGAAGCCTGCCGCTCCGCCCGCAAAATAACTCGTGCCTTTCGACGGATTGCGGGTGCTGTCGCTCGAAAGCCGGCGCTCGACTGAAATCGAACGCCTGATCCGCGGCCAGCGCGGGGAGCCTTTTGTCGCGCCCTCGATGCGCGAAGTGCCTCTCGCCGATAATCCCCAAGCGTTCGAGTTCGCCGAAAAACTGTTTCGCGGCGACTTCGACATGATGATCCTGCTGACCGGCGTGGGCACGCGACTCCTGAACGATGTTCTGAGCACGCGCTATCGGGAGGATAGTTTCAAGAACGCTCTACGCGAGCTGACCCTTGTCGTGCGTGGATCGAAACCGATGGCGGTTCTTCGCGAATGGGGCATTCCGGCACAGGTGATGGTACCCGAGCCAAACACATGGCGCGAAATTCTAGCCGCGATTGAGGGCCGCGCCGAGCGAAAAATCGTAGTGCAGGAGTACGGCCGGCCGGCCACGGAATTGATCGATGCCTTGCGCGGACGCGGCGCAAATGTAACCACAGTGCCGGTGTATCAATGGGGCCTGCCGCTCGATTGCGGTCCTCTGCGCGAGGCCGTGAAGCGGCTGGCCGCGGGCGAATTCGACGTGGCGATGTTCACGACCTCGATTCAGGTGCCGCACCTGATGAGGATCGCCGCCGAAGAAGGCCTGGAAGACGAGGTGCGGCGCGCGATGAAGAAAATCGTGATCGCGTCGGTCGGTCCCTCGACCAGCGAGACTCTGCGCGAGTTCGGAATCGAGCCGGATATGGAGCCGTCCCATCCGAAAATGGGTTTCCTGGTGAATGAAGCCGCAGCGAAGGCCGCGCAGCTTCTAGAATCAAAGCAGTGAGCGCGCGGAACGACAATTCGTGGGGCATGCTGGTTCGATATCTCTCCTACGCGATTCTTTTGCCTGTCGCGACCTTGGTGGGATATGCGATCGGCTATGGCCTCGACAATCTGTTCTCCACACACTTCCTGCGAACGGTTTTTCTAATGCTGGGCGGCGCCGCCGGATTCGCGCAACTGGTTCGATCGCTCAGCAACGAATCCAAATGAGCCATGCCGAGTTTTACGAACGGGCTCTGGCGCGGATTTTTCGCTTCACGATCGCGGTGGGTCTGATCGGAACCATCGTGACGTTCGCGCTGCACGGTCCGCGCGTTGCCGCTGGATTCCTGCTGGGAAGTGTTCTGTCGGCCTTCAATTTCTATTCGCTCCAGCGACTGGTGGAAAGCCTGGATGGCTCCGGGGGCGCATCCACCGGATTCTTCGCGGTGCGCTATTTTCTGGTCGGCGGAGTGGTCTATGTTATAGTGAAAATTCTAGTCGTTACCTTGGTGGCTGTGCTGGCGGGACTGTCCGTTTCCGCGGCTGCCGTCATCATCGAAATCCTGTACGAGTTGATCTATGCAAGAACCTGAGCTGTGGCTCACTGCGCTGTTTAACGACCATCTGGCCGAAGTGGCGAACTCGATTTTAGGCGCGTTGCGCATTACCGCCGAGCATCCCGAAAGACCGTGGCAAAACTGGCTGGTGATGGAGTTGTTGGTGTTCGCGTTCCTGCTGGTGTTGTTTGCGGTGCTCCGGACGAAACTTTCAGTGGATAAGCCGGGCAAGATCCAGCATCTTGCCGAAGTCTTCTACGATTTCCTGGCAAACACAGTCGACGAAGCGGGCATCGAGCATGGCAAGAAGTTTGTCCCATACTTCGGCACCATCTTCATATTTATTCTGTTCATGAACCTGATCGGCGCGATTCCGATTTTTGAATCACCGACGATGACCGTCGCAGTGCCACTGGGACTGGCAACGTGTACTTTCCTTTATTACCACTTCTGGGGCTTCCGTTCGAACGGACTAAAGTATCTGTTGCAGTTTGTAGGGCCGATCTGGTGGCTGTTTCCGCTGATGATTCCGATCGAGATTATCAGCCATCTGGCACGCCCGTTTTCGCTCACGCTGCGACTCTACGCGAACATGTTCGCGGGCGAGCAGGTGACCAGCGTATTCTTGGGCCTGACCTACATTGTGGTGCCCGTGATTTTCATGGCTCTGCACATATTCGTCGCATTTCTGCAAGCCTACATTTTTACTTTGCTCTCGATGGTGTATGTGAGAGGCGCCACGGCACACGACCATTAATAACGGCATGATTGTCCGCCGAGTGTGAGCCGCCGGCCCCCCAGGACCGGAGTGGCACCACCTCCTCGGCGGAATCTAATAAGGAGAAGAAAGCTAATGAGTAAGAAGTTGGTGTTTCTGATTTTAGTGGTGATGATTCTTGCGGCCACCCCGGTGTTCGCGCAGGGGACGACTACCCCGGCCGCCGACCAGAGCGGGTTGAAATGGATCGGCATCGGGATCGGCATGGGCATCGCCTCGGGCTTGTGCGCCTTGGGCCAGGGTAAGGCGACGGCTGGCGCTTGCGAAGCGATGGCACGCAATCCGGGTAATACCGCCGCGATCCGTCTGGCACTGATTCTGGGCCTCGCGCTGATCGAGTCGCTCGCTCTCTACACGTTCGCAATTGTCTACGGTAAGTAGTCCTTCGAAAGAATAAGGGACCGGTGCGCGCCATCGGTCCCCTCCCTCATGTTAAAGCTGCACGGCATTTTCCCTCCGATCGCGACTCCTTTCGATCATTTGGGCGACCTGTATAAGGTCAAGGTCCAGCACAACATCGAGAAGTGGAATCGCACAGGTCTTGCCGGATACGTCGTCTGCGGGTCGACGGGCGAGAGCGTTTATCTCACGACGGAAGAAAAGATCCAGTTGTGGGAATGGGCCGCCGAATACGCCGCGCCGGGAAAATTGTTGATGGCGGGAACCGGAGTTGAAGGCGTCCGAGAGACCATCGCGCTGACCAATCGCGCGGCCGATATCGGATACAAAGCGGCGGTGGTTCGCACGCCGTTCTACTACAAAAATCTAATCAATCGGGCCGATGCGCAGATGCTGTTCTTCCGGGCTGTCGCCGATTCATCGAAGATCCCTCTGATAATCTACAACTGGCCGCAAGTGACGGGCGTCGACATTATGACCGATGCGGTAGCCGCCCTGTCGCATCATCCAAACATCATCGCGATTAAGGAAAGCTCGGGCAATCTCGAAAAAGTGATGCAGATGATTCGAGAGGTCAAGCCGGGGTTTCAGGTGTTGGTTGGCTCCGCGCCCACGCTCGCGCCGTCGCTGGCCGTCGGCGCGGTCGGTGCGGTGCTGTCGTATGCGAATGCGGCTCCGTACTCCGCGATTTCGATTTACGAGGCGCATCGGACGCGCGAGGGAGCGGCGGCGCTCGACTGGCAGAACCGCATCGCACCCGCGGCGCAGCTGGTCACGTCGAAGTACGGCGTACCGGGTTTGAAATACGCGATGGATTTGAATGGCTACTACGGCGGGATACCACGCCTGCCCCTGACGCCGATCGGGCCGGACGCGAAGAAGGAAATCGAGCAGGCGTTCGACGGAATTAAGGGCTGAACGCTTAAGGTTTGACCCACAACGCCGACCAGTCTTCTTCTTTCATGATGTGATCCGGCTCCAGCACGCGCCGTGGACGTCCGTGACCCCGCAGCGCACCATTGCGAAAATCGCGCTGGCGAAGGTCGAGCAGCTCTGAAACGCGGTCGGCAACGAAGCCCACGAGCTTTCCTCCCGCCTTGGCCTCCGTCTGCACAACGATAATAAAAGGTTCTCTTCCGTGCGATCCGTGGGCGATCCCGAGTTTCGCCCTGAGATCGACCACCGGAAAATCGCGGCCTTTCAGCGTGGCGAATCCGCAGATCCATTCATGAGCGGTTTCGAGCGCGGTCAGCTCATGCATCGGCAGAATGCCGCACACGTGGCTGGCATACATCGCGAAATCCTGCCGCGCGACGCGAAACGTCAGGTATTTTCCAGCCTTGTAAATCGGCTCGTCGAATAAGGTCTCCACGGGAGCCTCATCGGCATGAACTCGGGGGATAATAGAAACAGCCGCCATGTTCCGCGCATTCGTCCTTTTTCTCACGACCTTAATGTGGCAGCAGCCGGTGCAAGTGCAGGCAGATCCAGAAGTCGAGTTTGTCTGTCCGATGGATAAGGACGTCCGATCAAAAGAGCCCGGCAAGTGTCCGATCTGCGGAATGACACTGGTGGCCGGGATTCCCGATCCGCATGAATTCCCGGTCCGCATTTCCACCGCGCCCAAGATCCTGAAGGCGGGTGAAGAGACGCTGCTGACATTCCACGTCGAAGATCCCTCCACCGGCAAAACGGTGCGCGATTTCGAGATCATGCACGAGAGACTGTTTCACCAGTTCCTGATCAGCCAGGACATGCAGTTTTTCGAGCACGTCCATCCGATCATGCAGAAAGACGGCAGTTTCGATCTCGACGTAAAGTTTCCTCACCCGGGCTTATACCGCGTCTTAAGCGATTTTTATCCCAAGGGCGCGACGCCGCAGTTGATTGCGAACACGCTGTTCGTCACAGGCGCCGGAATGAAGATGACGCCGGCGAAACTGACCGCAGATCTGGTGCCGAATAAGACCGAAAACCTCGAAGTGTCGCTCACCATGGAGCCTCCGCAACCCATCGCGGGCATGAAAACTCTGATGTTTTTCCGGCTCACGCCCAACGAGGGTATTGAGCCCTACATCGGTGCCATGGGCCATATGCTCGCCGCCAGCTCCGACCTGATCGACCTGATACACACGCATCCGTTCCTGGTGACCGATCCGGAGGGCGGTGCGGTGAAACAGATCCAGTTCAATTTGATTTTTCCGCGTGAGGGCATCTATCGCGTGTGGGTGCAGTTCCAACGCAAAGGTGTGGTCAACACAGCGGTCTTTAACATTCCGGTTACAGTATTAAAGTGACCTCTTATCGGATTGAGAATGTCGAGGCGCTGCTTACACCGGCGCTGGTGATTTATCCCGAAATCGTCGATAGCAACATCGCCGCTACGCTGCGATGGTTGGGCGGCGACGCGAACCGCTGGCGGCCTCATCTGAAAACGGCCAAGCTCGGATTCATCATGCGGAGGCTCGCCGCGCAGGGTGTGGTCCACGCGAAATGTTCGACCACGGTGGAGCTCGCCGCGGCGTGCGGATCCGGCATGAGGGACGTTTTGCTCGCCTACGCGGTCGTGGGTGCGAACGCGCGCCGAGTGATTCAAATTGCCGGCCAATATCCGAATGTCCGCATCTCCGTGCTGGTCGAAAATATCGAGCAAATCGCGGCGTGGTCCGGCAGCGGAATCGGGATTTTTGTCGACGTGAACCCGGGCATGGATCGCACCGGCATTTCGCAGGACGGTATCGCCGCGATTCTCGACCTCGTGCGCGCCGCAGGATTGCAATTTCGCGGGCTCCATTATTACGACGGTCACATGTCCGCCGCGTCGCTTGATGAAAGAGAGAAACTCGCGCACAAAGGATACGACCGGCTGATGGAGATCGTCGCAGCGGTGGAGAATACGGGTTTTCCAGTCGAGGAAGTGATCACTTCTGGCACTCCCGCGTTCCCCTGCGCCGCGACGTACGTGCCCTTCAGGTCAGGAAAATTCGTGCATCGCACGTCTCCGGGTACGGTTGTGTACAGCGACGCCACGAGCATCAAACAACTGCCCGCCGAATGGGGATATCAGCCCGCGGCGCTGGTGGTTTCGACCGTGGTGAGCCACCCGAAACCGAACATCGTCACCTGCGACGCGGGTCACAAAAGCGTGTCCGCCGACGCGGGCATACCGACGTGTTCCGTCGCAGGACGCGCCGATCTCACACCGTTGAAACCCAGCGAGGAGCACCTTCCCATTGAGGTATCGGCCGGTGCGGTTCCAGCCATCGGCGAACTGCTCTACCTGATCCCTCGCCACGTCTGTCCAACGGTGAATAATTTCGACGACGCAGTGATCGTCGAACGCGGGCGCGTGGTCGGGGTGGAGCATGTCACCGCGCGCGGCCACGAAATTCCGCTTGCACTCCCTGTGGTCGCGGTTCACAACTAGTAAGCTGTCCCGGTCAGTTCGTTAGCACAGTGTTCCGATCCTTGTCCACTGCTAGGCCAGTCTCGACACGGAACCGCCATGCGTAAGCATGCGGACAGATGTGATAATCCACGCTAACAGAATCGTTGGGACAGCTTACTAGCCGAAGTCCTCAAGCGCGTACACCGGAGACTTCGGACACATTGACACAACCGACGCTCTTCGTGTACCGTAATAATCTATCCCGACCTCCCCGTTTGAGATGCGCTATCGTAGTCCAAACGGTTGATATGCGACTGCTGGTCACTCTTTTTCTAGCACTCCCGATTCTGATGCAGGCGCAAGGCGGCCGCGGCCGCGGAGCTGCCGCTCGAGGCGCGGATCAGACTCCCGCGCCGGTCGTGGAAGATGGCATTCCCGTCACCGATCCGCTGATCATCGCCAAGTGCAGCGGCTGTCATAAGAAGGACGAAAAAGGCAACCTCACGCGAATTTCCTGGGAACGCACCACGCCCGAAGGCTGGCAGGAGGCCATCAAACGCATGGTGCGCTTGAACGGCCTGGAGCTGAAACCGGACGAGGCGCGCTCGATCGTCAAGAGTTTGAGCGCCACCCACGGCCTCGCGCCCGAGGAGGCCAAGCCGGTGATGTATTTCGTCGAGCATCGCATCCAGGACGAAGAATTCCCGAACGACACCGTGCGCGAGGCATGCGCCGCGTGCCATCCCATCGCCCGTGCGCGCTCCTGGCATCGCTCCAAAGAAGAGTGGGACCTGCTGGTCAACATGCATCGCGGATATTTCATCGTCTCCGAACAATCGTTCCGAGGTCGAGGCGCTATGGCCGCGGCCGCCGGAGGCGGTCGTGGAGCTGCTGCTCCGCCTGCGCCGGGAACTCCGCCTGTCGATGCGCGGCCTCCGTCGGATCAAGCGGTCGAGTACCTTGCAAGAGATTATTCTCTGAATACGGCTGCTTGGGCCGCGTGGCGAGCTCGCATGCGCGCGCCGAAACTTTCCGGGCGGTGGTTGATCAGCGGTTATCAGGCAGGACGCGGCAAGGTCATCGGCGAAATGGCGATTGAGCCCGGAGCCTCCGAGGACGAGTTCACCACCAACGTCAAGCTGACTTATTTAAAGGATGGCAGCACCGCGACGCGATCCGGCAAGTCGGTCGTCTTCACGGGATACTCGTGGCGCGGGCGTTCGACAACGAAGAATGCAACCGAGCCCTCGGCGCAAAAAGCCGGAGGCGTGCCCGCCGAACTGCGCGAGACAATGTGGATCGCACCCGACCAGAATTCGATGGAAGGCCGCTGGTTCTGGGGCGGATACGAGGAGTTCGGCTACGATGTGACGCTGCATCGTGCCAACGACGGCGTGACTGTGATGGGCACGGACCTTTCGATGATCAAGACCGGCTCCAGCGCGCAGAAGATAAAAATTTACGGTGACAATTTTCCCAAGCTCACCACGGCCGACATCGATTTTGGAACCGGCGTGACCGTGAAGCGCATCGTCGAGCAAACCGCTCAGCAGGCGGTGGTCGAATTGGACGTAGATGCGAAAGCGATTGTCGGCAAGCGCGATGTCTCCATTCGCCGCGCGGTCGCGCCGAATGCGATTGCGGTATTCGACAAGATCGATTACATCAAGGTTTCGCCCGATACGGCGCTGGCAAGGCTCGGCGGCGTGAAATTCCCCAAGGGCTATCAGCAATTCGAAGCCATCGCTTACAATCGCGGTCCCGACGGCAAACTCAATACGCCCGATGATGTCGAACTTGGGCGCGTAGACGCCGAGTGGTCGCTTGAGGAATTCTACGCAGTCTTCGGCGACGACGATAAGGAATTCGTCGGCACTATGGGTCCTACCGGTTTCTTCACGCCGTCGGCGGAAGGTCCGAATCCCAAACGAAAATTCAGCCGCAACAACTATGGCGACGTGTGGGCGGTGGCCACTTACAAAGGCGCGCAGGACAAGGAAGGCAAGCCGCTGACCGCGCGATCCTACCTGGTGGTCGCGATTCCGCTGTATGTGCGATGGGATGAATCGGAGGGACCGAAATGAATTTCCGGCTCGGCGAATTTCACGCGTTTTCAGGCGGCGGCCGGCGTTTTTTGTACACCGTGCCTAGCGCGGGGATTTTCGAGCTCGACGACACATCGGCTGCGGTTCTAGCTCGCTTATCGCAGGGGGAAGCGACGCAGGAAGAACTGTTGGCGGCCGCCGATGCGGAGACCATCGGCGAGTTATATCAGGCGCGCATCATCGCGACTACCGAAGCATTCGTCGATCCGCCGCAGCCGCTTCCCGACAATTTTCCCCTGCAGACAATGGTGATGAATCTCACCAATCAGTGCAATCTGTCCTGCCAGTATTGTTACGAATTCGGCGAAGATAAGGTCGCCACACCGGAGGGCAAGCCGAAGTTCATGGACTTCGAAACGGCCTCCGCGTCAGTCGATTATCTGTTCACGCAGTCCGCCGGACGCCACGGCGTTCACATCACGTTCTTCGGCGGCGAGACGCTGATGAATTTCCCTCTGCTCAAGAAAGTCGTCGATTACGCGAAGCAAAAGGCCGCGGATCAGGGCCGCGCGATCGACTTCAGCCTGACCACCAACGCCACTCTGCTCACGCCCGCCATCATCGAGTATCTTTCCGCGAATGAAATCGGAGTCACCGTCAGCATGGATGGCGACAAGGCCTCGCACGATAAATTTCGCGTCTTTGCGAACGGCAAAGGCAGCTACGATATCATCGAGCCGCGCGTGCGCGAGCTGATCAAGGAACACAAGACGCGGCCCATTGTCGCCCGCGTGACGATGACGTCGCAGGCGATGGACGTGCTCGGGACGTATCGTCATTTAAAGAACGATCTCGGCTTTCACGAGATCGGATTCGCGCCGGTAACGACGTCTCCGAATCGTTTGTATTCGATCGATAATCGCGGGCTCGATTCCGTGCTCGATCAATTCGGCGTCCTCGCGTCGGAGTATCTCGATCATGCGCTGCGCGGCGAACATCATGGATTCTCGAACGTCAGCGACACATTAGCCGAGCTGCATCAGGGCGTGAATAAATCGCATCCGTGCGGCGCGGCGCTCGGCCTGGTCGGGGTCGGACCGTCGGGCGATATTGCGCCGTGCCATCGCTTCGTCGATTCAGATACGCACACGCTCGGCCATGTGTCGACGGGCATCGATAAAGCGAAGCAGAACGATTTTTTATCGCGCGGCCACATCCAGGTGAAGACCGATTGCCGCACCTGTTTCGCGCGACCGCTCTGCGCCGGAGGCTGCCATCATGAGGCCTACGTGCGCTATGGCGACACCGGCCATCCGAATCTTCATTACTGCGATTGGATTCGCGGCTGGACCAATATCTGCCTCGAAATCTACGGTGCGATCGCCGCGCAGAACCCCGATTTTTTGAGACACTTTTCCGATAGGAAAGCCGCAGCATGAAACATCTTCGAGCAGTGAATCACAAAGCGCGACGCATTCAGGAACATATCGAGAATGACGTTGTCGCCATGCAAGGTCCGCCAACTCCCGCAGGGCAGCGTCCCCACGTGCCGATGGGATGTTCGATCGTTTTTTCACCCGGTTGGGAAGTCGATTCCTCCGGCGGAACGGCCGGCCTGTGCCAGCCTGTCGAGCGCGATCTCTACGATTGCTACATCAGTTGCTACTGGCCCGCGCAGGTGCCGGATCACATGAATAATTATCCGGACTGGACCGCGAAATGCGCGGCGGCAACTAAAGACTGGCGCAACATCGATCTGGTATTTCCATGAAACAACTGTTCGCGATCGCCGCGCTGGCATCCACCGCAGCCGCACAAGGAACGCTCTTCGTCGGCACTTGGCCTCATCAGATCCAAGTCGTGGACGAGGCGAAACAAAAGGTCGTCGATCACATCGAGCTGCAGACCGGCACGTCGCACTCGATGCAGATTTCCGACGACCATAAAACGATCTACGCCTCCACCATCGAGAAAAACGGCATCGAAGTAATCGATGTCGCGACGCGCAAAGTCACGAACGCGTTCCTTCTCGACGAGGGCGGCAAAAAGATGCGTTTCAGCGCCTGGGCGCCGGACCCGACCGGCAAGTCGCTCTATATGATCGTGCGCCCGATCGAAAAGAAAATCGACCGCTTCGAGGTTGGCAAAACGCAATTCGCCATCGTCGATCTGGCGCAGAAGAAGATTGTCAAATTTGTCGATATGCCCGGCGGTGAGGATGCGGCCACTGGCGGTGGACGTGGCGGCTCGCTGCGCTTCTCGCCGGATGGAAAATACCTCTATCGCATGGGCGCCACCATCACGATTTACGATACGTCGGATTTCAAAGTCGTCGACACCATTGAGCTTTCCAAGCCCCAGTTTCCGGGCATGCAGAACGTGAACCTCGGCCAGCAGCTCGATTCGCTGCAGGAGCCAGGCGTGCTCGTCAGCCTGTTCAACTCGTCCGATCCGGTGGTGCATAAAAACATTTTCGGCATCGCGCGTTTCGACCTCGCGAAGCGAACATTTCACTTCACGCCGATCGGTCCCGCGGCCGCCAGCATGCAGGGTTTGCAGATCACGCCGGATCATAAAACTGGGTACACCGTGACCACCAACGGCACCGGCGGAAATAAGCGATCCGAATTTTGGGCGATCGACATTCCCACTGGCAGAGTGATTCGCACGCAGGAATTCGACGGCCGCGCGCGCTACACCTTCGGTATGTCGAGCACCGGCAAGGATCTCTATATTTACGGCGCCGGATATGACATCGAAGTGTACGATCCGGCGACGCTGAAGCTCCGCAGCACCATCGATCTCAACGCGGATCAGACGACGGGGATGATCGTAATTCCTGCGAAGTAACGACCACGTATCCGCAGCCGACGATCGCCAGAAACATCGCCAGCACCACGCTGGTTCCGAGGTTTACTTCTTCCCAAGCCGCGATCATGATCGCGACGATCACCGCTATGCCCAGGTGCAGTACCCAGCGCTCCTCCGCGTCCTTTGGAAGCTTCCGCAGTGTGCGGATAAAATCGTACAGCGCACGTAGCAGCATCCACACCAGCATCAGCATCGTCGGCACACCGCGCTCCGCAGCATAGTGAATATAGACGTTGTGGAGATGCTGATAATACCCCGTCGGCAGCTTCTTCACGTCGGCGGGAACGTAGCTTTTATACACCTTGCCGACCTGCTCCGGCCCCACGCCGAGCAATGGATGAGCCTTGATCATGGCCCATCCGATGCGCCGCGTCACAGCTCTGTGGGCGTTCGAATCTTCGTCGCCGTGCGGTGAAAAAACCGAGCGCTCCCGATCCCCGATGCCGAACGGATTCACCAGCATCAAGATGGCCGCCACCACCGGAAGCGCGATCACGGTCCATCGCTTCCAGAACCACAGCAGATAAACTCCGCCGCAAGCCGCGCCCGCCCACATGCTGCGCGTTTCCGCCGCGACCAACGCCGTTCCAACCAGCACACCCGCACCGAGCAGCCACACCACCCATCCCCGGTCGCGGCAGAAAAACACCACGCTCGCGATTACCAGCAGCGCCATCATCATCTCGCCGCTGAACGTCATCCAGTGATCCAGGAATCCGGTGATGCGGTCCGCTATGTAGGCGTCGTAAAATTTCTGATGTTTTTCGAGCGCGTCTTCATACTTGTCGTAAAACTGATACAGTCCGAGCCCCGCCGATGCAGTCGCCGCTGCCGCCCACCCGAGCGCCAGCCAGCGAATCTGCGCGGCGCTTTGAAACGTGCTCGCCACCACGAACATCATCGCGTACACGTAAAACTTCTTGATCTGCGGAAGCCCTCCGCGCAGGTCTCCCGATGCGAGCCACGAAATCACGGTGCCCAGAAAAAAGAGCGAAATCGGCAACCAGATCGGCGGCCATTTGGGTTTCACGCGCAACACGATCATCGCCAAAATCGCCGCGCCCAGCACAATTTCAAATCCCGCGATGGAGACCACCGGCAACACCGCCGCCACTCCGGCCAGCACCATCGGAACATCTTCTTTTCGCAAGCCATCATGATACTGTATTAGGCTCATGCCGTTGCTTCTCACCGAAACCGACGTGCGCGCTCTGCTCACGATGCCGGATTTGATCGCCGCGATGGACGCCGCGCTCACCGGATTCTCAGCCGGGCGGGTCGTCCAGCCTGTGCGAACCGTCCTCGAAGTCGGCGAACACAAAGCCTTCTTCGGCCTGATGCCCGCCTACGTCGCGGCGACCCCGGCGCTGGGCGCAAAGCTCGTCACCCTTTACGAATCGAACACCGCGCGAGGACTGCCGACGCATTTAGCGACCATCATCCTGCTCGATCCCGAGACCGGCGCACTCGCCGCGATTATCGATGGACGATACATCACGGGAGCGCGCACGGCCGCCGTTTCCGCAGTCTCGGTAAAGAAGCTGGCGCGCGAAAATGCGTCTGTGCTGGCGATTCTCGGCTCCGGCGTGCAGGCGCGCAGCCATCTCGAAGCACTCCAGCACGTGCGAACTTTTCGCGAAGTGCGAGCCTGGAGCCCGACTCTCAGAAATCTCCACGCGTTCGCGAATGAAACGGGAGCCATCGCGAAAGAATCCCCCGAAGCGGCGGTGCGCGGCGCCGATGTCGTCGTAGTCGCCGCCTCTTCCCACACGCCAATTCTAATCAGCGATTGGGTCGCGCCAGGCACGCACGTCGTCTCCATCGGCGCAACGCGTCCCACGCAACGGGAGCTCGATCCCGCGCTTGTCGCCCACGCGCGCCTATTCGTCGATTCCCGCGCCGCCGCGCTAAGAGAATCCGGTGACGTAATTCCATTCGGCGACCATCACATCGTGGCCGAGCTCGGCGAGGCCGCGGCTGTTCGCAATTCAGATGCCGAAGTCACGATTTTCAAATCGATGGGTCTCGCCGTCGAGGACGTCGTCGCCGCGCATCTCGCCCTCACGCGCGCCAGGGAATCCGGGAAAGGATTAAACATATGAGATTCGCCGCTCTTGCCCTACTCGTTACTCCGCTGTTCGCCCAAACCTACGACATCGTGATCGCCAACGGCCGCGTGATGGACCCCGAATCGGGACTCGACGCCGTCCGCAACGTCGGCATCCGCGGCCGCAGCATCGCGGCCATCTCACAAAGTCCCTTGCAGGGCCGAACCATGATCGACGCCAAAGGACTCGTCGTCGCGCCCGGCTTCATCGATCTTCATTCGCACGGTCAGGACGACGAAAATTATCGCTTCAAAGCGCGCGACGGCGTCACCACCGCGCTGGAACTGGAAGTCGGCGTCTCGCCCGTCGCCGCCTGGTACGCGGCGCGCGAAGGAAAGGCGCTCGTAAATTTCGGTGCGACCGCGGGTCATATTCCCGCGCGCATGGCCGTCATGCACGATACCGGAACATTCCTGCCGCACGATGAAGCGGCGCATCGGCGCGCGACAGTGGAAGAAAAGCGCGCCACCGAGGACCTACTCCGCCGCGGCCTCGACGAAAAAGCGCTCGGCATCGGCTTGGGTATCGCTTACGTCCCCACCGCGACGCATCCCGAAATTCTCGACGTCATCCGCATCGCGGCCGACCGCAAGGCGACCGTGTTCGTTCACATGCGTTCCCCCGGCGCCATCGAACCCGGCTCCGTCACCGAATCGCTTCAGGAGATGATCGCCGACGCCGCAATCACCGGCGCGTCCATTCACGCCGTCCACATCACCAGCATGGCGAATGGACAAACCGGCCTCATGCTCGAAATGATCGCAGGCGCGCGCAAACGGGGCCTCGACATCACCACGGAAGCCTATCCTTATACAGCGGGCCAGACCAATCTCGACTCCGCAGTCTTCGATGGCAACTGGCAGCAGCAGCTCGGCATCACCTTCAAAGACCTGCAATGGGTGGCTACCGGAGAGCGTCTCACTCAAGAAAGCTACGCGCGCTATCGCAAGCAAGGCGGCAGCGTCATCCTTCACTCGATTCCGGAAGAAGCCGCGCGCCAGGCGATGGCGAATCCCGACGTGATCGTCGCCAGCGACGGCATGATTTTTAATGGCAAGGGACATCCGCGCGGCGCGGGCACATATGCGCGAGTGCTCGGTCATTACGTGCGCGATGAAAAAGCGCTGACTCTCATGAGCGCGCTGCGCAAAATGACTATCCTGCCCGCGAATCGACTCCAGTTGCAATCGAAAGGTCGAATCAAAGTCGGCGCCGATGCCGACATCGCCGTCTTCGACCCAGTGCATGTCATCGATAAAGCGACGTTCGAAAAGCCCGATCAATACTCCGAAGGGCTCCCGTTCGTCCTTGTAAACGGCACCTTCGTTGTGCGCGATGGAAAAATTGTGGAAGGGGTCAAGCCCGGTGCGGGAGTAAAAGCGCGCGATTAGACCGCCTTTGCCGAGTCATTCTTGTGTTTGTGGCGCACGCCTCCAGGCGTGCCGCGTCGACATTCGTGTCGACGTCCGGCATCTAATTCTCTGTCGGAGATTTCTCCAGATGATCGATCACGATCAGCGCGAGAGGAGCTTTGCGAGCCTCCAGCTTCAATCCCATTTGCTGGATGGACATGAAGATCGAGGAGCCGGATGGTTCAGACGCCGCATCCGCAGGAGCCTTGCCTGCTTCCACGCCCGGTCCCGGTCCCATCGCGCCGGCCATCCCCGAGGCCTTCGCGGCGTTCTTGAGATCGTCCATCGAGAGGTCCAGAGCCACTCGGTAGTTCCCTTTCAGCTCCGTCATATCCACCACGGGGCGATCTACAAACCGCGTGAGAACCTCGGTGAATGTGGTCATGTTCATCTTCGCGGCTTCCATGTGCATCCTGCCGTCGACCATCGACATCTGCATTTTGCCGGTTGCCGCGCTGGTAACAGTCATGCCTTTTCCACCCTCCATGCTGCCGCTCATTCGAACCTGGTTCGCTCCTTGGCCCATGACCGTTTCGCCCTTCTTTGGCTCGGGCGGAGTTTCCGGAGCCGCAGGATCGGGCTCGGCATCCTTCAGTTTCAATCCTCCCTTTCCAACGATGAGCGCGTACACGGAGTGATCCTTAGTATCCCGATGGATTGCGAGCTTGAACCGTTCCGCCAGCAGTCCCTGCAGCATTTGAGGGACCTGCTTTTCAGTGGCGCCCTCCGGCAGTGTGGCTTGAATGTTGAAGCGAGGGCCGCCCATTCCGGCCATCCAATCCGGACCCGAGATCTGGTAATCCTTGACCTCATAGGCAATGCGAATCAGATCCCTCAACGATAAGCTTCCAATGTCGAGAATGGCGCCGTCCACCTTCATGCCGATACGCATCTTGCCCTGCGCGATAGCGGCCGGGTCGAGAGGTGCGGCGGGTTTGACGGATGCTACTTCGAAGGCGAGTGGAGTCTGCGCGAACGCGGCCGCGGCTGCGACGAACAACAGGAAATATTTCCGCATAATTCAGCCTAACTCTTTTCGAAATTCAGCGAGGCGGAGTTTATGCAAAAACGCACGCCCGTCGGCTTCGGACCATCGGGAAACACGTGCCCCAAATGCGCTCCGCATTGCGCGCACTGGACCTCGACGCGGCGCATGCCGTGGCTAACATCCTCGATCGTTTTTAAATTGTTATCGTCAATCGGCGCATAGAAACTAGGCCATCCGCTGCCGGATTCGAATTTCGTTCCGGAGCTGAAGAGCTTCGCGTTACAGCAGACGCAATGATAGGTTCCGTCGTCGTGCAGGTTCCAATATTTGCCGGTGAACGGAGGCTCCGTGCCGCACTGGCGCGCGACTTGATATTGCTCGGGCGTGAGTTGCTTCTTCCATTCGTCGTCCGTCTTCTTCATGCCTTCAGCTTACACTGGAAGTTGGCGACGCCCGATCCAATGCGGTTGTTTAAAAAATGGTTCGACGCGGCTGTGCGCGCGAACCTGAAAGAGCCCAACGCGATGACGCTTGCGACCGCCACTCGCCGTGGAAAACCGTCGGCGCGCATGGTGCTGCTGAAGGGCTTCGATGAGCGAGGTTTCGTTTTTTATACGAATTACAAAAGCCCCAAGGGCAGGGAACTGGAACAGAATCCGAGGGCGGCGCTGGTGCTATACTGGCAACCGCTGGAACGGCAGATCCGCATTACGGGGCGCGTGACGAAGGTGAGCGCGGAGGAATCGGACGTTTATTTTCACAGCCGTCCATTGGGGAGCCGCTTCAGCGCGTCTATTTCGAAACAGAGCTCGGTGATTCCCTCGCGCGATGTGCTCCTCAAAGAATTAAAGAAAATTGAGAAAAAGTATCCAAAGGGCGATCCGCCACGTCCTATAGATTGGGGAGGTTTCCGTGTCCATCCAAAAGAAATCGAATTCTGGCAGGGTGGCGAGTTTCGCCTCCACGACCGCATGCGTTATCGCCGCCGCGATGGTAGCTGGAGCGTGGATCGCCTGTCTCCCTAACGCGCTCGCCGCCGATACGGAAATCACAAGAATGCTGAAAGGCGTGGAGGAGCGGTATAACCACACGCAAAGCCTGCAAGTGGCGTTCGCCGAAACCTACACCATGAAGGGACGCAAGCGCACCGAGAAAGGCGAGCTGTATATGCGCAAACCGGGCCGCATGCGCTGGGAATATTCGTCGCCCGCGGGCAAGCTGTTCGGCACCGATGGGAGGTATGCGTACTCCTACTTTCCGGATGAAAAGCGTTTCGAAAAGATGAGCCTCAAAGGAACGGAAGATATGCGTGCTCCGTTGGCTTTCCTGTTGGGCAAGCTGCAATTTGAAAAGGATTTTCAGGGGTTCCGCACGCTGCCGGATGGGCCGAGCACGTTCCTCACCGCGGCTCCGAAGTCGGACAAGCTTCCTTATACGGAGGTGACGTTTCTGGTCGACCCGAATTTCACGATCCGCTGGCTGAACGTGAAAGGACAGGACGGGTCGCAGCTCGACTTCGCGTTTTCGGCGGAGAAACAGAACCCGCCCATCGCCGAATCAATGTTCAAGTTCACGCCGCCCTTGGGCGTGATTTACTCGGATTTGTCGCAGAACCCGTAGAGAGCTCCCTGTGGTCACGGCTCGGTAGAATTTTCCAGCGTGTTTCCGAGCCGTGACCACAGGGAGCGGTGGCAAACTTCGCAAGATTCGAGAAGCAGTTTTCTCTAGCGCGGGCTAAAATCACCCCATGTTGCTCACGAAACTTGCTTGCCTTTCTCTCTTGACTCTGATCGCCTTCGGACAGACGGAGCCGCGCTTCCGCTTGTCGAAGGCGTCCATTGTGATCCTCGCGGTGACCGATCTGAATCGAGCGGTCGAGTTCTATCGCGACCGGCTCGGCTTAAAACTCTCGAGCGCCAACGAGGATTTCGCATTTTTCGATGCAGGTGGATTCACGCTGGCGCTGCGCGCAGGCTTGCCGAAGCCCGATAAAATCGATTTGGCCGCCACTGAGATCGCCTTCGCGGTGGAGCATGTGAAGCCGGCCTATCAGGCGTTGCGAGCCCTCGGCGTCGAGTTCAAGCGCGAGCCGAGGATCGTGACGGGAACCACGTGGGCAACCGATTTTCGCGACCCGGATGGGCATGTGCTCTCGATTGTCGGGCCGGAGTAAAGTGTTAGCCTAGGCCTGATGAAAGTTCTAGCAACGCTTGCGATCTTCACAGGCCTTCTTTTTTCGCAGCCGCCCGGCGGAGGTCGAGGCGCGGTTCCCGCGGCAACTCCCGCGCCTACGCCGCCGGTGGCCGATAAACCGCTGGTCGAAGAAAAGCCGATCGTCACCAAGCATGAGATTCATGCCAACGGAAAGACGCTCAGCTACACGGCGACCGCCGGCATGATGCCGATCAAGAACGCGCAGGGCGAGATCGAGGCGAATCTTTTTTATGTCTCCTACGTGCTCGATGGGACCACCGACGTTGCGAAGCGCCCGCTGATGGTGGCGTTTAACGGAGGACCCGGGTCGGCCTCGGTCTGGTTGCATATGGGCTGCATTGGCCCCAAAAGAGTAAAAATGATGGACGATGGAGCGCTGCCCGCCGCGCCCTATCAACTGGTCGACAACGATAACACGTGGCTCGATCAGACCGATTTAGTATTCGTCGATCCGGTGGGCACAGGCTACAGCCGCGCTCAAAATCAGACGCTGCAGCGAAAATTCAACGGGCTGCAAGGCGACATCGAATCGGTGGGCGAGTTTATTCGTCTCTTTCTGACCCGCAATGAACGATGGGCGTCGCCTCTGTTTCTCGCCGGGGAGAGCTATGGCACCACGCGCGCCGCGGGGCTTTCGGGATATCTGGTGGAAAATGGCATCGCATTCAACGGCGTGGTGCTGCTTTCCACAGTGCTGAACTTCGAGACAATTCTGTTCACGCACGGCAACGATCTTCCCTACATGCTGTACCTGCCGAGCTATGCGGCGACGGCGTTCTATCACAAGAAGCTGCCGCCGGATCTGCAAAAAAGCCTGGAAATCACGCTGAAAGAGGCCGAAAAACTGGCGGTCGGCGCGTATAACGAAGCGCTCGCCAAAGGCGATCAGCTTACCGATGCGGACTACAAGAGCATCGTCGCGAAGGTCGCGCGGCTGACCGGAGTCGATCAGAAATACGTCGACAATTCGGACCTGCGCATGGAGCTGACGCACTATCTGCGGGAGCTGCTGCGCGATCGGAAAATGATCGCGGGAAGGCTCGATAGCCGCCTGGTCGGGCCTGCGCCGCTCAATACCTCGGAGGCGGCGGAGTTCGATCCCAGCATGACCGCGATTCGCCCTCCGTACACTGCGATGTTCAATCAGTACGTGCACACCGAGTTGGGCTATAAAACGGACGCAACCTATTATGTTCTGGGCGGCGGCATCCTCGGTTGGGATTACGGGCAGCAGAATCAGAATCGCTACGTCGATGTGTCCGATGCGATGCGCAGCGCGTTCGCGAAAAATCCGCATATGAAGGTATTCGTCGGCTGCGGATACTACGATATGGCGACGCCCTATTTCGCGGCGGAGTACACGTTCAGCCACATGGGGCTGCATCCGAGCGTGCGCAAAAATGTTGTGTTTCAGTATTACACCGCGGGCCACATGTTCTACATCGACGTGCCTTCCCACAAGAAACTGAAAAACGACATCGCTCAGTTCCTCAAGTCGGCTCTATGATTCACGTTGAGCATCTTTCCAAAGCGTTTTCAGACTCGAAGCGCGGGACCCGGCTTGCCGTCGACGATGTGAGTTTCAACGTGCATGCGGGCGAAGTGTTCGGTCTGCTGGGCCCTAATGGCGCGGGCAAAACAACGACGCTGCGCATGCTGGCGACGTTGCTGAAACCGTCGAGCGGCACTGCATCGCTCAACGGATTTGAAATCACGCGCGAGCCGGAAAAAGTGCGGGAACAGATCGGGTTTCTGTCGGGCGATATGGGTCTTTATGGGCGCTTGACGCCGCTTGAAATCCTCGATTTTTTCGGAAAATTGAATGGCATGGACGCGGCGCGGAGGGCCAGCCGGATTCAAGGTTTGGTGACCATGCTCGACATGCAGAGCTTCACCGGAACGCGCACGGACAAGCTATCGACCGGCATGAAACAGAAGACGGCGATCGCGCGCACGATGCTGCACGAACCGGCGGTGTTGATTCTGGACGAGCCGACCTCCGGCCTCGATGTGCCGACGGCGCGGACCATCGAAACGGCGATTGTCGACGCAAAAAAGGCCGGGAAATGCGTGCTTTACTCCACTCACGTGATGGAGGAGGCAGAGTATTTGTGCGACCGCATCGGAGTAATCAGCGGCGGCAAGATGAAAATGATCGGCACGATGGAGGAGCTGCGTGCGGCCACTGGAAAGCAAAGGCTGCGCGAGATTTTCCTGGATTTGTTGGGGCTGGAGGATTAAAGCATGCGACTCTCCATCGTGAACGCGATCTACCGCAAAGAAATGCTCGACCTGGTGCGGGACCGGAGGACGCTGATCAGCATGGTCGCGGTGCCGGTACTGGTGATTCCTCTGCTGCTGAACGTAAGTACGCGATTGATGTCGCGGATTCAAGAGAAGTCGGAGGAAGAAGCGAAATCGATGGCGGTCGCGGTGCGGATGACGACGCCCGCTCTTCGCGAAGCGCTTGAAAAGGCGCAGATTCAGATCGTCGAGAAGGACGATTTGAAAGACGCTGTACTGACGAAAACCGCGGCGGCGGGCGTGGAGGAGATTGCGGGTACGCCTGTCGAAGTTCGCATTTATGCGGACAACTCCAATCCGACTTCGAGCGCGGCGGCGGCTCGGGTTCGCGTGGCTTTAGACGATTTCAAAGATGAGAAGGTGCGCGAATCGCTGCGCGGTTCCGGAATTCCGGACAGTGTGCTGACGCCCTTCACATTGAAACGGGTGAATATCGCAGGGCGCGGAAGATGGCGGGGATGGCGTGGGGAAGCATGCTGGGTTACTTGCTGCTGCTGATGATGTTTACCGGCGGAATGTATCCAATTATCGATATGACGGCGGGCGAAAAGGAACGCAAGACCATGGAGGCGCTGCTTTCGGCGCCGGCGTCGCGGCGGGAAATCGTACTGGGAAAAAATTTCGCCGCGGTAACCGCGATCTTAATTACGGCGATCCTGACCTTGGGAAGCCTGGTGTATTCGCTCAAGAGCACCAGTTTGAGTTCTAAATCGCCGGAGTTACAGGAGATGATGCAGACGATTCCGCTCGATGTCCATACGCTGACTCTGATCGGTGTGACGCTGGTTCCGCTGGCGATGTTCGCGGCGTCCTTGATGTTCGCCATCGCCCTGTTCGCGAGAAGTTATAAAGAGGCGCAGAGCTACCTGATGCCGCTGCTGATGGTTGTGATCTTCCCGGCGCTGATGGGAGGGCTCTCGGGAATGGCGATGACGCCCGTGTTGTGTTTGATTCCGATTTTCAACGCCAGCCAGATGATTCGCGGCATCCTGCTGGGGGATGTGACTACGGCCAACTTTGCGATTATGACGGTGGCGAATCTGGTGTACGCAGGGATCGCGTTTGTGATTGCGAGCAGGCAGTTTGAGAACGAGAGTGTACTGTTCAGATCCTGATCGAAGATGGCAGGCGCAACCGCCTGTCCCACCTTATTCCTTATTTCACGTTACACATTCAAGTAATTCTCCAAGAACCAAAATTTAGTATCGGGAGCCTTTAGCTGATTCATTTACCCTTCCTCAACTGGAAGCTACGTACGTAACCCCGTCCGCCTAGTGACCAGTCGTTGACTGGCAGCAATCCAACGCACACAGACCCGTATCGGTGCAGTGGCTAGCATAAACACCTACTGGTCGATTCCGCTCTCCGCTGGAAGAGCGCCTGAACTCCTTGCCTATAAATTAGGGCAGGATTGTGCGGGTTGGGGCGGGTGAAAGTGGGATGTTATTGAAAAGGGTTGAAATAGAGTTTTTAGTTGGGGCGGGAACCAAGAGCCGCCTGAAAGGGCGGTTGCCGCCAAAATTGGCGGCCCCACAAGAGCGTCAGACGTCGAGCAGGTGGCCCATCTTTTCTTTTTTTGTGCGGAGATACTCTTCGGTGGAATTCATCGGCGCGACCAGGCACGGGACTCGTTCGGTGACCGTGACGCCGGCGCGCTCGAGCGCTTCGATTTTTTCGGGATTGTTCGACATCAGCCGCACGGCCCGCAGACCGAAAAAGCGTAGAATCGCGCCGGGGAGCAGGTAGGCGCGCAAGTCCGCCTCGAAACCGAGCTGCTCGTTGGCTTCGACCGTATCGGCTCCCTGATCTTGCAGCTCATAGGCGCGCAGCTTGTTCATGAGGCCGATGCCACGGCCTTCCTGATGCTCGTAGATCAGCAGGCCTCGGCCTTCGCTCGCGATGGTTTCAAGCGCGAGTTCCAATTGCGCGCGGCAATCGCAGCGCAGGCTGTGAAAAACATCGCCGGTGAGGCATTGCGAATGGACGCGGACCAGGGGCGCATCGCCACTGATATCACCCATCTTCAGGACGACGGACTCTTCGACGATGCCGTCAGATCTACCTTCGAAACCGTAGATGCGGAACTGTCCGAAGCGGCTGGGAAAATCTGCTTCCGCTACTTTGGTGAGTTGCATGGGTGGGTACGACGAGTAACTTCATTATAATGAACGTGGACATGCCCGCGCAGCACTCAGAGCTCCTCGTGATTCTGCTGGTGAAGCTGGCGGTGGCCGCGTCGCTCGCGAGTATTCTCACGCGATCGCAACGATTCCAGAGGATGTTACTGCGGGAAGAACGGACGCTGGCGCAGAGGGTCCAGATGGCCGTGGTGTGCGCGGTGATCTTCGGTTTGGGAGTGGCGGTGCGCGTCCTGACGCATGACTCGTACGCTGCCGTGGACCTGGGCCTTGAGGGCTGCCTGGTGATGGGGATGCTCGGCGGATACGTTACGGGACTGCTCTCGGGGGTGCTGATCTCCATCCCGGCGATGTTCAATGGGGAGCTGATGTCGATGCCGCTGCTGGCCGCGGTGGGAGTGCTGGGCGGCCTGCTGCGCGATGTGGCGCCAGACAAGGAAGCGATCTGGAAGTTCTCGCCATTTCCAGACTTGACCTTGTACCGGCTGCTGCGCAAGCGCGATCTGCGGCTGCCTCTGTTCAGCCTGGCCTGCATCGCGGCGATTCTGGTTTCTGAACTGTTGCGCACGGGGATCGCCCATGTTGGACTTCCGGTATTCGCGCTGCAACAAAAATGGGTGCATTTGCCGCCGTGGATTGTCGCTGCGGTGTATGCCACTACGCTTTTTGCGACGGTCCTGCCGATCAAGGTTTGGAACAGCAATCGCAACGAGAAGAAGCTCGAACAGCAGCAGTTGCGGCTCAACGAGGCTCGCCTCGCGGCGCTGAGCCGGCAGATCAATCCACATTTTCTTTTCAATACGCTGAATTCGGTAACGTCTCTGATTCGTCAGGACCCGGACCAGGCCCGGCAGGTGGTGTACAAGCTGTCGAAAATCCTGCGGCGTTTGCTGCGGCAGCAGGAAAATCTGACGGCGTTGCGCGAGGAATTGTCGTTTATCGACGATTACCTGGCCATCGAGATGGTGCGATTCGGGGAGAAGCTGCGGGTGGTGAAGGACATCGACCCCGCAACGCTCGATATGCTGGTGCCGAGCATGCTGCTGCAGCCGATTGTCGAGAACAGCATCCGGCATGGGTTGTCGAACAAGGTGGAAGGCGGAACGGTGCGGATTCGCAGCCGAATCATTGCTGCCGCCGGCAAGCTCCAGATTCTGGTGGAAGACGACGGCGTCGGAATTCCGGAGGCCAAACTGGCGACGCTGTTCGAACAGGGGATCGGCGTCAGCAACGTGAACGAGCGGCTGAAGGTCCTTTTCGGAGACGATTATAAGATGTGGATCGACAGCCGGTTGGGAGAAGGCACCAGCACCGGGATCGAACTTCCGGAGCAGGTCAGTGGTAGGGTAGTGAGTGCCGAGTCGTTAGTTGGCAGTTCGTAAGGGCGAACTTTTTTTGAGCGATCTGAATTATTCCATAACTCTGCCCCGCGCGCAGGGCATGCCGCGCACGATTGCGGAACGCACCCGTAGAGTCTACGATCATTTGTCGGCGGTCTATCCGGCCAGCACGTTTTTCTTCCATTCCAAGGCGCACGAGTGCGCGGTGCGTCACTCCGGGATCGAAAACGGGATGCAGGTGCTGGAGATCGCGACCGGATCGGGCGAAATGTTCCGGCGGCTGGTGAAAAAGAATCCCGAGGGGAAGACGTTCGGGCTGGATCTATCGCCGAATATGGCGGCCCGGACGCAGCGGAGAGCCCGCAAGGAGTTTCCGTCGGCGGAGGCGCATTGTGGCGCGGTGGACGTGCGCAGTATGCCGTTCCGCAACGCGAGCTTCGACGCGGTAGTGTGCTGCTACCTGCTGGAATTGCTGGGTCAGGACGATATCCGGCTGACCTTGCGGGAAATCGCTCGGGTGCTGCGTCCGGGAGGGCGATTTTCGCTGGTGGTGATCGGGCAAAACGCGAAGATGTTCAACCGGTTATACGGCGTCTGCGGGAGACTGGTGCCGGCGTTTTGGGGGCGGCAAGTGGAACAATCGGTGCCGAATTTGATTCATAAGGCCGGGTTGAAGCTCGTCACCGATGAGTGTGTGCGGCAGACGGGGTATCCGTCGAGGGTGCTGGTGGCGCGGAAGAAGTAGCTGTCGCTATACCCGAGCTGCTCCAGCTGACTTTCGAGTTCGCTCATCTTCGCTTGTTGTGGGGCGGCCCCCTGCCTTCGCCGAATTACATACGACATTTCGGACCATACTTCCATGGCCGCCTGAAGCTAGGAAATCCACCACCACAAGTAAACGCGAAAAACCGCGAAAAATGGGGACTGACCACTCTGTCCCAGGCGCCAGGATCCAGTGAGCAACATCCAGCTGCGTCGCCGGTGGACGGAGCGGTCTGTCCCCACTTTTCGCCCCGTCCGCGAAACTCGATTCACGATCTAGACCGAGCGAACGCTGTAGACTCCACGTTCGACTCTGCTGAATACTCTTCGTGGGGTTCCAGCACAAGCGCCCTGAGTGGCGTTGGTGTTATCCGCGTGCTCGCTCGGCTTGTTGCTTCCGACTGGCATCTCGGGATAACGATTCCAAACGACGTTGGTGATTTTTGCCGTGCTTAACGTCTTGCCAGCGTAGGGCTTCATGGCAACGCGGAATTTATCGCAATTCTCCATATACGTGGGGCAGCGCGATGTTGGTGGCGCGAGCTTCAGCTTGCAGCGTCGGCTTCAGCCGACGTTCCGATAGAATATAAACCTTGCCCGCCTACTCCAAGCCTCCAGAAGAGTACTTCGAAAAACGCTCCCTCCGCCGCCACGCCCGCGTGCTTCACTTGTGGGCTCTCGGAGTCGCCGCTGTCATCTCCGGCGATTTCTTCGGCTGGAACTTCGGACTCGCCGCCGGAGGTTTTTCCGGGATGCTCATCGCGACCGTCGTCATGACCGCAATGTATGCGGGACTCTGCTTTTCGATTGCGGAAATGTCTCCTGCGTTGCCGCATACTGGCGGAGCGTATTCCTTCGCGAGGACTGCGATGGGGCCCTGGGGTGGATACATCACCGGACTCGCTGAAAATATGGAATATATTCTCACGCCGGCGACCATTGTGGTTGGCATCGGCGGGTATCTCGGCTCAATTTTTCATACTCCGAAATCGTGGGAGCCTGGATGGTGGGTGGTCTGCTACGCCGTATTCGTCGGGCTGAATGTTTTCGGTGTTGCGCTGTCGTTTCGATTCTCCGTCTTCATTGCGCTTGCGGCATTGATCGTGTTGATTGTGTTCTGGATCGGAGCCATCCCTCACGTCGATTTTAAGCGCTATGCGTTCGATGTGCCATCAATAGGCTGGCTGCCGGCATTGCCTTTCGCGTTGTGGCTTTACTTGGGCATTGAACAACTTCCTCTCGCCGCCGAAGAATCGCACGACCCGCGGCGCGACATGCCTAAAGGCATTCTTTATGGGCTGTTAACGCTCATCGTGTGCTCTTTTCTCACCGTGATTCTGAGCGCCGCCATCGCGCCCGGTGCGGCGAAGCTCGGCGCATCGCAGGAGCCACTCGTGTTGAGTTTTCAAACGATTGCCGGTTCCCAGTGGACCAAGCTATTTGCCGTAGTCGCGTGCATTGGATTGATCGCGAGCTTTCATACGATTCTCTACGCTTATGGTCGCCAGATTTATTCGCTCTCTCGCGCCGGATATTTTCCGCGCTGGCTATCGGTTACCAGTTCGCGCCACCAAACTCCGGTGCGCGCACTGATCTCCGGATCGGTCCTTGGCCTCGCCGCGGCTTTTGCGATTTACCTGTTCGGGCAAGATAGTCAGGTTGGTGCCATCCTCTTGAATATGGCCGTTTTTGGGGCCGTTATCGCGTATATTTTGCAGATGGCGTCGTTTCTGATTCTGCGGACGAAAAACCTGGAGCGGCCTTACGTCAGTCCGCTCGGTCGAGCGGGCGCGTGGATCGCGCTCATTATTTCCGCGATCACGTTGATTGTGCTGCTCGTAAATCCCGGGGTTTGGGGCGCGGCGATTTGGTTCGCACTGGGAATCGCTTATTTCGCCTTATATGCCCGAAAACGGCTGGTTTTATCGCCGGAAGAAGAATTCGCAATCAAATGGAACTGAAGACTTTGCTCGCGAAAGCGACTCCTCTGCGGTCCGGCGACCAGTTGGCCGGCATCGCGGCGGAATCGGCGGAAGAACGCGTCGCGGCGCAGATGCTTCTTGCGGACACTCCGCTCACTCGATTTAAAAATGAGCTTTTAGTCAACGATGAAGTGACGCGTTTGATTGTAGATACACATAACGCCGAGGCGTTTCGCCCCATTGCCCATTTGAGTGTCGGAGAATTTCGCGAGTGGCTGCTTCAAGCGAATGGCGATGCGATCGCTTCTCTTTCCATCATGCCGGAGATGGCGGCTGCGGTATCGAAGATTATGCGGGTGCAGGATTTAATAACCGTCGCAGCGAAGATTCGCGTGGTCACCAAGTTTCGCGACACTCTCGGTTTGCCGGGACGTTTGTCGACGCGCTTGCAGCCGAACGATCCAACCGATGACCCGCGTGGAGTTGCGGCTAGCATCGTCGATGGATTGATGTACGCGAGCGGCGATGCGGTGATTGGCGTGAATCCCGCATCCGACGATGTGCGGTCCGTCGAGACGCTGCTGCATCTTCTCGACAAGATCCGGGAAACGCTGGAGATCCCCACGCAGACTTGCGTGCTCGCGCATGTCACCACGCAAATGGAAGCGATGCGGCGAGGCGCGCCGGTGGATCTGGTGTTTCAGTCGATTGCCGGAACTGAAGCCGCGAACAAGGCTTTTGGGATTGACCTAAAGATGCTCGATGAAGCTTGGCAGGCTGCGCGCGACCGCCATCCTGGTGCAAATGTTATGTATTTCGAGACCGGGCAAGGCAGCGCGCTTTCGGCGAACGCGCATCACGGGATCGATCAGCAGACGTGCGAGGCTCGGGCTTACGCGGTCGCGAAAAGATATTCGCCGCTGCTGGTGAATACGGTGGTCGGGTTCATCGGCCCGGAGTATCTATATGATGGAAAACAAATCACGCGCGCGGGGTTGGAGGACCATTTTTGCGGAAAGCTGCTGGGGCTGCCGATGGGTTGCGACGTGTGCTATACCAACCATGCCGAGGCCGATCAGGACGACATGGACGTTCTGCTAACGCTCTTGGGTGCAGCGGGATGCAACTACATTATGGGCGTGCCGGGGGCGGACGACATCATGCTGCATTACCAGAGCACGTCGTTTCACGATGCGCTGTATGCGCGCGATTTATTGAAGCTCCGGCCCGCGCCGGAGTTTGAGGCTTGGTTTGAACGGATGAGCTCGGCCGCGATCCAGAAGGCGCTCGAATGCTAGCGCGCATTTCGCTCGGGCGCGTGGGTCATAGTTTGCCTACGAAGGAGCTGTTGGCGTTCCAATTGGCGCATGCTAAGGCGCGTGATGCGGTCTTAAACGACCTTAATTGCACGTTTTTCGCACGCTACGAGCCCTTAATCGTCCATAGTTCTGCACTAAATCGCACTGTTTATTTGCGTCGCCCGGATCTTGGGCGGCGGCTTTCCAACCCTCATCTTCTGAAGCGTGGAGATTACGATGCGGTTCTGATTCTCGCCGATGGACTTTCGGCGACCGCGGTTCATCGTAATGCCGCACCGGTGCTCGATGCGCTGCTGCCATTGCTTGAAGGATGGAAGCTTGCGCCGATCGTTGTCGCTCAGCAGGCGCGGGTCGCGATCGCCGATGAGATTGGAGAATTACTCGGCGCGAAGATGAGTGTCATTTTAATTGGCGAGCGCCCGGGGCTGAGTTCGCCGGATAGTCTCGGTGCGTATCTAACTTGGGCGCCTCGCGTGGACCGCACGGATGCGGAGCGGAATTGCGTTTCTAATATTCGTGAAGAAGGGCTGAAGCCGGGTCTTGCGGCGCAGAGGATTGCGATGTTGATGAGGGCGGCTCGAGGACAAAAACTAACCGGGGTTCGTCTGAGCGGCACCTCAATGTTGGCCGACGATGGAAGTTGATTTTTTAGGCCTCACCTCTCGAACGAACGAAGTTTGGACGGGGTGCCAGTTAACATATGCTCGGATTATCGGAAGTGGGGCAGACTGCACCTTGGGGAGTGGCCGAGTTGGGCGGGAAACCCGGCTTCATTTCCGACGGATCGGCGTTTCTCGGCCATGTGCGTGGCTTGGACGGTTGTGCTGGATTACTCCATCCGGAGGCCAATGATCGCGCACGGTGTCACTTTGGATGTAAGGTCAAGAGTCGGAATCCACCCGCAGAACTGCACAAGAGATCGGCTTCGAAGACCTGACAATCATCGACGTATCTCGGCAACGCCTGCTTGTACCAATGTCTGCCCCCATCCATGGTGTACGCAAGCTTGTTTCGAGCGCCTTCAAGAAAAAAGACGAAGCCTCTTTCTCTGGAAGTAAATCGAACTACGTTTGCCTGCTTGTCCTTCCCTTGAAACGATAAATCAGGATCCGGCGTCCAATGCTTTCCGCCGTCAACAGTGGAATACAAATAGGTGCCCTCACCGATTTGATTCCAAGTGATGAGCCAGCCGTGCAGTTGATCGAGGAAGAACAGATCACGTACTCGTTGCGGTTGTTGCGGAGGAGTCGTTCGGAACTCTTCCCAGTCCCTGCCTCCGTTGACGGTTCGGAACACCAGGAGGTCCTTTCCGTCCATCCCCGTGGTGCCGGCGATCCATCCATTGTCGGGCGTTAGGAAGACCATGCGATCGATAAAACCGATATGCGGGATCTTGGTTTTCACCCAGGAGCGGCCTCCGTCATTCGTACGAAAGAACTCGTCGGCCACGGTTCCGTACCCATGGCTATCATCGATGAACTGCATCCTTTGCAAGAATTGTTGGGACGAGCTTTGCCAATGCTGACCGCCGTCCCGCGTACTGATCATCTCTGGCTCGCCCGCGAGGCCCCACAACGCGACCCAGCCGCGCGCTACGTCCAGGAACGAGAAGGCGAGTTGCGCGTCTGGGTCGGTGTACTTTTCGGTCTGGGGCACTTCTCTCCAAGTTCGGCCGGCATCGGTGCTATGGACAACGATAGTATTCACTCCACCTGGATGATCCTCGGAGCCAACGGCCCACACTTCGCTACGACTGACGACTTGAATCTCTCCGAGCCTAGCGGCGATCTTGCACCCGAGGCATTTACCCACACTCCAGGTCAGCGTGAAGGGAGCGTTTACCGCCTTTTGGTCTTGCCCATACCCGACCGAAACAAGTTGTGCCAGCACGAACATCATCGCTACAGGCTTTTTCACCCCAGCGTCCCCCAAACTCAGCGTACAATGTTGCGGCTCCTCACGCGCCAACTGGTTTCGGAAAGAAACAATTGGCTAAGAACGAACCGCGAGACTTGCGCGGTGTCCACCGAGGTTGGACAACCGTTCGTTCTTTTATTCGACGATAAAGTATGTTATCGTCTACGAGCCGAAGCAGTATCCGCACGCGTGGACGAGTAACGCCACTAATGGAAGCGGCTGTTATTCTGAGTCGGATTGTAGGGCCAAGGGGGAACGTCGGCTTAAGCCGACGCTGCAAGC
>PNAJ01000124.1:5823-20560 GCA_003170295.1 Bryobacterales bacterium | reverse complement strand
GGACGCAGCCCTTATTGCCGCTCCAGCGCAAAAAAGCCCCGCGCCTGGACCAACGAATACGTCCGTCACGGCACGCAGACGCTGCTGGCGGCCTTGGAGATCGCAACCGGCAAAGTGGTCGCTCACGTCCGCGATTGCCGGACGACAGTGGACTTTCTGAGTTTCATGGACGAGGTGGTAAAGTCCTATCCGCTCGGAGAGCTTCACGTCGTACTGGACAACCTGAACATCCACAAGAATGAAGCCGCCAAACAGTGGCTTCTCAGGCATCCGCGGGTGCATTTTCACTACACCGCAACGCACGCCTCCTGGATGAACATGATCGAATGCTTCTTCAGCATTCTCACCCGGCAGGCGCTAACCCACAGCGTCCAGCGCTCGAAGAAAGACTTGAAGGACCTTTTGCTTCGATACTTGAAGAGGTACAGCCTGAATCCGACGCCGTTCACCTGGACCAAGGGTCCCGAGCACTTCCGGCGTATCATCGAAGCAACGAAGGAGTACCAAGCGGCACACCCCAAGAAGCCGAGGCAACGAAAAGCCCGGCTAATACTATAAAGGACTAATTGGACGATGTATTAGGTACTCGTTGGATAACCGGTCGTGCCACTCTTTCGTGACCCCGGCGGATCTGGAGTCCATCTCATTCCAGCCTCGCCTCAGCCACTCTTCGGCGAAATCCTGCGGTTGGAAGGCCACTGGGTCCAGCCGTTGGACTCCCTTTCGAAAGCTGTAACGGCGAATGTTAGGCGGCTAATGGATGTCGAGGTCTGCGCTCCGATCGAGGAACTCCATCGTCAGCTCTTCGGGCTTGAGAAGGAAGTACGGTCCATCGTTGTCCAAAAAGAAGCCGTGCTGGTCTTTGAGGAGAAGCTCGCTTGGGCCAGGTTGCGTGCCCAGGCGGTACACTGAGTACGCCATCATCATCCAGAAAGACGCACATTGTGAGGAATAATAGTGGGTCAGCAATAAGCGCCGGCCCTGAGAATCCGGATCGGAAATAGCAAGCTTGACGCCGGTATATCCCCACGTGCTTTCCGAACGGTCCTCGAACACGCGTGCTCTCCCACGCCGATCGAATCGATACAAATAAACTGCTTCGTCCTCGCCACATTCGACTTTGACACTCGCGATGACCGCCAACGCGTCGGGCAATTCCGGCAGCCATTTAATTCCACTCCGACGTAGCCGAGGCCGGGACTGTCTGGTCCCGTATCGGCAGTTGTCAGCCCATTGTTTTCCAGTTCACTCTGCAGATCCGTTTCCAGATTACGGAGCTCCGCCGGTCCCGGCGTCTGCGGCAATCGCGACTCGATCCAGTCGCGCAACGCGGAATGGAGAGCCGTCACGGCGTCGTGATTCTCCTTGTCCGCGGGGAGAGTTTTCGCGCTCGCTGCTTCGCGCTTGAGGCGCTCGAATGGGGTTGGCTGAGCGAACAGCGTACCCGCAACGAACAGTCCTAGTGCAGTGCGTCTCATCAAGCAGAAAAAGGCCGACGAGGGCGTCGGCCGCGGACCAGGGGGTCCGCCCCACCCTGCACTAAAGACGCATCTGCGCATTTCAGTTGTGATTGTAACGCCTCTGTGATTGACTCATAAAATGAGCACTTCGGCCATTCCTCCATTGACTGTGAGCAAGTCCACTCGGGCTTAGCGGTCAACGACATCCTTGCCGCCATCGAATTCTACACGAAAAAGCTCGGCTTCCATCTGGCGCTCACCTGGGGCGACCCGCCGACGTTCGCGGGCGTGAACCTGGGGCACGTGCAAATGTTCCTTCAGCAGGGCACGCCCAATCCGATAGGCTGCTCGGTGTATTTCGTCATCGGCGATGCCGACGAACTCTCCGAGTTTCACCGCGCCAATGGCGTCGAAATCGTGGAGCCGCCCGCGGACAGGGACTATGGAATCCGCGATTACACGGTCCGCGATCTGTACGGGTACTACCTCACCTTCGGGCAGCGCCTGCTCACCGTCGGGCCGACTCTCAAGATTGACGGCGGCGATCCGGATGTGTACATCGCGATCATGGAGGCGCTGGTTGCCACCGGCGAAGATTCCCGATCGCCACGCGCCGGTGAGCGCACGCGTCGATCGATGGCTCGCCGACCACGGCAGCGTCGCCGAGCCAAGTTGGTATTGGACCGGCGAAAAGCCCCGCCGCTTAGGGTAAGCTTAACTTTATCCACGCATGCCAGAAAATCTTCTCGTAGAAGAGCCGTTGGGGCCACGAGTGTCGGCGATCCTTGTCGGTTTGAATCAAATCGACGCGCTGAGGCGCGCGATAGCCGCGCTCGAACGGTCCATATTTAACGACCCCGATCGCGAGCGTCTAGAGATCCTGGTGGTCGATCTCGGGAGCCAAGACGGCAGCCCGCAGCTCGATACCGAGTTCACGCAAATCGTCACGCTTCGCCTGCCGCATAATTTCGGGGCCACCAAGGCGATGAACATCGCGGCGCGGACGGCGAAGGCGGATCTGCTGTTCTATTTGTCGCCCGATGTCGAGGTCTCGCCCGATACGGTGCGGAAGCTCGCCGACAAGTTGGAGGAGGATCCCGATGCGTCGGCGGTCTGTCCTCTCTTAGTGGACGAAGACGGCAAGCCCGCGTCGCGAATTTATGAATTGCCGACTGCGGATTCGTTCAAGGGAGAAATGCCCGTGGTCGCGATCGATCTGGACGTCGAAAGCGTTGACGTCGAGTATCCGGGTCGCGAGGCGCTGCTGGTCCGCAAGCAGTTCGTGAAGGGGATGAATTACTTCGACGAGCGCTACGGCGAATTTTGGGCCGATGCCGACCTGGCGATGAAGATTCGCCGCGGTCTCAAAAAGATCCGCCTCTATCCCTCGATTCAAGCGGTGAAGCACGCGGATACTTCGCCTCCCGCGACAAAAGGCCTGCTGGCGGCCGATCGAGCAGGTGGCGCGGCGTCGTTTATCGGGAAATACTACGGCTTTATGGCCGGGCTCGGGTTTCGCATCGTCGCGATCCTGAGGGCGCTGGGGCATTTCGACTTTAAACAGTTGATTGCGCTGGTCAGCGGGCAGAAAATCGACGGTTCGCAGGAAGGATAACTTAGGTCGTCTAAGGTTTTTCGCCTACAACCCTAACTTTCTTCCCATACTCGCCCGATAGATTCACTGTATGCACATGGACGCATTTTTGTGGATGTTCCTCCCGGTCTTCGTCGCCGGAGGGAGCGCGCTCCTGTCGTTCTACATCATGCAGGCCCGGATGGAAGTGGCACTGGCGAAGGAGCGCGAGTCGCTCGCCGAAGCCCGCGCTACCATAACCTCCCAGAAGGTCACGATGGAAGAGCGGATCAAGGCCACCGAAGAAGCCACCAAGCGCCTGGCGATGGACGAATTCATGCACGATTTCCGTGTCGAGGAGCGCAGCTACGCTCGTGAAAGCAAGTCTCTTAACGCATTGAAGAAGAGCATGGTGATGCAGGAGCGTCTGTTCTTCCGCAATATTCCGCTCTCCAACTGGATCGAGCACGAGATGGTGGTCGAGGAGGGGATGGACCTGGACCAGTTGCCGAAGGAATCGGTCTTCGCGACACCTACCATCGCATCGCCGGTCGCGCCAGCCGAAGATCGTCTGGCGATCTCCAAGTTCTTGGACGACGTCCACATCGGGCGTCGTAATGGGCGCGAATCCAATGCCTTAATGGCCACCCCCGTGGCGGCCTTCGGCGCGCAATAGCGTCCACAGCCTCGATACGAGCCGCGATCACAGTGAGCGGAGCCCCATTGTAAACCGTTCTAAAATCGAACCGTCTGTAAGGCCAGACAAGATATGATGGGGCTAATGGTCGAGCCTCGATTAGCTGAGCAAAGCGAATCGATACTGCCGCGGGACTTCGGGTCGTGGATGACGTCGGAGCAGAGGCGCATCTACGGTCTTTGCCAGCGCTTTCTTCAAGACCGCGACGAGGCGGATTCGGCTACCCAGGACGTGTTTCTCAAAGCGTATCAGGCGCTGATTCGCGAGGATGCCAAGGAATTGGACGATCCGGCCCGCTGGGTGACGCGCATCGCGGTGAACACCTGTCTCGACCGTCTGCGGTCCCGCAAGTGGCAATTCTGGCGGCGCAGGCCGTCTTCAGAGGATGAAGCGGCGATTCTGGCGATGACGCCCTCGCGCGCCCCGGAGGCCGAAGACCGGTGCCTGGCGGGAGAAATCGGGGAGCGGCTGGCCGCGGCGCTCGGAAAGCTTTCAGTGCGCCAGCGGACCGTCTTCACGTTGCGGCATTATGAAGATATGAGCCTGGAAGAGATCGGCAATCTTTTGGGCCTGGACGTGGGAACGGTGAAGGCGCATATGTTCCGCGCGGTGACGAAACTCCGCGTGGAGTTGCGCGACCTTTACGATGGGACGACCAAATGAATCGGCATCTGACGAGCGACGAATTAATAGACCGGCTGTACGGAATCGGCTCCAGCGAACATCTCGATAACTGCCGCGAATGTTCGGCGCGTTTCCGCCAGTTGCGCGAGCGTCGAGCTATAGTGGCGGAGCCTCGTCCGGCCTCCTATGAATTCCTGGCCGCGCAGCGAAGAAATATCTATGCGCGGATGGGAGAGGAGCCGCAAACGGGGAGGAAGTGGGTACCGGCTCTCGCCGCGGCTGTCTGCCTGGTTGCCGCCGGCGTATTTGTGTATCGTCCGGCCGAGGCGCCCAGGACGGAGTCGACCGACGCGCAGTTATTCTCCGATGTATACTCGATGGAGCAATCGATGGAGCCGCTCGCGGCGTCCCCGATTCATGCGCTCTTTGAGCAGGACCAGCAGTAATTTTATGCTTAAGTGGATTTTCTTGGCCGCGTCTTTCTCCGGCATACTGTGCGGGCAGATGCCGCACGGCGGTGTCTGGTGGGAAGGAAAAGTCGCCAGGGATTTGAATCTCACCGAGGCGCAGCAGAAGCAGATCGCGACCATTCGCAGGGAATATTCGCACAAGGTTTTCGATCTTCGCGAGGTGGTGAACAAAGCCGAAGGCGATCTCGATATCGTGTTCAACGAATCCCCTGTCGATCAGCGCAAATCCAACGACGCGATCGAGCGGCTGGTGGCGGCGCGCGCGGACCTGTTCCGCGCCACCTCGCAGTTTGAACTGAAGCTCCGCACGGTGCTGACCGCGGAGCAGTGGCAGGAAGTGAAGAAGCGATCGCCGCGCGGTGGTTCCAGGGGTCCGGGTGGACCCGACGGCGGCGGCCCATGGAGACGCGGCGGTCCCGCTCCCAAAGGCGCGCCTCCGGTCGGTCAGCAACAGAACCCCTGAGTTGACTTTCGACTCGCTTGCGCGGTATCAGTGGAGTAGGTTCCGCTCAAAGGCGCGGTAGCCAAGTGGTAAGGCAGAGGTCTGCAAAACCTTTATTCGTCGGTTCGACTCCGATCCGCGCCTCCAACAACTTCAAGCAATCTGGTTCAATTCCAATCACCTGCAGTTAATGTCTTCGCTTCTCTCGTTCAAGATACAGCAAAATATGGCTCAGTTGGGCCTGATGTTGGCCCCTCCCGCGCAGACGCTGGTAATCATCGCGGAATCCTAATAACAATCCCAGACGCCATGAAGACAGCACTGTCGACATATGGTCCACCACGGCCGCACCGAAACCAAGCGACATCCGAATTAGTATTGGAACGGCGACGGCAATCAAACTTCGAGCTCTTGGCCGCTCGATTGCACACAGCACAGGCGGATGTTCAACGAAAGAGCAACCCCCAAAAACGATTGAAGGAGAAACTATGAACGTGCAATGTAAGATATTAGCGTCCGTCGGAGTCGCGCTTCTGTTTGCAACTGCAACACTGGCGCAGCAGGTGAAGACCGACTACGATCGCGGCGCACATTTCAGCCAGTACAAAACTTATTCTTGGGAAAAGGTCCAAACACAAGACCCGCTATGGGTCGACCGGATCAAAGCAGCCGTCAACGCAGCCCTGACGGCGAAGGGGCTGACTGCGGTGGAATCGGGCGGTGATGTCGCCATCGTAGCAATCGAGACGACTCAGAATCAACAGACTCTCAATACCTTCTACGACGGCTTCGGTGGTGGCTGGCGCTGGCGCGGAGCGGGTGGATTCGGAAACGCAACGACAACGGTTGACAACTACAAGGTCGGAAGCCTGGTCGTCGATCTGTTCGACGCGCATACCAAGACGATAATTTGGCGGGGATCGTCCAGTGACACACTTTCGGACAAGTCCGACAAGAACATCAAGAATCTTGACAAGGGCGTGCAGAAGATGTTCGAGCACTTCCCCCCCGGACGAGAAGAGATAAGGCCGTACAAGTGTCTCCACCAGGCGCGTGACAAGGGAGTATGAAGGAGAAATTCGTTATGAGATTCTTTCAACAGGGTATGGCACTATTTCTTTCCGGGAGCTTGATGCTGGTAGGTATACGAGACGGGTTCGCTTCTCAGACCGACGCGTCCGTTGCGCAGCCACCGCCTCAGGCCGCGCAACAAAGCGCCGAACAGCTGCAGCAGCTCGTGGCGCCCATCGCACTGTACCCCGACGCATTGGTTGCGCAGATCCTGGCGGCCTCAACCTATCCGGACCAAGTAGTAGAGGCCGGAAAGTGGATACAACAAAACAAGACTATTCATGGCGACCAACTAGCGCAGGAGGTGGACAAACAATCTTGGGATCCCAGTGTTAAAGCTCTAACGCAATTCCCAGCGGTGCTCGCTAACATGAACCAGAATCTTGCCTGGACGTCAGAACTCGGGGACGCTCATGTCAACCAGCAGCAGGCGCTGACCCAGGCGATTCAAGTCATGCGAGATCGCGCCAAGCAGGCTGGGAACTTGAACACTACGGCCCAGGAGAAGGTAAGCACTAAGGGAAAAACGATCGTCATTCAGCCGGAAGCTACCGACCTCGTTTACGTGCCTGAATACGACCCGTGGCTGGTGTATGGGGCGCCGATGGCCGTCTTCCCCGGATGGTATCCATATCCGGGGCTGTTCCTGGACGGACCCGGAATCGCTTTTGGACTCGGCTTCGGGGTTGGATTGTTTGGCGGATTCGGCTGGGGTTGGCACAATTGGGGGTACGACTGGCGCCACGACGGGAGAGTCGTTTACAACCACAACACGTACATTTCGCACAGCAGGACCATTGTCAATCGCAATAGTTTTAACTCGTCGCGAGGGAACTTCAACCATACGGCCGATTCTCATGGCCGAAGTATTGCTTCTCACACAAACGCAGGAACGCACTCCGGCGCCTTCAGTGGTTTCAATCACGGAGGTGTTGCTAGGGCCAATTCCTTCCGCGGACAGTCCAGCTTTGGCGGCTTCCATGGAGGCGGCGGAGGCTTCCACGGCGGCGGGGGGCACGGCGGCGGAGGCCGCAGATAGTTCGCACGAGGTGTTTAAACCATGAAACGAGAATTGATAAACATGATCAACCTACGAGTTCAAGAATTCTCAGGGCGCGTCAAGTTCGCAATGGTTCCTTTCGCGATTCTTGCGATCTGGGCAACGATAGGCGCTTTCCCAGGTTTGGCTCAACCGTCTGCTCAGCCGAGGTTCCAGTCGACCGTGGAGGCAAGTCGAGCCCTTTTCCAGGCTGTACTGACCAACAATGAGGAGGCCATCGCAAAAATTCTTGGAGGTCCGACTGAGCTGACTTCCTCGCGTGATACAGGTCAGGATAAGATCGAGCGCGAAATGTTCGTCGAGAAATACCAGGAGATGCATCGCCTTGGTCGTGGGACCGACGGATCGGTGACCTTTGTATATCGGCGCCGAGAACTGGCCGTTCCCGATCCCCCTCGTTGCGACAAACGGTGCCTGGCGTTTCGATCCGGAAGCCGGCGCAAAAGGAAGTGACCTTCCGCCGAATTGGTGACAATGAACTCACGGCGATTGCGACTTGCTACGAATTCATCGCCGCTGAAAAAAGCTATCGCGTGAATCCGGGCAGTGTGACGCCCACGGACATCTCCCCTGCCAGTCTTGTCGCGAAGGCTGCCAGCCGATCCGCTGACGCGAGTCCCGTACTATTGCATGGTTATTATTTCCGCGTACTTTCGACGCAGGGAGCTGGCCAGCGGGCTGGCCGATTCGCTCTTGTCGCTTATCCGGCAGAGTATCGGTCCTCCGGTGTGATGACTTTCGTCGTTACGGAGAAGGATATTGTCTATGAAAAGGACCTTGGCGCAAACACATCGACACTCGCGGGCGCCATGGCGGCGTTTCACAAGGATGGGACTTGGCGCGTAGCTGATGAATAAAGACGCAATTTGGCGTACCGGCGACAAATAGAATTTGATAGAGGCTCCAGATGCAACACTTGTCGCCCCCCATCGCGGTCCTGATCCTTCTATCCTCCGTGGCGCTATGCGCGCAGGTTCCTGGACCAAGCACTCCCCAGGACTCCGCGGCTACGGCGGACCCGGCGTCCAATGGCGACGACAGCAGCGACAGCAATGATTCGGGATGGGTGCGCGCCTGGATGCGAATTGCAGCGGAGGCCAGGGCCAGTCAGCCGCACTTTGTCGCACCCATCGTTACGACTCACGTGATGCTGGTGCAGCAGTATCGCTATGACATGTCCTGGCAGCAGGACCCCAACGGCACTTCCAATTACGGGAATTCGCGGGGCCTCGAGATTATCCCTTCGACACGCCTGGAGGTGGGAATATTTCCGCCTGCCTACGTGGTTCATCAAAGGAATGCCGCGAGCGGATTTGGCGATCTCTCGTTTCAAGTTAAGTTCCGGGCTTTTTCCGGGACGGAAGGCAAACGCGATTACTTTGTAGGGTTCTTCCTTGGCGGTAGCGTCCCCACCGGGCACGGCCCCAACACGCTTGGTCACGCGGTCCTGTCACCCACGTTCGCGGCAGCGAAGGGCCGTGGCCCGTGGGACATCCAGAGCACGATTGGCGCAACGCTGCCCACGAGTGGCACCAACATTGTTGGCAGGACCCTCCTGTTCAACACCGAGGTCGACTACAGAATCAAGGGAAAGATCTGGCCGATGCTCGAGCAGAACTCTACATTCTGGTTGGACGGCCCGCTGAGCGGACACAAGCAGGTCTTCGTAACTCCTGGCCTCGTCCTAGGGTCATTTCCACTTGCCGGCACACTCCATGTGGGATTCGGCGTCGGCGTGCAAACTGCGGTCAGCTCGTTCCATCAGTACAACCACCGCTGGATTTTTTCGGTACGTTTCCCGTTCTGACGAACATTGGGGGATTCTGACCTAGTGTTCATCACGAGGTTACGTAATTTCTGGAGGTTCTTACTCGCGTTTCAGGATTGCTGTTCGAGCCTTAAAGCGCAGAGTAGGAGGCCGACGTATTCCCTGTGAAACTTCGAAAAACCCGTGAGTTGCAATTAGCCGCTGGCGCATCGTGGCGCGAGCGTGTCGGCGCAGCATGTGGATCGTTCGGCTTATACTCCGCCGCCCAGATACCTGGGCGCCACAACGATCCTCGCTACTACGATGTTGCCGCCCGATGCCAGCCATTGCACTAAGCGGTTGCGATCTTCCCGGTGGCTGGTTGCATCCTAAAAACCTCGCCAAGCAGAAACACGTCGGTAAGCAGCGCACGCAGATGGATCGATGCGTTCAGGTTATCGATCAACTGAGAGCTGATCGCTGGCTGCGCGAGCACGAGTTCAATGGCGGCACGCGAATCTAAGGCGTCGCGGTCCAACACAGCCAGGAATGGCGGAAGTGGGCCTCCTCGTTCGCGGTTTTCATCCGCCAGCGCTGTCGCGCAGCTCTCCGAGAGTCCACCGAGTGCTTCCACCGCTCGATTCAGGAATGCCCGGACTTGTCTTCCTGACTCATTGCCTTCGTCACTCAGGAGTCCCTGCGCGGCGTATGCCAGCATGAACTCGTAGCATTCCTCGATGGCTTCGAACCGTTCCAAGATCGTCCCAGCCATCTGTTAGGCCTCCCGATCCGTTCGGTTGGATCCCGATGGTGGCATTTCCAAACGCCACCGCTGCGGGTCGTAGTGTTTCAGATAGAACTCCCGCCTCATCGAGCCGAAAATCATCGACTTTGTGATGTCCAGTTTCTCCGGACGAACCGCGAAATACACATGCACCATAACAAGCGCGATGAGTCCAACGCCGGCCAATCCGTGAAGCACATACATCAGGCCCCACGTCATATCGCTGAACAGGTAAGGATTCCTAGGGAGGACGCCCGTCCTGACCCGGAACAGCATGAACACACCTGTTCCAATGGCGGACAACCCGGTCGCGATGATGGCGCCGTGGTAGAGCTTGTTCTCTAACGGGTACTTGGCGAACCTCCGTGGCGGCGGCGCCGGCTTGCCCATGAATCTTTGTACTCTTTTCCACGCATCAAGAACGTCGTCTCTGTCGGGCCAGATCGCCCAGAAGTCCAGCCAGAACGAAGCATGAATGATGTGGAAGACGATGGACACCGTCAGCACGCTTCCCGCGATCCAATGGTAGGTCACCCAATCGAACCGCACTCCCACCTTCGGAAGGAAGGCGGTGAAAAGCAGCGTGAACATCGAGGCCGCCATGATCCAGTGAAACAACCGTGCTGTCAAAGAGTGTCTGGGAATCCGCGGCGGAAGAACGGCCGCGAGGGTGAGCGAAACATCGCCTGCGAATTCTTCCGCTTTGGCGAAATACCGCACATAAATTGCGTGCACGATCAGGAATAGCAAGCCCGCAAGCGCGGCAACCCAGATCAGGAACCACCCAATATGGATCGGAACATTCTGCCCCCAGGGACTCGTGGCCCATTCCGTAATCGGCTTCAGGATGCCCATTTTGCCTCCTCCACTCCCCCAATGGCCCGTTTCACAAGGTTTCTCATCAGCGGAATTTTATAAGCGTTGAACTGTAGTGGGACTGCGCCCTCCACGGCCAGTTTCCCCGCCATTTCACCCGTCGCGGCCGTCGCCGCCTTTCCGCGAACTGCGTCTTCCACCGCTTTTAATCGCAGTGGACGAGCGGCGGCGGCGTTCACGGCAATGCGGATGCTCTCGATCGTGCCACCGGAAACCCGCATTGCGGAAGCTACGTTCAACAATGGAAAATCCCAGACGTTCCGGTCTCGTATCTTCTCGAAATAGAATTGAGCGCCTGCCCACGTTGACGGAATACGAATCGCCGTAAGCAGATCCCCGGGCTTCAATATGTGAAGGCGGGTGATGTCGATGTCAGGCCCGACAAAATAGTCCTCAGCGTCGACGATTTGTTCGCCCTTTGGCGTGCGTAATACGAATTTGGCGTCCAGCGCAATCAACGCAGGAGCCGAATCGGATGGATTGACCGCCACGCATCGCTCGGCGTGAAGAATCGCGTGCTCGCGGTTCCTGCCAGTGGGCGTGTCGGCATAGCAGATATTTCCGCCCGCCCGATAACAGGGCCAACCGGCGCGGTAATACCAGCAGCGGGCGTCCTGCGAGACGTTGCCGCCGATCGTGCCCTGGTTTCGGATCTGAGGCGAAGCAGCCAATTCGGCGCCGTCCGCCAGCAGACTATATTTCTCTCTGATGACGGGGTGTTTGACCACTTCGGTGAGAGTTGTCATCGCACCGATCTCGATGCCGTCGCTGGTGGTGCGAACGCCTTTGAGCTCCTCGATTCCGCTCAGGTCGACCACCACTTTCGGTTTTTTGATTCGATCCTTCAACCAGTCGAAGCTGTCGAGTCCACCGGCCATTACCCAGGCATCCTCTCCATGTTGTTGGAGAAGTTTCAGCGCGTCCGCTATCGAGTTCGGCTGAAACAGCTCAAAAGCGGGCATAACATCTCGTATGACTGCCATAGGGTCCTCTCGAATTAAATGTGCGCCATCACGTTAAATATGTGCCGTCAGGGGATGTTGCATCGGCCGCCCAGCTTCGAGCGAAGTCAAAATCGTGTCGGCGTTGACGGGCGCTCGCTGGAAGATCTCGTCGCCCAGAGCATCCGAGAGGGCGTTCAAGATCGAGGCACAGGCGCCCCCGACAGGCGGCTCACCGATGCCGCGCGCACCAACGGGAGTCTCAGGGTCCGGAATATCCAATGCCGCCCATTGCATGTTCACTGGAACATCGAGAATCGTCGGCGGCCTATTGTGGTGGAACCGTTTGGAAACCATCACGCCATAGTGAGGGTCGAAGACCCACTTCTGGCCGATCGCATGGCCGATACCGAGGATCGACCGCCCCAGAACCTGCCCGCCGAGCGCGCGCGGGTGGATCACCGTACCGACGTCGGCGTATGCCAGGAAGTCCACAATGTAGTACTTGCCAGTTTCAACATCCACTTCGATTTCAGCGAAGCTCGCGACATAGGAATGCGTCATGCCGTCGCGTGGATAGTTGTCGCGCGCCGCTGCCACCAGGCCCTGACCCGCCAGCGCCGCCACGGACGCCTTGGTCAGCTTATTGACGTCCGGCGGCGCTTCGTGGCCATCGTACTTACCGCCGAGTTGAATGGCGCGCTGGGCCGCCTGCGCGAAACTCATCCCGGTGCCGGTCCCTTTGCGGATGACGCGCTCATTCGCGACCGTGTAGTCCTCCGGTTTACCGCCCAGACTCTTCGCGGCGATTTCTTGAAGCTTCTGTCTCGCGTCCATCGCAACCGCATGGGCGGCGCGCGTCATCGCATGTGTCGTCTGGCTGCCGCCGGATACACACGTATACGAAAAATGCTTCGACGTGTCGCCCCATACGACATCGCACTTTTCCCAAGGGACGCCGAGCACCTCCGCAGCAGCGCGGTGGACGTCGATCACAGACTCGGTCCCCAGATTTCCTATGCCGGACTGGAATCGGACCCTGCCCTCGGGCGTAATGACGAGAAGTCCATCGAAGCCGGTGGTGCCGCCTACGTAACAGCTAAGCGCTACGCCCACCCCGCGTACTTTGGTTCCGATCCGTTTGGGACTGCGAGCCGCTCTCTCCTGCCATTTAAATTGTTCCGCGCCGCGTTGGAGCGCTTCCTTAAGAAATGCGCTGGTTGCGTGCTGAAGCTTACCTTGCACCGGCGGCCCGTACAGCGCCTTGCCTTCCGGACAGTTCACGTAGCGGATGGCGACCTGGTCGGCGCCGAGCTTTCGTGCGGCTTTCGCAATGATCGGCTCGATGATGGCGATTCCCTGCAATCCGCCCGGCGAGCTCTGCGCACTGCGCGGTGGTGTGTTCGTCAGCACCGTCACTCCGCGCCAGCGCATGGCTTGCGGCTGGTACAGCAGCGAAACCATGTGTCCCGATGTCGGTGCATCGCCCTGTGCGTCGTAAGGACCGTTGTCCGAAATCACGAACATATCCAGAGCTACGATCCGCCCTTCTTTGGAAAACCCAACTTTCATCCGACCCTGAAAACCAGGCCGCGCGCGACCTATAAACGTCTCCTCTTCGCGGCTGATCCGCATCATCACGGGCGCGTTTGCTTTTTTCGACAACAGCGCCGGGATAATCATCGTGACGCCGCCGGTGATCTTGCTGCCGAATCCGCCGCCCGTATATTCGCTGATGAAAACGACTTTCTCCGCATCCATGTTCAGCCATCGTGCGATAGCAGGCCGGGTTTGGGCGGTGCTCTGCGTTCCGGTATGAAGGTAGACCTTGCCGTTCTGCCAATAGGCCATCGCACTGCGAGTCTCCAGCGTCTGATGACTCACGTCTGGCGTGACGAATGTTTCGTCCAGCACCAGCGCGGCGTTCTTGAAACCTGCGTCCAGATCGCCGTACGTCCATTCGTCTGGAGTTTTGCCCATCGGCAAACGGCCGTGCTCGGTTTCGGCGAAGTCCGCATCGGTCCACTTGAGTTCCGTGACCGCGGGTTGGCCGCCCGGAGGAGTCGCCCAGATGTTACCGTCGGTACGCGGGTTCGGCCCCCCGGCGCGCAAAGTATCCAGCGGATCGACCACAAACGGAAGCCGCTCGAAATCAATTCGAATTCTCTCGATTGCTTCAGCAGCCGTCAGTTCATCGACCGCAGCCACGGCGAGAATCGGTTCGCCCTGGTACAGCGGCTCCATGGTCAGCCCCCGTTCGCCCCACTTGCTGGCCTTGATGACGGTCCCGTTGTCTGTGAGAGCATCGGCTGGCGCGGGAAGATCGTCCGCCGTCAGAATCGCTCTCACGCCCGGCATCGCGAGGGCCTCGCTCGCATCGATGTGCCTAACCCGGGCATGTGGCAGCGGGCTGAGTAACAACTTGCAGAACAGCATGCCTTCGGCGCGAAAATCTTCGGCGTATTTCGATCTCCCGGTGACTTTAGCAACCAGATCGGCCGTCTGATAGTTCTTGCCGATCAGCTTGTACCGCGCCCCGTACTGGCGATCGTTAGGCACTTTTCACCGTCCTCAAGTTCTCCGCGCCGCGCATCAACGACGTGAGGATCTTGTCGTAGTCCTGGCAGCGGCACAGGTTGCCCGAAACGCCGTGCGCCAGTTCCAATCTGGTGGGGTTAGGATTGGTTTTCAGGAATCCCACCGCGGCCATAACGAAGCCCGACATACAAAAGGCGCACTGGAATCCCTGTTCGTCGATAACGCCCTGCTGGACCGGGTGCAGCGTTCCGTCGTCCTGCGCCAGCCCTTCGATCGTCAGGACGTTCTTATCGCGCACCGTATGCGTCAGCACCGAACACGAATAGTGCGGCACGTCGCCCAGCAGGACCGTACAGGCGCCGCATTCAGCGCGATCGCACCCCAGCTTGGTTCCCGTCAGTCCCAGCTTGTATCGCAGCGTCCACGCCAGCGTCTCTTGCTTCATCACGTCGAC
>PNAJ01000124.1:0-5807 GCA_003170295.1 Bryobacterales bacterium | reverse complement strand
CTCGCTGAAGAGACGGCCGCTCCTCCGGCGATTACGCCTTTAATGAACCTGCGCCGCGAGACCTCTTTTGGCGTGTCCCCGAGCACTCTCAGCTGTGAACGATCTGCCATGCACGTCAAAATCATGCAAGCCAGCTTCCATCCTCTGGTCGCTGACTACCACAGACTTATAAGCCCGCACCTCTCTTGGAAGTCGAAATGACGACATGGTTCGTCAAAATGAGGACGCTCTAAATAATCCTTTAGACCAAAACACCGAAGAGTCTGCCATCATCGAATGGAGATCGAATCAAGAAAACGACTTAGCCTTGTTAGCGGTTGAGAGGACAATGTCCGCGGACAGTTGGTCACGAATCAAAGTCTTGTCGGAGGTCCGGAGCTACGGGCTCGCGCTGTTCACCTGTGCCCTCGCCCTGGCCATCGCTCTGCCGACGGACGTTGCCTCATCCTGTTTCTTTCTAGCCGTAACGGTCAGCGCGCTTTATGGCGGAAGAGGACCCGGGATCCTCGCTGTCGTCCTCTCCGCTCTCGCTCTCGACTATTTCTTCCTGCCGCCGCAACACCACCTGAGTATTGAGCCATTCGCGTATCCACGATTCGTGGCTTTTCTCGTAGCCGCGATTTTGAGCGTCGTGTTGGTCGAAATGAAGCGGCGCGCCGAGGAATCCCGCCTCCAACTCCACTTGAGATACCAGGCCATCGCCGACGCTGCGCCCGACGCCATCGTCTCCATCGACGAAAACAATCGCATCCAGCTCGTCAATCCTGCGGCGACAAAGATCTTCGGTTGGGCCGCGGCCGATTTGGTCGGACAAGCGCTCACCCTCCTCCTCCCGAATTTCCGTGTTGCCGAGCGTACCACCGGCGCCGAATGGACCGGCCGGCGGCAGGATGGAACGGACTTCTCAGCCGAGGTCTCCTTTCGCGAACTCTCGAGCGGTGGCCGGAAAACCTTCACCGGTTTCGTCCGCGACGTCACCGATCGGAAGCGCGCGGAAGCCGCGCTCCAGAAAAGCGAGTCATACTTGGCGCAGGCCCAGAGGTTGAGCAAGACCGGAAGCTTCGGGCTCAATACTTCCACAGGCGAATTATTCTGGTCTCAGGAAACCTTTCGACTGGTAGGACTCGACCCCGCCGTAAAGCCTTCGCTCGACCTGTTGTTCGAGCGAGTTCACCCCGAGGATAGGGCCCGAATCAAGGACCTGCTGGATCGCGCATCCCAGTCCGGGGCCGATCTCGACTTCGCACATCGCTTCCTGATGCCGGATGGCGCCGTGAAATATGTTCACGTGCTGGCTCGCGCGATCAGCGGCGAAGCCGGCAATCTTCAGTATCTCGGGGCGGTCATGGATGTCACGGCGCAGATGACGGCCGAGGAGGCCTTACGCGCCAGCGAACTGAATTTTCGCCTGATCGTCGATAGCATTCCCGGCCTCGTCTGTACGCTGGATGCCTCTGGTGAAGTCGAAACCGTCAATCGGCAAATACAGGATTATACAGGCCGAATTCTTGAACATTTGCAAGATTGGCAGCTGATTGTACATCCGGACGATTTTGCGCCCGCGATGAAACTATGGGCTCGTTCCGTGGAAACCGGAGAACCGTTGGACACCGAGCTCCGTCTCCGCCGTGCCGACGGCGTGTTCCGTTGGTTCCATACGCGCTCGCTTCCCTTGCGGGCCTCCGGCGGGAGTATCATCCGCTGGTACACGCTGCTGAGCGACATCGAAGACCGCAAGCAGGCGGAAGAGTCCGTCCGTGCCAGCGAATACAACTTTCGTATGATCGTCGATAGCATTCCCGGGATGGTCCACACCATGACCCCGGCCGGGGAGATCGAACTTGTCAGTCAGCGGATCGTGGATTTCTTCGGCAGAACTCCTGAGGAATTGAAGGATTGGACTCCGCTCGTTCATCCGGAAGATCGCGCGTATATGACCAGCCGGGTGCGTCACGCGATCGAAAGCGGGGAGCCCCTTAATGTCGAAACCCGGGTCCTCCGCGCCGATGGCGTATACCGCTGGCTCCAATGCCGTGGCGTTCCCCTGCGCGATAGCGAAGGCCGCATCGTCCGCTGGTATAACCTGCTGGCCGACGTCGAGGATCGGAAAAATGCCGAGGAAGCTCTGAGGGCGAGTGAACGCGAGCTCAGCCTGATCATTGAGACCATGCCCGCGCTCGTGTGGTGCGCCGCTCCAGATGGGGAGCTCACCTATGTGAATCAGCGCGTGCTAGATTACACCGGAACCACTCTTGCCGCGATGGCCAAGGCCGGCTGGCTCAATTTTCTTCACCCTGACGATGTGGCGCCAACCGTGGACGCATGGTCGCACGCCCTGGCCTCCGGCCGGCAGCACGAAGTTCAATATCGGCTCCGCCGTTTCGATGGCACATACCGCTGGTTTCACGTGCTCGGTCAGCTCGGGCGCGATAGCGAAGGCCATATGACCCGCTGGTATGGTTTACTCATCGATATCGATGAGCGAAAAAATACCGAGGAAGCGTTGCGCAGCACGCAGGCACGGCTTTCGAGAGCGTCGCAAATTGCCACCGTCGGCGAGCTCGCTGCTTCGATTGCCCACGAAGTCAATCAGCCGCTCAGCGCGGTCGTCGCCAACGGTCATGCTTGCCTGCGCTGGCTGTTGGCCCAGCCTCCGAATTTGGCCAAGGCGCACGAAGCCGCGGAGAGGATCGTCCGCGATGGAAAGGATGCTGGAGAAGTGGTGCGGCGCGTCCGCGCCCTCTTCAAGCGCGGGGCCATCGAGCGCATCCCGCTGGACCTCAACGACGTCATCGTGGAAGTGCTTCACCTGCTGGGAGGCGAGGCTACTAAGAAGGGCGTTGCCGTAGAGACCGACCTCGAACAGGATCTGCCTTCGGTCGTAGGCGACCGCGTACAGTTGCAGCAACTGCTTCTCAATCTGCTCGCCAACGGGCTGGATGCCATGGACCCCGTCGTGGATCGTCCCAAAAGACTTTCGATCCGGTCCAAGAGCCACTGCCCGGATTCAGTGCTGCCGGATTCGGTGTTGGTTGAGATACGCGACTACGGCGTCGGGCTCGCAAATCCTGACCGGGTCTTCGAGGCCTTTTTCACCACCAAGGAGAGCGGCATGGGCATGGGCCTGGCAATCTGCCGCTCCATTATTGAAGCGCACGAAGGCCGCCTGTGGGCGTCATCTGATCAGGTTCCCGGCACCACCTTCTCATTCACTCTGCCAGTGAAAGCGCCAGTCCAGGCAAGGTCATGAACTCCGATAGCCCCATCGTTTTCGTGGTGGACGACGATTATCGTGTGCGCGAAGCGTTGTCCAGCCTCGTGGCCTCCATCGGACTCAAGGTCGCGGTATTCGGGTCCGCGCAGGAATTCTTGGATTCTGAAAAGCCCGATTCGCCCGCCTGCCTCGTCCTGGATCTGGAACTCCCTGGCGCCAGCGGCCTCGAACTCCAGCGGGAGTTGGCCACCGGCAATGGGCCGCCGATAATTTTCATCACCGGTCACGGCGATATCCCCTCGTCCGTGCGCGCAATGAAAGCGGGGGCAATTGAGTTCTTGCCGAAACCGTTTGGCGAGCAGGAGTTGCTCCAGGCCATAGACGCCGCCATCGCGCTCGATCGCAAGACGCGTCAGGAAAGATCGGAGCTTACCGAGTTGCAGAAGCATTACGCGGTGCTCACGCCGCGCGAACGCCAGGTCCTTCCCTTCGTGGTTGCCGGCCTGGCTAACAAGCAGACCGCCGGCGAACTCGGCACCAGTGAAATCACCATCGGAGTGCATCGAGGCCAGATCATGCGCAAAATGGCCGCGCACTCTCTCGCGGAACTAGTCCGAATGGCCGACAAACTCGGCATCTCTAATCGTGCCCAGTAACGCTCCACTAGAGCTGCTCTACCGAGCCGTGACCGCAGGGAGCGGTGCGCACGATTTCAACACCTTATTGCCTGAATAAACATATAATAGCCACCCCGCGCGATTCCCCTTACTATGGAGTTGCTTTTGGAGATCCAGTTCTGATGGCTGCCTATGTAAACCAAGTCGTGGCTGCGGTCGACGACGACTTTAGAGTTCGAGAGTCGATTGAGAGCCTGTTGGCATCGGCCGGATTCACTCCCTGGATCTTCGCTTCAGCGGAAGAGTTTCTGGAATCGGGGACTCTTGCCTCGGCTGCGTGTCTGATCACCGACGTGCGCATGCCTGGAGTGGACGGCCTCGAATTGCAGCGTCGCGTCGGTCTCGATCGTCCGGGATTGCCCGTGATTTTCGTGTCCGCCCACTATGACGATGAAACCCGGGGTCGAGCCATGGGCCAGGGCGCCGCGGCCTTCCTATATAAACCGTTTGACGCCGCAGAACTGCTGGGAGCCATTGAGCGGGCTCTCAGGGAGTAAGCAGTACAAGGAGCAGAACGATGTCTTTCCCCGATTTGATTGGATCGAGCACGAGATTCCGGGCTGTCCTGGAAAAGGTGAACATGGTCGCGCCGGTGGATAGCGCCGTTCTCATTCATGGAGAAACGGGAACCGGCAAGGAAGTCATCGCACAGGCAATTCACGAAGCCAGCTCGCGCCGGAACAACCGTTTCGTAGCCATCAATTGCGCGGCTATTCCCGCGGCGTTGCTTGAGAGCGAGCTTTTCGGGCATGAGCGAGGCGCGTTCACCGGAGCCGTGAGCCAGCGAACGGGACGTTTTCAAGCCGCGGATCGCGGAACGCTCTTTCTCGACGAAATAGGCGATCTTCCTCTCGAACTCCAGCCAAAACTCCTCCGTGTACTCCAGGAGCAGCAATTCGAACCTCTCGGTGGAAGTCGCACGGTGCGCGTGAATGTGCGCGTCATCGCCGCCACCAATCAGAATCTCGAGGCGATGGTTGAGGAGCGCAAGTTCCGTGCCGATCTCTACTATCGGTTGAACATTTTCCCGATTGCGCTCCCGCCTTTGCGCGAACGCGAGGAAGACATTCCCTTGTTGGTAGCCCACTTCGTTCGAAAGTTCGCCGAACGTGTGGGTAAATCGATCGACTGCATTCCGGACGACGTGATGGAGGCGCTCCAACAGCATCATTGGCCCGGCAACATCCGCGAATTGCAAAACTTCATCGAGCGATCGTTGATCATGGCCACGGGCAGCGTGTTGCGCCCCAGTCTCGAAGCACTCAGTCCGCCGCAGGCCCAACTGCCCGCGCGGACTCTTGCCGACGCGGAGCGCGTGCACATTCTCGCGACCCTTCGTGAAACCAACGGCGTGGTGGGAGGAGCCGGCGGTGCTGCTGCTAGACTCGGCTTGCCAAGGACAACACTGATTGCCAAAATGCAAAAACTCGGACTTTCACCTCAACAAGCAGACGAATGTCACGCGCCCGCCTTCCATGGCCACAGCCCGTTGCGCAATCGGGTCCGGGGAATGAGTTCCGCGCTACTTCCGGGGAGAGAGCGATTGACCGCTGTTGCTGCGGGCGTATCGAAATAAGGTCATTTAAGGTGTCGTACAAGATCAATTCGCGTCATTTATGGTCGATTAAGGCGCGATATCGACCACGATCACCGTCGTATCGTCGAATTGCTCGGTCCCGGCAGACCATTCCGCCACCGCCTGGATGACTCCGTTTGCATCGGTCGCGCTGCGGCAGCGCTCCATCAAGCGATCCTCTCCAAACTCCTCCGCCGCGGCGTTCTGGGCATCGGTCAGGCCATCGGTGAAGATCACTAACCGGCTACCCGGCAATAAGTTAGCGGTTTTAGCCGAATACCCCGCATCGGCGAACATGCCCACCGGAAAGCCGTCCGCATCCAGCCGCTCGATCTCGCCC
>PNAJ01000159.1:1808-16539 GCA_003170295.1 Bryobacterales bacterium | reverse complement strand
TAATAGGTGTAACAGCTCCCCGGCCAGTTCAAAACCGAATTGACCAGCATGTAGGTCGTCGGCAGATCGGCAAACCCGTTCGGGTCGGAAAAAGCGAAGCCAAATGTCTGGCTTGATCCGCTGCCCGACGATGGTGTGACGGAAACTCCTGTCGGCGCAACATTAGAGTTAACTATGAATGACTGAACAACCGGAGTTGCGGCCGCGTAATTCGTATTACCGATTTGACTGGCAGTGATCGAGCAATTTCCCGCCCCTATGATCGTGACTGTGCTTGCTGATACCGTGCATATCGCGGTCGTTGTCGAAGTGAAGCTGACCGCGAGACCTGAAGTGGCCGTCGCCGTGATCCCAAAGGGAGCCACTCCCAAGGTGACGTTCCCCAGCGCCCCAAAGGCAATCGTCTGCGCTGCCCGGCTAACTGTAAAACTACGAGTTACGGAGACAGCAGCCGCGTACGTTGCGTTCCCCGGCTGACTGGCGGTAATCGAACACGCGCCAGCAGCGATAACGTTCACGGTGGTACCGGTTAACGTACAAACTGGAGTCGTCGTCGAAGTCAAGCTCACGGGGAGCCCCGAACTCGCCGTCGCGATGATCGAAAACGGTGCGACTCCGAACGTCACATTTCCGAGCGCGTTAAATGTGATGGTTTGAGCGACGCTCGAATCGTAGCCAAGGGTGCTAAGCACTGTTATTTCTGGCCCCGATCCAACGGCGACCGCCTGACCTAAGCACTCGATCGCATCCTGAGTGTGCATCGTTGCCGAAGGGCAGCCAAAATTGCCGTAAACCCAGTCATTTCGGTCGAGATTAGAATTTCCTTGGGCGCTGTACGCCTGATTGAACTGAGCCACGTTGGTGGTCCCGCCATCAGGCGAAAAATAAACAAAAGCGCCCGGGTTGGTTGTGATCGCGCGTATTCCTGCCGCACTATAACGGAAATAATCCTCCGCACTATAGTCACCCGAAGGGATCGCGGCGTTGTCAGGCAGTCCTGAAAGCGCCGAGCCAATGCCCAGGGCCTCATTGAGTTCGTGCGCCGCAACATCCATGAAATCCGCCGCGCCTGGAGTGGCAACGCCGCTGTACTCGAAGGCAACCGAATTACTGAATGTCAAGCTGCTGTCAACCGCGGTGTTGGCGGTCAAACCCAGTGCTCTCGCGTTAGCTGTGCTCAAGACAATGCTGCCGTTCCCAATCGGATCGCTCGCAGGGAGGCTGGCGGCAGCCGCTACAGCGTAGCTATTGCCCGGATTAACGAGTGCGTTAGCGATCATTGCATCCCGCCACGCGCTGTAAGACACGCCTATCTGCTGGGTCAGACTCTGGCCGAGGCCAGTGTTGCCGAATGTGACGTCGATGTTCACGGTAATATTTGTGGTGAAAACGCCTTCATAGATGCTGACGAGGCTATTGAAACCAGTTTGCGCGGCAACTGGCACGCTGGAGTCATACGTGATGTTGATTTTGAAACCGCTAGTTGACGCAAAACTCTGCACAAAGGGAGTGGCAGGAGCATTGGCCTCGCTGATGGACTGGCTTGCGTTCCCCGCCGGTACTCGGCGAATCCGCGAGGTGCCTGAGTCCGCGATGTAAAGGTTGCCTGCTGCATCGACGGCAAGGGAGAAGGGGAAACCATGCTGGGCGTCCCGATAAACTGCACCGACATCCTCGATGGTGGCGATCGCGCCGGTGGCCGCTGTCACTTTGCGAATACGATAGTTGCCTGAATCGGCGATAAAGAGATTGCCCGCCGCGTCGACCGCCACGCTAAGGGGGTTATTAAACTCAGCATTGATCGCCAGCCCGCCGTCACCCGAAAGACCAGCGACTCCATTGCCTGCCACTGTTGTGATGACGCCGGTCGCCGCTGATACCATCCGGATACGGTTGTTGAAATTGTCTGCAATGTAGAGGTTGCCCGACGCATCTGTCGCCAGTCCTCCAAGAGAGCTGAATTGGGCCAGCGTGGCCGCACCTCCATCGCCCGAATATCCCTGCAATCCAGTCCCGGCGACGGTCGTGATCAAGCCAGTCGCCGTTGCTACTTTGCGAATGCGGGTGTTGCCATCCGCTGTACCATCCGCGATGTAAAGGTTGCCCTGGATATCCACCGCTACTCCTGTTGGTCCGTCGAGCTGCGCGCTGGTTGCGAGGCCCCCGTCGCCCGAAAAACCTCTGGTGCCATCTCCAGCTAATGTCGTAATGCCCCCCGTTATCGCAGCCAGTTTCCGAATGCGGTTGTTGCTGGCGTCCGAAAGATAGAGGTTGCCAGCGAGATCTATCGCCACACCACGTGGGTTGAGTCCCGCGCGGAGAGCGGGGCCACCGCTGCCAGAGTAATCCCAATCTCGTTCCGTGCCAGCAACGCGCACGCAAATTCCCAAAGGATCAACCTTGAAAACGCCGTCCCTTACTGTGACGTACACGTTTCCATAGGCGTCCACGGCTAGCACGCCCGGACCGGAGATATTGAGTGACGGACGTTCCCCCCTCGAATCGGCTTTCAGGGACCTCTCTGCCGCCGTTACTTTAGTCGCTTGGGACGGCCCGATTCCAACCGAGACTTGGTTGCTCATCGTCTGGCAGAACACCGAGCTTGCGGCAGTCGCAATGATGAGCAGGCTGCTCCTTAAGCGTTGGCCGAATTGATACGATGAAAACACGAATGCCATCCCTTTTCTCGCTCCCCCAAACCTTCCATGGCGATTCAGTACCATTGAAAATTACGACGACCAGCCATAATCTCGCCCACGCCCGACTCCGACCGATCCCAGCTTACACGGCTGGAAGCTATCTGAATTTTCGGTAGGTAGCGTTCAAGACCGCTCAATTCATGCTGGATAAGGGGTTGAGTTTGCATCTCGATTGCTGTCCTCCCGTGAGGGTTTTCCGAATCGGGGTCAATAACCATGGAGATCGGCAAGATAGCCGTTTGCGCGACATTTCGCCAGTTCATCCCGTCCCCTCCCGCTCATACACATTGGGGAATACTCCTTCTAATCGACAAGAGCTGTGGAAACCTGCATAGCGATGTGGACATATGCGGCGCGTTGGCCTTTAGCTCGCTGTGTGCGAGATTGCATTTGTGTAATTGTAATTGCAACGCGCCCGTGCGATCGTTCGTAGCTGCACCCGTGCGGTGGCACCCGGTCTAATTGACCCTATTACTCGTGTAGGGCATCATGTTGCTGGAACGTTTAGCACTGGCTGCCGATCATTAACCAAGGGGGCCATGTGAAAACAGTCTTACGAAAGCAGACAATCTCTCCAATGGCTGCCGCATTGTGGATGGCTGTAGGCGTACCAGTTGGCATCTTCGGACAAGCCAGCGTGCTCACCTGGCACAACGATAACGCTCGAACGGGCCAGAACCTGCAAGAGACGGCACTGACGCCCGCCAACGTGAACGCTTCAACTTTCGGGAGACTGTTTACAATCGCAGTGGATGGCAAAGTGGACGCGGAGCCGCTGTACGTTCCCTCCGTGGTTCTTGCAAACCAAACCACTCATAATGCTTTGTTCGTGGTCACCGAACACGACAGCGTCTACGCCTTCGATGCCGACACGGGAACGTCGCTGTGGCAGGTATCGCTGCTGTTGACCGGAGAATCGCCCTCCGACAACCGAGGATGCTCGCAGGTGTCACCCGAGATCGGGATCACTTCCACGCCGGTCATCGATCCGCAGATGGGACCGCATGGAACCATGTATGTGGTCGCCATGTCGAAGAACGGATCCACCTATCATCACAGGCTTCACGCGCTGGACTTGACGACGGGTGCTGAGGAGTTCAACGGGCCGGTAGAGGTGCAAGCGACATATCCCGGGCACGGAGATGGCAGCATTGGAAGCGTGCTGACCTTCGATGCGAAGCAGTATAAGGAGCGGGCAGGGCTCCTGCTCTGGAACGGTATGGTTTACACGAGTTGGGCGTCGCATTGCGATATCTTTCCCTACACCGCCTGGGTCATCGGGTACAACCAGACCAATCTCAGCCGTGTGAGCGTTCTGAACCTAACTCCGAATGGGAGCGATGGGTCGGTATGGGCCGCAGGCGCGGGTCCTGCAGCGGACGCGAGCGGCAACATTTATCTGCTGATGGCGAACGGGACCTTTGATACAACGCTCAACATGGGTGGGTTTCCTGCAAATGGGGACTACGGAAACGCATTCGTGAAGATTCTAACTGGCGGGACTTCGGTGGCCGACTATTTCACCATGAGTAACACAGTGTCAGAATCGAATGCGGATCAGGACCTGGGCTCGGGCGGAGCCATACTGCTGCCTCCCTTGATCGATGCGCAAATGCAATCGCGCGATCTGGCGGTGGGAGCGGGCAAAGACGGGAATATCTATGTCGTGGACCGAGCGAACATGGGTAAGTTCAACCCGAGTTCGAACGCCATCTTCCAGGAATTGCCATCCGCGGTGGGTTCGGTGTTTTCGACTCCGGCATGGTTCAACGGCACGCTCTATTACGGAGGGTCGGGCGACACGCTAAAGGCGTTCGCGTTCACCGGTGGGACATTTGCGACCAGTCCCGCTTCGCATTCGGCGCTTTCTTTTCCGTATCCTGGTACGACTCCGTCGATCTCCGCAAATGGAATGTCGAACGGAATCGTCTGGGCGGTGGAGAATAGCGGAACAGCTGTGCTGCATGCCTACGACACTGCCAGCATTGGCACGGAGCTATACAACAGTAACCAAGCGGCAAACAATCGTGACCACTTCGGTGCAGGGAACAAATTCATCGTGCCCATGGTAGCGAACGGGAAAGTATACGTTGGTACTACGAATGGAGTCGGCACATTTGGGCTCATGTGTGGTTCGGCGTCGATTCCGATGCCGGCGACTAACGCCACGGGCGTACCCGTCACCCCAACGCTGAGTTGGACGGCTGGAACGGGCGCAACCTCGTATGATGTGGCGCTATCCACCTCGAATCCACCAGGTGTTATCGTGACAGGCTTACTAGCAGCGAGCTACACCGTCACGTCACCGCTCGCTCCGGGAACGAAATACTACTGGTTTGTCGTAACGCACAACTGTGCGGGCTCAACGCAATCTCCAACATGGAGCTTCACCACGGCGGGTGGGTCCGGCAATCAACCTCCCACTGCGGTCTCCGTCACACCATCGTCGGGCAGCGGATCGAGCCGGACTTTCGGCTTCGTGTTTTCCGACCCGAACGGGTTCACCGATCTGTCAACGACGTACATGCTGGTCAATTCGGTTTTGGACTGGCCGGGGAGCTGTTACACCTATTATGATCGCGGCGCGAATGCGCTCTGGCTCCTCAACGATAGCGCAAGTTCCTGGATGGGCCCGGTGACGCCCGGCGCTGCCACCAGCGTGCAGAACAGCCAATGTACGCTCAACGGCGCGGGGTCGTCGCCGTCGGGCTCCGTGAATAATCTGACGGTGAATGTGGCGCTGACGTTCAAGGCTGCCTTTTCAGGAGCAAAGAACGTTTATATGAACGCTGTGGATAGCGGCAGCCTGTGGAGCAACTGGCAGCTGCGCGGTACCTGGACAGTGCCCTCCGGTGGCAATCAACCTCCTACTTCGGTTTCCGTCACGCCCTCCTCCGGCAGCGGGTCGAGCCAGACCTTTGGCTTCGTATTCTCCGACCCGAACGGGTTCACCGATCTGTCGACGACGTACATGCTGGTCAATTCGGTTCTGGACTGGCCGGGGAGCTGTTACACCTATTATGATCGCGGCGCGAATGCGCTCTGGCTCCTCAACGATGGCGCAAGTTCCTGGATGGGCCCGGTGACGCCCGGCGCCGCCATGACCGTGCAAAACAGCCAATGTACGCTCAACGGCGCGGGATCGTCGGTTTCGAGCTCCGTGAATAATCTGACGGTGAATGTGGCGCTGACGTTCAAGCCTGCTTTTGCAGGAGCAAAGAACGTCTACCTGAACGCGGTGGATAGCGGCGCCCTGTGGAGCAACTGGCAGCTGCGCGGCAACTGGACCGCACAGTAGCAACCCAGTTGCTATTTGATACCGCCGAATCGCTCCTTTCAAATCCCGATTCAATCGCGGAGCAAGTCAGGGTAAGAACAGGCCCAGGGATGGAGAGTTCCGCTAATCGAAACTCGTCGGAATTCCCGCCCCCCTGTCCTCACAGGAAAGCGAGATGTCGCCCGATTCAAGCTGCGCAAGCTGTACGCTGATTTCTCCGGTGCCGCCGCTAGGATAAGCGTACTTCAAGGCGTTTGAAAGCAACTCATTCAGGATTAAACCGCATGGAATCACAGCGCATCCGTCGCCTACGTTCTCAAAATTTGGGTCGGGGCAGAGCCAAAGCGCCTAGAGGGACGGCCGCCAGTCGGCGCCCCTTGGCCCGCGGCTGCGCTGTGATTGCGCTGTGACGTCGGCGGTCCGTGGCGGTGTTTCGGAGCTTCCCGGAATACCAACTGGACTGAAAACGCAACCACTTAGACCCAACTACACTGAGACTACACTGGTATCCAGCGGGTTCGATTCCCGTTAGCGCTACCAATTCCTCATAGACTTACAGGCAATGCGCTGTGACGCGCTGTGACGCGGAACGCGCCAGCCTGCTGGGGGCCTGGCGGGCCCGAGCCGACGGGCGTGCACGTCTGGCGCGTAGACCGCTTCCTCAGCGGCGGGAACGGCAAGTTGCGGCGGGCTGGGTAGGGTTAAAACGCCAAGCCGCTCCATCTCAAGCGCGGCGACGGGGAGTTTCAGTCCCCTTCGCGAAGGGGAGCGCGATTCAATCCTGAAATGAGATATACTTCGCCCATGATGAGCTGGGTTTCAGTCCCCTTCGCGAAGGGGAGCGCGATTCAATAATTCCGGCCAGGAACACCGCGTCTCCGTTAAGCGGTTTCAGTCCCCTTCGCGAAGGGGAGTGCGATTCAATGGCTCCATATATGATACATCCTAAGGGCGTTCCAGGCACTACTCGTATGGAGATCAGCGCAAATTGGTGTTTTGCGTCAGAACCGGCGCAATCCGCGAACTTCCGGATCACCAAACATCAGCGCAGTAGTTGGCGAACTCACATTCGACGCACCGACCGCGCACGACCGTTGCTTCCGGTAACGACTGCTCCTCCGACACCCTGCGAATCCCCTTAATCGCCGCAAGCACCGATTGGCGCAACGCGTCGGTGATCTCGATCGGGAACACGCGTCCATCTGGAATGCGGTAAAGGAATCCCCGCCGCGCTGGCAGTCCAGTCGCCGTCTCGGCCAACAAACTGTGGCCCGTCAGTTGCATCCGATGGTTGTCGCCGGGCTCGCCCGACGTCAGCTTGAAATCCACCACAGCCACCTGGTCGGCTGACTCCAGCAGAAGGTCGAGCTTCCCGGAAAGCCCCAGCGCGGTATCCTTCAGCCACACGCCGAAACGCCGACCCGCGGTCTCGATCCCGTACTCTTTTAGCCCGCGCCGCATTTCCAGGCTCTCGATCAAATCCTGCGCGGCGATCGCCTCTTTCATCTTGAAGGTCGGCTTGGCCAGAGCTGGCATCACGCGATGGTAGTAGACAATCCGTGCGCAGTACGTCCACTGCTTCAAGTCAGTCACCGGGATGAGGTCCATCATTCCTCCGCTTTGAGAATCCGCAAGCGCGGCCGATCGGCCTCCGCCTTCAACTGGTCGGCGTCACGCCGATATTGATCTAGCACCCACATATCTTTCAAATCCTGTTCGCAGACGGGAATGATGCGGATGCGTCCCGATTCATCACCCAGTTCGTCGCGCAATCGCAGAGCCAGTTCCTGACGCCGGTTGCGATTCAGCTTTCCGAAGAATGCGCTGAATTGAATGCGCTCCAGTCCGTAGTCCAGGCAGATATCGGATGTGCGCGTACGCAGGCGGTCGTTCTCGATGTCGTACAGCAATACGACCGACACCTCCGGGCTGCCCTTGCCGACCGGCAGTGGTTTCAGGATTCCCGTGTAGCGATTCTTGTGAGCCATGGCGCAGCACTCACCATTTGAACGAGAACGGGCGGTAGACTCGCAGCCCGCGCACGGCGGAAGCGACCAATCGCGCCTGCATCTGAATGATCGACCGGACCTGATGTTGTTTGCCGCGGTGCGGCTCGACCGCAACTAGACGCAACAGAATCCGCGACGCGACGGCTTCTCTCGATACGGCATCGAGCAGTCCGTTCTCCATGTTCAAACGGCCACCCTTGTGAAGCCAGCCGAGAATGGCGCGGTCGACCATCGGCTGGCGGAACTCCTCCACCAGATCCAGAACCAGCGACGGTTTTCCGCTGCGGTCGACATGCAGGAATCCGGCGAAGGGCTCCAATCCGGCGTTCATCACCGCGCCCCACACGTGCGACATCAGGATGCCGTAGCCGTAATTCAGAGCGGCGTTGACGGCATCGTCCGCGCCCTGATGACGTCGTCCCTCGAAGGCCAGATGATCGGGGAGCAGGTTGCCGATCTGCTTCCAATACAGGCGACCGCCGACGCCTTCGAGGCCCATCAACTCGCCACGGATTTCGTCTGGCGACACTCCTTCGACGGCGAGTGCGCTGCGCCTGAGTCGCCGAAGGGACGCGGCGGCAGTTTCGAGCGCGATCCTGCGTTCACCATCGCGATTTTTCGCGAAATAGCGCAACAGCTTTTCCTGGTTGTACAATTTCCCGGCAACGATCCAACGGCCCAACTCGGCACCGCGGTCGTTAGCGGTGGCGGCGAACTGCGCACGCCGGGTCTCGACGGTCGCGGTGAGCATCGGCGAGGTCACCAGCGCGAAGGGCTTGCCGCTGGAGGTGAGGCAGACCAGGCGGATGCCGCGTCCGCACAGCTCTTCGATGAGGTCGGAGGAGAATCTGACGCCGCGCGAGGCGACGATGATTTCCTGGAGGCGCATCAGCGGGACCTGGGCGCAGGTTTTCTTGGCTTGCTTGACGACGACGCGCTCGCCTTTCTTGCAGATGAATAGGCCGAAGCCGGAGACCAGGAGCTGCGATCCGTTTTCGGTAGAGAGGAGGATCACGGAGTCGTCGGCGGGGAGCACGGCGTCGTCGAGCGGAGGAAGGGGGAGTTCGAACTGCTCGGGGATGACGTCGAGCGCGCCGGTGATCCAGTTGAACTGGGCGGGCTGGGGAGGTTTACGAAGCGTGGGCGCTTCAAAGAACTGCCTCGCGGGAAGGGACATACCGGCTTCCTCCTTAATCGATCATTTTCCGTACCAAGTAAAGCCTCTACCAGCGGACACGCGGCGATAAGGCAGAGCAGTTTCGACCAGGATTCGATGCAGACCTAGTTGGATGCGCCCGTCTCCGTAAGTGCTGATGCGATCAAAGCCGTTTTTTGCGGCGCACAACTCCTCACCGAAATCGTCTAGCGCTTGAACCATTCCGTAGCTCGGAACGCCCCTGAACCTCTGTTCAGTCAGCGGAACCGAGAATCCGATGGGCAACTCTCCGTCGATCAGATCGCTCCGTTCGTATTGCCAAAAACTGCCACGCTTACCGAAGGAATTGATGTGCAGGAACAATTCACTAAGGCCTGCGATTTCCGGTTCATTCAAGCCTGCAACGCCGAGCGCGATCTCCATGACGCCGTGATGCGAAACAAACTCGCGATAGGCGATGGTCCGCTTGAAGGGCAGGTCGCCGTCTCTCTCGGCGTCGAGCACCCAGACGAAAGTGTTCTGCACCATACACTGTTCGGGTGGCCTAATGCGCACTTCGCGACCCTTCACGACGTCGAACACAGCGCGCGCGGCTATGGGCGCCTCCGTTTCGTCGTAACGCCGGAAACAAACATCCAGGAGGGCCATCTTGATCACATAGGGCGTGGGAACCAGCAGGGTTTTTCCACCCTTGCTGGTGGCGTGCGTCATTCGCAGAGAGAAAAGGCTTACCGGGCGATAACTGGCCACCAGCCAGCAGGCTTTCCCCCGATCCTCGATTGAGATCGCCTCCGGCTTTCCTCGCTTCGCCACGACTTACCTCGTCACTTCTTTTGTGATCTCGACCATCTTCTCGGTCAACCCCGCCAGGCTGGAGAACTCATGCGTCTCCAGCCCGCCACGGGTGGCGTCGAGCGAATTCAGAGCGACTTTGATCCGTCCAATTTCATCGAGGTAGCTTGGGTTCAGCGCGCTCACGGCTGGTGCGGGGACCGTGGATGTGGATGTTGCGATCACGCCTTCGAAATCGACAACGTGCGGGTTTTGCGTGTTGCGATGCGCACCGGTCGGCTTTACAAACGTGCTGATCACGCTTCGCAATAACGCCGCCGTGCGGGCACGCCTGTGCTCGTCGTCGAGGTCCGGCTTGAGCGTAATATCGTTCCGCCCGACGCGAAAGAGATCGACATTGAGCACGACCGCGTACATTCCCGACGATGCCGGCCGGTGGAAAATGTTCTGGCCAAGGTTGTCTCCCTCACCAGATCCTTCGCCGCGACCCTCGGGAACGTATTTCGCGTGGAAATACGATTCGGTCGTTGTAACCAGCGGGCGACCTACCACCCAGCCGAACTCGACGGTGGACTTGCGAGAGATCGATCGTTCCTTACCGATTTTCCCGGTGATCAAGATTCCCGCGCAGTCGTCGATCGAACATCGTTTCAGAACGCCTTCGAGGATCACGCTGTCCTTGGTGTCGCTATCGTATTCTTTGGAACCCATGAATTCTGGATCCGCGCAGATCCGATTCGGATTGAAGGTTTTCGCAACCTTTGCACAGGTGCAGCCCGCTGGCTTTGGCTTCCTCAATCAGGTGGCCGACCAGAATATGTTTGAACATATCCCTCGAAACGGCGTTCACCGTGTGTTTACGCGGAACACCCTCCGCGTCTTTCAAGATGATGTCCACCATCCGGGTCATCATGGTGTTGCCTTCCGCGCCCTCATTGTTCAGCGCGTGCAACTCCAGGGTGAGCAAGCCGGAAACACTCAAGGATTGATACATGTGGGTCCTTTCACACCGCTGGTGCAGCGTCCTCCGCCTCGGTTTTCGGGGCTCTGGCATAGCCATAAGCCAACAGCAGCGATCCGACGAGATCCGCTCCGTGCTGGTCGACCAATTCCACGAGATGATCCAGATCGCTGGCGCTGACTTGGAATCCCCGTCCCTTTAGTCGATGGACGACCTCCCAATTCTGCGCTTGCACAAAGTCGCCGACCTCAGCCAGGAACGGGCCGTTGCCGGCCTTCATCTTCTGCTTCCAGCGCTGTGCCAGCCCGAATCGAACTTCCCTATTTGAATTCGACATGCCCGCAGCATACACCGTCGTATTTCGCAGGGCTCGGGCAATGTTACGGAATCCCTCGTCGCCAATGATCGCTTTCATAGGATATTTCTCTCCGTAGACTTTACCAATAGTTTTTCGAGTGTGACCCGAGAACCCCTTTACCCAATCCTTGCGCGAGAGCCGCTGCATTTGGTGCACGGCAAACTGAGCATGGAATTCCAAAAGTTCATGCAGCTCGCCGGACAGGAGCCATTGCCGGTACTGCTGCAGGATGCGTCCGTCATCTGAGTGCTTTTCGTCGAGACTCCCGAGACATCCAGCTTTGCGCTGAGAGCCCGTCCGCTCACCGATCGCTTCCGAAATAATTTCGAGATAATCGTCGGCATCCTGCTTTGAATCGACTGCGAACCATTCAGGTAACGGCATAAGCGCATCGTTCATGAGAGCCGCTGCCGTTCCCAGGCTCTTGAAATATCCCTGTCGCAATCCCGCGATCACATCCCGCGGACGCCCGCGTAACATCGCGGCCCATGCCTGTTCGCCTTCTGCGAAGGCATCGGAATGCTGGATCAGCTCTCTGGTGCATTCGAGGGTCGTCTCAATATCCAGCCTAACGCCGCCCCAAAGGTTGAGCGAGAGCAGACGCTCGCGCACGCGTCGCAACCCCTCTGCGCTCACCCTCGCTGGTTCGAGAACAAAGAACTTGAAGTCCTCGTCAGACCGGTACATCAACATTCCGGCCCACAGGCCGCGCAGCTTCATCCATTCAGAAAAGGGATCAATCAATTGATCTGGAATAGAACTTGGGGAGCCCAGCCTAGTCTTCGTGACAGTGACGCCCTTCCCGGAAATTGGATTCAGAACCTGCGTGTTCGAAATCTCGGGAATGTTTTGCGGTTTTGCGTCGACAAGGCCAAGGCGCCATCTTACCCACTCGCGAGTTTCGTCCGAGTGGGCATCAATCCATTTCGCGAGATCGCGGTCGCCATTCCACCCCTTGCGCATCGAAGACAGCATGACTGCCGTGCTCAAGGCTGGACTCGGTTCTGGTGTGGCATCTAAGCCTTGCTCTTCCAATTTCGCAGCGCCCGCGTCTTTCTTTTTCTTTTGCGCCTTATCCCACACCTGACGCACTTCCCGCTTTTCACGTTCGCGCTGGTAGTCGATCACCCAGCCCAATGCGGGAGACTCACGTTCCTTCTTCTTTTCCCAAACGTATGGGTAACCCGGCGTGATCTTTTGCCAAGGGCCTTCGGGTGCCGACTGCATGGTGATCGCGAACTCGGCCCCAGTGTCGCTGATTTCCACTCGCCGGTAACCGATCTCTTCGAGAAGTGATGCGAGACCGATTGCTTCCAGCGCGTCCGCATACGTCCCGGTTTTCTTCGGTATGCGGTGCATAGATCGAACGAATTCCTTCGGATGTCACGATATTCTATTAAAATAGTGGCCGAAACGGCTCTCGTCAGGATAGTGAGCCCTGGTCCGCCAATCGAAGCAGGCGAATCAGGAGTGTGTAGAGTACCCACACCGCGGCCTGGTCGGCCTCACCAAAACGCACTAATTGCTCGAAGTCCTCGGACTTTGGGCTGTTGGCCAAGCTGCCTGGGGTGCCGCTGATCCAGGGAGCGATTAACCCTTTGGCCAGCGGGTGCATCTGAAAGGGTTGGAGCCTAGACGATCGCGGGCCATGATGTCGTGCAATCGCCGAAAGAATCCCCAACGCCACAAGACGCCCGAGCTTCGGTCCGGACGTGGAGAACGCAGTCTCACATACGATCTGCGCTGCGGAAAATGCGCCTTCCACTGCGTGCGGCGGGAAATGGTACCCCGGAAGGTTCTTGAACTTCCAGTCCTCTTCTCCATCAAATTCCGTGTGCGCCAAGCACACCGCAGGCCGCTCCAGGATATCGATTCCGCAGGCGCGCAGGCGCGCGTCTTTGTCGCGCTGCCACCTCCATCCCGTATCTTGCCAGCCAATGTTGAGCTTTCCGATGTCGTGCAGCCCACAAGTTAACTCGATCCACCGCCAGACCCCCGCCTGGGAGATTTCCGACCCCGCAATCTTGCTCGCCCATCGAGCTACCGCAGCCAACGAACAGGGATAATGTCGGCACAGATCGCTCGCCTGATCGACGACCCGTTGAGCATGAGTATCCCAGGGCTCGAATTTGTAGGAATAGCGCGGTATTGGCGGCAGCTCGTCGTAACGGACCTTTTGCTGGGGGCCGGCTTGTCCAAGTCTCAGGCCGATATACGGATCATAGTTGGCATAATTGGGATGGATCGCCACCAGCCACTGAGACCGCAGTTCCTTCGCCGATCCGATGGGTGTCCAAAGAACCTTGGCGTCAAGACGCTCATCATCCGAGAACTCGGCGCCTTTCGCCACCCAGTTCGCAGTGCCAGTCTGCTTGTCAATAGCTTCAGTGAGCCGCATCAATGTGTTGCGCGGGACTCCAAGCATCCGCGGCCATCCGATACGCTTTCCTTCGAATCGGCCTGAAAAGTTCAACTCCTCGGGATCGTGCGCAATGATGACGTTGACCGTGTCGACATCGCGAATCAATTCACCGTGAAACGCACGTTCACCGGTGTCCATCGCCTCGTGAACTCTCCTCCGACGCGTGTATATCGCATCGTAGGCCGCGAGTTGCTCCTGCTCCGACGGGCCATGAACAACATCGATCCAATCCCGTTCAACGGCGTTTTCGACCAACTCACCCTCTACCGCAAGCTTGGTGAGTTGGTCCTTCGTGCCATCCCAAATCGCGCCGCTGTGATAAGGAAGAAGGCGGGATACGTTGTAGACGCTGACGCGTCCAATCGGACGTTCCGGAAACCGAGCCGAGCGGCCTGCACGTTGGATCAGCGTGAAGGTGATCTGCGGAAATGTCGATACCGGCCTCCACCACTTGTGTCGAGACCAGAATCACGTCGCAACGGAACGCTTTTGGGCCGAAGTATTCCGAGAGGAGGGCTTCGGTACGTTCGCGATCCTCGCGGAAGAACCTGGAATGGAGAAGCAGGACCTTGGTGTCCGTTCCGTTAACGGCCCGCTCCAGGTCCTCAAAGAGATTCTGCGACCGCCCAACTGTATTGACGATCGCGATCGTCCTGCCTTTGCGGTGGGACTTCCAGACGGTCTCCCAAGTCATTTCCTGATCGAGCCATTCCCATATGCGCACTTTGTTGCGCTGGCTTGGAAGCGTACGGATCTCGTCGTCTGAAATGTGAAGAATCTTCGCGTCCAGTTTCTTCGCAAGCCACCTAAGGCCGTCGTCCGACATCGTCGCCGTCATGATCACAAACCGGCACAACCCGTGTTTGAGCCGATCCAGCATCTCAATGGTCGTTCCGAGCGACTTGCCGGATTCCAGTAGGTGCGCTTCGTCGATGACGATAAGAGAGCCAATCAGCGCTCCAGCGTTCATGTTGTCGAGCCTCTTCGGGAGAGAGACCGGCATCATCAGGTATCCAGAAAGAAGCTGGTCGATGATGGGCATTGAACTAAGCCGCTA
>PNAJ01000159.1:0-1644 GCA_003170295.1 Bryobacterales bacterium | reverse complement strand
CGGCCACCTGAACATTACCTCTGAGGGCGTGACACATCAAGCAGGATTGACACCGCGAGTTCGACTCTTTTCGTTGCGGCCATCCGGTCGTCACCAACGAGAAGTACGAGCCCCGCTCGAAGAATCAAGCCTTAAACGATTCGGATACAATCTTGGCATGCGTGAACTGTTGCTCACTTGCCTAATGGCCGCTTCGGCTTTCGCGCAGACCGAAAAATTCGGCAGTTTCACCAATTCCGACGACGTGGGCGCTCCACCGCTCAAAGGGGCCGCGGAGTTTGACGCTTCCACAGGGCAGTACAGGATCACGGGCTCCGGCTCTGATATCTGGGCCAAGGCCGATCAGTTCCACTACGTTTGGCGGGAAATGTCGGGCAACTTTGCCGTCACCGCCACAGCGAAATTCCTCACGGATGGAATCGCGCACCGCAAGGCTGTCATCATGCTGCGCAAGAGTCTCGACACCGATTCACCCTTCGTCCACCTGGCCATTCACGGCGACGGTACGCCGTCGGTTCAGTTCCGCAACACCAAGGCCGACAACACCAACACAGTCGATTTTCCGGTAGAGGGTCCGGGGACGTGGAAGCTGAAGCTGGTCCGGCAGGGCAATACCATTACCGTGTGGATTGCCAAGGACGGCGCGCCTTTGAGGGAATTGGGACACACTAATAATATGTTGAGCAGCCCGATATTGGTCGGGCTCGGGGTTAGCTCGCATAGCCAGGAGGCGATCAACACGGTGTTATTTTCGGATGTATCCGTGGAACAACTGCCAGCGACGGCCGGCGCGCGGCAATAACACGGACTTCCAGATTGGTAAGGAACATACAATGTCTAGCTTGCGCCAGCTGATGATCGCCTGCCTGCTGTCCCCTTCGGCTTTTGCCCAGAGCAACGACCTGGGCATCTTTAGCAATGCCGGCGACGTGGGCGGCCCGGCGATCAAGGGTTCCGCCGTGTTTTCCAGCGGGCAGTACCGGGTCACCGGCTCTGGCGCGAATATCTGGGCCAAGCAGGATCAGTTCCAATATGTCTGGCGAGAGATGACGGGCAACTTCACGGTCATGGCCACAATGCGGTTCTTGGGTCAGGGAAACGAGCACCGAAAGGCCGGCATCATGGTCCGCCAGTCTCTGGACACCGATGCGATCTACGCCGACGTCGTGATCCACGGCAACGGCATGCCGGGGCTTCAGTGGCGGAGCAAGCAGGGCGAAGACACCAACACATTCGATCTCCCGTTCGACGGTCCGGGCACATTCAAGGTGAAGCTGGTCCGCACCGGAGTCAGGATTTACATGTTCATCGCCAAGGATGGTGCTGATCCGAAGGAAATCGCACACACCGAGGTTTCGTTCCGGAACCCGGTCCTGGTGGGGCTTGCAGTCTGCTCACATCAAGCGGACGCATCGGACACGGTCATATTTTCAGCTGTCTCGATGGAGGCGCAGGCGCCACCCTCTTCCAAAGCACAATAGTGTTAGCGGCCTCCGCTTTTGGCTGCCAGGATGTGTCGGGCTTGTAGGCCCCCTGCCGATCAAAGCTTCCAGCAAGGAGTGCGGACAAAGAGCGCGGCACGATGTCGGGGCGATGGATTGGCCACATGACAGGTTCTGCGAAAAAGCTGCGTTAAGCAACATT
>PNAJ01000033.1 GCA_003170295.1 Bryobacterales bacterium | reverse complement strand
GTGGATCTAGCGCCCGTTGCCCGCGCGAGCGTCTGGTGCGGGTCAAGCAGCGCCGCGAAAGGCGTCCCGAATTCGGTGTCATGCTTAAGCACCGTGGACGAACTCTCCGACGGATCGGAATAAACATTGAAGAATGCAACACCTCGAGGTGAGTACTCACGATACAGCCGCGATAGGATTGGCGCATAGGTATTGGAGTTTGGGCAATCAGTGGCGACAAAGACGAAAACCGTTGCCTTCTCGCGACCCAAATCGGCTGCGGTATGCGTCATCCCTTTCGCGTCTTTGAGCGAGAAGTCCAAGTTGCCTGCCCACGCAGTACTGATTAGAAAAAACGGCAAGTAGGCGCGCGAAACCATCATGGCTCTCCAACGTTTATTCTATTCCTTAGCTGCACCACGGGGGACCGGTGCTCTCAGTAGCTGGGCACATCTGTGAGTCGCTTGACATTGCACGAATCCGAGGCGACCCTACGAATTCAGTTTTCAAAGCATCGCTAACGGGAGCTTCGCCGGTGGCTGTATAACTAATGAAGAACGTTTGCGATCCGACAGTGAGGTGATGAAAGATGTGGGTCAAGAGCGGCGCGGCAGCCGCTATATTGCTAGGACTGACGGCGGCGGCCAATCTCCAGGCGCAGGCACCCCCGGTCGTGGGAGGCGGCCAGAACGGCGTCCGGCGCGCCGGGGGATTCGTCCCTGGACAACAGCGGCCTCCCGGCGATCCTGTGCAGATCGCACGAGGGAGGGCATTATACGGCATCCACTGCACCGGGTGTCATGGTGCGGACCTCCGTGGCGGCGATCTGGGCGGACCCAACCTGCTACGGTCGCAGCTTACTCTCAGCGATCAGGACGGTGAATTAATTCTTCCGATTATTCAGGGCAGCAGGCAGAACCAAGGCATGCCCGCGGTGGACATGAGTCGAGCGGACGGGCTGGCAGTGGCTGCTTATGTCCGCAGCATCGTCGCCACCATTGGAAGGCAAGGAATGCCGCCATCGGTCGGTCAGGAACCGCCGAGCGTGCTGGTCGGCGATGCGCGCGCCGGTCAAGCCTACTTTGACGCGAAGTGCAATGGCTGTCACTCCCCCACAGGCGATCTGAAGGGGATCGCGACCAGGATCCCGGATCCCAAGGCCCTCCAGAACCGGTGGGTGGCCGGCGGAGGTGGGCGTCGCGGCGGCAACGCGGGAGCTCCGCCGGTCACCGTCACCATTACTCAACCGGAGGGAGAGAGAATCGACGGCCGGCTGGTTCGAATCGATGACTTCCTGATCACGATTGCCCTGGCTGACGGGACAGTCCACACCTTCCGCCGTGAGGGCGACGTTCCGAAAGTTGACGTGCATGATCCGATGAAGGTCCACAGGGATCTGCTGTCGGCATATTCGGACCAAGATATGCATAACGTGACCGCCTACCTGGTGACCTTGAAATGACGCTCAAAAGGGCTCTTTTTGGCGCTCTCGCATTGCCGTTCCTTGTCCAAGGACAAGGCGCTGGGGTTTCTCCGGCCGATCTTCTCAAGCCGCTCAAAGATTCATGGCCGACATACAACGGCGACTACTCCGGCAAGCGCTACAGCGCGCTGACGCAACTCAATCAAACGAACGTAACGCATCTCACGCTGGCGTGGTCGACGCGCGTGAACCCTGGAATTGGCGGCGGTAGTGGACGAGGCGGTCGCGGGGGCGGGAACGCAAACCTGATTGTGGGTGGCGAGGGCACGGGCGATCTCGTCACAGGCGGCAGCATCAAGGCTTCCGTGCTGGAGGTCGATGGCACTCTCTACTTCACCATGCCGGACAATGCCTGGGCCGTGGATGCGCGCGATGGACGCGAGTTGTGGCATTACTTCTGGAAGACGAAAGGCGGCACGCACATCGGCAATCGCGGGCTGGGAATGTGGAACAACTACCTGTTCATGGAGACGCCTGACGACTACCTGGTCTCGCTCGACGCGAGAACGGGCAAGGAGCGATGGCACAAGCCGATCGCCGATCTGGACCAGGGGTATTTCTCCACGCCGGCTCCGATTGTCGTGGGAAACCATGTGATCGCGGGAACGGGTAACGACATTGATGCTCCAGGATTCCTGCAGTCATTCGATCCTGAAACCGGCGCTCTGCAATGGAAGATGTACACCGTGCCGATGAATCCAGGCGATCCCGGAGCTGATTCCTGGGCCAGTATCGACGCGGCGCGGCACGGCGGTGCACAAACTTGGATCCCGGGAGCCTACGATCCGGAGACGCATCTATATATCTTCGGCACCGGAAACCCGACACCTGCTTATACCACCGGCACTCGCGGCGAAGGAGACAATCTGTTCGCATGCGCTCTGGTTGCCGTGAACTTGGACACCGGCAAGATGGCGTGGTATTTCTCCACTTCGCCCCACGATATGCACGACTACGATTCCGCTCAAACGCCGGTTCTCGTCGACGCAATGTTCAATGGCAAAATGAGGAAGCTCGTATTGACGGCGGCGCGCAACGGATACTATTTCACGCTGGATCGGGTCACGGGCGAGCGCCTGGTGACCAGCAAATATGGACTACTGACGAACTGGGCCAAGGGACTGAACAAATCGGGTGCCCCACAGCACGATCCCCAAAAGGACGCTACGGTGCCCGGTTCGCTGGTTTCACCGACCTCCGACGGTACCGTCAATTGGGAGCCGCCGGCCTACTCTCCGGACACGGGCCTGTTCTACACGGCGGAAGGGGATGGTTACTCGATCTTCTATCTGACCGATGTGGACCCGCGCGGATCGATGGGGCTTGGCGGAAAAGAGGAGGCTGGCGTCGGTTCGGGAGGCAGCTTTCTGGCGGCGATCGATTATCAGACTGGGAAAGTCGCATGGCGGCGTCCCTTCTACGGCAACGGCGGCGGAGGCGGATTGTTAACTACCGCTGGAAAATTACTCTTTTCGGCCGACGGCGCGGGCAACCTGGTGGCATACGATGCGGGTACCGGCAAACCGTTGTGGAATACACGCATCGGGAACGTCACGAATGCGCCGCAAACCTATATGCTGGATGGCCGCCAGTACCTGATCGCGGCGACGGGCGATACACTCTGGTCATTCGTGCTCTACTAATCTGTTTCATCGACCTTCGAAAGGAAAATCCATGGACCGACGCGACTTTTTTAAGACCAGTGCCTCTGCGGCATCCCTGCTGGCGACTGCAGGATCGGCAACAGCTGCTCCGCTCACAGAAAAAGAGAAGCTAGCGCGTATTGCTTCGAATACATGGCCGCTCCGTTATCTTTTCAAAAGCCGCATGGGCTTCGGGAGCGGAGCGAAAAGTGAGGAGATGAAGAAAAAGTACGGTGAGATCACCCTTCTCGACTTTCCGCAATTCACCAAGGACACGTTCCCCGGGGTCACACATATGGATCTGTTCTCGGGACTATTCGGTGACCTGGCCGATGACGCCATGTACGCGCAGGTTCCGTTGATGACAGGCGTCGCGACACGCACCACCTACGAATTCGACCCGTCCAGCACAGCTGGGAAACGCTGGCTGGATAAACTGGCGGCTAAGATTTCATCGGCGGGAACGCATTGCCAGCATATTTCAAACAACGCTCCGCGCGACATCTGCGATCTCGATGCAACGAAACGAAAAACTGGGATCGAGATCGCAAAAAAGTGGATTGATGGAGCCAAAATCCTCGGCGCTAAGTCGATGCGCGTGAACAGCGGCGGCCCGCGGATCGCGCCGTGTGCCAGCGCTACCACCGACTATCCAAAGAACGACGAGCTGGCGAAATATTTGAGCAATTGCATCGAGTCGTTCAAAGAGATGGCGGATTACGGCGGAAAAAACGGCGTGAAGGTGACGCTCGAAAACCATTGGGGGCTGACTGCGAATCCGCTGAACATCAGAATCATCGTCGATGAGGTGCATCATCCTTTTTGCGAGGCGTCTCCCGATTTTTGCAATTGGGAGCACGAGTATCTGATGTACAACGGCTTGAAGGACCTCGCCCCGTACGCTCATACAAACGTGCACGCCAAGTACTGGAATCGATGGAAGGACAATGACGTGCGGCGGTCAGTGAAGATCATGACCGACGCCGGATTTAAAGGGACATTTGCTCTTGAATACGAGGATGGCCCATGGGATGGAGTTGAGGGCTCGAAATATTTATATAAGGAAGTGCTGGCCGCTCTCTAATAATCGTCGTCGCGCGCGGCGATTCTGAAAACTTTCCACGTTCACATCTAGGTGACATTGGGCCAAGCGCCGAAGCAGAAGCCTGCCCCACTTCGACAGCACTTCATGTGTTCGGAAAACACCTGTTTGTCGAACGGTAAACCGTTGGCAGGTAACGGGTGGTGTTTGCGCCAATGTCCAAGTTTCTGTAGCGCCGCGATTCTGCCGCCCTCTTAAAAAGGCGTTCATTCGCGATAATCGTCCTGGAATAGTGAACTTTACGCCGAGTTTACCGCCTTCCAGTGACCTGCAGGCGTTCGGAAAACACATGTTTTTCGAACACGGAATCCGCGCTTGATAGGCGGCTTATTTTGCAACATCTCCGTCCAGGCGATTTGGGGAGGATTTTCGAAACAGCTACCGAAGAGAGCATGCCGGTCACAGTGTCAGTTGGGGCCTGCTCACCCCGTCACTGCACGCGCCCCTTCTGCTGGGACGCCCCGCTCGCCGGTTGGTTCTGAAACTCCTCCCACTTCCGCGCGGCCTCATCGTCCTGCCCATGAATCATGTGCGAGTAAATTTCCTGGGTCGTGCGTATCGACCCATGCCCCAGTCGCGCGGACACCGCCGGGGTGGTACGCCGCTAGCCAACAGATGCGACGTATGGGTATGGCGCAACGAGTGGAGGCTCGCGCCCTTCGGCAGCTTCAGCCGCCGGAACAGCAGCGACACCGCCGCGAGATTGAGTATGGCGTTAACCGTCGGTGCTCTTTCGATCGGCCGATTGGGTCTCACTTTGGTTGTCTCACGTGTTCGCGAACTTCGATGGTAGTCTTATTGAACAACGATGACGTTTCATTGGCGACTCGCGCGTGCGCCGAATCGAAGTAGCGTTCATCGATTTCAAACCCTATGCTGTCTCGACCAGCTTTGGCGGCTGCGATGGTGGTCGTGCCCGTCCCTAAGAACGGATCAAGCACTGTGTCGCCCACAAAGCTGAACATCCGAATCAGCCGCTCAACTAGTTCCACGGGGTACGGAGCGGGGTGGTAACGCGTAGACGCCCCCGTGAGCCCCGACCAAATTTGCTGAAACCATTGTTTGTGATTCTCGGCAGAGATTACACTCAAAACCCGAGTCGGAACGTCAGGCGCTCGATAACCACCAGGCTTGCGCTGCATGAGGATGAATTCGATATCATTCTTGATGACAGAGTTCGGCTCGTACGGTTTTCCCAGGAAGCCGGAGCCATTCTCCACCTCGTAACCAGCATTGGAAATCTTGTGCCAGATGATCGGCGCAAGGTTATCGAATCCCATCTTGCGGCAGTGTTCCTGAATCGAAGCATGAAGAGGCACTACGGTGTGCCGGCCGTTATTGGTTTTTCGCGAAAGACAAACATCACCAACGACGCAAATCAGCCGGCCTCCGGGTACGACAGCGCGCAGACAATGTGCCCATACCTTATCGAGCTCAAACAGAAACTCTTCATAATCTTCAATGTGACCCATTTGGCCCTCGCAGTCCCTGTACTCCTTGAGGTTCCAGTACGGCGGTGATGTCACGACCAGATGAACGCTCGCAGGAGTGAGTTCTGTCATGGTTCGCGCGTCGCCGCGGCTCAGCACATGAGCAGTCGGAATTCGGCGAACAGCTTCGTCGATCAGCACGAGAAGTTTCTTGTCTCTTGCGATACGGGGAAGGTCCGTCTGAGGGTTCTTGAGGGGGTACACTTCTTGAGGAACGAATCCCGCCAAGGGTCCGTCATCGTAGAAGGATTGATTGTGCATATTTTCGTCGGTAGTCCATTTGATTGGTAAGGTCATAAACACTGGGAAGTTATGCGCCAGACGCTCTGTCGTATAGGCCCGCTTGTGGGGCCTTCATGCGGAACCATGGTCGACAGATCGCGCGGGGGTCTTTTTCTGCGTGCAGGCAACGCGAGTCATTCTGAATCGATGCCCCGCGTACTTCCTACCGAGGGGTTCTTAGGTTCGGGCCGGCTGCTAATCTGCCTCTCCGTCGGGGCTCTGGTCACATTTTGGCGAGCAGCAATGGATAAATTCTCGAAAGCAGCGAAGTCACATGCGGAATTATGAAACGTCAAGGAGGCGACTTGTCCGTTTCAACAATGGAATTTACTGCACCAGCTGCTTCTGTTGGGTTGAGTCGCCCGTCGGCTGATTCTGGAACTCCTCCCACTTCCGAGCCGCGTCATCGTCCTGCCCGTGGATCATGTGGCTGTAAATTTCCTGGGTAGTTCGGATTGATCCGTGGCCTAGCCGCGCCGACACCGCCGGCAAAGGCACACCGGCGGCCAACAGATGCGACGTGTGGCTGTGACGCAGCGAGTGGAGGCTGGCACCCTTCGGCAGTTTCAGCCGCCTGAACAGCAGCGAGACTGTCGCCGAGATGGAGTCCGGTTTCAGTGGGCTCCCATCAGGATTGGCGAAGATCAAATCGAGTTCGGCGCGATACTCTGGCCCGAACTGGCGCCGGAACTCGTCCTGGCGCTTGCGGTGTTCGTTCAGCGCAGCGATGGCCGACACTGGCAGGCTGATGGGGCGCGGCACGTCGGTTTTGGTGCCTTTAAATTTGAGCACATCGCGTGTCTGGGTGAGCGACCGAGCGACCATAGCGCGGCCATCTTGAATGTCCGACCAGCGTAACGCAAGCATCTCGCCGCGGCGGCAGCCCGTGGCCGCGACCATCTCCAAGTAAGTCCGCAGGCACCATGGTGACGTAGCTGCTTCGATCACCATCCTTTGTACCGCCGGCGTGAACGCGATGCCGTGATTCTTCTTAACCTTGGGCGGCTCGCTGTTGGTGACCGGATTCACGGTAGCCAATCCCCATTTGATGGCGCGGCTGAATGCGCTCGAAATGACTCCCGCGATATTCCTCACCGATTTCGCGCTGAGCGGGCGCGGCGTTTTTGTCTTACGCGTGTGGCCACCAGACTTCAGGAGCCTGACCCACTCGCGGGTCAAATGCAGTGGCGTGATCTCAGCCAACGGCTTCGCGAGCAGTTCGGGCGAGATGTACGTCGCCTGCTCCCGGTAACGCTCGACAGTCTTCGGCGCGAGGTGTTCGCAGGCGTGGTGACTGAAAAATTCGTCCAGCAGAGTGGCGAGCGTCTTTGGCACCGGCGCATCTACACCGGCACCGGCTTTCGCTAACTCCAGCTTCTTCTGTTCGTCGATGCGACGGTTCGCCTCAGCTTCGATCGCCTCCTGGCGCGTCGCGAAGCCGAAAGCGCGGATGATGCGCCGGCTATTACGCGTTGCGCCTGCTAAGTCGAATTTGTAGTACCAATCGACCTTGTTCCGCTTTTTTCGCTTATGTATAGGCATTCTGTATCCCTTAACTCGCGATTCTTGCCTGTTTAACCATTCAGGCTGAACATTAACTAACCATTGGCGGCGACCTCCTGCTCCGCGACACGGCCACGCAGCCTACTGCATCGCGGGAGTGACCACGAAAAACGTGGCCACTCACCCCATCGACACACTACCTCTCCTGCCCAGCCTCCAGGTCAACCGAGGTTGTTATAGCGACGTCGCTACTATTGATGAAACTGGCATCTACAGCCGGCTTTCCTGGTTGACCCTACTTCCGCACGGGCTGGACCTCCAGGAGCGTTTTTGGCGCCGGAGACCGCGTTCCTGATAGAGATTCGCGGGCTTTTAACATGCGTTCTCGGCTCGCCTCTAGTGCGTCCGTCGAAAGTACCCTCTTCTGGCGCGCTCGTACCATCTTGATAGCGGCCAGAGCGTTCTGAAGGGGAATACTCTCGATCTTGATATCCTGAACTCGCCGACAGTGCGCATTGGGGCTAATGTCGCCCTGCCAAAGCTTTCCTCCCAGTGATTCCCAGTGGCTTCGAATGGCGGGCGTACCGTCGATAACCATGAGGCATAATTCGCTGCCAGCGAAGTAAAGATGGCCGCGCTTGCCGCGAATTATTTTGTCGCCGCATTCGTCGCGGGCGATACGCAAGCGGAACTGTTCCGCAAACTTCTCAATTGTCATTTTTCTGGAGCCTTTCAGTTGTGAACTTGTAGGGTAGGTTTCGGCGATTTCTCCGCCATTCAGCGGCGAGCACCTGCCGATGATGCTCAAAGTGTGGAAAGTTCGCCACGAGGGACGCGGGTGGTGGCGCGAAGAACGCGGTCATTCACGCCACCCATACGCTAACTCTTGAACCTCACGACAATGTTTGTCAGAGTAAGACTCAGGTCGGTGAATAGCGGGTGCCGTTCGGTTCCGAAGAGTTGCTGTCGGTCCCGCAACACCGCTCCCACTGCTCGTAAGCGTGTCGCGTCACGAGCCAGCGCCGCCCAAGGCGAAGGGATGGAATTATGCGCTGCTCAAGTAGCTTGTACACGGCCAGCCTGCCGATTGACAAGCGTGCCGAGATTTCTTGAACGGATATTCTAGCGCTGGTAGTCATCTTTATCTTTTCTCCGGCGAACCTTCACCATGACGGGTCAGCTCGGCAATCTCTTCGACTCCCTCAGAGTGTGTGCTTCTAAGGCGCACTCGGAAGGCAACTCTTCAATGATTCTTCTGGCGGTCACCGTTCGATCCCAGACCCGGCCAAAGACGAAGTCCGGCTCGCCGTGACGCTCCTCGATCTCGAGGAGTACGCAGCCATGCGACAACAGAATGAACAGCGCACCCGCGACATAGTCTTCCGGCAGGATGCGTCTGTGGATGTACTCCAGAGCGGCATCTGATAGCTGCACGACGCCGAATCCTTGTTCGAGGCTGCCGCGGCCGGTTCGAGTACCAAATCGGAGGAGATCTGCGTTAATCAGCTTGAGGATCGTACTTCCGATAACGTACTTCGTGAACTTGGTGTGAATGTGATCCCAAGCGGCTTGGTCAATACAAACCAAGTTGTTGTTAACATACTCCCAAACCTCTGGCGCTGACACCTGGTCAGCAAATTCGCCGAGACGTTTTAGTTCGACTGCCTGGTCAAACTGATCGAATCTGCAGACTGCTGGCTTAAAACTCTTTTGACGATTCATTTTGAATTTTCCTTTGTTGATAGTTCCTGTTGAGGTTTGCAAAACAGCTGGTCTCGTCGCCGATGCGCGCGTGATCAGGCAGGCCAGCGATAGTGGAAACGCAGCCTTGATGCTGTCGCCGATTGTTACCGAATGACGTCTGGGTATGGGCCGGCCTCCAGACCTGACAGCAATTCCAGCATTTCCTCCAAGAGCCCTGGCACGCGATGGTTATCGGGAATTGAGACTAACCCTGGCGCGTAGAGCCTCATAAATTCCATCGCCGAGCCTAAGTCGGAGAGGAGAACGAGTTCGTATGTGCCGCGCCCCTTCACGTACGCCAGCCACTGTTTTCGAGCCGCAACCCGGGGTCGGTAAAGAATTAGCCCCTCGTCGCAGCAGCATTCGCATGAGCCCCAGAAAGGCTCGTGGGTTTCCCGTAACTGTCGCAGCAAATCTTTGTGTGTTTCTGACGGCGAACCGGAATGCGTCGGCAGCGGACTATTTGCTTTGCCCCAGCCAGTTCTCGCGTCGAAGGCGCAAATCTGATTCGGTGGCTTTACGGTTATTACAGACCGGAATAGGTCTTTGAAGAATTTCATAATGATCCTTAGTTGCTGAGATTGTGCTCCATGAACGTTCGGCTCCGCAGTGTCGCGAGAGCCAAGAGTGTTTTGACAAACGCGAACAGGGCGGACCGCGAGAGCCGGCTCGCGGGATGTTGTGTCGTGATCGGTGAACCGCACAGCGTGCACCGACGCGACCGATTGCTAGATGGCGCAGCTTCGCCGCATGGCCGATGAGAAAAGTGATGTGCATTAGTCCTCCACTCGGAGTTATTGCGGACGTTCCGCGTTCCAACGGGCGCCGATCGGTTCTCTGTTGCCCGTGATTCGCGCAACGTCGCCGGACCTGCGGTTTTCCGACACAGGGGGCACCTGGATGCCTGCGGCGACGCTTGAGCGCTCCGTTGCCATCGTTTCATCGAAACGCGTACTTCAACGCGCCGTCGGTCTGGATCGTGATCCTGACTGAAAAAAGACGCCCGATCGGGATGTCGAATAATTAAGGGTTGTTACTAATAGGTTGGACCCAATGTCACTTATACACGTGGGAGAGGTGTATAAGCTGGAGCGTCGCAATTCGGGGTTAGCAGATCCTGGCGATCGATCGTAACAAGGAGACGAACACACTCTACGGCTTGCCGGTCGTGAAGCTTTTTTAATTGTAATTATCGACCGCCTATCCCCCCTGTTATCAGCAGTGTAGCTGCTAGTCTCCCGTGTGAGTTTTATACTCCACGATCAAAGTGAAGCGCCCATGCCGAGGGAAATCTTGCCGGGCGAAACAGCCTCGCTTTCCAAACTCGGCACCGTCTTCTCGCTGATCGCTGTCAGCTCTCAGTTGTCGAGCCTAATTATCATTTCGATGCATTGCTGCGCATCCCGAACAGATCGAACTTTAAATTCTTAGTGGCACTGATCCAGCGATCGATCTAATAATGAGAGCTATAAATCCCGAGACTAGGGGCGGCGCGCTGCTACGTACACTTGCCCCACGTAACGCCACGGCGCGGTGTGTGGCGTCGTTCGCGCCTGGGTTGTACTGAGCGCCACCGCCGGCTCAAAGTTATTCAAGCGGCCCATCTTTTCCCCATCGCGGTCGTGGAGGAAACAGATCATCGTAAATTTCTTTAAGCTGGCTCGGCGCACGCCACCCCTTCAAGGTAAGAATGGCATCATCGATCACCTGCTGGCATTGCTCGTTAGCGAATGCCACGGCCCCCCGCTGGTCGATTCTGCGCCCGACACACCAAAGTCGGAGTGCCTTCATTACCTCGGCGCGGAGAAGAGGGTCCGAGGGGAAATGCGCCAAAACGCTCAAGCGGGTTACCTGCTCGGCGGCGAACTTTTCATCGAGTTTCGTAGAATCGGTTGTGATATTCATAGTTACCAATCGGGAATCTTAGGGATCGCTGTAATCGCCGGTTCGGGATCTTCCCGCCAGCGACGGAGCTGAATAAAGTCCGCCAAGCCCTGAACGAATCCTTCTGCCCAGAGCTTGCTCGCTGCCCATTTGCCTTTCACTGCCGTCATGATTGCGGCGTGGGTTTCTTCCCTGACGGGATCTAACAGAGGCTTCATAAGCTCGAAGTATTGTCCCTCTGCCAAGGGCTTCTTCACGCGCCCCTTCTGTGGGTAGCTTTGCCAAAGTTCTTCAAACGCAATGTCGGTGTGAAATCCACCACCAACACCAATACCGACACCATCTCCATTTCCATCTCCAATACCTTCACCAACACCAGATGGCGAATTTTCGCAAAGTTTTGGAGAATCTTTTGAAAGAGTTTCGTAAGATCTAGGAAGTGCCGTGCTTGTCGCGCGATAGTTCGACTTCCAGTTCGTAAAGGCCGGCTCCGGCGGCGCAGGACTCCGTTTGTCGGCGGCGAGCTTGTACTTAGCTAACAAGCGTTCGGGCGTATCCCACTGTCCCCATGTTTGCCCGTCGTATTCGTAAAGGAAAAGCAAATTGGCGTCGGTGTATTCGCGTATCCAGGCCTGGACATCTTCCTCGGTAGGTCGCGGATTGAAGGTCGCGTAAGCCCGGGCGATAATCCGCAACGGATCAATCTCGATTCGCCCATACCCGTTGGCCACGAGCATCAGATAGGGAGCGTGTAGTCGAGCAGCGTTCGAGCATCGCCTCCAGCGATTCCCGTTGAAGAGCCCATCGGCGTCGATTATCATCTGAGTTAGCGTCCCTCGCAATCCAACCGCAGATTTCTGGAGCCGGCAGTGAACTCTGCCAGATCTTCCGGAATCCCAATCTTTGCCGACAGAGCTTTGATAGTCATAGAACCCTCATGATCAATTTCGCGGTCGAGGTATGAGCACACCCGATGGTCCTTGGGGAATCCGAAAAAGTCCCAATGGCTTCACCCATTTCTACTGTTGATCAGCGCTTGCCCGATGTCGTAGCATGCTTGCGCCGCCCTCGATTGGTAGAGGCAATGAGATCTGCCAGCCAGATCGAACATAGATTCGTCTTGCCGATCAAATACTGGATCGATTTCCCGTCTCATACTTTTTGGTGCTCGCGGAGTAATTTCGGATTTCCCATTAATTGGCCGGCTCCGTAGGTCTTACAAGTTCGGTCGGCCCGGACAGCACGAGTAGTGTTGCTCCCGCCGCGCCAACTCTTCGCCAAGGGTTTCCATGGTGCCTTTTCTCGGAGCTTCAAATATTTCACGCTGTGCTCGCCGATTGGATCTGCCCATCCCCGCTCTAGCAGTTCCGCAGCGCCGGCGCGATCGACACGACCGACCAACTCACCGTCGTAGTCGCGCACTTCGAGCGTGGGCGCCTGGATTGCGGCCAGGACCGACGAGACCAAGGCGCTTCTCATAGCAGCGCCGTCAGAGCCATGGCAAACTGCACGCCGTCGCAACTCCCGTACAGTAATATTGACGCACGCGGGCCCTGTCTGATGCCACTTAAGAATGGATAGTTATTGGACATACATTTTCCAGCCGGCGAGACGCGGCATGACAACAAGCACCCTTCGATAATGGGAGCACTTTGCCCATGGTAGACCAGCGGTTGAATTGGCCCTCGATCTTTTCTTTGTCTTTTCGTGCACGGTATAAACCTCCCGTACTGTCATCTCTAGTGTGCCCTTGACGCTCCTCGCGGGCAAGCAGTAAACTCTGGACAGATATTGGACAGATGTATGCCAAAGACAAGTGAAGCTGCAGTTGAGCTTGTGATTCCCCATCACGTGGAGATTGTCGACGATGAGCTTCTGGCAGAAGCAACGATGCCCAATCGTCGGGACGCGAAACCTGCTGCCCTGCACGATTTCATTAAGCTGAATCCGAACAATAATGATGCGATTTGCCGCTTCGCACAAAAGTGGGGAACGATGGGCGTATGCGAGAAACATGGACTGCCCTTCAGCCACGCAGTAACAGGCCAATCAACGCCGCTCTGTTATCCCCGAAAAGTCAATCGGAATGGGATACCGTTCTATGCTGAGCCGCTAGCTTTCTGGAGGCATTGCATCTTGAAAGCCACGGCCTTGCTTCGTCTCGGTGCCGAGGTTCGGGAGGGTCGCAAAGGCCGGCGTGCCGATTGGTTGATAATCGAGCCGACAACGGGTAGCTGGGACACCGCTGGCTGGGCCACCAAACATCCAGAGCCGTGGCAACACCTACCGACTGCACGATCTCTCTTCGCCAGTAAGATTCAAGCATGGCTTGACGTCGGAGGTGTACGTCCGCGGTTCTCATGGGATCCGCGCCAGAGGCGATGGGCGATTCACCATACGACTCCGAATGATGTCCTGTGGCCGCTGTTCGGGTGGCTGGGGATCAGGTTGATGATCGAAGTCTCCGGCGGCCGAGTAACCGTTTGTCCGTACTGCCAGACCGAATACTTTCCACAGCGGCTACCGGGTCGCGATCAAGATCACTGCTGCGGAGAGCCAGAGTGCAAGAGGGCTTACTTTACGGCCCACAAGCGCAAACAGCGAGCGGGAAATACCTGAATAACTGGTTTGATCACCACCGCGGCGATCGCCCTTGCTTCTGTGATCCTCCTAGCCGGTACGCACAGGCGGGCAAATAGCATCCGCCAGCGCTGAAGAAGGACACCCAGCACATCAACGTGTCCGACGCGCCCGCCGGGACCGAAAAGCTCAGCATCAAATGAACTTGCTCACGGGATCAGTTCGACAAGATTTGCTGGCTTGACGCGTAGCGCATGCGCCAATTCAACGATGTTGATCAGGCCGATGTTGCGTTCGCCTCGCTCGACTCCACCAATGTAGTTTCGATGCAGGTTCGACAACTCCGCCAAGCGCTCCTGGGAAAGGCCGCGCTCCGTCCGCAATTCGCGAACGCGTCTGCCGAATAATACGCACGGATCCAAACTTCGCACTCTAAGTTAATGGTGCGGTGTGAACACTATGAGTTCTACACACTATCAGTGTGATATAACCAGATGGGTTATCCAGCCCTCCGGGCAGGAGGCGAGCGTCCAGCCGGGAACATTCGGGAGACCAGGAGGGATCGGAATTGAGTCAGGTGCGGCCAGCACTGTCGAACGCGATTGATGTGGTCCGCAAGCGGATTCAGCAGATCCGGGACCGCAAGGAGATCGTCGGCGAGCAGAACACGAAGGCCGCCTTAATCGATCCGATCCTCACGGCGCTCGGCTGGGATCTGCAGGAGATCGACGAAAGTCGGCGCGAATATCGGCGCAAGCCGCAGGACAATCCGGTGGATTACGCGCTGTTTCTCAACCGGACCGAAACGCTTTTTATTGAGGCGAAATCGCTCGAACGGGATCTCACCGACCGGAAGTGGATTTCGCAGAATCTCAGCTACGCAACCGTCGTCGGAGTGAGATGGTGCGTCCTTACAAACGGCGATGAGTACCGAATTTACAATTCCCACGCACCAGTTGACGTGGAACAGAAGCTTTTTCGAAGTGTGCGCATCTCGGATACCGCCAACGCCAACGCTGCTGTTGACACCCTCCACTTGCTCTCCAAAGATCAGATGCAGGGTCGCCTTCTGGACGAGTTATGGAAAGCGCATTTCATCGACGGCAATGTCAGCCGTACCATCGAGGCAATGTTGGTGAATGAAGATCCGGGGCTCATACGGCTCCTCTGCAAGAAAACCAAGGGCGTTACTCGCTCCGAGGTTCGGGCGTCGTTGAAGCGAGCAAAGATCCGCATCGACTTTCCCGTACCGGCTATTGTCGGGGGAACGTTGCCAACCTCAACAATCGGCGGGAAGCGCGAGAAAGACTCGCCGCCGGACTCCGCCGCGACGCGACGTCAGGCGGACCCGCGGGCGTTGCAGATCACCGTCGGCAACCTGATTCAAGCCGGTCTTATTCGGCCACCGCTCCGAATCGAGCGGAAATATAGAGATGTTCATCTGACTGCGATGGTGCGACAGGACGGCAAGATCGAGTTCGACGGGCAAGCGTACGACTCGCTTTCGACCGCCGGCGGTATGGCCCGAAAGTCCGTGATCGACGCCCCGTCAGGGCAAGCTTTTCCGCAGACAAACGGCTGGAAGTTCTGGATGTATTCCGATGAGGGTGGGGGCGTCATGCGTGAAATGGACTATCTCCGACAGAGCTATCTGGAGCAGAGGCGGTTACGAGTAATGCCGATGGCTTGAATTGCAAAGGATTCTTGCCGGCAGCCCGAGAACCAGACCAACTCCTATCCGGCTATTGCGATCATCTGCCGTCCTGTGCCGCTGGAGTTTTTCGGACCTTTGGTGAGCCGCCCGGGGTGCGTTCGTCCCGTTTGGCACCGCGTGCCCTGAGCGCTGACCGGCCGGACGTGATTAATTTGATCACCTCGTTCTGGTTGAGGGTTTCGCTCACGAGAAGCGACGTCGCTACGGTTTGGATGTCGCACCAGGATTCAGACACAACGTCCCGTGATGTATGCCAGCAGTCTCTGAGATATGCATTGACCGTCACTGGGGAACAGACGTAGAAGGCCAAATCAACGGCCGCTTGATTGTCGCTATCCATACCCCAACGGGGATTCCTGCCGCGAAACTTCGCTTCAGCATGCTGCCCAGCGAAGCCAGCGATAATCTTTCGCTTGATGCGCTTTTGCACTCGCCGGGTAAGTTCAACGTCGGGCCTGAACCAGAGAGGCTCTGAGGCCCCCAAGACGTAGCCTAAGCTCCCCTCCTCCGGCGAAGCCAGGATCGTGACGCGCTTAAATTTTAGTCCCATCCTCATTGCAACGACAGCATGTCCAGCCTCGTGGTGAGCCGTGGCCCCCCGCTCCAATTGCCTTCTTCCTCTGGTCATTGTGGTCATTTTTCCACTTTAGCCGTTTCAATTTGATGCGCTACGCTCGGCGTCAAGATCTGCGATCTATTGAAGGGGCTGTAAACCCGGGAAGCAGGGGCGACCGCGCGCAACAACGAAAAAAGCCGCCGGCTGTGAACCGGCGGCGATGTGGATCGGGCGGACTACTTGAAGATCTTGTAGACGCGCTCGCCGGCCTCATTCTTGGCCGACTCGATCTTGACGCCGTGCTTTTTGCCGGCGGTCGAGATGAACCCTCGCACACTGTGAGCCTGCCAGTCCGTGGCCTTCATGATCTCGGCGAGGGTCGCGCCCTTCGCGCGAGCGATCAGCGCCAGGATTTTCGCGCCCTTGCTCTCGGCGCGCGGTGCGGCGGCTTTGCGTTCGGGTTTGGCGGCCTTCTTGCTGGCTCTTTTGCCCACTCTGGCTCCTTTCTTCGGCGCGGCCTTGACTTTGGCACCCTTGGCGGTTTTCTTGGCCTTGGGCGCGCCCTTCGTCTTGCTGGCGGCCTTCTTGGCGAGGGCCTTCTCCGGCGCAACGTGCGCGCCCTGTGCCGCAACGGTGGCGGCTGTGTCGGTCGTCTCTACGTTTGTCATGTGTGTGAGTATCCTTTTCTACGCGTGCTTCGCGCATGACGATTCATCGCTCTGGTCGAGAGAAAAGGCAAGTGGAAATGTGCCCGGCCGCGCAGAAAACATTGGTGTGGCGAATACGTGGCGATTGTGTTGAGATCTCGACGGCGTTTCCCGGAACTAATCCCATGGGGCCAGGGAGCGGGGTTGCGTTCGATGAAACTACATTCGACGGCGACGCCTAGCTTCATCCTCAGAACGAGTCCTGCCCAACGAAGTACTTGCAGTGTGACGCTCCGGTCAGTACAGAATGATCGCGTGAGGCCGGGACATTGAAGATCGCCACTTTCAACATCAACAACATCAACAAGCGTCTAGACAATCTCGTGGCGTGGCTAGCAAAGGCGCAGCCCGATGTCGTTTGCCTCCAGGAGCTCAAGGCAGAGAAACAAGCATTCCCGGCGGGTGCCCTTCGTGACCTCGGCTATCGCGGAGTCTGGCTAGGCGAACGTTCCTGGAACGGCGTAGCTATCCTGGCGCGGGAGTGCGACCCGGTGCTGACGCGATCCAGCTTGCCTGGGAATCCTAACGATCGCCAAACACGCTATATCGAGGCGGCGGTAAACGGTGTGCTGATCACTTCCATCTACCTGCCGAACGGAAATCCTCAACCCGGTCCGAAGTTCGATTACAAATTGGCCTGGTTCGAGCGCTTACTCGAACACGGCGCGGAACTCATGAAGACCGGCGTGCCTGTCATCTTGGCCGGCGATTACAACGTCGTACCCACTGTGCAGGACATCTATCCAACGCGATCTCTCGATAACAACGCATTGATTCAACCTCAGAGCCGCCAGGCGTATGCTCGGCTGCTAGCTCAGGGCTGGACGGACGCTCTGCGAAAATTGCAACCCGAGGGGCCGCTCTGGACGTTCTGGGANNTAGACAAGGGGATGCGGCTGGATCATTTCCTTCTCTCTCCTACAGTGTGCGATCGACTCGTGCACGGGGGTGTAGACCGATGGGTTCGCGGTGAGGAAAACGCGAGCGATCACGCACCCGCTTGGATAGTGCTCGATCGTTGAGGCGCGGTAACCGCATGTTATGGCCTTCTTCGGCCGTAAGCTGCGATGGGCCAAATGTGACCGCCAAACTGCGACTTGCGTGCGCATGTCAGCAACGGGCGTTTGCGGCAAAAGTGACGGGAGCCCGGATTATACGGTTGGCAAGCCGACTGTCGGGGAAGTCTTCGAGCGGCTGGTTCTTGGGGAGTTTAAGGAATAGGATGAGAAGGATCATTCTTTCCTGCCATGCCACGTATGAAGTTCTTTCTAATCGTAGCGGCCTCTATCTGCGCCGCAGCTGCGCTGCCGGCCAGAGGGCAAAGCAACCTCCGGGTACTTCGGACCGCCGAGTATCGCTCGCTACAGGAGCGCCTGTGCCGCGGCTGGAATACCTGGAGCGCCAACAGTGTGATGGCACATGTCCATCTGCCAGACGGCTTTGCAATGACGCTGGGCGTAAAGACGGCCGGCATGGGACGAACTTACCAGAACTCCTTCTTCCAGGCCAACCAGTCGGCCGGACGACCGGAGAAGATCCGTCTGGGTGCGCACTCGGACGATGGCAGCTACACGGAACTCAGGCTTGAGCTGCCGTCCAGCGGGAATCCGAGCTCAAGAAACGTGATTCGCGTGGAGAGCGCGGAGCAGGATGGCGAGGAGTATATTCTGGTTACAGTCGAGCAGCGTGCGGCACTGCGGGCGTCGCATTTGATTATCGAGACCGGGTACTACTGGAACCGCCCCGGCACGGTGCAGCGTCGAGGCGGTGTGATCGAAGCGAGGTCAGAAGTGGCCGGCGGCCGTGCGTTCACGGTGCGCACCACGGGCCCCGAAGTGAGCGACCCCTTCCTCACGGTGAACGGGCCGTATTTTGCCGTGCCTCTCGAAGGCCGCGTGGCGGTTTACACCGGAGCTGAGAAGACGGTTGACCAGGTAGCTGCGCTCATCAGTGCGCATAGCGCGGCTCACCAAAGCAAGCTCGACGCGCGCGGCGAGGCACGTGAGATTTTCACAGCGATGCAGACGATTCTCGGATGGAACCTGACCTACGATCCCGAGAACAACCGCGCGATCTCGCCGGTAAGCCGCTTGTGGAGCGCGAACTGGGGTGGCTATGTACTGTTCGACTGGGACACATACTTTGCGTCGTTTATGTATAGCCTTTACAATTCCGACCTCGCTTTCGCTAACGCAGTGGAGATTACCAAATCCATTACGAAGCGCGGTTTTATTCCGAATTGCGCCTCCGCCTATCACATCCAATGCGACGACCGGTCCCAGCCGCCGGTGGGGAGCCTGATCGCGATGGAGATTTATAAACGACAGCCGGAGCGTTGGTTCCTGGCCGAAGTTTACGACGAGTTGCTGCGGTGGAATCGATGGTGGCCGACAGCCCGCGAACATGGCGGTCTGCTCAGTTGGGGCTCCGATGACGTGCCGCAACTGGTGGACGGAACGGTCCACAACTTTCAGGCCGCGCTTTATGAATCCGGCCTGGACAACTCACCGATGTATGACGGCGTGCCCTTCAATCCGCAGACAAACCTGCTGGAAATCTCCGACGTGGGGCTCAATGCGTTGTATGTTGCCGATTGCCGGGCGCTGGAAGAGATGGCCGCCATCCTGGGCCGGGAGGAGGAGAGGCGGGAGTTGCGCGGGCGAGGAGACAAATATGCGGCGGCGCTGGCGACTCTGTGGGACGAGAGGTCGGGTATGTACTTGAACCGGCGCACCGATACCGGAGAGGCTTCGGCACGACTTTCTCCCACCAACTTCTATCCGCTGATCGCGAAGGTGCCCACCGAGGAGCAGGCGCACCGCATGATTCAAGAACACTATTTCAACCCGCGGGAGTTTCATGGCGACTGGGTGATGCCATCGATTGCCCGCAACGTACCGGCATTCGGAGATCAAGAGTATTGGCGGGGCCGCATCTGGGGCCCCATGAACTTCCTGGTCTATCTTGGGCTGCGGAACTACGAGTTGCCGGACGCACGGGCCGACTTGGCGGAGCGTTCAGCCCGGCTGCTCATGAAGTCATGGCAGAGCGATCGCGCCATTTACGAGAACTACAATGCGAACACCGGCGCTGGCAACGATGTACGGAGCAGCGACGCTTACTATCACTGGGGCGCGCTTTTGGGTGTGATCCAACTGCTTGAGCATGGACGGTGAGCGGCTATCGTACATGCGAGCGTCCGGACGGATCATCCGGGATTACCGGACGGAAACAGGTTCTGTCGTACACGGATCCGGATCGGTGACGGTCGATTCCGTCGCGCACGCCAATCCGGCCAATTCAATCCCCGAGAGTCACCCGTCCGGATAGTCGGCAAACCGCGCGGAAGTGATACCAGTCGGATTCGGAACGGGAAGTCGACATCGCAACTGAAAAGCTTGACACATTGCCACAGGACAAATGGTGCGTGTCCGTGGTGGCCTTCTATTTTTCGCTTGGACTATCGTCGGCCTTTAGATCGCCGAGGGCGTACTGAATTCCCGCGAGCATGTGGGCCACAAAGGGTCGCGAAAAGTAAAGCCTCTCATCGTGGCCGTGCGCTTCGTAGAATACACGACCATTGCCAACGCGTTGGATATAACTCAATGCGTAGTCGCCATCGGTGCGCCTGCTAACGGCGGGTTCCTTGGCTTTATCTTCCGCGCTCATCCTTTTGTAGTTGATGCTGGTCAACACGTGAACACGCTTGCGACTGAACGAGTCCTGTGCGAATGTGTAGGTCTCGTCGACAATCTCATAGCCACCAACCGGAAACATGGATGTTAGTGGACTGTTCGGATCGTCAATCTTGACGGGAATTAAAGTCGGGTAGGTCCAATGAAACTTGAAAAAGCCGCCGATCATTTCGTTGAATTCAGACCAGGTGCCCGTTAACGCACTGGGCACCGCGCCGGTTGAGGGCGGGCGACCCGTCGTGTGGTACGAATCAGTCGCGGCGTGAATGCCAGCAAGACCCTTGCCGCCCTTAACAAAACTGAGAAGTGCTTGCCTGCGCAAGTCGGAAACCGCTTTGTCGTTGGGATCATCGAGAAACTCGCCGGTAGTGCTGTCGAGAAAGAGCGCATCATAATGCTTCAGATTCTCAGGCGTGATTGTGGCGGAATCGTAAGTGATGTCTGTCATCCACGCACCCGTCTTGTCGCCGAGGTACCCGACCATCTTCGCCGCCAACGGAATGGAAGTATGTACCCAACCGGCGGCCCTGCACAATACGAGTACATGGCGAAGGCTTTGCGGCGTTGCGAAGGCTTATCAGGCAGCGCCGCCATCATCGCCGAGATGTCAGATGGGTTAGCAAACTGTTTCTGCGGACAACCGCGGCTGAATCCTCCGCTAAATCCCTCCGGGGGGCAAGGTCTGGGCGAAGCCGCCTGCTGCGCGAATAGGAGTCCCCCAAGCAACACAACTCCAATGCATACGGCAACTCTGAATGTCTTCACGATGGTAGAAACTCCGGTCCTAGAACACTATCTCGTTTTCTGCTGTCGAGCGCAACTGCGAGTGGAGGTCACTGGCAAAGTGGCAACACCTTCGATAGGTTGACAATTCCTCACCTGAAACGGTCAAATCAGCCGCTGCTTTTCTCATTTGGACAGGTCGATAAAGTCGACCCCCCAGGGGAGCGATCGCAAATCAAGGCGCGCGACCGTGATCGGCAAATGAAACCGCCGAGGCCCGGCACTCCCTGGGTTCAGGTACATGACACCATTTCGTTCAGCGTGGCCGGGCCGGTGCGAGTGTCCGCTGACAACCACTTTGAACTGAGCTGCAACTGGATCGAGGTCCAATTGCGCAAGATCGTGAAGGACGTATATCAGGGCCGAACCAGCCTCGGCGATTGCCGTCAACGGCAGTTGGGACGCCCAATCGCCCTTATCAACATTCCCCCTAACGGCGACCACTGGCGCCAAGGCGCGTAGTTGCTCGATGATCTCCGGCGCGCCAATATCCCCAGCATGGATGATGAGATCGGAACCTAGCAGGGCGTCTAAGGCCTCCGGGCGCAAAAGTCCGTGGGTGTCGGAAATCAAACCGACGGTCGCCACGGCGCACATTGTTTGATGCTACCGAATCGATGGTTCGCTAGGGTAGAGCTGCAGACGTTCGTTGCGCACCAGGCGATCGTACTCGATGCCAGAGCATGTTGCTTGACGGCGCAGTTCTTGGACTCGATGGGATTCCCTCAACTCGCGGACAGAGTGGATCAGTCGACGACTCAGGAAGCTGGCCGGAGTAGGAATGGGAGGTCGGCCGGCATTTGGGAAACTTCCTCGAAGGGACGTCGCGGGACACCGAACGGGCGTTCGCCAGGATCGCAATGGTCTCCGATACGAACGGAGGCGCGATGAGGATGTTAAGATCGAGCAGCAATTCCGCATCTGCCTCGGTATCAGCGACGCCGATCTATCGACCATGACCTGGCGCGAGTATCACGAATCTACCCAGCACAGCGTTGAATCGTTGAGGCGAACCCCGCACGTTCTCGACTGGGCGAATATGCCCGACCCGTTCCGTCACTACGAGGGTGTGCCAGTGCTCGACCTGCCAGCAGATCCACCCAACCCTGAAATACCAGCACTCGAAGTGCTTGAAGGTGTCTCTGGCGCCACGCCCGTGGGTGACGGACCGACGTTCCTTTCGCAACTACTGTTCTATTCCGCTTCGATTAGCGCGTCCAAGCGCGCTCCGTCGACCGGATACCGGTATGCGTTGCGCGTGAATCCATCCTCCGGGAATCTACACCCGACCGAATTCCACTTCCTCACCAGAGGCCTGAAAGAGTGGCCCGATGGGCTGTATCATTACCGTCCCTCTGCGCACATGGCCGAACAGCGCGCTCTGGGCGTCCTGGAGAGGAAACTGGCCGGCAGTTCTGCGCCAATTGTGTTTGTCTTGACCAGCATTGCGTGGCGCGAGGCGTGGAAGTACCGTGACCGGGCCTATCGATACTGCTTACACGACATGGGGCACGCCTGGCAAGCCCTCGCGCTCGCCGCCCGAGCCGTCGGATGCGACAGCTTTGCGGTGGGTCATTTTCCGGACGATGAAGTCGCGCAGCTCTGCCGTCTACACGAGGATGAGTGGCCGATGCTCATTGTCGAGCTGCGTGGCAGGTCCATTCCAGTGCGCGAACCAAACGGCTGCGAAACCGTTTGGTACGGCGGGCACGCGAATCAGCTCTCGAAAGAAAGAACCGCTTACACGCGCATTGACGAGATTCACGGCGCCACGAAATTCCGCGAGCACTCATGCCGCGGCATCTCCCCCGCCGAGCCGGCTCCCACTGGCTTCGGCCAAATCAAGCTGCCCTCTCCAGCTTCATCGAGGCGGTCCTTTGGCGAGGTCGCCCGAACGCGACGTTCGGCTCTCGACTTCCTGGGTGGAATGCAATCGATGTCATTGACCCAACTCTCGGCAATGCTGGATGCCGCGACCCGGCCGTTTTTTGCCGATTTTGCCTGTGCACATTTCATCCAGCTTTATTTGTACGCCCATCGCGTCGACGGGCTGCAATCGGGCGTGTACAGGTTCTGGCCTGAGCCGGCCGAGTTGGAGCAGATCAAGAGTGGCGACCAGCGAGTCGCGGCCGCGGGCCTAAGCCTCGGGCAGGAACTCGCCGGTAACGCATGCTTGGCGCTCTCGATGATCGGCGATCTCGATCGCGCCGTTCGCGCCCATGGTGACCGTGGTTATCGCTATGTGCATTTCGAAGCAGGCGCCATCGGCCACCGCCTGTATCTCGCAGCGGAAGCGCTCGGGCTAGGAGCCACCGGCATCGGCGCGTTCTACGATGAGGAGGTGCACCGTTATCTCAACCTGGCGCCCGAGCAGGGACGAGTGGTGTACCATTTTGCGATCGGCTATCCGGTCCCTGATCCGCGCCTTGAGGCATGAGATCGCCATGGTGGGTATTCTGGTGCATGGCGATAATCATTTCATCGCGCGTGGTCCATTACCGGACCGAGAGGTCGCACTCGCACTCATTCGACACTGGTCCCTCATTCAGATCGGAGCGACAACGCCGCTTCCGCTCGATCAATGGCAAATCACCTCCCGAGAGTTCCGAGAGAACTTAGAATGGGCAGTGGTCGTACCTGGAGACGGTGAGATGTCTCCAGCGGTGACGAGGTTGCTGGACGAACTGTCGGCGCGGGGAATCACCATCCACGATTCCCGCTTCGGGCCTTGGTAGAACGAGTGAGGCAGTCAACCGCGCCAGACGGCGTTCGCGGGAGCGCTGCGGTGAAAAATCGATTGTTTTTGCCGTAGAATGTGATTGCAGCACAGAACGGTATCGCCGAGCGTCCGATGGGTCCGTTCCTTCCAGTAAGGGGCCTTCAGGCTCGGAACCGCCTTATGACCCCTCTTTTCGACAGCGATTCGTCGCAGCGCTCCGAAGAGCAGCTCGAAGAAGGCGCCATGCTGCTGCGCGGCTTCGCGGCTGCGGAAGCGCCCGTGCTTATTGACGAAGTGGCGCGGATCGCGTCTGCCGCAGCGTTCCGCCACATGGTTACGCCCAGTGGTTACACCATGTCTGTCGCGATGACCAACTGCGGCCGTCTTGGTTGGGTCTCCGACCGCACAGGCTACCGCTACACCTCCGTCGATCCCGACACCGGCGCGCCATGGCCCGCGATGCCCGCGGCATTCATCGACATCGCCGTACGTGCCGCTGCCGAGGCCGGGTTCGCCAACTACGATCCCGACGCTTGCCTGATCAACCGTTACATCGCTGGCGCCAAACTCAGCCTCCATCAGGACCGCGACGAGAAAGATGCTTGGGCTCCGATCGTGTCCGTCTCGCTCGGCTTACCGGCCGTATTTTTGTGGGGAGGCAAACGCCGTTCCGATCCGGTGCGTCGCCTGCACCTTGAAAGCGGTGACATCGTGGTGTGGGGCGGTCCCGCACGATTTTTCTATCACGGCGTCGCGCCGCTCAAGGACGGGCAGCACCCGCTGACCGGCTCCGCTCGCATCAATCTTACTTTCCGAAAGGTATTCTGATGCCGTCGGCAGTCCTGGCTACGGCGAGTCCGCCGACGAGCAGTTCTAAGGTTGGCGCGTTAGCGACAACAGGGCCAGGTTCCATGAAAGTGACCCACCGCCCCATGGGGAAGGCATTGGATCTCGCGGCCTACTTAGAAAGCGACGAGCGCATTTTAGAGCAGTTGAGGAGCCACAGCCGTCAAGAGAATTGACCTCTTCAGGGATTGCGCGCCATCATTCTGTACACTGATTTCTGAGCAATAATCACAATGGGCTGCTTTTCTAATTGCTTCGTAATAGCACCGTCATATATAAAGACTGGTTCTTCCGCACTCCACCAACTGTCCACACCGTCGCTCTTGTACTCCATATCACGTGTCCAATTGAACACCAATTGCGGGCTCGCGGTGCTCTGCCCCTCGAACGCTACTATCAAGTAACCGCGCACCGTTGCCTTGCGTTCGTCATGCCATGCCACGTCAGGGAGGTTGAACGATTTGGCGTAAACGGAATCGGACTCTCGGATTTTACCCCCGGTGGTCTCGGGGTTGTGTTTGAGCCAATCGTCCAGTTTTCCCACCAGATCAGTGCCGAACCTCAAGTTTTTCGCCTGCCCTTCCTCTATCCCGAGCGCCTTTTGCCATGCGGCTTTGCTTTGGGATCGGTGCTCCCTGTCGGCAGAAGCCTTTGCCAAACGCGCCTGCTCTTGCTCAATAGCATGGTCCCTGGCAGCGGCGTAGCCAGGATGAGCCAAGATAGAAGCGCTGATTATGAGGCTCGAAATGATGATTGCTTTGGATACTTGAATTGTCCAACTCCCCAGGCGTGAGCTTGTTTCCTATTTCGCCCTTCGCTGTAAATGAGGCGTATATGCCGTTGGCTTATGCGCTTCAACGTACCACCATGAAGGTTCCGAATGCAACGGCGCGCCCGCCATATTCAGCCGACCGATCTCAAGAGGAAAGCCATCGGCGCTGCCGTGGCCGAGTTCCGGCGCGCGGCGGGATTCTCGCAAGAGCGGCTGAGCGCGGACTGTGGATTCGAGCGGACCTATCTGAGTCGGGTCGAACGGGGGATCTTGAATCCGACTGCGATCCGCGTCTGGACGATCGCGGACGCGCTGAAGTTGCCGTTTCGGGAATTGGTTGGTCGCATGGAGACGTGGGCTACGGACCAAGCGCGCCGGTGAATCGGACCGTCCCCCGAAAGTGAGCCGTCATCCAACGGTACGCCCCCAAGCTTTCCGGTGAGTATCCGGCTCGTTCCGTCTCCGTACTTCGTTCGAGACATCGCGAGGAAGTCCAGCTGCTACATGCAGCATCACGCCACTCTCGGCTTTTCGAACGGCTATAACGGATCGCCGATGGGCGGTCGATGACGTATTAAATCTTCTATCTCTTGATCCCGCTTAAGTCGAACGTCTACGCGCTCCACCTGATCTCTACGAAGGGTTTCTATGACACTCCTTAGTGAAGTAAGGCGACTATCTAACAGTCGGTCGGTCGCGGCGGCCGGATCGGCACAGCCAATTATTCCCCGAAATTCACCAAACAATTGAGTAAACCCCGCTTCTACTTTTTCTTGTTCGTCCCAACTCAGCCCGTACGATAATCCGGTGCGGGGAAGCATATGGATGTCTGAGCCCTTCCCAACGAATTGCACATGCTCCTTCGCAGCCGCAATGACGTGGGCGACCACTTGGGCGGCTAATTCTATTGTCGAATAGCGCGGCAACACACGATCAACCAAGTAATTCGCGAGATAAAGACCCATACCCAAGCACGCCCAGTTTTTGACGGCGACCATCATGGTTCTGTTTGTACGGAATAGCCACACATCAATGCCGACTCTTATCGCTACCAGAAAATCGCATCCCAAAGCCCGTCGCTCATTCGCTGGTGCAGAATCCACATGTTCGAACCACATATACTTTAAGGAGTCCTTAATCGCGGCCTTTACCTCTTTCAAGCTCGCGACGTGTGTCGGGAACCGCTCGGCCAATTGCTCCTCTAGGTATCCAACAAACTCCTTCGCTGAATCTGGATTACCAGCGGCCCCGATCAGTATGAAGTATTGCGAACCAAGGCTCGTCGGGAGCCAGAATATTTTTTGCCCCGCCGAACTCATGAAATCTTGTGTGTATTCAAGATCTATGCCGATTACAGCTCCGTCAGTGCACAAAACTCCTAGGGCTATCGTCACCTTCTATCCTCCTTGGGTTTCTCCCAAGGATAGCTCTGCTTGAGCGGTCTTGAACAGATAGAATATCCGCGTGGACGCAGTACAGGCGGGAAGGGTGCTAGCAAGATTCACCCTGTCAAGAGGGTCCGATTTCAAACTGACCCAGTACCACTGATCACATACTCGCTTTGCTCATAAGCGAGCGAGACAAGCTAACGGGAGCGATTGAGGCCCTTCAAGGTCCGATGACCACGGAGCAAACGCCGGGTCCCGATCGAAAGGCGGTACTGCCGTCTGTCGAACAGGACTCGAAGCCGCCGGAGAGCGTAGGTCCTACTGCACGGGTGAAACGGAAGCTAAGTGCGGCCGGTAGACGGGCGATTATCGCGGGGACAAAGAAGCGCTGGGCGGCGATCAGGGCGGCGAAGGCTGCGGCTCCGGCTGCCGCGACGCATAAGGCGCGTGCTAACGCTTCCGGTGCTGCGAAGTACAAAACATCGCCAGCGAGGGACGCCGCGTTCCGAAAGAAAATGTCGGAAACAATGAAGAAGGCATGGGCAGCAAGGGAAAAGATGGCTGCTAGAAAGAGTAAAGCGGTTTAACCCGGCGGGCCTGTCCGTTGGGGCCTCTGAGCCTTGCATTTCTTACCGCCTGCCCGCGTGCCTAACGGGTTTGATGAGGGATGGCTTCGGCTCGCGGCCAATCGCAATGAATCCTGCCGCAGGTCGCCAGGCGTGGGATGATCCCTTCGCAATATCATAGAAGCGGGTTGTCCCCTTGAAGCGCACTCTGCTTTGGCTTATTGTCGCTGCCGTCCTAGTAGTCGGCTTCCTCCTCTACCGTTCTCAGTCAACAAGGAACCTGAACGTTGATCCACATTCCCGTGAAGTGATCGAGAAGGCGAAACAGCGGTAGTTGTGCGGCATGAGGGTACTTAAGGCCAAGCGTCCCGGGCGAACACTGCTTAAGGGTCTTCGCGTATACTCTGAAAGCGTAATCCTTCCGCCTGGGGTTCATTATGCGACGCTTGCTTGCGGCGCTCACGCTTTGCCTGACGCTACTGTGTCCGGAAGCGCTGCCGGTCCCGCCACAGCCCGCGACACAGACACAGCCGGATCCGAAGGTCCAAACGGTCTACGTGACGCGGACGGGCAAAAAATACCATCGCGACGGATGCCGGTATCTCGCGGCGAGCAAATCTCCGATCAGCTTGAAAGATGCCAAGGCGAAGGGGTACACGGCGTGCAAGGTGTGTCGGCCGCCGGAGTAGGCAGGGGCGGGCGCGGGTAGCGCGCTCTCGCCCCTCTCGCGGCTATCAGGCTGTTGTTGCTTTCTGGGCGGGGAGTACACCGAGCTGTCGGAACAACGAAACGTTGTCGGAGTAGAGTCTGCTGCTAATCACCTTTCCCTTCCGCACTTCGACGACATTGCAGCTGTGAAAGCTAACCTTCTTGTTGGTTGGCGCGACTCCCGCGAAGTTGCCCTTATGGGTACCACTCGCGATCACGCGACTGACCACATGGTCGCCGCTGGCAAGAATCTGCTCAATTTCGAGGTGTATGTCGGGGAACGCCTGGAACATCGTCGTTAGCATCTGACGGGCTCCCTCGCGTCCGTGAACTGAGCCCAGCGTCTCCGATTCTCCGGCGTAAGACTCGTCGAGGTGTTTCAGGTAGCTCTCGATGTCGTGGGCATTGATCGCAGCGATCGCCTGTTTAGCCAGTTGGATATTGTCCTTTTCGGTCATGAAATGAACTCCTTTCTGAACTTTCGGACTGGCCGCAGTATACTCCCCACCGGTGTGGGCGGCAAGTCCCGCCCCTGAGGTTCAGTGTCGCCCTCTGCGACGTAAAGATCGGCCGTCAGGCGCATCAAAACCGCGTGCATCAGAGACCCAACTTCGCTCCGCTGTTCTTCCTGAACAGACTCCCATCGCGGATGTGCCGCCGCACATCTGCACGGATCCGCGACAGGAGGCGTTGTCTCCGCGGCTCTTCGTTGGGGACGGTTGGTTTTTCGGGTGGTTGCACGGCCGGTAGAGTCTCCCAGGTGCGAAAGGGTTTCGCATGCGACCCTAAAGCTGGGAGGCAATGGTGAGCGACGGCCGCGAAGAGCGCGAAGACCGCGACAGGCGTATCGAGCAGGAAAAGCGGGAGGATCGCGATGATCGGGTCAACCGCGACGACCCGGATGAGTGGAAGCCGGAGCGGGTTGACTCTTGAGCCCGAGCGCCCTGAGTGATACCCTAAGTCCGAAGTTCGTCTGGTGCGCCGAATGCGTTATTGGTGGGTCAATCAAAACCAGACATCCCGCCAGGAGATCGACGGAGGCTACCTCTGGTCTCCGAAACGCAATGCCAACGATGCGCGTAATCCTTTCTACGAATCCATGCGGGAAGTCGCACCCGGCGATCTTATCTTCTCTTTCGTGGACACGCGCATCGCGGCCATCGGAATCGCCGAGTCCTATTGCTCCGAGCTTCCTAAACCAGAAGAGTTCGGTAACGCGGGAGCGAATTGGGGAAACGCAGGTTGGTGCGTCCGTGTCCGGTTCGAGAGATTAGTCAATCGGGTCAGACCGAAAGACCATATGGAGTTGCTTCGTCCCCTGCTGCCAGATCGATATGCACCTCTTCAAGGGAATGGGAACGGCATCCAATCTGTCTATCTGACGCGGCTTCCGGAGATGTTCACGGAGAGTCTACTGGCGCTCATCGGCCCCGAATCGATCGCGGTCCGCCAAAACGCCGAAGAAATGGATCAGGAAATACCAGCCGTGCATGTGGATTTGGAACGCTGGGAACACCACATTGAATCCGAGCTGGACCGCAGCTCCGTTATCACACCGACAGAACGCGAGGACCTAATTGTCGCGCGACGCGGTCAAGGGATCTTCAAGCAGCGTGTGATGCAGATTGAGAAGCGCTGCCGAATCACCGGTGTGGAAAATCGAGATCATTTGCGGGCGAGTCACTGTAAACCATGGCGGGATGCGACAAATGAGGAGCGGCTGGACGGTGAAAACGGACTGTTGCTCACGCCCTCCATCGACCACTTGTTCGATCGCGGGTTCATCAGCTTCGAGGGCGACGGGGCGCTGATTATCTCGCCTGTCGCGCATTTGCCCTCGCTGAAGCGCATGGGTGTGCCGCCGGACGACTTCCGGGCTGGCGGATTCTCTTCGGGGCAGCGGCGGTTCTTGGAATACCACCGGGACGCGGTTCTATTGCGGGCCGTCCGCTAACGCGCTCGCAATAGAGTGAGAGTTTCAGGCACATCCCGCCACTTCCCATTCATAGCCTACGAAGACATGGAGCACCTGCAACCGTGCGCGGTGTGCGGATCGCCCCGCTTACTGGTTCGATGGGCGGGGCTAACTGCGTATCCATCACAAGGATCAGCGCGACCTTGGGGAGCCGTGGGCACTATAACGCCGACTTTGTCGGGGAGATCACGTCGTGGGGGACCGTGTTTCCGGTTGTCAATACAGATCCGCAACTTGACGTTAGAGCTAGGCGCATGAGATGTACGAAGAGCGGGACTGCGGTGTTTGCGTCAAAACATTCACGATCACCAGTGCGCGTCGTCGAGGCGTATACTCAACGGATAACAAGGAGGGAATATGAAGGATCGATACCTCTATTTCGTACTTGGCCTCACGGCGCTGCTTGCAGTGGCGCAGGGGCAAGGGGCGCCGCAAACCTCACTGGCGAAAGCCACTAGCAGTAAGCAGACTTGGGCACCGCCTCGAACCAGTGACGGCCATCCGGATCTGCAGGGCTTTTGGGCCAATAACAACGCTACGCCGCTCGAACGACCCAAAGAGTTGGCGGGGCGAGCCACCCTGTCCGATGAGGGATTGGCGGCTATGAAGAAGAAGGCGCACGAACTCTTCGGCGGCAACGGAGACGCCGCGTTCGGCGACACCGTTTACCTAACCGTGCTCGCGAATGTGCTAGGAACTAAAACGGGTTTCAAAAGCACAGATGGCGAGACCGGCGATTACAGTTCGGTCTGGACCGTCGAGAGGGATTGGGAGAATCGAACCTCGCTGATTACCGACCCGCCCGACGGACGACTGCCCGCCATGACACCGGATGCGCAAAAGAGACGAGAGGCTGCCCGCGCGGCGATGGCCCGTCCTGCCACCGGGCCAGGGGATCGATCGCTGGCGGAACGCTGCCTCACCTACGGCTCGCCGCAACTAACTGCCGGATACCAAAGCTACTACCAGATTGTGCAGACGCCCGAGTGGGTGATGATCATGACGGAAATGATTCATGATGCCCGCGAAATTCCGTTGGATGGTGGTCCACGTCTGTCCTCCGCGGTGCAGCAGTGGCTTGGGGATTCGCGCGGCCATTGGGAAGGCGATACGCTGGTGGTCGATACGACCAACTACAAGCCGAGAGCCTTCATGTCGGTGTCCAGTGAGAAGCTGCATGTGACTGAGCGCTTCTCCCACAGTGGCCCGGAGACGCTAAAGTACGAAATTAGGATCGATGACCCGGGGACTTGGACCAAGCCATGGAGCCTGATGATCCAGTTGCGGCATTCGCCCGACCCCGTGTATGAGTACGCCTGCCACGAGGGAAACGAGGGCCTCGCCGGCATCCTGGCCGGAGCCCGGGCCGAAGAGGCTGCGGCGGCTAAGAAGTAAGCGCAAGAGGTAACTTGCCGGGTTGACGGTTCGGAAGCAGCCGCGAACTCGACTGGTTCGACGGGCAGGAATGGCGATGCGTCAAGTGCGAGCCGTGCCCGCCTTCACCGGTTTTGAAGCCAGGGTGCTTTCCGGGCAGGCCCACGTCTACTCCTGTCCCTTCTTACTTTGGTGTGCCACCTCTCGGCACGTGAAGGGACATTAGAACGAGTTTGTCAGCAGCTTCGGTGAACTGGTGAGGGGTGTTTTCCGGGACCAGAAAGAAATCCCCCTTCGCAACGCGGCGCGAAGCACCCCCGTCGATACCAGTGCCCGCCAGATTCGTCGGATTCGACCGTTTCTCTTCGCGAAGCTTACCGCCGGTCGTTAGCGTCGCCGTCCCTTCCACTACGTAGAACACCTCCGCTTCCGTCTCATGGACAGCCGCGTTGCCGTCGATGCCCTTCACGCGGTATTCCAGGTTCACCGAATATGGAGCCGCCTGCAAGATGGGTTGGATAAAGTTTGGCTGATCGGGCTTTCGCTCGTTCTTGGCTTTCTGAATCATGGCCAACACGTCCGCCGCGCTGGTAAATGTTTTGGTGGCTGGCTGTTGAGCCCACACTATCGTCGCTACACCAAAAAGCACAATCCTGAGTTGCATCGTTTCTCCTGAACCACGGTTAAGTCTAACTGCCTGGCACTACAATATGTCAGTAACGGACAACTCGCCAAGTCTCGTCTTCGAGATCGTCTGCCGGTTCAAGGTGACGCAAGCGGATGCGATGGCTGCGTGCGATGGGTATACGGACACGCTCACGCTGCCGCCAGTCGGCTCGCACGTCCGGATCATTGGGACCTACGTGCAGGACACGTTTCATGCGAAGTGGATGGAGATTCACCCGGTGACGAGCGTTACTGTGATTCCGTGAGTTACGCGAGGGCCCGGCACATCTCTAAGAGCCGAAGAAATCCGCGATGACCGATTTCGACTCGGGCGGCCCCGTGATCTCAAGGCTAATCGGCTGCCCGGACCCGACCGTGAGCCGGAACGTCAGGGAACGCCCAGCACTGGCGCACTGGATCGACCAGGCGCGCGAGATGGGACAGAATCTCCGAGGTCGGCTCGAAGCGGTATGCGTACCCATCCGGCAATGGCGTGATGTCGAGCACCGCGCGGCGGCGGAATCCAGGATCGTTGCGCGCCGCTCGCGCATTTCGGCTTCCGTGAGCGTGCATGCAACCGGCAGGTCCATGTCCGTAGAGTACCGGGTGAACCGTGCGCCTCAAACCGAGTCGCCGTCCGAGCGCGGCACTAACGTATATTGGACCCATCCGTCTGTTCCAGAACAGGAGATCAATTCCATGATTCGACCGATTGCCGTACTGTTTCTAGGCGCTGCCCTGGCGTTCTCCCAGGATCATCAAGCTCAGGTCAATGAACACGGGGACCATGTTATGGGGTTCTCCCACGAGAAGACCACCCATCATTTCGAGCTTCATTACGACGGCGGCACGATTGACGTCCGCGCGAATGACGTGAAGGATACCGACAGCCGCGACCAGATCCGGAGCCACTTCCAGCACATCACGCAAATGTTCGCGGCTGGTAATTTCAACGCGCCCATGCTCGTTCACGGAACGGCGGTTCCAGGAACGGCAATCATGACTCGGCTGAAAGATCAAATCCACTGGGACTTGCAGGAAACGACGCGCGGCGCACGGATCATAATCACGGCGGACAACAAGCCGGCCCTCGATGCCGTTCACGAGTTCTTGCGATTCCAGATCGAAGATCACAAGACCGGCGATTGCCCGATGGTTCGCTGAGGGATCAGCTTTCACGCACCCGCGCCTTCATCGCGATCTCCTTGGGACTCTTCCCGCCCGCGTGCGCCATCCAATCGATCACCTTCTTGAGCGACACCTTGTGCTGGGTGGACGTGACCAGTTCGACCGTGACCGGATCGGCGAGGCCCTCCATGACGAATTGCTGTTCGCGGATTCGCTTGAGCCCTAACGCTGTCGCGTCCATGTTCGTCTCCGCGTGGACAGTCACCGAGTGGTCGATGTCCCGGACATCCCGAAACGTCACCGGGCATTCGCGAAGAGCCGCGCGGAAAAGGATATCTAAGTCGCCTCGAGACTGGCAACCAGCGCAAAAGCATCGGACCAGTCGGCGCGCGTGTCGCCCGATATCGATGTCTCCGTGTGCCCGGTAGTCCGCTCCATGTAACTTGCTTCGGCGGGCCCACAGCCGTTGAGCCGTGCGCGATCGCGCCACTCGGAGTCGAGTTCGATACTATAAAGCGGATCGGTGACCATCAAAAGCGGCTTTTCGTCTGCCAGCAGTCTCGCGACCGCGGCGCCGTCGGTGGAATCGCCGCACCGCACCCGGTGTTTGTCCAATCTT
>PNAJ01000165.1 GCA_003170295.1 Bryobacterales bacterium | reverse complement strand
TCGAGCTTGCCGTCGCCGTTGAAATCCGCCGCGATGGCGTCAAACGGCCGGCGATAGCGCCCTCCCACGTATGGCAGTGTTGCCGGGTTGGCAAAGGTGCCGTCGCCTTTTCCGGCAAATATGAGGATACTTGTGTCTGCGCCATTTTTCGCATCGGTGCCGTTGTTGGTGACGACGAGGTCGAGTTTGCCGTCGCCATTGAAGTCGCCTGCGACGATTGAATTCGCATTAGGGCCCACTGCGTAGGAAGCGCCTACTTTGAAGGTCCCGTCGCCGTTGCCGAGCAGGATCTCGAAGCTATCGGAAACTGGTGCGTGGGCCTGGCTCACCAGGACCGCGAGGTCGAGCTTGCCGTCGCCGTTGAAATCGCCAGTCGCCAGGGCAAATGCGCCAACGGGCGCGGGAATCCTCGTTGGCGATTGAAAGGTTCCATCGCCATTGCCAAGCCAGATCGAAATTGCCGGCGAGCCGGATGTGATGTACCCGCTTCCGGCGACTGCGAAGTCGGTGTGACCGTCATGATTGAAATCTCCGAAGACCACGCCATAGGGGATGCCTGCGGAGATTTGGTATTGAAGGGTGTTTTGAAATGTGCCGTCGCCCACGCCCTTCATTACAGAGATATGGCCCGAACTCTCGACGGCGACGAGATCCGGAATCCCATCGCCATCAAGATCGGAGCTTGCCAGGGCCGTGAGGGAACTACCCGATGACGGATATCCCGGGATCAGACTGACGGGAGGCGCGCTGAAATTTCCTTTTCCGGCACCAAAGATCACGCTCACGCTATCGCCGCCGATAACGGCCGCGTTGCCTAGGCCGAACACGATGTCCGCGATGCCGTCGCCGTCGAAGTCGGTGATGATGGGCGTTCCGGACGCGACGGAGCCAAATGCGATATCGCGCCGAGTTGGGAATCCACCTTTGCCATCGCCGAACAGAATCGTGCCGCCACTGGCGAGGATGTCGGGAATCCCATCTCCGTTGAGATCTCCGATGGTGATTCCGCCTCCGGCGGCAGGATATGCGACCGCCGGTTGGAAGGTCCCGTCGCCAACTCCCAGAGCCACGTTGATTGCCGGCTCATAGGTTGGGCCCATGTCTCCGTAGACGAGATCCAGAATGCCATCGCCATTCAGATCCGCGAGCGCCATACTAAAGCCGAACACCTTTTCTTGCAAGATGATTTTAGGGGGTTGGAGCGTTCCGTCGCCGTTGCCTAGATAGAGGGCGATCACGCCCCAGCCGAGAGCTAAGAAATCAGGTTTGCCGTCGCCGTCGCCGTTGACGTCCGCTATGAGGAGGGCCTGAATGCTGGGAAAATTCGTCGAGTAGACCACCGGCGGCTGAAACGACGTTCCTCCGTTCCCGAGCGCAATCGAAATGCCAGCGTTGTGGTTGACGAACCCAGTGCTGATGGCGTCCAGCTTCCCGTCGCCGTTCATGTCGGCGAATATGAACGCGGGAACGCTGCTCGATTCGGCCATCAGATGGAATGCCGCATCGAAGACGTCGAAAAAGATCTGTCCGTTTTGATTGACGATCGTCACGAAGTAGCCGCCTGAGGGGACGGGTGTCACCGAAGTGACAACGAACGGATAAATCCTGGTTGAGGATGGCACGCACGCGCTTAGTTGACGGTCGAAGTGAGGAATTGTGCGTGTGACCGCGTAAGGTGGCGTGTTTGACAATTCGTAGGCCGTGTAAGAACTGTCGGATTGCTTCACAAGGAATCGATGTGAAGATGGGGACGGCAGGAGCGCCGCGGATTTAGCGCCGGCGAAGGCTACGCTCGGGCAATTGCTCTGCGCCCAGGCGATCCCTCCGCAGACGGCGATGAGCGGAAGGCGCATAAAGATATTGTCGCAGGTTGCCGCATTTCTCCAGCTTTAGTCTTTACTTGGGCTTTTCGCCGCAGGGATTTTGCTGTTTTTCGCGGTAGGCATGTAATCGAATTTACCAGTGAATCATCAAGTTTGGCGCTTCGCGGAGTTCTAACTACCCTTCCGTAAAATGTCCAACTCGGCGGCAATCATAAAGATAGTCCCCTCAACTCCGATCATCGCCCGGAGCCTTCAGGCATACTCTTCTAGGCCGGCTGGAGGCGTCGCCAAAAAGCCCCCCGCGTTATTCCCGCGTTATTTTAACGCGGGGGTGTTTAGAATAGAGGTTATGCGAAAAATCAGAACCGCGATGTTCGGCACCGGCTTTATGGGCAAGGTGCATACTGAGGCGATCCGCCGATTGGGCAATGTGGAGGTGGTCGCCGTAGCCGGCGTCGATCAAGCCGATGCCGAGAAGTTTGCCGCCGCGTTTGGCGTCCCACGGGCTGCCGGATGGGAGGAGCTGCTGGCCGATAAAGAGATCGACGCGGTGCATATCTGCACGCCGAATTATCTGCACTACGCGATGGCGAAGGCTGGGCTGGAGGCTGGGAAAAACGTTCTGTGCGAGAAGCCTCTCACGATGACGTATGCGGAGGCGAAGGAGCTTGCGGAGTTGGGGGTCAAGAAAAATCTCGCGAATTGCGTGAATCATAATTTGCGGTGTTACCCGATGGTGCAACAGGTCCGCCGCATGATCGAGGCGGGCGAGCTGGGCGACATTCTTATTGTCAACGGCACTTATTTTCAGGACTGGTTGCTCTACGACACGGACTGGAACTGGCGCGCGCAGGCCGCTGAGAATGGCGCGCTGCGGGCGATGGGCGATATCGGGTCGCATTGGATGGACCAGATCCAGCACGTGACGGGTTTGAAAATCACGTCGCTGTGCGCGGATCTGCAGACGTTTCATCATTCACGCAAGAAGCCGAAGGGCGCGGTCGAGACATTTTCGGGGAAGAAGTTGGCGCCGTCCGATTACGATTCGGTGAAGATTGACACTGACGATTTTGGGGCGGTGCTGGTGCGGCTGGGCGATCGCGCGCGCGGGTCGTTCGCGGTGAGCCAGATGTCGGCGGGGCGCAAGAATCGCTTTGAGTTTGAGATTTACGGAACCAAGTGCGGAGTGACTTGGAATCAGGAGCGTCCCGATGAATTGTGGATCGGGCAGAGGAATACGCCGAACCAGATCATGATCAAAGATCCGTCGTTGATGGACCCTCGCGCGGCCACGTTCGCCGATCTGCCGGGCGGGCATAGCGAAGGCTACGACGATGCGCACAAGCAGAATTTCCGGCGGTTTTATAAGCGAGTCGCGGACCCGTCGGCGGCGATCGAGTATCCGACGTTCGCGGATGGCGCGCATGGGATGGGACTGCTCGAGAAGGTGCTCGAGAGTTCGAAGAAGCGGGCTTGGGTGGATTGCTGACGAGGGAATCATGGCGAGATTGATATTGGTCGTTGCGGCGATTGCAGCGGGCGTTCTGGCGCAGTCGCAGTCCGAACCGCGGCTGGCTTTTGAGGTTGCTTCGGTAAAATCAAACAAGTCTGAGGGTCGCCCCGGGATGGAGTTCGGTGCTAACGGTAGATTTAGCGCAAGAAATGTACCGCTGCTCATCCTGGTTTCCACCGCCTACAACGTACCTTTCCAGGGTCCAAGGCTGAAGGGATTCACGGTGGAAGCGGCCAGCGAAAGATACGATATTGAAGCGACCGCGGAGAGTGGCGCGATTCCCGCGGGGGCATCCAAGCTGGTTCGCGAAGCCAAAATGAAGCGGATGCTTCAGACTCTGCTGGAAGACCGGTTCAAGTTGAAGATGCGCCGCGAGATGAAGGAGACGCCGGTCTACGCGGTGATCGTGGGGAAGAATGGGCCGAAGCTCACGAAGTCGAAAATCGAAGAGAAGGATTGTCCCGATGGCGACCTTGGTGCGAGCGGCCAGTGCCATCAGTTCCGGGGTGGCATGGGTCGCGGGCTGCATGCCGATGCGATCAGCATGGTGGACCTGGTCGAGGCCGTATCGAACTGGGCGGATCGCCCGGTTATCGACAGAACTGGTTTGGAAGGGCTCTTCGAGCTCAACACCGATGGGTGGACGCCGATGATCCCTCTGCCACTGGGAGGCAATGAGGAGGAGGGGAGGGCGTTTGCCGATCCAGCGCGCCCGACGCTCTATATGATCTTCGACCGGCTCGGTCTCAAAATGGAGTCGTCAAAGGCGCCGATAGAGATGTTCTTCGTCGAGCATGTGGAGAAGCCGTCCGAGAATTAACGGCGGAATTAATTGGAACTTACTGCGCTCCGCGACTCAAGTCTCTCAAGAGGACAGGGGTGTCAATTAAAAAAGTGCCGGCTGAGAACTAAGTTCGGGGACTTTTTCACCTCTTCCAACGTCTAAACGAGAAACCGAGGGTATTGTTATGGATCGCAGGCAGATGTTAATGGTCGTGGGCGGTTCTTTCGCTCTGAGAGGGCAGGCATTCGAGGTGGCGTCCATCAAGCCGAGTGCTCCTCAGGCGATGGGAATGATGAGGGTCGGCGTCGAGATGCTGCCCGGCGGCAGAGTCTCGATGACGGGCGTCTCGGTAAAATTCCTGATCCAGCAGGCCTATGGAGTACGCGATTTTCAGATCGCCGGGGGGCCGGGTTGGATTGGGTCCGATCGATACGACATCACGGCAAAGCCGGAAATGGCGTCGACGGGCGATCAGGTAAAGACGATGATTCAGTCGCTGCTGGCGGACCGGTTTAAATTGAGCTTCCATCGTGAGACGAAGGAGCTTCCGACCTACGCGCTGGTCGTTGCGAAGGGTGGGCCGAAGCTTCACGCGTCGGAGGTGCAGGACAAAGGATCGGAGAACCGGAGAGGCACTCAAATAAGGATGATGAGGGGCCAATTCGACGTTCAAGACGCTCCGATGGCGGCTCTGGCAAACCAGCTGGGGCAGGTGCTCGGCCGATCTGTGATCGATAAGACGGAGTTGACGGGAAACTACGATTTCAAACTGGAGTGGACTCCGGATGAGAGCGAAGGTGGGATGTTCAGAGGTGCGGAGGCGCACCCCGAGGCCCGGCCTGAGGGTCCGTCGCTGATGACGGCTCTGCAGGAGCAGCTTGGTTTGAAATTGGAGTCGACCAAAGGGCCGGTCGAGATTTTGACGATTGACCGAGTGGAGAAGCCGTCGGAGAACTAATGCGATTGACAGCGGGCGGGATTAGTACTAATAATTTAGTAATGATGATGCCGCCGTTCGCATACTACTTACAGGTTCCGCCGCAACCGGCATTCGATGTCGCCAGTGTAAAGGTCGGCGGGCCGCTCCAGGGCGATCTGATTTACATCAATACGGGCAAGATCCTCAACGGAACCGTCACGCTGGGAAATGCGACGTTGAGCGATTGTCTCAAGTTTGCTTATTCATTGACGACGGAGGAGCAGATTGCCGGTCCAGATTGGATCAGGCAGAAGAACGTCCGCTTCGATATCACGGCGAAGGCCGCGCCGGAGGCTCCCGCGGATCAGTTGATGGTGATGCTGCAGGCGCTGCTCAAGGAGAGGTTCCAGATAACTCTGCACACGGAGCAGAGAGAAATGACGCATTACGAGTTGGTGGTCGGGAAAAACGGACCGAAGCTGAAGGAATCGACGGTCGGGCCGGGCGAGGCTAGCGGTGCGGCGCGCCTCGACGGGATTCGATCGAACCGGATGCAGATGAATAGNNGGGTTTTATCAGTTCGATTTGCGGTATGCGAATGAGGTTTCGCAGGTACCGGAAGAGAATCCGGCGGGTCCGTCTATTTTTACGGCGGTGCAGCAGCAGTTGGGTTTGAAGCTGGAATCCAAAAAGGGACCGGTGGAGGTCCTGGTGATCGACCATGCTGAAAAAGTACCAGTGGAAAACTAGAGGATGATGTAATGGTAGGGTCGCGGCGCCGTCTTTTTATAATGAACGTGGGTGGGGCTGCCGTCGTCCTTATATTCAATACGTTTCCGATCCTTGCCCAGTCGCAATTTGAGGTGGCGTCGATTAAACCGAGCAGTCTCAAGGACATGAGTCGCGAGGGCAACTGGCGTGAAAATGTGGATACAGCTCGGGGGAGCCTCACGATGCGGAACGTTAGCCTCCATTCATGTATTCGATGGGCCTATGGCGTGCAGGCGGAAAGGGTACCTTCTGAAAACTAATAAACGCTTCCTGCGCGGTATGATTGTTGGGCTCGCCGTATTTATATTCGCAATACTCGCTTTCGCGGCATCGGAGCAGCATGGGTACGTCAAATATGGCGGCCTGCCGCTGCCCGGGGCCACCATCACGGCGTCGCAAGGAGACAAGAAACTCGTCACGATTACCGACCCGATGGGAGCATACTCCTTCGCCGATCTGCCCGATGGCGTGTGGACGATCGAGGTCGAGATGCTGTGCTTCGTCCCGATCAAACAGGACGTGACCGTTGCCGCTGGTGCGGCCATTCCCGATTGGGAGTTGAAGTTACTTCCTCTCGATGAGATCAAGGCCGCGGCGGGTCCGCAACAAGCTGCGCCGCCGCCATCGCCAACCGGCCTCGCGGTTCGCGCGCCGGATGCCAAGCCGGCAATCGCGGCGAGTGACGCGAAGCCGCCTAAGAAGGGAAAAGCGCCGCTGGCTCCCGCGAATACACCGGGAGGTTTTCAGCGCGCCGATGTGAACGCATCGAAATCGGATGCGGCGACGCAATCGAACGCGGCTGCGGCGGCGGCCGCCAACGACGCCGGCTCCGGCAACGAGGATCTGAACAAGAAAGCCGCCGACGGATTCCTGGTGAACGGCAACGCGAACAATGGAGCCAGCTCGCCGTTTGCGACCAATCCCGCGTTTGGCAACAATCGCATCGGCATGAGGTCTCTGTATAACGGAAACATCGGATTCACGCTCGATAATTCGGCGCTGGATGCCCGAACGTTTTCGATCACGGGCCAGGACACGCCGAAGCCGGTGACGAACCACTTCACAGGTCAGGCGTCGTTCGGCGGTCCTTTGAAGATTCCACATCTGCTCCCAAGGGGCGGCCCGAATTTCTTCGTCGGCTATCAGTGGGTGAGGAATCACAACGGAAACGCGACGCCGGGTCTGATGCCGACCGCCGCGCAGCGCTCCGGCGATTTTTCCTCGCTTAACACCGCGATCCTCGATCCAACCACCAACCTCCCTTTTCCCGGCAACATGATTCCGCAAGCGCGCATTAGTCCTCAAGCCAGGATTCTGCTGGGGCTCTATCCGCTGCCCAATTTTTCGTCCAACCAACTTAACTATCAAATCCCGATCGTCGGCGTGCAGCATCAGGATAGTTTGAATTCGCGTCTGAACAAGTCGATCAATCGCAAAAATCAACTTTCCGGCAACTTCGCGTTTCAGAGCCTGCGCGCGGATTCTCCCAACCTGCTCGGCTTTATCGACACCACCGATTCGCTGGGGCTGAACACGGGTGTTAATTGGCGGCACTCCTTCACCCCTCGTCTCTTCGCGACCTTCGCGGCTCAATTCAGCCGATACTCGCAACACGTGACGCCTAATTTTGCGAATAAAGAAAACATTTCAGGAGAAGCCGGGATCACCGGAAATAATCAACAACCGCAGAACTGGGGTCCGCCGACTCTTATCTTCTCGAGCGGCATCACTGCGCTCAGCGATGCGCAGCAATCGGTGATTCACAACGAGACCGGTGTGATTTCCGACGACAATTACTGGATTCACGGGCGTCACACGTTGCAATTCGGCGCGGATTACAAAAAGCAGCAGCTGAACGTGCTTTCGCAAGCGAACCCGCGAGGCTCATTCCAATTCACTGGCGCGGCCGCTGGTAACGACTTTGCCGGATTTCTTCTAGGTATCCCCGACACCAGTTCTATCGCCTTTGGGAACGCCGACAAGTATTTTCGTTCCTCGATCTACGAGGCCTATATCAACGACGACTTGAGGGTCAGCCCAAGCCTCACGCTGAACGTAGGCCTTCGCTGGGAATATAATTCCCCCATCACGGAGTTGTATGGCCGCCTTGTGAATCTGGACGTTGCTTCGGGTTACTCCGCCGTCGCGCCGGTGGTCGCCAATAACCCCGTCGGGCCGTTGACGGGCCAGCGGTATCCCGATTCGCTGGTTCATCCCGATAAGCACGCGTTTCAACCGCGCATCGCAACGTCCTGGCGTCCGTTCCCGGCGTCGTCGATGGTGGTTCGGGCTGGCTACGGCGTCTACTACAACACGTCCGTTTATCAGAGCATCGCGACGCAAATGGATCAGCAATCGCCGCTATCGAAGAGTCTCAGTGTGCAAAACAGCTTGAGCGATCCACTCACGCTGGCGAACGGATTCAACGCGTCCCCGAATACTACTACTAATACGTTCGCCATCGATCCCAATTTCCGTGTTGGATACGCGCAGAACTGGCAGGTATCGGTGCAAAGAGATCTGCCGGGCGCGCTGGTGATGACGGCGACATATCTCGGGGTTAAAGGAACGCGCGCCGTGCAGGAATTCCTGCCGAACACCTATCCTAAAGGAGCGGTGAATCCTTGCCCGTCATGCCCGGCGGGATTTTATTACATGACCTCGAATGGGAATTCCACTCGCGAGGCTGGACAAATCCAATTACGGCGCAGGCTGCACAACGGTTTTACGTCTACCCTGCAGTATGTCTACTCGAAATCGATCGACGATGCGGCGCTCGGTGGAAGAGGGGCGGGAAGCGCGGTGATCGCCCAGAACTGGCTCAATCTGAGCGGAGAACGCGGACTTTCAAACTTCGATCAGCGCCACTTACTGACGGTCTCGGGACAATATACAACCGGGATGGGAATCGGCGGAGGAACGCTGCTCAGCGGCTGGCGTGGCGCGCTGTTGAAGGAGTGGACCTTCTCGAGCAATATCTCGGCTGGGACCGGATTGCCACTCACGCCGATTTACTTTTCCCCGGTACAGGGTACGGGAATCACCGGACCCATCCGCGCCGACTACACTGGTGCTCCGGTTTATGCCGCTCCCCCAGGACTCTTTCTCAATGCCGCCGCTTATGCGCCACCGGCGTCGGGTCAATGGGGAAACGCGGGCCGGGATTCCATCACGGGTCCATCCCAGTTTTCCTTGAACGCGTCGATGGCGCGCACATTCCGAATGACGGACCGGTACAGCTTGGATCTGAGGGTGGATTCGACGAACACCCTCAACCATGTCGTATTCGGAAGTTACATCACGACCATTAACAGCGCACAGTTCGGTGTTCCCAGCGGCCCGAATCAGATGCGATCCTTGACCACTCGGGTCACGGTGAGGTTCTAACCCGGTGAGGTTCTAATCAATATGATGCGAAATAAATGGACCGCGCTTTTTACCATCGCGCTGGCATCCGCGCAACAGGTCGGAACGAATAAAACGCCGGCAACGAGCGACACGCCTACCTTCACCGTCAGTCAGCAGTTAGTGATTGAGACGGTGCTGGTGAAGGATAAAAGCGGGAATCCCGTGGAAGGACTCACCGCGAAGGATTTCACGATCACTGAAGACGCAACGCCGCAGACCATCAAATTCTTCGAATATCAGAAGCTCGAAGAGATGATTGAAAACGCCGAGCCGTTGCCGCCCATCGCTGCGCCAAAGTATTTCGAAAAACTTCCGCACACGCAGATCGCGGGCGAGGTTCCCGGGAAAACGCAATACAAGGATCGACGGCTGCTGGCTCTGTATTTCGATATGACGGCGATGCCGGTGCCGGATCAGATACGAGCGCTCAGCGCGGCGCAGAAATTCATCAAGACGCAAATGACGCGCGCCGATTTGTTGGCCATCATGCAGTTTGCGGGCGGCGCGGTGCAAGTCGCGCAGGATTTCACCGACGATCGCGAACGGCTGCTGGGCATTATTCAAGCCATGATCGTGGGCGACGGCGAGGGTTTCGATGAAACCACCAACGACGCCAGCAGCTCCGATACGGGAGCCGCCTTCGGTCAGGACGATGGCGAGTTCAACATCTTCAATACCGATCGCCAGTTGTCCGCGCTGCAGACCGCAGCGAAAATGTTGGGGCATCTTAACGAGAAGAAGGCGCTGCTCTACTTCGCCAGCGGCCTGCAACTGAACGGGCAGGACAATCAGGCGCAGTTGCGTGCAACGGTCAACGCCGCGATTCGCGCCGGTGTCTCCTTCTGGCCGATCGACTCGCGAGGGCTGGTCGCATCGGCTCCTCTGGGCGACGCCACCAAAGGATCGCCCGGCGGTATGGGCATGTACACGGGCGGATCCGCGATGGCCGCAGCGGGAAACTTCGCGCGTTCCCAGGACACGCTCTGGACCATGGCCGCCGATACCGGAGGCAAGGCGCTGCTCGACAACAACGACCTCGCAGCCGGCATCGTCAAAGCGCAGAAATCGGTTTCGAGCTACTACATCATCGGTTATTACACGTCGAACGAAGCTTTGAACGGCAAGTTCCGGCGGATCAAGATTTCGCTGAATAACGGGCTGTCGGCAAGCGTGGATTACCGGCAAGGCTATTACGCCGGTAAGGTGTTCGCGAAATTCACGGCAGCCGACAAAGAACGGCAGCTCGAAGACGCGCTGATGTTGGGCGACCCCGTCACGGAACTGACCATCGCCATGGAGGTCGACTACTTCCAGTTGAATCGAGCCGAATATTTCGTGCCTCTGATCGTCAAGATTCCCGGCAGCGAACTCGCGCTCGCCCGTAAAGGGGGAGCCGAGCACACGCTCATTGATTTTATCGGCGAGGTGAAGGACGACTTCGGTACTACGATCCAAAACGTGCGCGACAAGGTCGACATCAAGCTCAGCGATACGACTGCCGCGGAATTGTCAAAGCGTCCCATTCAGTACGACACCGGATTCACACTGCTGCCGGGAAGGTACATGATCAAGTTTCTCGCGCGCGACGCGGAGACCGGCCGCATTGGCACTTATCAAACTAAGTTCGTCGTTCCCAATCTGAATAAAGAGGACAAGCGCGTTCCGATCAGCTCCGTGGTCCTCAGCAGCCAGCGCGTCGACCTCAAGGATGCGATCTACAACGCGGTTAAGGATAAAGATAAAGCCGAGATCACCAACCCGCTCGTGCAGGATGGGCAGAAGCTGATTCCCAGTGTCACGCGAGTCTTCAGCAAGACCAAGGACATGTTCGTTTATCTCCAGGCCTATGAACCCACCGCCGCCACCGTTCAGCCGCTGGTGGCGTTCGTTACTTTTTATCGCGGGCAAACGAAAACCTTCGAAACGCCGCCGCTTCCGGTGACCGAGGGCCTCAGCAACAAGTTGAAAACCGTGCCGCTGAAGTTCAGCCTGTCTCTGAGCAAGATTCCGCCGGGCGAGTACAACTGCCAGGTGACGGTGCTCGATCCGACCGGACAGAAAGCCGCGTTCTGGCAAGCGCCCATCATGCTAGTGCCGTAATGAGATGGGCCAATTGCCGCACCGATAGGGCAAGGCCGTGTCGATCGCGTTCCCAGCGACGATCTCAAAAAAGTAGATTGAGCAGCGAGACCGCTTGACGCGGCAACGCAATGTCGATCGTCGTCTCTATGCTTTTCACTACGATCCATTGCGGCGAGCCAAGCTGTTCGAGTTGCCCCGCCGATTCGAGCGCCGCATACTGTTCCGGCGAGGGACGCTGCGGCGACCCCATCTTCTTCCAAACCGTCCAAGCATTGCTGTGCGTCTCATCGATCATGTAGTGTCTCAACAAGACGCGACCGCTCGGCATACCCGTCACGTCAATGCGCACCTTCGCCTCCTGCCCAGGAACGTCGTCGTCATGATAGTTCCACGCGAGCACGGAGATTTCGCGATCCGAGCGAACCGCCAGCGCATCCACGTCTGGCTTGCCGCGAACGCCCTCCGCAAGCACCGTCTGTAGCGCCACTCCGCCGCTACTCGTAGTGCGAACCCGATCGCCGCGCATCATCCCTGTCATGCGAAACAAATTCAACACCGGTTTATCGATTCCGTTGGTCGCCAGCGTACGAAAACCATCGAAATAAGGCTGGTCCTCAAATTCAAAAGCCCACGTCAGCATGCCCGCGATATTCGTCTTCGCGCGGTCCGCCAGCTCGAGAATATTCTTCATCATCGCCGCCGTGTAAGCCGGATAAAGCGTACCGTTGCGATACGCATTCTGGGGATACACACGCGCCGAGCACGCAGCGCATCCTTCCGGATCTGACTCGCTCAACACAATCGGCAGGTTTTGAAACTTCGGAAACTCGCGCACAATCTGGAATCCTTTGTCCACGTCCTCCGCGTTTTTCGAAATGCCCATGCGCACGTGCCCATCGATCACCGACGGCCGTCCCTTCGCGTGAAAAGTAATAAAATCGAGCGGCTTGTTCTCCGCCGAACAGTGCTCCAAAAACTGACGAAGGAACGCCGCCGCACGCGCGTTGGATGGACCCGTTGACGCAGGCCCTCCAATCTTCGCCGAAGGAAGCGCCCGCTTAACCGCGTCCGCCGTATAGTCGTACAGCTTGTCGAATTCTTCCGGAGTGCCGTGCCAATACCCGATGTCCGGCTCGTTCCAGACCTCCCAATACCACGACTCGACCTCGCTTCTCCCATACTTCTCCACCGAGTGACGAACCCACTGGTACATCAGTTCGCCCCACTTTGAATAGTCCTTTGGCGGATACGCCCAACCCAAATAATATTGATTGAAATTCGATCCCGGCGACCAATCTGGTTTATACGGCTCCGGATTCGTCGATAGCGCCTTGGGCATGAATCCAATTTCGACAAACGGTTTTGCTCCCGCCTGCAAGTACGTGTCGATGATCCGGTCCGTGATGGTCCAGTCGTAAACCGGCTTGCCCGACGCATCTTCGGTATACGCATTGGTCGACCCGAACTTAAAGCCCGCCGTCCCATCTCCGGTCGCGAGCATGAAGTGCGTGCGAATGTAAACCGGCGCGCTACTCAACGCCGCGAGCTCGCCCACCAGCTTGCGGCCATTCTTCGAGTAGGTAAAATTCGGCTCGTCATATCCGAAGTAACCGTAGATCGGTTGGAACGTACCAATCCTTTCCGAGGCGTCAACGCGAATCGTCACATCCTGCGCCTTTAAAGAAATCACGGTCATGAGCACAACAATCATCGGACGCATCTTCTGAACGTACTACAATCACTTATATGGCGAAGAAACAAGCTGCTCCATCGAAGACCGAAGTGGCAGCACCCGCGGAGAGAGAGCCTCAGAAGTCCAAGAAGATTCCCAAGCTCGCGAAAAAGGACAAGCGCCGGCTTCCCCGCAAAGAGAAAAAGGCTCAGAAAAAGGCGCTCGCTCTCAAGGCGTAGGATGTCTTCCCGGCGAGACAGGAAATCAGCCGGACTTCTTCTCATCGCGCTCTTCAAACTGACGAAAGGCGTTCTGCTCGTAATCGTCGGGATTGGCGCGCTCAAACTGCTTCATCGCGACGTTGCCGAAACCGTGGCGCACTGGGTCGACATCCTGCGCGTCGACCCCGACAATCGCTATATCCACCGCCTGCTGACGCACGTGCTCGCGGTCACGCCCGCGCAGCTGAAGGAGGCGAGCGCTGGAACGTTCATCTACGCCGGCCTGCTGCTCACCGAAGGCGCCGGCCTCCTGCTTCGTAAACGATGGGCGGAATATTTCACGATCGTCACCACGGTCGGCCTCGTCCCGCTCGAGATCTATGAACTCGCCCGCCATTTCACGACCGCGAAAATCGCGATCCTCATCATCAATGTCGTAATCGTCGTCTATCTGGTCGCTCGCGTGCGGCGTTAATCCTCCGTCATTAATCCTCTCGCAAGGCGACCACCGGATCCACTCTCATCGCTCTCCTCGCGGGAATCCACGCTCCCATCAATGCGACGAACAGTAACATCGCAGCCGCTCCTGCGAACGATTCCGGATCGCTCGACCGCACTCCGTATAACTCGCTCTCGAGAGCCCTCCCCGCGAACGCCGCCGCCACCGCGCCCACCACCGCTCCCGCGATCGCGAGCTTCATCGCCTCGCCGATCACCATTCGCAGCACCTGCCCCTGCTGCGCCCCCAGCGCCATCCGCAACCCCATTTCGCGATTCCTCTGTGTCACCGAGTACGATACGACGCCGTACAATCCCACCGCCGCCAGCGCCAGCGCCAGCGCCCCGAACAGCGAGATCAGCAACACCGAAAATCTCCGCCCCGCCAGCGACTTGCTCACGATTTCGTCCATCGTCCGAATCTCGCTCACCGGCACTTCTCGATCGAGCGACGCCACCTCGCGCCGCAGCACCGCGGCCATCGCCATCGGATCGCCTGCCGTGTGAATGAACACCACTGCCGAGTGTCCATATCCCGTGTACCCCGCGAAATACAGCGTCGGCGCCACCGGAGTGTTCAGCCCCAATTCCAGCGTGTCCGCCACCACGCCGACAATCGGATACCGTTCCGGCTTCGGGTCCAGTACACCCAAAATCAAACTCCGTCCTACCGCATCGCCGTGAAAAAACTGCCGCGCCAGTGTCTCATTCACGAGTACCGGCGCGCCCTCTTCACTCCTCACATCGTGGTCCGTGAACCCCCGGCCTTCGACGATCGGCACGTGCATCAACTCAAAATAACTCGGCGATCCCCGGCGATTGTAAGCCACCGGATATCGCCCCGGCTCCGGCGTCGGCGCGCCGTCCACTCCGAAACGAGTGCGGCTGTATGCCTCGCTGAGCGGCGTCGAATCGGTGGTCGCCACGCCCGTCACCCCCGGCTTCACGGCCATCCGAGCCATCAATTGTTGATAGAACCCCGCGATCTGTGCGTCTGTCTTGTACGCCTCCGGCAGTGCTACTCGCGCGGTCAGTAAATGCTCCACGCGAAATCCCGGGTCGACGCCGGTAAGCCGCAGCAAGCTCCGCGTCAGCAACCCCGCGCCCACCAGCACCAGCATCGCCAGCGCGACTTGCCCTGCCACCAGGGCCGCCCGCAGCCCGCGATGCAGATTGCTCCCCGACCCTCTTCCTCCCGATCGCAAATCCGAGTTCTGATCGGCGCGCGTCGCCGCCAGCGCCGGCACCAGTCCGAATAAAATTCCCGCCACCAGAGCGACGCCCAACCCGAACAGCAGCACTCGCGCGTCCACCGCGATCTCCGCGGCCCGTGTAATTCTTCCTTCCGCCAACACCGGCAACGAAGGCGTCGCGACCGCGGCCAGCACCACTCCCACGATTCCTCCCGCCGCCGCCAGCACCAGGCTTTCCGTCAACAACTGGCGCACCAACTGCCAGCGGCCCGCGCCCAGTGCGATCCGAATCGCGATCTCTTTCCTACGCCCCGCCGCCCGCGCCAGCAACAGATTCGCGACGTTCGCCGTAGCGATCAGCAGCACCAGTCCCACTACGGAGAGCAGCACCAGCAGAGGAGTCCGCGCGTCGCCTTCAATCTCCCGCGCCATCGGAAGCAGCGTCGCCGTAATCGTCTTGTTCGTCGCCGGATAATCGCGCTCCATCCGCGCCGAGATTCCTCGAATCTCCGCCGACGCCTGTTCGAAGGTGACTCCGGTCTTCAGTCTCCCGACGACTTGCACCATGTGATGAGGCCGGTTGGCGCGGTCGAAATCCGAGATCATCGTTCCAAACGGCGTCAGCAACTCCACATCTTTCGGAAGAAGCTGCGGACCGGGCAGAATCCCGACCACCAGAAAGCTTGCGCCGTTCATCCGGATATTGCGCCCCACAATCGTCGGATCGCCATTGAACTTCCGCCGCCACAGAGAGTCGCACAGCAGCACCGCCTGCGCCTCGCCATCGAGAAAACCGCGCCCGAGCCGTGGCGTTAAAGCGACGGTCGCCAGAAAATTATCGGAGACGATGCCGCCGTTAACTTGTTCCGGCTCCCCCGCACCCGTGATCTGAAAACTTTGGTAGCCATAAGCCGCAATCTGCTCGAACGATTTCGCCTGCGTGCGCCAGTCAAGATAGTCGGGAAACGCCGCCGGCAGACGCGCGACGATCGGATGCGTCTCCCAGATTTGCACTAGTTTTTCGGGATGAGGAAACGGCAGCGGCCGCAGCAGTGCCGCATCGACGGCGCTAAAGATCGCAGTATTCGCTCCAATCCCAAGTCCCAGCGTCAGCACTGCAGCCGCGGCAAATCCCGGACTCCTCAGCAACGTCCTAATTGCATATCGCATAGAACCCTCGACCGCAAAACCCCGTCCGCCTAAACTAATTGTAATGACACAATTCTCCGCCGAGGAAAAGCGTGGGATCTATCGCGCCATCTACGAACGTCGCGACGTCCGCTCAAACTTCCTTCCCACGCCCGTCCCCGATGACGTTTTGGCCCGCATTCTCGACGCCGCACACCACGCCCCTTCGGTTGGTTTCATGCAGCCCTGGGATTTTTTAGTGATTCGCGACGAGTCCGTCCGCACCAAAGTCCGCGAGAATTTCGAACGAACCAATCGGCAGGCCGCGGCAATCTACGAAGGTGAACAGCGAAATCTCTACGACAATCTCAAGCTGGGTGCGATCATGGAGGCGCCCGTCAACCTATGCGTCACCTGCGACCATCAGCGCACCAAAGGCGCAGGCCTCGGCCGTCAAACAAATCCTTCGACCGATCTCTACTCCACCGTCTGCGCCGTGCAAAATCTCTGGCTGGCCGCGCGAGCCGAGTCGTTAGGCGCCGGCTGGGTAAGCATCCTCGACACGGAATCCCTCAAGGCGACTCTCGAAATTCCGGAGCATGTGACTCTGGTCGCCTACTTATGCATCGGCTACGTCTCCGAATTCGGATCGCAGCCCGATCTGGAAAAAAGAGGCTGGGAGCACCGCGAAGAGCTCGCCAACCTCATCCACTACGACCGCTGGAACCTCAGGCAGTCTTCTGCTTCCACAATCCCAGCCCCGCTCCCGTCGGATCCTGGATGATGCTCAGCCAGCCGATGTCCGCCACCGGTGTGACGTCCCGGATAATCTTCGCACCCAGCGCTTTCGCCTTCGCCGTCGCGGCCTCAATGTCGTCCACCGCCACGTACGACAGCCAGAACGAGGGCACTCCGGGCATGGGATTCTTCATGATTCCTCCGGCGGTTCCTTCGCCCACCTTGATCATCGTGTAGGTTCCCATCGGCCCCATGTCGGCATCTTCCAGCTTCCAGTCGAATAACGATCCATAAAAAGTCTTCGCTTTGGCCACATCCGTGGTGTTCAGCTCAACGTGCACAAAAGGGTTTGGCATGTTTCTCCTCACCCTAGAGACGTGCGACATAATGAAAAGTCGACAACGACAGTCGATATTTCTTCCGTGTCACTAGTAGCCCGTCGCAGGGAAATCGTTTCTGTCCCCTCCCTGACGGTCAGGGTTCAGTGGCAGTGCTGGAGGACGATCCAACTACTGATACACGCGACCATTCCGACACCGAACCCCGACTGTAAAGGAGGGGAGATGTTAATGATCTGGCTGCGACAGGCCACTAGCCTCTGGCGCCAGCGGCTTGCTATCTTAAACCCGTGTCCGAATCCATCCTCGAAGAATTCCGCAACACCGGGGCGTACTTAAAAGGTCACTTCCGGCTGACCAGTGGTCTCCATTCCAACGAATACATGCAATGCGCGCTGGTGCTCCAGCACCCTTCGATCGCCGAAAAATTCGGGCGCGAGCTGGCGTCGCATTTCGGTAAAGTAGAAATCGTGGTTTCCCCCGCCATCGGCGGCCTGATCATCGGCCATGAAGT
>PNAJ01000162.1 GCA_003170295.1 Bryobacterales bacterium | reverse complement strand
CTCCGCGGTCTAATTGAGGTATCTTTCCAGACCGGCAGCCCGGGGAGCACGATTGTAGTTTTTGAACCGGAAGGTCTGGAAGAGGCACGCCGAGTCACTGGCGCGAGCCACTACGCTCGCGTAAAGAAGGCGTCCGCAAACCAGTAGCCAATTGCACGCCATGCCCAATCTTCTCGGCAGGTTGTATTGGAGTCTTCAGTCCGTGCTCGTTAGGGTGCGCCGGGCTGAAGAGGTAAGGGTCGTCAATTTACTCTTCCATGCCGATTATTATCGATCTCAATACTCAGATGTCAAGGATGCAGGGATCGATCCGCTTACCCACTTCCTCGTGGAAGGATCCAGGGAGGGCCGGAATCCGCACCCCTTATTCGACACCACCTACTATCTTGCCCGCAATCCTGACGTCGCGGCGTCCTCCGTCAATCCTCTTGCTCATTTCTTGACGTATGGTGCCTCGGAGGGGCGAAGGCCGCACGCTCTATTCGACCCGGCCTACTACCTTCGTCAGAATCCGGACGTGGCTGCCCGGGGAGCGAACCCCTTGGTGCACTTCTGCCGCGAGGGAGCCAAGCTGGGAATGAAGCCTAACTCTCTGTTTGACACCGGCTATTATGTTCGTCAGAATCCGGAAGTTGCGTCATCCGAGGTCAATCCATTAGTGCACTTCCTTACGCTGGGCGCCGCCGAGGGCCGCAACCCGAATCCGCTATTCGACATTGGCTATTATTGCAGCCAAAAGGGACGTTGCGAGTCGTCCTTTCCCGGTGAAAAAGCAACGTAGGCTCTCAAGCTAAGACGGGTCAGTTCTACTCAGGCGGTCCGTTTGCGCTGAGTGGGGGACCATGCCCGTCCTCTCGCCGATTTATGCTCCATGTCTTCAATTTCACATGCATGATCGCCGAAGGTGCCTGTGATCTCAAACCGTTGGAATAGTTCCTCCGTCTATGACAAACTCGGTTCCGGTGATTGCGGAAGCCCTGTCCGACGCAACAAACGCGACCAGCTCCGCAACCTCCTCAGGCTTGTTGGGCCGGCCCAGCGGAATACCGCCAAGCATATCCATCAGGTCTCGCCGCCGTTTCGTAGTCGCTCTTGGCTCTTTCCGCCATTCGCTCGATCATTCTTGTAGCGGCGTCGGTCTCGATGAAACCCGGAGAAACGGTAACGACTCGCACTCCCTTCGGGCTGACCTCGTTCGACAAAGCTTTGCTGTAATTGGTCAGGGCAGCCTTCGCGGCCGCATACGCGAGGGTTGAGTCGTAAAGGGGCAACGCTCGTTGAATGGATGACACGCCCGGGCCGCGTTCGATCATCGAAGGCAGAAGTCCACGATCCAGGCGGACGGCGGGGTACAGGTTCTCGTTGATGGCTTGCTGCCAGAGTTCATCCGTCACAGTGATGAATCCGCCGCTGGGGGCGGATGAGCCGCCGACATTGTGAACGATGATGTCGATCCCCTTGAATCGATCCAGAGTGTAGCGAATGACCTTCGCCGAGCCATCGATGGTCGCCACATCGGCCTGGATGAAGTGGCTATCCGTCTTCTCTTCAGGTGCGGAACGGGCCGTGATGATGACGGTTCCGCCTGCGCGCGAAAAGTGACCGGCAATCGCCTTGCCCGCGCCCTTAGTCCCTCCGGTTACCAAGATTCGCTTGCCCTTGAATTCACTGTTAGGAGTGGATTGAATCGATGTGTTCATGTTGTTTTCCTTCCTCGATTTTGTCGAAGGCTCAGGCTAGGATCCGGTCGCGCATACCGCCGAACACAGAGCCGCGAATCACGCCCGACAGCAGATCGTGCGGAGAACCCATCGGCACGACGCTGACGTCGTCCAGCCTTCGCAATTGCTCCGGCGACAAGGCTGGCGGGAACAATAAAGAATCGCTTCGGTGTCCGCCATCGCGGAAATCATCGAATCCGATTGTGTCTCTTCAAATTCGAGCGAACCGAGAATTTGGCCTGTTCCGCCAACACCGCCAGGAACAAAATCGACTCCCCGTAGGTGTTCATTGACGCGTTGATTCCTTAGGTTGCGCCGCAGCGGAACGAACTGCTGCTTCGGTTTGCTTCAGGGCGGTTACCAGAGAATCCCGCGACACGCGTCGGACGATCGGCTCCGCCACCACTCGCACGGCCGCGGGAATGTCGGCTTAGGGCGATGGCTTCGACTTCAATGTAGAGCCCGTTGTCCCGTTCCTCGAAGCGGGCGACGCTGTAAAGCCGCCATATGAGACCGGTCCCTTCATCCTCAGGCAAGGTGTGCTGGCCGGGCGCGCCGAACTCCGCAATTTCCCGGATGTGTGTTGTTTGGGAAATGCTGTACAGGCGCCGATCGTCGACACGGAAATAGGTAGCTTGGTAATCGCTATCGAGCGCCGTTTTCTTAAAGAACGCCTTGTTCATCAGCACCATCGAAAACCGGTCTCCGGACTCCTGCGCCTCGATGGTCTTCGAATCGATCACGTGGGGTTGGTAAAACTCCTTATAACGTCCGTAATCGCGCAGCACGGGCATAACATCGCGGATGGTGATACCCGGAAGGAAACCGACGCCGATCCAGTCGTGAACCAGTCCCGATGGAACTTTCTGCGGGATATGAGGACGCGCCGGAGCAACGACGATCTCCCGCTTCCTGACTTTTGCCGCGCGCTCCGGCACCTCGTCCATCCACAGAAAGGAGCTCTCGAGACTCGAGCGCTGGTTGATCCGGGCGTTGGCCCTTTGCAGATACTCGTCCCAGGCTTGCATTGTCTCCGGTTTCAGATCGGCCGCGCGGGCGTGCGTTTGCCAGTCGAAGGTAAGAAACGCCACTAGGGCAAATCGAATGCAAATAACGCGATCAAAGAATGAACTCATTTGGTTTTCTCTTTCTGCAAACGAAAATTATGCCACGATCTGGTCTCGCAGCCGCTTAAGGCTCGCTTCCGCCGCCCGTTTGATTAGTGACAGATAGCATTTTAGTTGCCACTACCGGCGCTGCCGATTCAACACTCTCGCCGCCAAGTGTCAACGCGCCGTCACTAAACGCTCGTCATTTGACTTCTCAACACGCGTAATCCGCCAGCCGAAGCTATGTGGACCTCTGAAGTGAATCCAATAAAGAGCCCGTGCTCGACCAAACCGACGATATGATCGAGCTCCCTTGCGAGCGATGCGGCGGAGACGGTTGGCGAGAAAGCGCAATCGAGGATGTAGTGACCGCCGTCGCTGATAAATGGCTCCCCGTCGGCATTTCGACGCAGCGAAGGCTTCGCGCCCAGGTCCGACAGTTGACGTGCGGTAGCCTGCCAACCGAAAGGAATCACTTCCGCAGGCACCGGGAACTTTTGGGCCAGATGGCGAACCAGCTTGCTCTCGTCGACGACGATAACCAACCGCTTGCTCGCATTCGCAACGATCTTTTCGCGCAGCAGCGCTCCGCCGTGACCTTTGATCAGATGCAAGCTGCCTTCCTCGACCTCGTCCGCGCCGTCAATGGCCATGTCGATTTGAGATATCTCCGTCAGGCTGCAGAGCGGAATTCCCAAGGCTCGCGCCTGCGCTGCGGTGTTCTCCGATGTCGGAATACCGACAATCCGCAGACCTTCACGGACGCGCCGCCCAAGCGCGTTCACGGCGAGAGCCGCGGTAGTTCCCGATCCGAGCCCGACGAGCATGCCGTCCGTCACGAGTGCCGCTGCCGATTCAGCAGCCGCAGCTTTCAGTCGATTCTCGTCCTGAGTCATGTTGTCATTCTCCCTCTTCTAAATAGTTTGGCGACCCAATTGCCATGTGGAAGCTATGCAAGTGACATCCGAAGCAGAACTGATCGCCCAGAGTAAGCAAGGAGACCAGGAAGCAATCGCCGAGCTATTTCGCAGCCATTACGCTTCGTCAGTTCGCCTCGCATACAGTATTCTGCGCCATCCCGACGACGCACAGGATGCGGTGCAGGCGGGCTTCTTTTTGGCTTTCCGGCGTCTGGGGGACTTTCGCGGCGAAGCGTCCTTCAAAACCTGGATCAGCCGCATTGTGGTGAATTGCTGCCTGCTGCAACTCCGCGAAGCCAGACGCAGAGCGACCTGGGTGGGACTGGAGGGCCGGAACGGAACGCAAGGAACGGAGCTCATGCCTTCACAAACGCCTACGCCTGAGAAGTCCGCCTGGTGCCGAGAGATCTCCTCTGCATTTTTCGCCGCTGTGGCGAGGCTCCCGAAACACTTGCGGGACACGTACACTTTATTCGAGATTTCAGGTCTGTCTCTGCGGGAGGTGGCGACAGCGCTTGGGCTCACCATTGCCGCTACGAAGACGAGGCTCTTTCGCGCCCGCGCCGGACTTCGAATTTCGCTCCAGCCAGTCTGGTCCCTGAGGCGCGCCCGTTGAGATCATGTCGAACTCATCGAATTGCCAACAAGCCTGGGCGGGCGGCGATGGGACTCGTCTTTCCAGAGTCTGCCTCGCAGATTCTCCAGCGATTCCAGACATTTGTTTGACGCGGAAGAATCGCGCGTCGGGTGTAGCCACAGAATCGGAGAGCCGCTTGAGCGAATTATTGACAGTGGTCAACTCGATAAAGCGCTAAAAGGAGAATCTCAGTGGAGCTGAAAAGACTCTAACGCAAGTGGCGCTCGCGACCTTCAGTGCGGGAGCGCTTGGCGACATGTGTGAAGAGTGACTGAGCTTAGGGTGAAAATTGGGCGAAGGCTTTTATGTTTAGTTGAGAGGCACTGAGAAAGGAACCTACATGAGCACCATCACAACGAAAGACGGAACGCAGATCTATTACAAGGACTGGGGCCAAGGACAGCCGGTGGTTTTCAGTCACGGCTGGCCGCTCAACGCGGATGCGTGGGACGAGCAACTGATGTTCCTCGCATCGAAAGGCTACCGGGCGATTGCCCACGATCGCCGCGGCCATGGCAGGTCCAGCCAGCCGTGGAACGGCAATGAACTGGACACCTACGCCGACGACCTTGCGACACTCGTCGAAAAGCTGGAGCTGAAAGACGCGATACACGTGGGCCACTCAACTGGCGGCGGCGAGGTGGCGCGCTATCTTGGCCGGCACGGTACGAAGCGAGTGAAAAAGGCGGTGCTGGTAGGCGCGATTCCGCCGCTGATGCTCAAGACCGCGGCCAATCCGGGAGGCTTGCCGATCGAGGTCTTCGATGGCCTGCGCGCCGGCGTGGCGAATGATCGTTCGCAGTTCTACAAGGATCTCAGCGCGCCGTTCTATGGAGCGAACAGGAAGGGTTCCAAGGTTTCAGAAGGGCTGCGCGAGCAGTTCTGGCTTCAGAGCATGATGGTCGGGATCAAGGGCGCATACGACTGCATCAAGGCGTTTTCAGAGACCGACCAAACGGAGGACCTGAAAAAGTTCGACGTTCCCACGCTGTTCATCCATGGCGACGACGACCAGATCGTTCCCATCGGCGCAGCTTCTCTCATTGCTTCGAAAATCGTCAAAGGCGCGACCCTGAAAGTCTATCCGGGCGCTCCCCACGCCCTGACCGCAACGCATCGAGACCAGTTCAACGCCGATCTCTTAAACTTCATTAACGGTTAACAAGGAGAACATCATGATCTTGAATGCATTCACCTTCATTCACGTCGCATTAAGCCTGATCGGAATCGTGTCAGGCTTCGTCGTCGTGTACGGACTGCTCGCGTCGAAACGGCTGGACGGCTGGACGATGCTCTTTCTGACGACCACGGTAGCCACGAGTTTGACCGGCTTCCTGTTTCCATTTCACAAATTTCTGCCATCGCACGGGGTTGGTATTCTGTCGCTGATCGTCCTGGCGATCGCGATTCTCGCGCGGTATCGCTTTCGCCTGGCGGGAGGGTGGCGGCGTACTTACGCGATCAGTGCCGTCCTTGCGCTGTATTTCAACGTGTTCGTCCTGATCGTTCAGCTCTTCCTTAAGATACCTTCGCTCGACGCGATCGCGCCGACCCAGTCCGAGCCTCCATTCCAGTTAGCTCAACTCGTCAATCTGGTGGTGTTCGCGGCGCTGGCGATTCGAGGCTCCATCACGTTCCAGCGCGAGGCAAAACACGCGTAGAACGATCGCTCCCTGTGGCCGCGCCGCGGTAGACGCGGCCATACGAGGGAGCTACATCCCAGCTGCCTCGGCAAGCGACGGCGGTCGCGAGCGATCGAAACAATGCACTAACAGAATCTGATCTGTTCGAATTTGACACTACGCCGAAGATCCGGCAAGCGGCACCTGCAGCGTCTGGTATGCTTGAAGGCCAAAGCTGTGCATGTGCGCCCTATTCGCTTCCTCGTCGTGGAGTCCAATCCTGCGGACGCCTACTTGCTGCTTGAGGCTTTAAAGCAGGACGAGCATACGGAAGTTACGGTAATCGACGATGGCCAGAAGGCCTTGGCCTTTTTGTTGGAGGAACCACGCTCGCCCGATCTCATTTTTCTGGATTTGAACGTGACGCCGGTTACGGGCCTCGAAATATTGGCGCAGGTCCGGTCCAACCCCAGACTGCAATGCATTCCGGTCGTAGTAATTTCGGGATCGCGTAACGGCGGCGACGTTCGAAGGGCCTATCAGCTAGGCGCAAACTGCTTCATCACGAAACCAACCAATCTGGATCAGTTTCTGCGATGCATGAAAGCATGCCACGAGTTTTGGGCCGCCATTGTAACCCTCCCGTCCAAGCCGACAGGAGAATAATACTTCAGTCGGGCGTAGGTATCGTGAAGTAGAACGTCGATCCATTTCCGCCATTCGATTCAACCCAAATCCTGCCTCCCTGGCAGGCGATCGCTTTCTTCGAATAAGCCAGACCGAGCCCCACGCCAGGATATTCTTTTCCGTGAAGCCGTTGGAACACTCCGAAGATGCTTTCGTGGCGCGCAGGGTCTATTCCTGGCCCGTTGTCTTTCACCGAGACAATCCATTCCGCACCGGCTGCTCTGGAAGACACATGCACTTGGGGGTCGGGCCGGCCGGCGTACTTGACGGCGTTATCCAACAGGTGTCCCACCACCCTCACTAGTTTGTCGAAGTCGCCGATCACCACCGGTAACTCATCGCGTGTCACAACAGCGTTCCGGTTCTCGGGCAGCGGTCGTGCGCTCTGCACGGCTTGCCGGAAGACGTCGTTCATTTCAGTGCGCACCAAATAGGGGCTTGCGGATTCGGCTCCCGCAAATTCAGTGATCCCGTCGAGTAGTCTATGAATCTTGCCGATTGCCTCCCGGAGGTGGCGCCGGAACACATCGGCCGAGGCATCGCCGCCACCCCGGGCGATGAGTTCGGAGAAAGAGTCGATGGCGCGCAGTGGCTCATGGAGGTCGTGAGATACCCTGAAAATAAACTCCTGAAATTCCGCGTCGGCTCCCCGCAGCCGATTTTCAAGGTCCATGCGCAGCGTGATCTCCGCCTCAAGAGCGCTCCGCAGGTCGGGTTCCGCCCGGGATTCTTGGCTTGCCTGTGCCATCGTTCCTGGTTCAGATTACCACGCATTGGTTCGATCCTCTCAGCATTTCCTTCAGGTCAGGACCGCAAATGCCTAAGTCACCCTGAAAAAATTTGCAACGGCGTCCCCTGGGGGGGATCTAACCTAAATTGGCATTTAGGCCAGTTTTTGGAGGGAGCGATCCATGAAAGCCACCGAAGCGATAAGCACCCGGGCGAAGAAACGTGAAAGCAATGTCCTGCTCAAGACTTTGATTGCCTTCAAGGCCGGAAACTTCTCCGTTCGAATGCCGGTGGACCAGACTGGAATTGAGGGCAAGATCGCCGATACTCTTAACGAGATTCTGGAGCTCAACCGGACGATGGCTAGCGAACTCGACCGGATCAGCCGCGTCGTCGGAAAAGACGGAAAGATCACACAGAGGGCCTCGATCGGATCCGCGAGCGGCGGCTGGGCTGAGTGTATCGAGTCGGTCAACAGTCTAATTGGCGATTTGGTCCAGCCTTCCACCGAGGTGGCGCGAGTGATCGGAGCCGTCGCGAAAGGGGACCTGTCGCAGACCATGGAGCTCGAAGTAGATAGCCGCCCGCTCCGCGGCGAATTCCTTCACACCGCCCGCGTGGTGAACACCATGGTGGATCAGCTGAACTCTTTCGCATCCGAGGTGACGCGTGTAGCGAGGGAGGTCGGGACCGAGGGAAAGCTGGGCGGACAAGCTGTGGTAACCGGAGTAGCGGGGACTTGGAAAGACCTCACCGAGAGTGTTAATTCGATGGCGAGCAACTTGACGAATCAGGTCCGAAACATCGCCGGGGTGACCACGGCTGTGGCCAAGGGTGATTTAACGACGAGGATCACTGTGGACGCGCGGGGAGAAATTCTGGAGCTGAAGAACACGATCAACACGATGGTGGACCAGCTCAGCTCATTCGCCGCGGAAGTCACGCGTGTGGCGCGCGAAGTCGGAACCGAAGGACGTCTGGGAGGCCAGGCCGAGGTCAAGGACGTGGCGGGCGTGTGGAAAGAGTTGACGGATTCAGTGAACTCCATGGCCGGCAATCTGACCAACCAGGTGCGTAACATCGCGGAAGTCACTACAGCGGTAGCCAAGGGCGATCTCTCCACCCGGATTACCGTGGATGCGCGGGGTGAGATTCTTCGGCTCAAGAACACGATCAACACCATGGTGGATCAGCTCAGCTCCTTCGCTGCGGAAGTCACGCGTGTGGCGCGCGAAGTAGGAACCGAGGGCCTGCTGGGCGGCGAGGCGGACGTGCCGGGCGTGGCTGGCACCTGGAAGGACCTCACGGACTCAGTTAACTCCATGGCTGGGAACCTGACGGCACAGGTGCGAAACATCGCCGAAGTCACCACAGCGGTCGCCGGCGGCGACCTGTCCCGCAAGATCACAGTGACGGTCCGCGGTGAAATCCTGGAGCTCAAGAATACGATTAACACCATGGTGGATCAGCTCAGCTCGTTCGCCTCGGAGGTCACGCGCGTGGCTCGCGAAGTTGGCACAGAGGGTAAGCTCGGCGGTCAGGCTGAAGTGGAAGGCGTCGCCGGGACATGGCGCGATTTGACCGAGAGCGTGAACTCCATGGCCGGCAACTTAACGAACCAGGTCCGCAATATCGCTGGAGTGACAACGGCCGTCGCTAAGGGCGACCTCTCGACGAAGATTACGGTCGACGCCCGCGGCGAGATTCTGGAGTTGAAGAACACGATCAATACCATGGTGGATCAGCTCAATTCGTTTGGCAGCGAAGTGACGCGCGTGGCCCGTGAAGTCGGCACGGAAGGTAAACTCGGCGGCCAAGCGCACGTCAAGGGGATCGGCGGAGTCTGGAAGGATCTTACGGACTCGGTGAACTCGATGGCTGGTAACCTTACCAACCAGGTCCGCAATATCGCCGGCGTCACAACGGCGGTTGCGAAAGGCGATCTGTCGACGAAGATCACCGTCGACGTCCAGGGCGAGATCTTGGAGCTGAAAAATACGATCAACACCATGGTGGATCAGCTCAACTCCTTCGCGAGCGAAGTGACGCGCGTCGCACGCGAAGTGGGCACCGATGGCAAGCTCGGTGGACAGGCCCAGGTGAAAGGCGTCGGCGGCGTCTGGAAGGATCTTACGGATTCCGTGAACTCGATGGCCGGGAATTTGACCGCGCAAGTTCGAAATATTGCCGAGGTCACCACGGCCGTCGCAACCGGCGATCTTTCACGCAAAATCACCGTGGATGTGCGCGGTGAAATCCTGGAGCTGAAGATCACGATTAACACGATGGTGGACCAGCTAAACGCGTTTGCGGGAGAAGTGACTCGCGTGGCGCGCGAGGTTGGAACGGAAGGCAAGCTCGGAGGACAGGCGGAGGTGAAGGGCGTCGGCGGAGTATGGAAGGACCTCACCGATAGCGTGAACTTCATGGCCGGCAACCTGACCTCTCAAGTTCGCAATATCGCTCAAGTGACCACTGGCGTGGCGAAGGGCGACCTTTCGACAAAGATTACGGTGGACGCCCGAGGCGAGATTCTGGAACTCAAAAATACTATCAACACGATGGTGGATCAGCTCAACGCGTTTGCCTCCGAAGTCACTCGCGTGGCCCGCGAGGTGGGAACGGAGGGCAAACTCGGCGGCCAGGCGGATGTCCACGGCGTCGCGGGTACATGGAAGGACCTAACGGACTCCGTCAATTCGATGGCCAGCAATCTCACGAGCCAGGTTCGAAACATCGCGGAAGTGACCACCGCAGTCGCGAAGGGCGATCTCTCGCGCAAAATCGCGGTGGACGTACGCGGCGAAATTCTAGAACTTAAGAATACCATCAACACGATGGTGGATCAGCTAAACGCGTTTGCGGGAGAAGTGACTCGCGTTGCGCGCGAAGTCGGCACCGAGGGCAAGCTCGGAGGCCAGGCGGATGTGAAGGGGGTAGGCGGAGTTTGGAAGGACCTTACCGATAGTGTGAACTCCATGGGCGGCAACCTGACTTCTCAGGTTCGCAATATCGCTCAAGTAACGACTGGCGTGGCGAAGGGTGATCTTTCGACGAAGATCACCGTGGACGCGCGCGGCGAGATTCTGGAGCTTAAGAACACCATCAACACNNACCATGGTGGATCAGCTCAACGGGTTTGCGTCTGAAGTAACTCGCGTGGCGCGCGAGGTCGGCACCGAGGGCAAGCTTGGTGGTCAGGCCGATGTGCGCGGTGTCGCGGGCACGTGGAAGGATCTCACGGACAGCGTCAACTACATGGCGAGCAACCTGACTAATCAGGTCCGCAACATCGCAGGGGTAACGACGGCTGTCGCGCGTGGAGATTTAACGACCAAAATCACCGTTGACGCTCGAGGCGAGATTCTGGAGCTTAAGAACACGATCAACACGATGGTGGACCAGCTCAGCTCCTTTGCTTCAGAAGTTACTCGTGTGGCGCGCGAAGTTGGCACCGAGGGTAAGCTCGGAGGCCAAGCCGAGGTGCGCGGAGTGGCGGGTACGTGGAAGGACTTGACGGATAACGTCAACTTCATGGCCGGCAACCTGACTAATCAGGTTCGCAACATCGCGGAGGTAACCACAGCCGTGGCTCGTGGGGACTTGTCCCGCAAAATTACAGTGGACGTCCGCGGGGAAATCCTGGAGCTGAAGAACACCATTAACACGATGGTGGATCAGCTTAGCTCCTTCGCGTCGGAAGTTACGCGCGTGGCCCGCGAGGTCGGAACCGAGGGTAAGCTCGGAGGCCAGGCGGAAGTTAGGGGCGTCGCTGGAACCTGGAAAGATTTGACCGACAGCGTGAATTCGATGGCCGGCAATCTGACGGCGCAGGTTCGCAACATCGCCCAGGTCACCACGGCCGTCGCGAATGGCGACCTTTCGCGCAAGATTACTGTCGACGTGCGGGGCGAAATCCTGGAACTGAAAAACACCATCAACACGATGGTGGACCAGCTCAATTCGTTCGCAAGCGAAGTGACGCGCGTGGCTCGCGAAGTTGGAACCGATGGCAAGCTCGGAGGCCAGGCCGAAGTTAAAGGTGTCGCCGGAACGTGGAAGGATCTCACGGACAATGTGAATTCCATGGCGGCCAACTTGACCACGCAGGTTCGCGGTATCGCCAAGGTAGTGACCGCGGTCGCCAACGGCGACCTCAAGCGCAAACTCATTCTGGAAACCACGGGCGAGATTGCCGAGCTCGCCGACACCATCAATGGGATGATTGACACGCTGGCGACGTTCGCCGATCAGGTTACTACGGTGGCTCGCGAGGTCGGGATTGAAGGAAAGCTGGGCGGTCAGGCGCGCGTCCCCGGCGCCGCCGGCATCTGGCGCGACCTTACCGACAACGTGAATCAACTTGCGGCCAATCTTACTAACCAGGTCCGAGCAATCGCGGAAGTCGCTACCGCCGTTACTAAGGGCGATTTGACGCGCTCCATCGCTGTGAAGGCCCAAGGCGAAGTCGCCGCATTGAAAGACAACATCAACGAGATGATTGTGAATCTGGCGGCCACCACCCGCAAGAACAATGAGCAGGATTGGCTAAAGACCAATATCGCCAAATTCACCGGTATGATGCAGGGGCAGCGCGACCTGCTTGCGGTGTCCCAGCTTCTGCTTTCCGAGCTTACCCCCCTTATCGGCGCTCAACACGGAACGTTCTACATCACCGATACCGTCGACGACAGCCCCGTTCTGAAGCTGCTCACCGGATATGCAATTGACGAACGCGATGAGATCCCCAGGTTTTTTAAGATCGGATCCGGGCTCGTTGGGCAGTGCGCCAAGGAGAAGGAACGCATCCTCGTCAAGAACGTGCCGAGTGATTATGTGCGAATTAACTCCAGCCTCGGCGGCGCCACCCCGTTGAGCATCGTGGTATTGCCGGTGTTGTTCGAAGGCGACGTGAAGGCCGCCATCGAACTCGCTTCCTTTGGTCAGTTCAGCGACGTTCATCTGGCTTTCCTCGATCAGCTCACCCAATCGATCGGAATCGTGCTCAACACCATCGCGGCCACCATGCGCACGGAGCAGCTCCTGCTCCAGAGTCAGGCGCTCGCCGAAGAGCTGCAGAGCCAGCAGCTTCAGCTCCAGACCACCAACGAAGAATTGCAGGAAAAGGCGCAACTTCTCGCGGAACAGAAGACCGAGGTCGAGGCTAAAAACCGGGAAGTGGAGCAGGCCAAGAAGGCGTTGGAGGAAAAAGCCGAGCAGCTTGCGCTCACGTCCAAGTACAAGAGCGAGTTCCTTGCCAATATGAGCCATGAGCTTCGGACGCCTCTCAACAATCTTCTGATTCTCGCCCGAATGCTGTCGGAGAACACAGACAAGAACCTGACGACGAAGCAGGTCAAGTTCGCCGAGACTATCCATACCTCTGGAACCGACCTGCTAGCCCTGATCAGCGACATCCTGGATCTCAGCAAGATCGAATCCGGGAAGATGGACGTGGACGTGGGCGGCGTGCGGTTCACCGAGCTTCAGGACTATTGCTCCAAGACCTTCCGGCATGTGGCCGAGGGCAAGGGCCTGGATTTCGGGATCGACTTGGGAACGCCGCTGATCAACGAGATCATGCACACCGACGCCAAGCGTCTTCAGCAAGTGTTGAAGAATCTCCTCTCCAACGCGCTCAAGTTCACCGAGCACGGCACCGTTCGACTCACCATCGATAAGGCCAATAGCGGCTGGAGCCCGAATCACCCGGTTCTTTCCCGGGTCAAGTCCGTCGTCGCCTTTTCGGTCTCCGACACCGGAATCGGTATTCAGACGGACAAGCAGCGGATCATTTTCGAAGCGTTCCAGCAAGCCGACGGTACCACCAGCCGCAAGTACGGCGGCACCGGACTTGGACTATCGATCAGCCGGGAACTGGCGCGGCTCTTGGGGGGTGAGATCCGCCTTCAGAGCGCCCCCAGTGTTGGCAGCACCTTCACGCTGTACTTGCCCCAGACCTATATGACTCCGGCGCAACAGCCTAAAAGCGAGGCGTTCACGATAACTCCGCTCGCCATTGGGCAGGGAACCCCGGTTTCTGTGGATGAGGTAGACGTAATTTTGTCCTCTCCGATAGCCGACCAGGAGCTGGTCGAGGAGTTGGCGCTGGATGATGACCGCAATCTGATCCAGCCGGGTGACACGGTATTGCTTATCGTGGAAGATGACATTACCTTCGCGCGAATTCTAGTGGACCTGGCCCATGATCGAGGGCTCAAAGCGCTGGTGGCCACGCGCGGCGCGAGCGCCATCCCTCTGGCTCGGAAGTTCAAGCCCGGCGCGATAACCCTCGACATCGGCCTTCCGGATATGGCGGGATGGACGATCCTCGATCGCCTGAAGCACGACACGGCCACACGCCACATACCCGTTCATGTCATTTCCGGAGACGAAAACCGGCGGCGGGGACTCGCCTTGGGCGCCATCAGCTACCTGGAGAAATCGGTCGCGAACGAGTCGCTCGCCGAGGTTTTTGGCGCGATCGAGCATTCCACCAGGCTGCGCGTGAAAAAGCTGCTGCTCGTAGGTCCCGATCAGCCGGAGCGGGCTGGAATTCTGGAAACATTGGAGGCGCCGGATATCGAAGTCCTTACGGCGGAGACCGGAGGCGAAGCGATCATGCTGACAGGCAGCCAATATATCGATGCAATCGTGGTGCGGCCGCAACTTCAAGACCTCAACGTGGTGCAACTGGTGGAGCGGATTCAGGCCCAACTTGTCCCGCACGTGCCGCCGATCGTCGTTCTGGCGGCGCGAACGATCACCCTGCAGGATGAACTGGACCTGGCGCGCCTGGCAAGGACGAGTGTGGTCAAGTTGGTGCATTCTCCGGAAAGCCTGCTGAACCAAACGGTTCTCCTGCTCCACCGCGCCGAATCGGATCTCCGTCCCGGACAGCGCCAAATCCTGGAGCGCCTAAACTCAACGGATCCGGCGTTGTCGGGCAAGACCGTTCTGGTGGTCGACGACGACGTACGGAACATCTTCGCACTGACGAGTCTCCTGGAAGAACGTCACTTGGAAGTATTGCATGCCGAAAACGGCAGGGACGGGATTAACATGCTGGGATCGCGAAATATCGATCTTGTGCTCATGGATATCATGATGCCGGAGATGGATGGCTACGAAACCATGAGGGCCATCCGGCAGATGTCCCAGTTCAAGTCGATTCCGATTATCGCGCTGACCGCCAAGGCCATGAAAGGAGATCGCGCCAAGTGTATTGAAGCCGGCGCGTCCGACTACATCACAAAGCCCGTTGACCTCGAACAGTTGTTCTCCGTTCTGCGCGTGTGGATTGGCCGGGATCACGAGGTTTCGCAAACGACTTTTCCAAGCGCCGCTACCACGGTGTAGGTTCTCTTTATTTAGAGAGCGGATTCGTATTGAATAAGATTGGTTGACTGGTGTTGAGCCCTGGGATATAATTTTTAATTAAACAGACTCAACCGCCGGTAATGCAACAATGAGCACGACCGATGTTATTCGGACCGCGGAGCCGCCTGTCCAGGAGCGGGAAAAGATCCTTCTCGTGGATGACTCGCCGGCAAACCTCTTCGCCATTGAGGCGGCGTTGGACGGGCTCGGGCAGCAGTTGGTCCTGGCCAACTCCGGAATGGAAGCGCTTCGCCGCCTTCTGGAGGATGACTTTGCCGCTATTCTCCTCGATGTAAAAATGCCGGAGATGGACGGGTTTCAAACCGCCGAATTAATCCGTTCCAGAAGGCGCTCGCAACACACCCCCATTCTGTTTCTGACCGCTTATCGGAATGATGAACATCTGTTCCGAGGCTATGATTTGGGTGCCGTTGATTTTCTTTTCAAGCCCATCGTGCCGGAGATCCTGCGGTCCAAGGTTGCGGTCTTCGTAGAGGTTAGCCGGAATGCCGCTTTGCTGCGCCGGCAAGCCCGGATTCTCGGAAAGGCTGAGCAGAAATTCCGGTCGCTGCTCGAAGCGGCGCCAGACGCTATGATCATCAGCTCAGGCGACGGCGTGATCAATCTGGTGAATTCTCAAGTCGAGGTCATGTTCGGGTTCGGGCGGACGGAGTTGCTCGGCCGAAATATCCAAACCCTGGTTCCGGGATGGGAGCGGCTGTCCGCCGCTGGAATCTCTCCTAAGGTGCTCCCGGCGCGTCGAAAGGACCGGACCGAGTTTCCCGCCGAGATCAGCCTCAGCCCTCTGCAAACCGAGGAGGGCCTCCTTGTCACTTCGGCGGTACGGGATGTCACGGAGCGCAAAAAGGCTCACGATGAGATCCGCGACTTAAACGCGAAACTCGAACTGCGCGTGGCTGAGCGTACCCTGGCCTTACAAGAGTCCAACGAGGCCTTGCGGCAATCCAATGACGATCTCAATCAATTCGCTTACGCCGCAAGTCACGATCTTCAGGAACCCCTTAGAATGGTGTCGCTGTACACTCAGTTGATCCAGAAGGAATATGCCGGCAAGCTTGGCAAGCAAGCCGACCAGTACATCTCGTTCATTATCGATGGCGCGCAGCGAATGGAGTCCCTATTGACAGATCTGCTGGCATACTCGCAAGCCGGCGCTCCTAATCGGGAGCCGGCCGCGGCGGTCGATTGCGCGCTTGTGCTGGACTCCGTGGTCCTCAACCTCAAGGCCGCCGTCGAGCAGGCCGGAGCAGTGGTTACCTGGAGTGGGCTGCCTACGATTGAAGCGCACGAGATCCGGCTGGTGCAACTGTTTCAGAATCTGGTGGGAAACGCCATCAAGTATCGCCGCGAGGACCCTCCCAGGATCGAGATCACAGCCGAACACCTTCATCCGGATTGGCTTTTCTCGGTGCGAGACAACGGAATCGGAATCAAGCCTGAGTATGTTCATCAGGTCTTCGGCATTTTCAAACGCCTGCACGGCCACCGCTACCCGGGTACCGGCATCGGTCTGGCGATTTGCCAGCGTATCGTGGAGCGTTACGGCGGCCGTATCGGCGTCGATTCCACACCAGGAGAGGGCTCAACGTTCTGGTTCACGCTGCCGGCGACGGCAGTTGTGCTGGAGCGGGAACTCGCCGGGCAAGCGGCAACCTCCTAGTGAGATGTCCCGCCGCCGGTCCCCCGCTGCATCCTTCGCGGCCCAGGCAGGAGCTCCCGGACAAGCTGACCGAGCTGCATGAATTCCGCCAGCTTCGAGGGCTTTCGAAAATAAACCGTGGCGCCCAAACGAGCCGCTTCTAATTTGTCCTTGGGCGAGTCCGATGATGTCACAACCACCACCGGAACAGGACCGCATTTGAGACTCCGCCGGATGCGCTGAAGAACTTGCTCTCCGCTCCGCTTTGGCAGGTTCAGGTCGAGAAGTATTGCGTCCGGGCAGCTCGCGGATTCGTTTACGTCCAGATTATCGATGAACTCCGTAGCCTTTTCCCCGTCGTCAAGAACGTGAGCCTCACAGTCGATCCCAGCTTGCCTCAGAGCTTCCCGAATCAGAAAGGCGTCCGCCTCGGTATCCTCCACTACTAGAATGTATTTTTGATCTTCGTTCATGGCAAATTCTGCGCCGCCAAGTAAAACTTACCGTCTTATCTGCTCCAACTCTAAGAAAAAAAAGCGAGTCCAAGATGGTCTTCAAAGTGCCTCATGCAAGCCGACACCCATAGTGAGGACACCATGACCAGAGATGCCTACGGACTAGCGTTTCAGGGCGGCTTTGACTCGACCGTGCGCCTTTTGCTGGCGCGCGGAGCATTTTCAGAAAGAGCCAGAGAGGTGGCGCAAAGCGCTTGGAGCAGAGGTTGGGAACGGCTCGAACAGCTTCGCGACGAACGCTTTGTCTTGACGTGGGTAAATGCGATTGCTCTGAATCTCTACCGTAATGTTCTCCGAAGCGAGATGGCATACCAAGCCCTCCCAAAACTCTACTCGAACCCTAACGTCAATGTTGCGGCCATAGATGTGGCTCGGATCCTCAAGATCTGCCGGCCCGACGACCGACGGTTGCTGGAACAGCAACTGAGCGGCGCGAGCGTCGAGGAAATTGCCACCAAGCGTGGCGAAACCGCAGCTGCCGTCCGCCTTCGACTCCATCGCGCGCGTCGCGCCGCTCGCAAGGGAATTGAACTATCGACAGACCGCCGTCTTCGCGGAACCCCCAGAGGGTCGCTCGGCAGATTCCTCCGCCATGAGCTCGCTAATTCGGTTTTGTAGCGTCCGCAAGCTGATACCCAGAATTCGGGCCACCTCCTTCTTGTTCTTCGTGCGCTCCAGAGTCAATTTGATGTACGCCTTTTCCACTTCTTCCAGCTTCAACCCGGGCTCGAACGTGATAGAACCGTACCCGACCGGGGCGGCGCCTGCGGATCGTTCGATGACCGGAACGCCAAAGGCAGGCGGAAGGTGGTGATTGAATATCGTGCCCTCCCGAGCCACAATCACCGCACGCTCCAGGACGTTGCGCAATTCGCGCACATTTCCCGGCCATAGATGGTTCATGAGCCGCGCGTGAACTTCGGCATGAAGGTCCGTGACGCGGCAGTCGTTCTTCTGATTGAGATTTCGGATCAACGCCGCGGCCAGGGCCGGGATATCTTCTTTTCGGTGACGCAGTGGAGGCAAGTCAATATGGAATACGTTCAAGCGATAGTAGAGATCTTCGCGCAGGAGGTTTTTCTCAATCGCTTCCTGGATCGGGCGGTTCGTCGCAGCCACGACCCGCACATCGACGGAGATCTCGCGATCACCTCCCAACCGCCGCACCCTGGAATCCTCCAGCACTCGCAGAAGTTTTGCCTGCATCGGCACCGGCATCTCCCCGATCTCATCGAGGAACAAGGTACCTTGGTGAGCGAGTTCGAAACAGCCGGCACGGCGCGCCACGGCTCCAGTAAAGGCTCCTTTCTCGTGTCCAAACAACTCGCTCTCCATGAGACTCTCTGGGAGGGCCGCGCAATTGATCGCGACAAATGGTCCGGCCGCTCTTTGACTTAACTGGTGGATGGCGGCGGCGACCTTTTCCTTTCCGGTCCCGCTTTCGCCCCCGATCAGCACACTTGCGGAGGTGGGCGCCACTTGCTCGATGAGCGAGAAAAGCTGGCGCATGGATTGGGAGGTGCCGACTAAGTCTCCAAGCACTCCTTGACTACCCAGTTGGCGCTGAAGCCGCTGGGTTTCGAGCATCAATTGCTTGTTACGAATGGCGCGTTCCAGCAAGGGTCCGAGAACCGCCACTTGCGCCGGTTTCTCCAAAAACCAGAACGCGTGCAGGTCATGCACGATCGAGACAGCCTTGTCGATGCTGCCGAATCCCGTCAGTACTACGGCAGGAGTGACATCGCCTCGCTCATGTAGTGTTTTGAGGAGCTGGAAGCCGTCCATTCCCGGCATCACCAAATCGGTCAGGATCACATCGACGGGCGCGGAGCCGAGCCTCTCCAGGGCCTCCTCCCCTTCCGAGGCGGTCTCGATCGCGTAGCCGAGAGAGGAGACGATCCTCGAGACGGCGAACCGCTCCTCGGAATCGTCATCCACCACTAAGACCCGCGCGGCCTCACGCTGAAAGGTCATATCCGTATTCTAACGAGATCCATCGTGATTCTGCCTTGTATCGGGAGTTAGACGCAATGGCATCGGTAGTGTTTCACGAAATCTTCAGCCGGCGTTTCGCTTCTGGCACGTGAATTGCAACCACCTTGTTGTGTTTTAAAGGAGCATGCAATGAGAAAAATCGGGATCACGATCACACGAACTAAGTAAGCTGTCCCAGTCAGTTCGTTAGCACAGTGTTCCGATCCTTGTCCACTGCTTAGGCCAGTCGACACGGAACCGCCATGCGTAAGCATGCGGACAGATGTGATAATCCGCCTAACAGAACAGCTGGGATAGCTTACCAGTGACCGGTCTCAGCGAATTCGTTAGCATGGCCCTCTCGCCGGTCCCGTTGCGCAATTGCCGCAACGCTTGTGGCGCACGCCTCCAGGCGTGCCGCGTCGACAGTCGTGTCGACGTGCATAGCGACGTGTACAGTAACGATCTCGCTGAGACCTTCGCCACGTCTTTGACCGGGTAGGCGCAGGCATAAGCACCTGCGCCACCAGGGCAGATCATCGTGCCCAGTAACGCTCCAGTGCGCAGACGGAAGACTGGCTCGAATTTCGCCGCTTTTGCGAAACTTCGTGCCTGTCCTCTATTTGCCCCATCCCGAATCATACTTTGCGAAATCAGCGACCGACTACACTAGCAGCAGCTTGAGGAAGCGGCTCGAAACGTGGACGCGGCCGATAAGGAGAAGCTGGCTAGCACCTGTGGATTGTCGGCGCCCCAGCGGCTCATTCTCCACTGCGCACGTAAACAACGGACTTCCTGACAACGTAAGTCGAGCATCAGCAGATACGTTCCGCAATAGAATTTCTGGGGATAGGTCGCGAGTTGCCGCCAATACCTTCCTTCCGCGGAGCCCCATATCGAAACGTCCAAGCTCTGCTGCGCAATCATTTGCGTGATACCGGGCGTGAGCAGCAAGGGTTTGCCGAAATCCGTGCCCAGGGCGATCTCGGTTCCGGCGCTGTCTTCGTAGGCCACGGTTTCTGGAAAGAAGAAATACTTGCATGAGGGCTCCTGCGGTCTGGAATTTGATCCTGGTGCGGCCTGGAATGTTACTCGATTCGCGCATGCGCACGCCACGCATAGTTTGAAAGTCGTGCAGAAATTGCATCTCCAGGTGCAAAAAACTCACCGGACTCGCGCCGAAGGAGCACCGCCGATTCTCGAAGTCGCTCACAGCAGGGCACAAATCAGCAGTGAATTGGCTATTTTCTCTGGAGACAGAAGTGCTTGAGAGGAGTCGTGATGACACAAGACGAATACGGGCGAGCATATCAACGAGGAGTTGAACTGACAAGGCGTTTCCTCCTCTCGCGAGGCGCCCACGCGGAATGCGCGCAGGAGGCTTCTCAGGCGGCGTGGGCCAAGGGGTGGGAGCGGCTGCACCAGCTCCGCCAGGAGAGTCTGGTGGTCACGTGGGTAAATACGATCGCCCTCAATATGTACCGTCGACTGGCCCGATGGGATTCCTTCGGCGAACTCGACACCACTCTATCCAGTGGTCCTGACAGGGTGTTCTTGGCAATTGAAGCCGGCCGCATCTTGGACATTTGCAACCCGAAGGAGAGGTTTCTTCTGGAACAGCAGATGCATGGGATCACGACACACGAACTGGCTTGCCGCATGGGAGTGACGGAAACCGCGATTCGGATTCGGTTGCTGCGCGCCCGCCGCTCGGTCCGCGTCCGGATGGAGCGAAGAGCGGCACAGCTTCGAAGAGCGAATTCCAACCGGCCAGCGATGGAGTGCGATGCGGCCTAGGAATCGTTCGGATTCCCGCTTCACAAGAAGCGCGCAAGCTGCACGTTTCTAAATAGCATCCCTACAATAGTCCCCATGCCGGGCGATCGATAATGCCAGGCTCCCCCAACTTGAGATTGGTGAGCATTACAACTCAATGTGATAGGTTAGGGCGACCATCTCACCATGAAGGCGTGGATTGCAATCCTGAACGTGGGCGTTCTGCTCGGAGTGCCGGTGGGCGCATCCGAAGACAAAGTAGCCCCGCTCGGGACCTACAAGGCATCTGAGAGAAACTATTGGGCCTTTCAGCCGCGAAAGAATGCAACACCGCCCACATTTATCGAACCGGGCGATAAGGCTTGGGTCAGCACGCCGGTCGATGGCTTCATCTTAGCGACTCTAAAAAAGGTGGGGCTGCGGCCATCTCCCCCGGCGGACAAAACCACACTGATCCGGCGCGTTACCTACGACCTGCACGGGTTGCCTCCCACACCGGAAGAGATCGATGCCTTCCTGCACGATCCATCGCCCAAAGCGTACGAGCATCTGGTGGATCGTCTTCTCGCCTCGCCCCGCTACGGCGAGCAATGGGGCCGGCATTGGCTGGATGTCGTCCGATTCGCCGAATCCGATGGCTATGAATACGACACTCATCGTCCGGACGCTTACCGCTTCCGTGATTACGTGGTCCAGAGTTTCAACGAGGATAAGCCTTACACCCAGTTCGTCAAGGAACAACTCGCGGGCGACGAGATGGATTCGAGCAACGAGACCAATCTGGTTGCCAGCGGATTCAATCGCCTCGGGCCTCTGCGCAAGAACGCGGGCAATCAGAACGTCGCCAGTTCGCGGAATGAAGTGCTCACCGAGATGACGAACATCGTGGGCGCGGCTTTTCTCGGGGTTACCGTGGGTTGCGCGCGCTGCCACGATCATAAGTTCGATCCGTTTCGCCAATCCGACTATTACCGGATGCAGGGTTTCTTCGCGCAGGCGCAGCCCAACGATTTACTGCGCGCGACGAAAGAAGAGCAGGACGCGTGGCATGCGACGGTTGATCCGCTCCAGCAGCAAATGCGGCAGTTGCAAATGAAGATGCGAAGGGCTCCCGAGGAAGAAAAGGGCAAGCTGCAAGTGGAGCTCGACGCGATCGACGAAAAGATGCCGCTACCGCTGACCGCGATCTATGCAGTGAAGGATACGCCGAAGGAAGCGACCCCGATCCATACCCTTTTCCATGGCGATTATCTGGATCCTCGGGAAAGCGTGGGCGCACGGCCGCTGGGCGTCCTGCTGCCCGATAACACTCCTGAAGAGGCGATCATAACGGCAACGCCACGTCTCAATCTCGCCAATTGGATTGTGAACCCGGATCATCCTCTGACCGCGCGCGTGATGGTCAATCGCATCTGGCAGTATCATTTTGGCCGCGGCATCGTTTCGACGGCGAACGACTTCGGACGAATGGGCGGGAGACCGTCGCATCCGGAATTGCTGGATTATCTGGCGAACCTATACGTCGCGAACGGATGGCGGATGAAGCCTCTGCATCGGATGATTCTTCTTTCGAGCGCATACCGGCAAGCGAGCGAGTCGCCGATGGAGAAAATCGCGATGGAGAAGGACGCGGAAAACTCGCTGCTTTGGAAATTCAGCAAACGACGCCTGGAAGCGGAGGAAATTCGCGATTCGATGCTCGCGATCTCGGGAAAGCTGAATCCGAAGATCGGCGGCCCCAGTGTACTGGTGCCCATCGATCGGGATCTGGTCAAGATGTTGAAGCGTCCTCAGTATTGGGTGGCGACGAAAGACAAATCCGCATACGATCGCCGCACCATGTACCTGATCTACAAGCGAAATCTGCAACTCCCCTTCATGGGTGTGTTCGACGCTCCGGATATGCAGCTTTCCTGCCCGCGGCGCGAACAATCGGCGCACGCTCTCCAGGCGCTTGAGCTGCTGAATGGACAGATGTCGAACGAACTGGCGGCCGTCTTCGCCGAGCGGCTCCAAAAGGAACGGCCGGCGAATCCGGCGCGTCTCGATCTGGCGTGGCGTCTGGCAACCGGCAGGGCGCCGACAACCAAAGAGAAGTTGCTGGCCTCGCAGTATCTCGCGGAAAAGCCCGGCGACCCTGTCCGTTGGAAGGAACTGGCCCTGGACCTCTATAACTTGAACGCGTTCTTATACGTGAACTGACATGAGCGAACATATACGATACAACCGCAATCGCCGCGAATTTCTCAGTAATTGTTTTTGTGGAGTAGGCTCGCTCGCGTTTGCTTCTATGATGGCCGAGCAGCAGGCGCGCGCCGCCAGCAGCCTGAATCCGCTGGCTCCGAAACCGCCCCACATGCCGGAGCACGCCCAGGCGAAGTCCATGATCTTTCTGTTCATGGCGGGCGGGCCGTCGCACCTCGAAACATTCGATCCGAAACCGCTGTTGAACAAGCTCGACGGTCAGAAGCGGCCGGCGGAATTTGGCGACGTGCAGTATCAGAACGTGAATTCGCAGTCGCGAATTCTGGGAACCAAGCGGACGTTCAGGAAATGCGGGAAATCGGGTATCGAAATCTCGGATCTTTTCCCCTATCAGGCCGAAGTCGCCGACGAGTTGTGCGTCATTCGCTCGATGTACGGCGATATGGTGGTTCACTCGGCGGCCCAGTATCAGATGATGACCGGCCGCATTATTCCCGGTTTTCCGGCGATGGGCAGTTGGATCGTATATGGCCTGGGATCGGAGGCGGAAAATCTCCCCGCGTACGTGGTGATGCCGGATTCGCACGGAGCGCAGGAAGCGGGCGTTCCGATGTACACCAACGGATTCCTGCCGTCGGTCTATCAGCCCACGATGTTCCGGCCGGGAAACAAGCCGGTATTGAATCTGGATCTTCCGAAAGGATTAACACTCGAGGAACGCCGCCGCAGCATCTCGCTGCTGAAAGATTTGAACAAGGCAACAATGGTGGGTGAAGATCCGGAATTCGCAGCGCGCATGGCAGCTTACGATACTGCCTTCAAGATGCAGACCGAAGCGCCCAAAGTATTCGATTTAAACACAGAATCCAAGGAAACCCTCGATATGTACGGCGTAGGCGATCCGAAGACTGACGATTACGGACGCCGCTGCCTGATGGCGCGGCGAATGGTGGAGAACGGCGTTCGTTTTGTATGTGTTGTATCAGGCGGAGGCGGTCCCGAGGCGGAGTGGGACGCCCATTCCGATATCGAAGACAACCACCTGCGCATGGCGAGCTGGACCGACAGGCCGGTCGCTGCTCTCATCAAGGATTTGAAAAGACGGGGGTTGCTCGATTCAACGATCGTGCTCTGGGGCGGCGAGTTTGGCCGGTCGCCCGAATCGGAAAAAGGCAAGGGACGCGACCACCACAATACGGGGTTTTCGATGTGGGTTGCGGGCGGTGGGTTTAAAGGCGGCACGGTTTATGGGGCTACGGATGCTATCGGCCTCAAAGCAATCGAGAAACCGGTGCATTTCCGCGATTTGCATACGACAATCTTGTATCAGCTCGGGCTGAATCAGGATGCGCTAAGCTATATGCACTTGGGACGCAAGGAGCGCTTGACGGAAGTGCGCGGCGAAGTAATCACCGACTTAGTGAGCCTTAGAACGCCTTAAAACGTCAAGAAAAGTGCTTCGACGGAGCCTTAATTGACCATAATTTGCCTTGTTCTGGTCTTCCTGTTCGACTATAGCCACAGAATCTGGCGAACAGAGGACGGGCTTCCGCAGAACCGGGTTCAGTCCATTGCGCAAACTCCGGAGGGCTATCTTTGGGTCGGCACTTCGGAGGGGCTGGCGCGCTTCGATGGCGTTCGCTTCGTCATATTCGACCGCTCCAACACCGCTGCGATTACCGACAACAGCATTCAATCGCTGGAGGCCGCGCCGGATGGGTCGCTCTGGATCGGGACAGAAGGCGGAGGCCTGCTGCACTACGCGCGCGGAGTTTTCCAGGCGTTTGGGGAGAAGGACGGACTGACCAACGGCTTTATCCGCGCGATTCATCTGGATCGCTCCGGCACGTTATGGGTCGGGACGGACAGGGGTTTCTTCCGCTCCGCGAATCGCGGTTTCGTTCGCGTTGACGGTACCACGGAAATTCCTCTGGCATCGGTCATTTCGATCGCCGAAGATGCAACCGGCAAGATATGGGTCGCGAGCGGCGCGGGATTGCTGGAGTTCGACGGAGAAAGACTGAAACGCGCACCTTGCGATCCTCCACCCGGTGCGGCGAGCCTCACTGTCTCGCTGGTTCGTGAAGGATTAATCGCGGACGGATGCGGCGTTCCTCGGATCACAATTCCGGACCTTCCGATCAGTTCGTTACATAAGGACGCCTCGGGAAATCTCTGGATCGGCACGGTGGGTAAGGGATTGGTGTCCGTAAATCTGAGCAACGGCCGAAGCACCGCGTATCCGGCGCCCTCGGTCATTCCGGACAATACGGTTCTGCTGCTGTTCGAAGACCGGCAGCACGACATATGGGTGGGCGCACAGGATGGTCTGGCACGGCTGAGCCCGGCTGTGGCAACCACATTGACGGCGGCATTATCAGGGTCAGAGGGGCTACTGGATGACAACGTTTCGACGACCTACGAGGATCGCGAGGGCAGGGCTCTGGATCGTCACTTATTCGGGACAGCTATACCGGCTCAACCGCATCACTCCTGAACGATACTACCTTCCGCCGCCCGTGCGGGATTTGAGATTCAGAACGGTGTTCGAGGATAGCCACGGTAGTTATTGGTTCGGCACCACCGGCGCGGGCGTGGTTCATTTGTCACGGAGCAAAGCTACTCGTTATTCGCAAAAAGATGGGCTTCGCAGCGATTCCATCCGGCAGATCTTTGAGGACTCGCGAGGAATGATTTGGCTGGCGACCGGAAGCGGGATCAGCAGATGGGATGGAAGCGGATTCACGAACTACTACCTTGAGGAGGGTCTGTCTTATCCGAGCGTGCGATGCCTGGCCGAGACCGCCGATGGCGACATTCTTGCCGGGACCGACGCGGGCCTGAACAGGATTCACGACGGACACATCATCAAGGATTCAGCTTTCGCCGATTTGATTCACGAGAAAATCTGGTCACTTTATATCGATGGTAAAAACCTGTGGATCGGATCTCGTGGCGGCGGCCTGTTATTGGTCAGGGACGGCAGGACGACCAGATTCACGACCCGGGATGGATTGGCCAGTAACTCGATTTACCAGATTGTCGACGATCGTCGAGGCCGGCTGTGGTTGAGCAGTCCGGTAGGCGTCTCCTATGTCCGGCGCGTGGAACTTGACGCGTTCTCACGGGGAGCGGCTCAATCGGTTCACGCAGTTGCGTACGGAAGCTCGGACGGCATGGCGACCGGCCAGATGCACGGCGGCATTCAGCCGGCCGGCTGCCGCAGAACTTCAGGGGAGCTGTGGTTTCCGAGCGCACGCGGAGCGGTTCAATTGGACCCGGCACATCTGCCCGAGCGCCGGCCTGGGCCTGTTCTGATAGAAAGCATATCGACCGCAGATACGAATCTTCCGCTGACTGGGGATGTGGTGATTCCCCCAGGCCGCGGCAGACTGCAGATTGATTTCACCGCCTGCGATCTCATTGCTCAGCAGCAGGTGAGTTTCCGTTACAAACTGGAAGGCGTCGACGATTCATGGATCACGGCGACGCGTTCGCGCTCGGCGTACTATTCGAATCTTCCACCGGGACACTATAAGTTTCGAGTGATGGCAGAAGATGCCGGCGCCGCGAGCGCTTCTTCGGAGGCGTCGATATCGATCTACTACAAACCGGCATTTCACCAGACCGGATGGTTTTACTCGCTTCTCGCGGCTCTGCTGATGGGCGCCGTCTGGGCCGGGATGAGGATATATGCCCGGCAAACGAACACGCGATTCACGCTGTTGTTGAACGAACGCACACGGCTGGCGCGAGAGATGCATGACACTGTGATTCAGAGCTGCGTAGGCGTCTCCACGTTGCTCGAAGCGGTCGCGCGATTCCAGCGCACGAACATCGCGGAGGCGGCGCAGTTGCTGGCTCATGCGCGTTCGCAGATCAAGGAGACGCTCGAAGAGGCGCGGCAGGCGGTGTGGGACCTGCGGCATTCCAGCGGCGATCATTCTCCCATCGATCATTCTCCCATCATCGATCTGTTCGATTTGGCGCGAAAACTCGGGGATGAGTTCGGCGCCAAAGTGGAAACTGAAATTGAGGGCGAACGGATACCGCTTGACCCGCTGATGGACCGCACGCTACTGCTGGTAGGACGGGAGGCATTGCGCAATTCCGTATCGCATGGGCACCCGGCGCTGATCTCCGTACGAATCGCGTTCGAAGGGGTGGGAGCGCGTATGGAGGTGCGCGATGATGGAAAAGGCTTTGATTCGGATTTCGCGACCTTGGAGTCACATGGTCACTTCGGGATAATCGGAATGCGCGAACGCGTTGAGCAACTGGGTGGGGAGTTTACGCTCGACAGCCGGCCGGGGGAGGGCACTGTGGTGACGGTGCTTTTTCAGGCGCATGGGACAACATCGTAAGTCATTCGGGTCATAGCACGTCTGCCCGCACGCTTACGCATGGCGGTTCAGTAGCCACGCGGAGCCGCCGTCCTGACTCTAGAGTCCGCGATATAAATCGCTGTGGGGCGGAGGCCGCCGTCCGCGCCGACCCCCTGGTCCATCTGTTCGGCTGCAACAAGAGGCCGACGAGGGCGTCGGCCGCGGACCAGGGGGTCCGCCCCACTTAGGGTCAGGACACTAGAACTCCACAATGCCGCGCTGAAGAGCGGCAACTGCCGCCTGGGTTCGATCGCTGACATTGAGGCGGCTGAGCAGGATGTTCACATGCCACTTGACGGTGGGTTCCGTTATGCCGAGCGATTCCGCAATCTGGCGATTACTCATGCCTTTGACAATCAGCTTCAGGATCTGCAGCTCACGGTCTGTTAGTTCGGATTTTGGCGGGCGGTTGGCGAGGGAATCGAGAACCGGCTGCGGCAAGTAGCGCAGACCGGCATGCACGTTGCGGATCGCTCCGAGCAGTTCGTGGTCCGACATCCCTTTGAGCAGATAGGATTGAGCGCCCGCTTTCAGGGCCCGGTGAATATCTTCGTCGCCATGATAGGTCGTGAGGACGACGAATGCCGCGGTTGGACGGGTCTCTCGAATGGTACGGATGGCTTCGACACCAGTCATGAGCGGCATGCGCAGATCCATCAGGGTTACGTCGGGCTGATGCTTTTGAAACATCTGCACCGCCTGCACGCCGTTGAAAGCCTGGCCGACGACGGACATCCCATGCTCGGTCTGGATGATTGCGGCAAGCCCCCGGCACACCACCGGGTGGTCGTCCACGATCAGAACGCGGATCTTGTCCGAACGAGGGAGCACGAGTATTCATTGTATCTTCTGGTGTCTCCGGTTTGAGTGCGTTATCGGAGCCGGACCAGGGGGTCCGCCCCACACCGGAATGGTGCTACATCCCCAACTAAAGAATGGTGATTCTTCTTTTGTTTAGTGATAAGGTCTCTGGAACGGCTCGTTTCAACCGAGGGGCTTACGGGAGGTCTAGTTATGCGGCTCGTCTCCGCAGTTCTTTTTTTCACATCGACTCTGGCCGTGTTTGCCCAGAACGATCGCGGAACCATCACCGGTGAGATCAAGGATCAGGCGCATGCGGTCGTCCCAAACGCGCCGGTCATCGCCACCAACAAGGGCACTGGGGCGGTATCGAAGACTGCCACGACTGCCACCGGCAACTACACCATTCCTTCGCTGACCGCGGGATTTTACACTCTCACCGTCGAAGTAAAGGGTTTCAAGAGATTCGTCCAGGAAAACATTGAAGTGCAAGTGGCGACGACCAATCGTGTCGACGTCGATCTCCAGATTGGCTCGACTTCGGACACAGTGACCATCACTGCGGAGGCGCCGCAGCTTAAAACGGAATCCGCGGAACAGAGCACCATTATTCAAACAGATCGCATCAATGAACTACCGCTGAACTTCGGCGGTGGCGGTGGAAGTAACGGCAACATCCGAAGTCCGTTCGCGTTTAACATGTTGTCGCCCGGCGTCACGGGCACTGGGGCCGACACGGCGGCTATCAATGGGCTGCCGACCGGCACCTTCCGCGTGCAGGTGGAGGGTCAGGATTCAACCAGCCAGAACGACCCCAACTGGACCTCAACGGTGTCGCACGCCTCGGTCGACTCGATTGAGGAATTCTCGCTGCAAACCAGCACCTTCGCCGCGGAGTTCAGCCAGGTGGGCGGCGGATTCTATAATTTCACCACGAAATCGGGAACCAACCAGTTCCACGGCGCCGGCTACGAATACTGGACCAACGAAGATCTGGACGCCCATCGTCCGTATTTCACTCCCACCGTTCCCTCCACCAACCCGCGAAGCCGCAAGAACGACTTCGGCGGCACCTTGGGTGGTCCGGTATGGATTCCGAAAGTGTATAACGGCAGAAACAAGTCGTTCTTTTTCGTGAGCGAAGAGGTCTTTCGCAACGTTACTTATCCCAACGGATCGTCCTTCCTCTCACTGCCCACCACCGCGATGCGAGGCGGCGACTTTAGTGACAAAACCATCTTCCCCGCACAGACGATCGGTACCGATCCCAACACGGGAGCGGGGATTCTGAATGGCGCGATCTACGATCCGGGCACACGCAAAACCTATCCGAACGGTCAGATCAGTACGTTTCCCTTCCCCGGGAACAAGATTCCGTTAAGCAGCTTCGATCCCGTTGCGATCAAGATTCAGAATCTGATGCCAGCGGTGAGCAACGCCAATCCTACAGCCAACTACGTACAGTTGTCGCCGACTCCCAATAATCAGCAGGCCTTCACCATCAAGGTGGACCAAGTGCTGCCCGACAATTCCAGATTATCGTTCTACTTCAACAAACTGACCACGAATCAGTTGACTTCGAACGACAGCTTGCCGTACCCGATTTCGGGTGTACGCGTGCAATCGATCTATGGCACCGTTCCCCGCCTGAGCTACGATAAATCGATCACGCCCACCATGCTGCTCCACCTGGGCGTCGGTTATCAGCGGTTCTACAACCCCGACAGTTCGCCCCCGCAAGTACTTCAGTTTGACGCGGCCGGCCTGGGATTCGCCGGAAGCGCCACGAATCCCGGCGGCTTCCCCCGCATCAATGGCCTGAGCACGGGCTTTGGGCCCAGCAACGCCAATCACTACTATGACGGTACGTTCACCGCCGTCGCGTCAGGTTCCTGGGTGCACGGCAACCACACTTATAAATTGGGTGGCGAGTGGCGCCTGAACAGTTGGGAAGACCGGAATTCGAGAGGATCGCAGGGCAATCTCCAATTCAATCCCGCCGAAACCGGCGATCCCTACCTTTCGACCAACAGCTTCAGCGCGAATGGCAATTCCGGTTCGGTCGGAAATGCCTATGCCAGCTTTCTTCTTGGCCTGTTAGACGGCCCAGGCGGTTCCGGGATCAGCCCTGCCACGACCTACGTCAACGCCGTTTCCGATCCGCAACTTCGCAAGCAGGCATGGGGCCTTTATCTCCAGGACACCTGGAAGATCACGCGCAAGCTGACGCTCGATTACGGGTTGCGATGGGATCAGGAGGATTGGGGCCACGAAATCCACAACCGGTGGGTCGAGTTCGGACCGAACACGCCCAACCCGGTGGTCAACAACATACCTGGAGGACTGGTGTATGAAGGCAACGGCCCGGGCCGCTGCAATTGCAGCTTTGAAAAACCTTATCCGTATGCCATCGGGCCGCGGGTCGGGGGGGCTTACCAACTCAATTCCAAAACCGTCTTCCGGGCCGGCGCGGGTGTTAGCTATGCGCCTATCTCGACGTTCAACTACATCACGAACAATGCGCTGCTGGGCGTCGGTTACAACCAGATCCAGTTTCCCAGCACATCCTTCGGCGTACCGGCAGCCACGCTCGCCGGGGGGCTGCACTACGACCCGACGCAATTGACGAATGCGACGCTGAATCCGGGGCTTTTCTCCAGTCCTAGCGGCGCACCGAGTTCGCCTAACTTTTATATCGATCCGCACGCCGACCGGCCGGCTCGGATACTTCAGTGGAGCATCGGGCTACAACGGGAGGTCGTGCGGGATCTCACTATCGAGGCCAACTACGTCGGTAATCGCGGTGCATGGGAGAACAACAACGGTCTCCTCGGCGGCCTCAACACACCGAACCCGGCGAGCTTCGCCAAGTACGGTATCGATCCAACCACTGCGGCCGGTCAGGCGACACTTAGCTCAACTTTGGGCAGCACTCTCGGAAAAGCTTCCGGAGTTCCGATCCCGTATCCAACGTTTCCGATGACCCAGACGGTTCTCCAGGCGCTGCGGCCTTTCCCGCAGGTCAGCGGCTCTACTAATGTCATCGGGGCGCCCCTGGGCGATAGTTGGTACAACTCGCTGCAGGTGAAGGCCAACAAGCGCTATTCTCACGGCTTGTCAGTCACGTCCGCGTTCACTTGGTCCAGGACGGAAGCGAATCCGGCGGGTTCTTTCAACGCCTCATCAGCCACGATCAACAATATCTTCAACCGCGGGAACGGGAAGAGCATCACGGGCAATGATATCCCGTTCATCTTCAACACCGGTTTTAGCTACGAGGTGCAGAAGTACGGGCTGATCACCAACAAGTACCTGAAGACCGCGATTGCGGGATGGAATATTGGCGGGTTGTTCCTCTATTCGGCGGGAGCTCCGATTCCCGTGCCGACATCGTCCAATAACCAAAACAGTTGGTACGGCCAGAATACCGTTGAGAGCCGCGTTCCCGGTCAGGCTCTGTTCCTCGAGAATCCCAACTGCCATTGCATCAACCCAACCGGGCAGTTCATTCTGAACCCGGCGGCGTGGACCAATCCGCCGCTGGGCCAATGGGGTACCTCGGCGCCTTACTACACCGATTATCGGTATGAGCGCCGCCCAAGCGAATCGATAAACATCGGTCGTACATTCCGCGTTCACGAAAAGATGTCTCTACAGCTTCGCGCGGAGTTCTTCAATGTTTTCAACCGCACCTATCTTAACAATCCGACCGTAACCAGCCCGCAGGGCACGCGGAGCTGCACCAACGGCACCATTGCCGCGGGCACCAATAGCTGTAACGCGGGTGGCACTTCTCCTTCGGGATTCGGAGCCATCAGCTACACGGGGTTAGCCGCTCAGCCTCGCAACGGCCAGATTGTAGCTCGTTTCACGTTCTAATCGATGAACCACATGACGGTTCTCACCGCGCTCTTCGTTTGTGGGGCGGCTTGCCAGATTGAGGCGGCTGATTACGCCGTGGGTGCGGACCTGTCGTTCCTCAAACAAGCGGAGGATCGCGGCACTCAGTTCCAGGACAACGGCAAGCCGACTCCGGGACTACAGATTTTCAAGGACCACGGCTACAACTGGATTCGCCTCCGTCTCTTCCACACGCCGACGGAGTTACCCAATAATCTGCAGTACACGATAGCCTGCGCCCAAGCAGCTAAGAAGTTAGGCTACAAGTTCCTGCTCGACTATCACTACTCAGATACCTGGGCCGACCCGGGGAAGCAATTTATCCCAAAAGCCTGGGCGAACATGACACACAGACAGTTGGTAGATGCGGTCTTCGATTACACCAGCCAGACCATAGCCGCATTCCGCGATGCGGGTTTGCTTCCGGATATGGTGCAAATCGGCAATGAGATCACCAATGGCATGATGTGGCCGGACGGCCGATTGCCGCAAGGTTGGGATAACTTCGCGGCACTCATCAAAGCTGGTATCGCTGGCGTCGAGGCGGGTAAGGGCAACAACCCCAAGCCGCGCATCATGATTCATATCGATAAAGGCGGCGACAAAGCCAAGACAAAGGCCTTCTTCGACAAGCTGAATACTTATCGCGTGGACTACGACGTAATCGGCCAGTCTTACTATCCTTGGTGGCACGGCAGCATGCTCGACCTGCACGACAATCTTGTCTTCATGGCTCACGAGTACCATAAGGACATCATTGTGGTCGAGGCGGCTTATAACTGGACCCCGGGCGAATACACAAAGAAGCCCGCGCCGTTCCCCGAAACGCCCGAAGGTCAGAGCGACTTCTTAAACGAACTGAATCGGATGATACTCGCCACCCCCGATGGACTCGGAAAGGGCGTCTTCTGGTGGGAACCTGCCGTGACGGGCGGCCTGATGCGGCGAGGGATGTTCGATAGCCATTACAACGCCCTCCCCGTCCTCTCGGTTTTCGACCGCTTTTCGCGATTCTGAAACGGATAGAATGCCTGACAAGGGATGAACCGTCGTCGTTTTATCGGGACTGTCGCGGTAGCAAGTTTACTCAAGCCGGCTCCGGCGCTTGCAGTGGAAGTGATTCACCCCTCCAACCCGTACGAGGCGTTGCTGCGCGACATTGAACCGGGGCACGACGAATTTCCTCTCGAAAAAGAAGCCTTCGAAATCGCCTCCTACCTGAAGCGGCTTCCGGAGACTCGCACGCTCCCATGCGTACCGCGTCTGCGCGGCATCTCGCCGCTTCCTGCTGGCTACGCTGCCGTTGCCGACGGAGTATCCAAAGCCGAGTACGACAGTTCAGCATCGGATATCGCCGCTGGATTTGAAAAATGGCTCGATTCCATGCGGCCTATCCGGGCAGCGCGTTTCTATGTGTTGCCCGATAACAGAATACGCTACGAAATCGCCTCCACCAATCAATACCGAGTCGGCATTTGGAAACAGAAATGGGCAGGCGCGCAACTCACGGAGTTTTCTCCCATCGAAGAGACCGTGGTCACAGCACCCGCCCCGCTTTTTCGCGAGTTCACGGCGCACGCCTTTCAGGGAGTCGATTCCTTCGACCGCCAGCTTCGCCACGGCATTCCATATTGGCGTGTGCATCTCGATGCCGCCTCTGGAATCGACGTCCACGGCCACAACGGAATCGCGGTGGGCGACATCGATGGCGACGGCATGGACGAGATCTATATCTGCCAGCCGGGCGGACTTCCGAATCGCCTCTACAAGAATCTTGGGGGCGGCGTGCTCGAAGACATCACGGAGAAAAGCGGCGTTGACGTCCTCGATCCGACCTCCTCCGCTTTGTTCGTCGATCTCCGCAATTCCGGCCACCAGGATCTTGTGGTGCTAAGACCCGATGGCCCGCTGCTCTTCATCAACCAGGGTGGGGGGCGCTTTGCGCACAAGCCAGGGGCGTTCCGCTTCCGCACTACCCCGCAAGGCAGCTTCACTGGAATGGCCGCTGCCGATTACGATCGCGACGGCCGCGTCGATCTCTATCTCTGCACGTACTCCTTCTTTCGAGATGGAAACCAGTATCGCTATCCCAGTCCTTATTACGACGCACAAAACGGACCGGCGAACTTCCTCTTTCATAATGAGCTCGCAGAGGACGGAAGCGGAATGTTGCTCGACGTCACGGAGTCCGTCGGCCTTAATCACAACAACAACCGGTTCAGTTTCGCCCCCGCCTGGTGCGACTACAATGGCGACGGCTGGCCCGACCTCTACGTCGCGAACGATTTCGGCAGAAAGAACCTGTATCGGAATCACGGCGGCAAATTTCGCGACGTAGCGGCCGAAGCCGGTGTGGAAGATATCGGCGACGGCATGAGCGCCGCATGGTTCGACTACGACGGCGATGGCCGCCCGGACCTATATGTCTCGAACATGTGGAGCGATGCCGGTCAGCGCATCGTTTCCCAAAAATCACTGCAGCCTCCGGAAGCCTGGCGGCGTCACGCAAAGGGAAACTCGCTCTTTCGCAATAAAGGCGACGGCACCTTCGAGGAAACCGGCGCGACAGAAGGCGTCGAGATGGGGCGTTGGGCCTGGGCCGCCGATGGTATCGATTTCGACAACGATGGCGTTCCGGAGATCTTCATCACCACAGGAATGCTGACCAACTCATCGGAAACCGACCTCGAGAGCTTCTTCTGGCGCAAAGTTGCGGCGGCATCACCCGCTACCGCCAAGCCCGATCTCGCGTATGAGAATGGTTGGAACGCGCTCAGTCACGCGGTACACGAAAAGTACAGCGAGGCGGGACGCCAGCCGAACGTATTCTATGTTCGCCGCGGCGGAAAATATTACGATTTCTCAGGAGTGAGCGGCCTCGATTTCGCGGATGACAGCCGCGCCTTCGCTGTCACCGATCTCGATGGCGACGGTAATCTCGATCTGCTGCTGAAGAGCCGTCTCGGACCGCAGGTCCGCGTTTTCCAGAACAATTGCGCCAAGACACGCAGATCGATCGCCTTCCGTCTGAGAGGTGTCAAGTCAAACCGCGATGCCATCGGCGCAAGAGTGGACGTGGACGGCAAGGTAAAGTTCGTCGCGGCAGGTTCGGGATACCTTTCGCAGCACACGAAGGTCGTCCACTTCGGACTCGGCGGCAACGAAACCGCGAACGTTGTGCGCATCGTCTGGCCATCCGGCGAACGCCAGGAGTTTCACGGGCTGGCGTGCGGCTTCTGTTACGGAATCGAAGAAGGCTCGCCGAAATTCCGCGCGATGGCGTTCGCGCCGCGTGTGGAGCTTCCCGCAGGCACAGTTCCCGGCGATAGCGAGCCGCAGTTCGCCGATACCTGGCTTCTGAAGCCCATCCCCCTTCCCGAGCCAGCGCCCCCGGGCTTTCTCCGGCTATCGAATCTCTCCGGCGACCGCGCCGTTTGGTACGGCCTGTTCTGCCGCTACCTTTTCGATCGCGCGGCGGACTTAAAGCTGCCTATCTGGTTTCTCGTCGACGACCGCGCCCGCGCGCACAAGATTTACTTCTCACCGCCGGATCCCGCCGATCTTAACCGCCTTAAAGATCCCGGAAGGCTCGCCTTGGCGCTTCCGGCGCGCGGTCAATATTATACCGAGCCCACTCGCAACTACACAGCGCTGGGCGCTGCTTTTTTCGCCGCCGGCTATCCCGAACACGCCCTTAGATATTTGGAGGAAGCTCCTCAAGACAGCGACAAGGTACTCTTCGCGATCGGCAAAATTCACCTGCAGGCCGAACGCTGGGATCGCGCGCGCGGCTATTTCGAGAAGGGCTTGGCAAAAGCACCCGATTCCGCCGACGGATGGAACAGCCTGGGAGCGGCCAAGGTCGGAGCAGGCAATCTAAAGGCTGCGCTGGGCGATTTCAACAAGGCGATTGCGCTGCAACCAGCGATGACTTCCGCCCTCGTGAACGCCGGTCAGGCGCACGTGGCGCTGGGCGATCGCGACACTGGTGAGAAACTATTCCACCGCGCGCTCAAAATCAATCCGCAAGATGCCGTTGCCGCGAATCTGATCGGCGAATTGCTTGGCCGCGATGGTCACGATCGCGAAGCCCGAGAATGGTTCCAACGCGCGGTCGAGGCTCGCCGGGACTACGCGCCTGCGATCAATAATCTTGCGTTGCTCTACGTACGGTCCGGTCAATCGAACGACGCCATCGCCGCGCTGCGTTATGGCATCGAAATCGCGCCGGACGAAGAATCGCTTTATCTGAACCTCGCCACCTTGTATGCTCGGCTCGACAATCGCGAGGCCGCCCGATCGGTACTCGAACCGCTGCTGGTGCGTAAGCCGAAAAGCGTCCCCGCAAATCAGGCACTGCGCGAACTGGAGATCCGGTGACGAGGCGTCAATGGCTCTTGGTGATCTGCACCATCCCACTACCAGCGGCGGACGCAGCATGGGTCGGCTCCAAGGCATGTGCTGCCTGCCACGCGGAGATTTATCGAAAATATTCCACTACCCCGATGGCATTGAGCAGCGGCCCTGCCGGGTCCAACCCGATCTCCGGAAAAGCGTCGTTCTCCGGTAATTCCGGTTATCAATATGCAATCGTCCATCAAGACCAGAAGTTATTTCTCGAGTTCCGGAAAACCGATAAAACGGAACGTCGCGAACTGGCTTATTTCGTCGGATCGGGAGCAACGGCGCGAAGCTATCTCATCTCGATCGATGGCTTTCTCTACGAAGCCCCCGCCACATATTACAGTCGCCCGCGCACTTGGAGCCTTTCACCGGGCTACGACCGCTACTCGTATCCTTTTCTAACAAGAGCGATCGCGCCCGCCTGCCTCCAATGCCACGCGACCGGAGTGCAACCAGTCCAAGGTACTCAAAACGGTTTCCAATCGCCGCCGTTCCTTGAAAGCGGCGTTGGCTGCGAACGCTGTCATGGCCCGGGCGCAGCGCATGCCGCCAGCGGCAAATCTAAGGACATTGTTAATCCTGCATCGCTGCCCGCCGAACAACGCGACAGCGTCTGCGCTCAGTGCCATCTGTCGGGTGAGATCCGCGTGGAGCGCGCCGGAAAATCAATGCTCGACTTCACCGCCAGTGACAAACTCTCCGATTACGCAGTTGCCTTCGTCCGCGCCACGCCAGGCATGAAAGTCACCAGCCACGTGGAAAACCTCGCCCAAAGCTCATGCAGCCGCGGAAGCGGAAACCGGCTATGGTGCGGCACGTGCCACGATCCTCACTTCGTACCCTCTCCTACCGAAAAAGCCGCGTGGTTCCGATCGAAATGCGAGACCTGTCATGCCGCATCCGAGTGCCAGCGCGGCGAGAATTGCATCGGCTGCCACATGCCCTCTAGCTCCGTCATCGATGCGGACCACGTCGTCTACACAGACCACTCCATCCCCCGGCGCTCCGTTACCCGCAACCAGAAACCATCAGCCGACGCGCCGCTGGTTGCATTCGGCGGAGCGCCTTCCGATCCCCGCGATCAGGGACTCGCCTACGCCATCGTCGCCTTGCGCGAACAAAACGCGGCCTACGGCGCCCGCGCCTTCGACTTGCTTCGCGAAGCTGAGCGCCGAAATCCAGACGACCCTCAAACACTGTCATATCTCGCCGACCTTTACAAGACCCGAAAAGACGATCGAAACGCCGCGCTGCTCTATGAACGACTACACACAGTTGATCCCACCCAGTCCAGCGCGCCCATGAATCTCGGGGCAAATCAGATGGAGCAAGGCCATTACGAACAAGCGATCCAGCTCTTCAAAGAAGCGCTCCGAATCAGCCCCGCGCTGGTGCTGGTGCGTTTGAATCTTGCAGTGGCGCTGGTGCACGAGGGGCGGAAAGCGGAGGCCCGATCCGTTCTCGAAAAAGCCCTCGAATTCAACCCGTCCTTTAAAGCAGCCCGAGACCTGCTCGATCAGATCCGATAACCATACGAAAGGCTGGGCAAATCGAACCAACTGAGGTGTATCCTAACTGAGTCTTTGCCGCGAAAGGAACCAACCAATGCGCGCCGCCATCTACATCACTCCAATCCTGCTCGTTTCAAGCCTGATTGCCGCTTCCAGTGAACCGTCGGTCGTCTACCTCTGGCCTGACGGCGCGCCCGGCTCGGAAGGCAAGACGGGCGAAGAAGCCGTTCGCATCCAGCCGGCCGGCGATCACGTGATTTCGAATGTCCACAGGCCGTCCATCACGGTCTACCTGCCTTCGAAAGAGACGGCAACCGGGGTTGGTATCGTCATCGCGCCCGGCGGTGGACACAGCGCGTTGTGGATGGATCACGAAGGGTACAACATCGCAAAATGGCTCCAGGATCATGGGATCGCCGGCTTTGTGTTGAAGTACCGTCTCGCCAGGGAAAAGGATTCGACTTATACGATCGCGGGAACTTCTCTTTCAGATACGCAACGAGCCATCAAACTTGTTAAGAGCAAATCCTCGGAGTGGGGCGTCGATCCATCGCGCATCGGTGTGATCGGCTTCTCCGCGGGTGGCGAACTTGCTGCCCTGGCCGCGACCCACGTGGATGAAGGAACGCCTGCCGCATCAGATCCGATCGACCGCTTGAGTTCGAAGGTTGGATTCTTCGGCCTGATGTATCCTGCCATTCCTCGCGATATGCCGCTTTCAAAAGATATGCCACCGGCGTTCTTGGTCTGCGGCGAAAACGACCGGCAGAATATTTCTCAGGGACTTCCAGAACTCTATATCGCCATGAAGAAGGCCGGGGCACAGGCTGAGTTGCACGTATATACCAACGTCGGCCATGGCTTCGGCGTGCGCGCAACCACGAAGGGGCCGATTGCCCAGTGGCCTCAACGCTTCTACGATTGGATGGACGGCCGGGGACTCCTTAAGAACAAGGCGTGAGCTGACGAATGGGTGTTTGGCGCCTGAATCCGAGGCGGAGTCCGCGAGCGAACCGGGGGCTCCACGATCCCGATGGTCCGTTGGATAGATAAGTCCAAGCTTGCGCCGCCCTCGCCGGGGGGCGCTAGATCCAGTTTCGTTGCCTGGCAATCTCAAATCATCTGAACATAACTGCGCTGGGGCCCGTCAGACGTTTAAAGTGCCACAATTGAAAGAAAACCGCACAACCGCGAGGATGCTGCAGCGTCTAACGATGGATCGACCTCGCCGAACGCGGAGGATGATAGCAATATGACGACATTGCATTTCTGGGAGCCATTCGCACAGGACATTCGGTATACCTTCCGCAGCATGGCGGGCAGCAAGTTGTTCACAAGCATGGCGGTTCTGTCGCTCGCACTGGGGATCGGTGCAAATACCGCAATCTATAGTTTTATGGACGGCGTCATGCTTCGGGCACTGCCCGTAAAACATGCTGAAGAATTGGTGATCCTCAACTGGCGAGCTAAATCGGACGCGCCCGTGGTCCACAATCACTGGGGATCAAATTACGATGAGCCCGGAGGCGGCACCACCAGCCCAAATTTTCCGTATCCGGCATTCGAGCTCCTGCGCGATCACAATGACGTGCTGTCGTCCCTGTTTGGCCATGCCGGTGGGGGACGGCTGAATCTCGTCATCGACGGGAATGCCGAACTTGCCAGCGGGCAATATGTCACGGGAGGCTTTTTCTCTGGACTCGGTATACCGCCTGCCGCCGGACGCCTGATCGACCAAAGCGACGATCGGCTCGGAGCCCCTCCCATTGCTGTGATCACTAGCGATTACTGGCATACGAGATTTGGAGCCAGCCCTGCGGCAGTCGGCAAGCACATTCAGATCAACGGAACATCATTCACCATCGCTGGCGTGTCCGCTCCCGAGTTCTTCGGCGTCTCCCCCGACAACAAACCCAGCGTATTCCTTCCGATGGCAAACATTGGCATCACCCGTCCCCAACCCGGCGGCGCGGACATGTTCCACGAAGGCACGTACTACTGGATTGAGTTGATGGGACGTTTGAAAAATGGCGTCACACTGAAGCAGGCGCAATCTCAGCTCGCCGGTCCCTTCCACGGCTTTGTAGAGAGCACGGCGACCAAGGATAGAGAGCGGGCAGACCTTCCCTCGCTCTGGCTTCAGGAAGGTGGGTCGGGCGTCGATTCCCTGCGCCGCCAGTATTCCAAGCCCCTGTGGATTCTCATGGCCATGGTGGGGCTGATTCTGGCGGTCGCCTGTTTCAACATTGCAAACCTGCTGCTGGCCCGGGCGGCGAGCAGGCGTCGCGAGATCGCTCTGCGGCTCAGTCTTGGGGCAGGCCGTTTCCGCATCATCCGTCAATTGCTGACGGAGAGCGTCGTTCTCGCCCTTCTGAGTGGCCTTGCGGGTATCGGCGTTGCCGCTCTCTGCGTTCGATTCCTGTTGCTCCTGCTGTCCAATGGAAACGACAACTTCACGGTAAAAGTGGGTCTCGATTGGCGTGCGCTCTCGTTCACGTTGCTGGTCGCGCTCGTTAGTGGCGTTTTCTTCGGCCTGGCACCGGCGATTCAGGCAACCAGGGTCGACATTACACCCGCGCTCAAAGAGACCCGCGCCAGCGAGTCGCATGGAAAGGCCCGCCGCTTTGGCGTCCGCTTCGGGTTAAGCCAGATCCTCGTCGTCGCGCAGATAGGAATTTCTCTCCTGCTCGTTGTCGCCGCCGGTTTGTTCGTTCGCACGGTGACGAATCTTCATTCGGTGAATCTAGGCTTCAACGCCGAGAACATCCTGATTTTCAATCTCGACGCCACCCTAGCCGGATACAAGGACGCGGCGCTCAAGCAGTTCTACCTAGAACTCGAACAGCGCTTCCAGGCGATTCCCGGTGTGCGCAGCGCCACCAGCAGCGACATGCCGCTGGTCGGCGGCTGGAGCAGCAGTACCAGCATCGCGGTGCCCGGAATCCCGGAGCCTCCCGAGGGCCAGCGCGGTCCGAACACCTCGATCGCACAGGTGGGCACGACTTTCTTTGAAACCATGGAAATCCCCATCCTGGCCGGCCGGGCGATCAACAACCGCGATGTGGATGGAGCTCCCGCCGTGGGGGTGGTCAATCAAGTTTTCGCGGAGAAGTACTTTCACGGTGAGAATCCAGTCGGGCGTCATTTCCGTCTCGGCGGCAAGACAAATGGAATGGACATTGAAATCGTCGGTGTGGCACGGACGGCTCGCTACAACTCTCTTAAGCGTGAAATTCCGCCGGTTACTTACACATCCTGGCTTCAAACCCCGAAGACGCGACGCCTTAAGGAGATGGTCTTCGAATTACGCGCCACCGGCGATCCCCTGGCGCTGGCGAACACCGTCCGTCAGATCGTTCACCAGGTTGGACCGCAAGTCCCCGTGGCGGACATGACCACGCAATCGCGCCGCATCGATCAGACAATTCAGCAGGAGCGCACGTTCGCCCAACTCTGCGCCTGTTTCGGCGGCCTCGCCTTGCTGATGGCCTGCGTCGGGCTCTATGGAACCATGGCCTACGCGGTCGCGCGCCGCACTGGAGAGATTGGTATTCGAATGGCTCTGGGGGCCACACGCCGCCGCGTTGTCTGGATGATCCTGCGCGAAGTCGTGACGCTTTCCGCGTTCGGACTACTTATTGGGCTCGCGGCCGCGTACCAAACCACATCCTTCTTGAAGTCATTCTTATTCGGCGTCAAGCCTAACGATCCTTTTGCGATTAGCGCCTCTGTAGCGATCCTGATCGCCTGCGCCCTCCTCGCCGGATACCTGCCTGCCTTTCGAGCCTCCCGCATCGATCCGATGGTGGCCCTGCGAAATGAATGAACTGCTTGCAAACGGGGCTCCTAGGATAGTAAACACGCGGCCTCTCTTTCGCATGTAGACTTCTTTCATGGTTTTCACCAAGCGGCTTCGCGAGGGCGTTCGTCGAGGAGAAATTACTTGCAGCGTTCGTATATGGAAGCGTCCCCATGTCAAAGTCGGAAACCGGTACCGTATGGAAGAAGGCGAGATCGTGGTGGATTCGATCGATCCGATCGGTTTTCCAGACATCACTCCGATGTTAGCGCGGGAGTCTGGATTCCTCGGTGTCGTCGATCTGCTCAAAGTAGCAAAGCACGGTAAAGGGGAGAATATCTACCTGGTTCGATTTCACTACCTGCCTCCGCACGCCAAGCCCCGGGGCACGAGTTCATTTGCCTAAGATTGTTCCATATAGTCCCGACGTGGCATAATCGGGAATCAATTTTAGGAGATCTCTATGCGATTCATCAGGTGGAGTAGCGTGCTATTGGCCGCTGCCTTTACGCTCTCGGCGGCACGTTTCGGGATCGAACACGTCGGCCGGATCGTTCGACTGACCGATCCGCAGCTCGCGCCCGACGGCAAGTCCATCGCGATCGTTGTGTCGCGTACCAACTACGAAGAAGATCGCTATGACCCGGAGTTAGTCTTGATCGACGTCGCAACTCATGCGCAGCGCGTTCTAACTCACGATCGACGCGGACTCGCGCAGGCCCGCTGGTCCCCTGACGGCGCGCGGATCGCCTTCCTGGCCTCCGTCGACGGTAAGACCCAGATATTCGTCATGCCGATGTCAGGTGGCGATTCATGGCAGATTACGAAATCGCCCACCGGCATACAACAGTTTGCCTGGAGGCCGGGAACGCGCAACGAAATCGCCTTCGTCGCGACCGACGACGTTCCTAAAGTCGCGGGCGAGGAGCGCCATAACCGGTCGTTCGAAATTCAAAACAACCACTACCTTCTGCAGGAAGCGCCGCGCCCCGCACACGTTTGGCTGGTTTCCGCCGACGGCAAAGGAACCGCGCGGAAACTAACGTCGGGTGCCTGGACTCTGCCCGTCAGCCTTCCGCCCAGCGCGCCCTCGTCGCCCCTTTCCTGGTCGCCCGATGGGAAGCGCCTCGCGATCGTAAAAGTGGTTAGTCCCTATACCGGGGATTCCGACAAGAGTGCCATCCAGTTGCTGGATGTGGAGAGCGGCGAACTCCACGCCCTCACGACCCGCACGCGCAATGAAACGCAGCCCTTGTTTTCGCCGGATGGAAGCCACATCGCGCACTGGTATCCGCGCGACGGTGAAACCAAAAACGTGAACGAGATTTACGTCGGTCCCGCGACTGGCGGGGATACCGCCAGCGTGACCCGGTCCGTCGATCGCAACGTGCAGCGCGCCATGTGGATGCCCGACGGCAAGTCGCTACTGGTAAGCGCCAACGATGGAACCACGACCGGCCTGTGGGTTCAGCCGATCGATGGAAGACCTCGGCGAATCGAACTGGGAAAGATCGTCGCCACCGCGCCGTTCTGGCTGGACGCCTCCATGGGCTCCGCCGGCGAGTTGGCATTTACCGGCAGTGAGCCGGAGCGTCCGGCCGAACTCTACTACCTCGCGTCGCCATCGGCCGTGCCGCAGCGGATCACGGATTTCAATCGTGAAAATAGCCGCAATCGAACTCGGCCGCACGGAGACGGTGCAGTGGGAAAGCGACAAATTTCACTTGGATGGCGTTGTTACCTATCCACCGGATTTCGTCGCCAGCAAGAAGTATCCGCTGGTGCTCTACGTCCACGGAGGTCCGCGGTCCGCTTCCAAGCAGGCCTTTTCGAGCCGCGCCCAGTTGCTCGCCGCGCAAGGTTGGGTGGTCTTTGAGCCCAACTACCGCGGTAGCGACAATCTTGGAAACGAAATCCAGTCGGCAATTTGGAACGACGCCGGCGCGGGTCCCGGGCGCGACACGATGGCGGGCGTGGCGCTTCTCGAAAAGCGCGGCTTCGTCGATTCCTCCCGCATGGCCGTCTCGGGCTGGTCCTATGGCGGCTACATGACGACGTGGCTGTTAGGAAACTATCCCACGCGCTGGAAAGTCGCGGTCGCCGGAGCGGCCGTCACGGATTGGCTGGATCAATATGACTACGGCGACGCGAACGTGCGGCGCGCCACCGCTTTCGGCGGCTCTCCTTATACCGATACGAAGCGTCTCCAGGCCTACCGCGACCAGTCGCCCATCACGTATGCCAACCGGATCAAAGCGCCGACCCTGATTCTCTCCGATACCGGCGACTACCGCGTTCCCATCACACAATCGTTTCAGCTCTACCACACACTTGTCGACAACGGCGTCGCCACGCAATTCATCGCCTATCCGGTCACGGGCCACAGCCCAAGCGATCCCGTTCACTCCCGCGATATCGATCGCCGCTGGATCGGCTGGCTCGAAAAGTACTTGGGGCAATGAGAGCGAGATTCTCGGCGTCACGCACATAATCGCCTTATTCGTAGCGGAGCGTATTGATTGGATCGAGTCCGGCCGCCTTGCGAGCTGGAATCAAACAGGCGACCAAGGCAACGGCGATCAGAAATAGCGGTGTGAGCAGGAACGTCAGCGCATCGGTCGCACTGATCCCATAGAGCAACCCAGCCACCAGACGGCTTACAGCGAGGGCTACCGCCAGACCGGTCACGCAGCCGACGGCCACGAGCGCGAACCCCTGCCTCAGCACCATTGCCAGGACCTGGGTCCGGCGTGCGCCGAGCGCGATACGAATACCGATTTCCTTGGTTCGCCTGGCCACCACGAAACTCACCACGCCGTATAAGCCCACACTGGAGATCAGCAGGCCCATCAGTCCACACAGCCCGAGCATGACGGCGCCCATTCGAGGCAGGATCAGGGCATTGGTCAAATGCGTTTCCATCGTCCTCACATCGAAAATCGCCATCGCCGGATCGAGCTCGCGCACGGCCCCATGTACGGCGTTTGCGTAATTCGCCGGATCGCCTTTCGTCTTGACGAGGAGCGTGACACCGAAGATGTTTTGGGCGCTTCGGATCGGGACGTAAACGCTCGGCCTTGGATCTTCGGCGACGCTGCGCGATTTCGCCGTTGCCACTATACCGATGACCCGCACCATTCGATCTTTGAGAGAAACGCGGCGTCCGATAGGATTCTGGTGGGGGAACGCTTTCTGCGCGAGAGCATCGTTCATAATCGCCACATCTTCGGAGTCCGGGACATCCGCGCGGAAGTCCTCTCCTGTCAGAACCTGGATTCCCAGCGTTTCGAAGAAGCGGGGTGCGACGCCGTAAAGGTCTGCGTTAATCCGGTTCTTGTCGCGCTCGGCCATCTTGTCTTCCGGAATGACGCCCGTTCCGATCCCTCCCAGGCTGAGCGGAACATTCGTCGTCAGTGTGGCCGATTCAACGCCAGGAAGCGCCTCCACACGCGAGATCAACGACTTCATGAACTGCCCCACCTGCGCCCCGGCAAGACCGCCGACCTCCGGATCGAAGGCCAGACAAAGTATGTTCCGATTCTTCATGCCAGTATTCATCGTTCGCGAGGAACGGAGGCTGCGCAAAAACAACCCAGAGCAGATTAGCAGAACCATGCAGATGGCCACCTGGCCCATGACCAGAATATTTCGCAAACTGAGTCGACGAAGAGATCCCATCATCGCGGATTCGTCTTTTAGCGCGCCCGTCAGATCCATCCTCGAAGCGCGCACTGCCGGAGCGAGCCCGAAGACGATTCCGGTGAACACCGAGAGAGCCGCCGCAAAGAGCATCACGCGATGGTCGAGCGTGACCGATAAATCGACCGGAATAGGAAACGGAAGGCGGAATTTGCCAATGTTCGATGCGGCCCAGAATGCGAGCAGATAGCCGCATGCGCCTCCGGCAAGCGCCAACATCACGCTCTCCGTCAGCAATTGGCGCAACAGCCGCCCGCGTCCGGCTCCGATCGCGAGACGGGTGGCGATCTCTTTATGACGCGCTGAGGCTCGCGCCAGTAACAGGTTGGCGACGTTGGCGCAAGCAATGAGCAGCACCAGTATCGTTACGGTCATTAGCAGCAGGAAGAACACTTGCACCAGACGGCGCAAGCCCGCGTTCACTTGGCCGGCGGTTTCCACGTGAAGGCCCGTGTCCCGGTTCGGGCCAGGATATTGCGCGGCCAGGCGCTGACCGATCACCTCAGCTTCTGCTGTCGCCGCCTTTGGTTCCACTCCATCGCGCAGCCGGCCGAGGCCGTACACCCAGTCCTCATCGCGATCCGTAATGCTGTCCTTGGGTCCGTTTAGAAGGCTCACTTGGCCGATCATCGACAGCGGCCACCAGAAATCGGACACCAACGCGAGTTCTGTTCCACGGAAACCAAAACCAGTCACACCCACCACCGTGGCTTTGAGCTTATTCATCTCGATGGTCTTGCCGATGATTTTCGGATCGCCGCCGAATCGTCCCTGCCAAAGGTTGTGGCTCAGAACCACGGCGGGCGCTTCCCCGCGTTTATCGTCGCGCGCCACATCGAAGCCGTGGCCGAGCGCGAAGCGCGGCTTCACGACATCGAAATAATTCGCTGTGACGATCGATCCCCAATATCTTTGCGGCTCGCCGTAAGAGCTGATGGTTGCTGTAACGACCGGAAAGAAACCCGCGATGCCTTGATAGCTGCGCGCCTCCCGCACGTCGAGGAAGTTAGGGTAAGACATCGTGTCCCCGGCTTCCCCGGTCCGGGTATAGGCTCTCGTGATGCTCATCAGCCGCGACGGCTCCTGCACTTCGAGCGGCCGTAGCATCGCAAAGTTCGCAATGCCGAAGATGGTCGCGCACGCTCCGATTCCGAGTGCCGACGAAATCACCGCGACCGCGGCAAAGGCGCGCTGCTTACGAAAGGTGCGAATCGCGAATGCAGCGTCCTGCGCCAGGTCGCTCATCCAGCGTGCGATCCAAGTGGAACGCGAGTCTTCCATCTTTTTCGTTACGTTCCCGAACTGCCGCCGGGCTTCGTTCCTTGCGTCGCCTTCGGTCATTCCCGCCTCCCTGAGCTCATCCGCCTTCATCATCAAATGGAACTCGATCTCTTCCCGCAGCAACCGCGCGCGCAGACGATGTTTCAGCCAATAGCGAATCCGGCGCCTCCAATTACCCAGCGGCCTGGGACTACGCAATTCCCATTACTCGGGCGATCGCACCCGCCATTTGTTTGTATTGCTTGGTCTCTGTCGACAACTGTTTCCGTCCCGCCGCAGTCAGCTTATAGAACCTCGCCCGCCGGTTGTTCGACGAGAGGCCCCAATCCCCTTCGATCCATCCCTTGAGCTCCAGCCGTTGCAAGGCCGGATAAAGCGAACCCTCCTCCACTTGCAGGACGTCCCCCGAGATCTGATGGAGGAGTTGCGCGATGGCATAGCCGTGTAGATGCCCGTGGGTGAGAGTTTTCAGCACGAGCATGTCAAGGGTCCCAGGTAGAAGTTCGTTCCGAGATTCTTTGCGTTCCATAGATAGACCTAGTATACTCCAATCAAATATGCTGGGAAACTGCCTTGTGTGACCGACTATTGTACGAGATTATCTAGGGTTTACAGTCCGTCTGATTTGCCATTTCTCACACTCTTTAGGATCCCTCCCTATAACCGGGACAAGGGCGTCCGCGACATCGTCGATACCGCTCATGTCCCAGGCCAAGTAGACGGCGCCCAAGGTCGGCGCGATGGGCTTCTGCCTCGTTGCTCGACGTTGAGATCGCCAAGTCCTGCAACTAACCACCTTTCCCGCCGCACCTGATCCGTTCGGAGACCAATTTACGCGGTACATGATAGAATCCCCCCCGTAAGCAGAAATTTCGGAGGTTGACACCGTGGCGAGTTATACACAGGCCGACAGGCCGCTGAAGATTACGACTCCGCTGGGCGCGGACGTCCTGCTCATTACCGGATTCCGCGGACACGAGGAAATCTCGCATCTCTTCAAGTTTAACGTCGCGATGATCGCCGACCTCAAGAAAGAGGTCCGCTTCGACGGCATCGTTGGTAAGAGCGTGACCGTGGAATTGGGCCAGGTGGACGGGAGCAAACGTTATTTCAACGGCATCGTGAAGCGTTTCAGCCAGGGCGCGCGCGATGAAAGCTTCCTGCACTTCCGCGCGCAAGTGGTTCCCAAACTCTGGCTGCTGACGAAAAAGATCCGGAGCCGCATTTTTCAACAAATCACCGTGCCCGACATTCTCAAACAGGTGCTCATCGGATTCGATGTCAGCTACGACATAACCGGGACCTACTATCCGCGCGATTACTGCGTGCAATATCGTGAATCCGATTTCGATTTTGCGAGCCGCCTGATGGAGGAAGAAGGAATTTATTACTTCTTTAAACACTCCGACGGCAATCATCAGATGATAGTGTCCGACAACATCAGCAAGCACCCCGCCCTGCCGGCGCAATCCACCGCGATCTACGAGGAAGCAGCCGCCGAAGTGCGGTCCGATTTGCGCGTATTCGCCTGGAAGAAGATCCAGGAGGTGCGCGCCGGCGAATGCACTCTGTGGGACTACAGCTTCGAGGTCCCAACCAACCATTTCGAAACCAAGGAAAAGACCATCGTCAGCGTTGCCGTCGGCAAGATCTCCCACAAGCTCAACCTCGCCAACGATGCTCTCGAAATTTACGACTATCCCGGCCGCTTCGCGCAGCGCTTCGACGGCATCGATCCCAGCGGCGGAGACCGCGCGTCCGACATCGCGCACATTTTCGAGGATCGCACCCGAACCGTCAGGTTGCGCATGGAGCAGGAGGAGGTGAACGGAATCCTGATCGAAGGGAAAAGCGACTGCGGCCAGTTCACCGCCGGACACAAGTTCACACTCGAACGGCATTTCGACGCCGACGCAAGCTACCTGCTGATGCGCGTCGATCATGACGCCCATGCTGCGTCCTACCGCGGCGATCAGGCGGAATCCCCGTTTACATACGAAAATCGCTTCACCTGCATCCCGGAGGTGCTGCGCTATCGCCCTCAGCGCGTGACACCGGTGCCGGAGATCGCGGGCATGCAGACGGCCACGGTCGTCGGCCCTCCCGGCGAGGAGATCTTCGTCGACAAATATGGCCGCGTGAAGGTACAGTTCCATTGGGATCGGGAAGGGAAAATGGATGCGAACAGCTCCTGCTGGGTGCGCGTGGCGCAGGTTTGGGCGGGGAAAGGATGGGGGGCATTTTTCTGGCCGCGCATCGGACACGAAGTGGTGGTGAGTTTCGAAGAGGGCGATCCGGACCAGCCCCTGATCATCGGCAGCTTGTACAATCATGACAACATGCCGTGGTACATGCTGCCCAAGAATAAGCAACTCGCCGGAATCAAATCGGCCAGCGTCAGCGGTACAGCGCACCAGAACTATAACGGAATCGTCTTCAATGACGAAAAAGGCAAGGAACATCTGTCGATTCACTCGGAGCATAATCTGAGCCTCAATTCCGAAAAAAACAAGATGATCCACGCCGGCGCCAGCAAGGGCGAACGAGTGGGGGTCGCCAGCATGCTCACCGTCGGCAAGATCATCCCTGTGACAGGCGGCAGCGGCGGCGGCGCCAATTTTGACGAGGGAAATCCGGTGCCGGACCCAACCCCAGCTGGCATAACGGGCCTGAACTCGGTCGTTACTTACGGCGACCAGTTCCAGGCCGCCGGTCCCGTGTCCCACACGATCACCTTCGGCCAAAACCTCCAGATGTGCATCTCGCTTGGTGCATTGCTCGCTGAAACTAAGGCAATCGGGTGGCCAGGCCCCCCCATCGCCTTAGCTGCGGGGGCGGCGCAGGCACTTGGGGGTGGCATGGGCGCCATGCAGTTCACCATTGGATCCAGTGCCCAATTCACGCTCGGCCAAAGCTTTGAAATCTCCATCGGACCGCCGAAGGTTGAGATTCACAAACAGCATTCCGTAAAAGGGGACCCGGTTCGCATATTGTGTGTCGCCCTGGGCTGGATCTCGGAGATTTTCTCGTTTGGGTATGACCTGATGAAGGGATCGAATAACGTTTCGCAGTACACGAATGCCACTACCGAGGCGCAGAAGGCTGCCGCGCTCGCCAGTGAGGAATCGGGAGACCAGGAACGGGCTATATTTGTACTTTCCTATCAGGCCGTCACGGATGTGATGCTGGTCGCAATCCTGCTTGCGGAGTACATTGCCGACACGGAAGATTGGTACGGCGCTGACGCATTAAAGAAAGCGTACGCTAAGGCCGACGGGTCTTTCGGGCTGTGGAAAGCTACGACAATAACCCCGGGCGGGCCTATTACGGCCCCAGCAGACCTAGTCGACGGGCCTTCTACTGTCGCCAGTTCCAACTGGAGCGGTGCCGGGCAGATAGCGCTCGGCCTCGTAGGAGTCGCGGCGATGGTGTTAGCGGAGCTAACAGACCTACCCGGAGTAGGGGATAGCGCGGATAGCAAATAGTCAGGGAGGGATCAGATCATGGAAGAAAACGACGAAAATCCCGGCGGCGGGTCGGGCGGCGATGACGGCTCAGAAGACAGAGGCCATCGGGTCATATCGGCCGACGGCACGTACGCGATTCGCGCAAACCAGGTCTCGCTCGTCAGCTGGAAGAATATACCGCCGTCTACGGACAACGAAAGCCGGATTATCCTCTTGGCCGGTGGAGGCTTGGACGGCGCATTCATTGACGATGGGACGGTCGACATCCGGGGATGCAACGGGGTGCGAGTCACGAGTGGACCCGTGGCGCTTCCGGACCTGAGCCCGCCCGTCTCGTCGGACTCCACCAACGGGGTCGAGATCATCGCGTCGGAGGCGCAGAACGTCACCATTCAGCGCGGCCTGATTCCCGACGTCGACCAGCAGATCGTAATGTCGCCTGGCTCGATCGTGGTGGACGGAGGTACCGGGACGGTCACCATTAAAAGTATGACCTCGATCACGCTTTCCGTGGCGGGTGGAGCGAGCTCGATCACGCTAACGCCCACGGGGGTCGCGATCCAGGGAGCCCAGATCACAGTCCAGGGACTGGCGACGGTCGGAATCACGGGAACGCTTGTCACCATTAACTAGCCCGCAGGAGGGATCGGCAAAGTGAGTCACGGACCGCTCGTCAAGATCGGCGCAGCCACCGCCGCGGAGATCTGCGCGAACTTCGAGCTGAAGGAGGAGGCAAAGAAGCTGCTCCGCGACGGCATGGATCCCCAGACCTTTGTGGCCGCTCTCATCGAGAACAAGAAATATCTCGACGCCATGGACTTCATGGCGCATGCTCTGCCGGTGCGCGAAGGAATCTGGTGGGGCTGTCTGTGCATGCAGCACGCCTTGGGCGACGATCTCAAACCAGCTGATCGAGCTGCCGCCACGGCCGCCATCCAGTGGGTGATGCAGCCAAGCGAGGAAAACCGGGCCGCGGCCAAAGCTCCCGCGGCATCGGCCGACGCAATGTCCCCCGCGGGCGCCTTGGCGACGGCCGCGAGCCTGACTGGCGGAAGCATCCATCCGCCCGAATTCCCCTTCAAACCGCCGCCGCCATTTGCCCCGCAGGGGGCAGTCGCCCGGGCAGTCAAGGTCGCTTCTCTAAAAGGCGAGCCGGCTGCGATCGCCAAGACGCAAAGATCGTATGTGGAACTCGCAATCCAGGTCGCCGAGGGACGTCTGATATAAGGAAAATTGGAAATTATGGGAATGCCCGCCGCTCGCCTCACGGATTTGCACGTCTGTCCGATGGTCACTGTACTTGTGCCGCACGTCGGTGGACCGATACTTGCCCCCGGTTGCCCGACCGTGCTGATCGGAGGCTTGCCGGCGGCGCGACAGACCGACATGGCGATCTGCGTTGGTCCTCCCGACATGATCGTCATGGGCTCCATGACCGTCTTGATCGGGGGCCTGCCGGCCGCGCGCCTCGGGGACCCAACCGTTCACGGCGGGACCATCGTGCTGGGATGCTTCACGGTTCTGATTGGCGGGTGAGACTCATGAGTACGCCGTCCATCGTCATCCCCTACGAGAAACAGTCCGATCCGCAGACCAATCGCGGCTGCGGCGCGGCATGTCTGACCATGGTCTACCGCTCCTTCGGCAAGGAAATCGCGCAGGCCGAAATCCGGCCGGCGATCGCCAGGGAAAACCGGTTTGGCCAGGTCTCTTCGACGACTTACCTGATGGCCCAGAATGCCTTGAACCGGGGCTTCCGTGCCGTCGCGATCCAGGCGCGGCATCCTTTGCAGGTCCTGCGGATCTGCCGTGCGGCTGGCGTTCGCGCGATTCTGAACCATCGCGTGCGGCGCGATTCAGCCGCCGGTCATTACACCGTGCTGGTTGATATCGATGACAAGGATGTTGTGGTTCACGATCCTCTCTTTGGCGCGGCGCGCCGCTTGTCTCATGCCGAGTTAATCGAATTGTGGCTGCCGCAGGTTCCCAACTCGGAGATTGCGGGAGGCGTACTGATCGCGATCGGCGCCGCAGGACTACCCCCGCAGCCGGCCTGCGAGTTTTGCCGCACGCCGATGTTGTCGAGCGTCGATTGCCCCAGGTGCGCCAAACCCACAGGCCTCGAACCCGGCGTGGTCCTAGGCTGCATCAAGGACGGCTGCATCGCCCGGATGTGGAACTGGATTTGCTGCCCGGCGTGCGATTACGTGTTTACGCTCAAGGCTGGGGCCGCCGGGACCGCTGTAGAGGCTCAAGGATCCGCCGCCGGGACCGCTGCTCCCGTGCCCGCGGTCGATATCGCCAAGCTGTTTGCCGAGATAGACAAGTTTACCAGCCACGTTCTTAGCATACCGGCGGCGGCGAATGATCCCCACATCAAGCAAAAACTTGAATTTGTCGCGGCGAGTAAGGAACAGTTCAAGGCGGCGCACGCCGCGGATCTTGCACGTCGTGCCGCGGTTTTCGGACAGCTCGCCGCGTTGGAGGAAAAGACAAAACAGCAAAAAGAAGCCCAACTGAAAAAGAAAGAGGAACGCGACGCTCCACCTCCTCCGCTCGACGGAAACGCCCTCGGCCACGCCTTGCTAAAGAACCTCGGCTTCAAATAGGTGCGGCTTCCGCTCACCCCGCGGCTCCGGTCCCGCCGCCGCATGGAACCGGATTGAGATGTGCCGTTGTAGCCGACTCGCTCGACGATGGCTTGTATCGCCTTCACCTGCCGGGCGCGAACCATTTTGTTTCCACTTGGAAGGATCGAAGATTCCGCTCTGCCCCTCCGGATTCACCCCAGATCCGAGCGTTGCTTCTGGAAATACCAGGTCTGAGGTAAGACGGGAACGTTGCATCAATCCTGCGGCTTAGATGGCGTAAACCATGGGTTTTTTCCACTAGTTTCCGCGGTTGACCTCAATTTGCGAATTTGATCGATTTGGGTGGCGAATTGCTCGCCTTGCGGAGGCCGCATTGCCTGACCGATGGCGCTTGCCTCGCTCGCCAGTCTTTCGGCTTCATCAAACTGCTTCTGGTGAGCCAGCGCCATGGCGGCGGTTATTCGAACGTGAGCTCGCTGCAAGTCGCCTGCCGGAAAAACCAAGTCCCCGATCGTGACATTCTGGCGGAAGATCGCTGTAGCCCGCGCAAGATCGCCGAGGGATTGGTACTCGCGCCCGAGTTCTTCCGCCGATCGCAAATAGAATACGCTGGTGTTCCCGCTCAGCGACTCCGCGAGAGCCACCATCTCCTGCACCGTGGCGAGCGCTGCCTGCGGCGCGCCCTGCGTTTTTTCATATTGGATCGTGAGGCGGCATACGTCTTCGAGAGAACCGCTAGCCGTGCCGTGCCCCGCAATCACCACTTCGCGATATCGCTTAATCACAGCGGGAACGTCGTTCCAACGCGCCGGCTGTAGCATCAGGTATCGCGAATAGTTTTGCAACGCGGTAATCAGGGACTGCGGATTGTCGGCCGACCAGCTATCAACAAGTGCCAGCATTTGTTGATAGAGTTGCTCCGCCCTTTCAAATTGTTTCTGGTTGGAGAATGAGGTAGCAATGTTGGATATTTGCCAGCTGATCTGATCGCGATCGACTGCTCGGGACGCGGAGCCCATCGCTTCCAAGCTCAATCCGAATGCCTCATCGAACTTGCCCGTCTGCGCGGCGGTCTGCGCCGCTTGAAGGACCTTCCCAATCAGGATCTGTTCCGGCACGGGCTGCTGCGAAGCTTGGAATTTCTCCGTGCCCGCGCGCTGATACTCCTCGGCGAGCTTCGAATCGCCCCCGCGCCGCGCTGCATTCGAGAGCTGCATCAGCAGATTCCCCTGGTCCTGCGTCGACAGATTGGGATGATTCGTCAAATAGTCGTTCAACAAAACCTGACTCTGTGCGTTCCTTTTTGTCTCGCCAAGGTAGTTGGCGTAGCTGACGATGACTTGCTGGTACACCGCGTCGGCCGCATGATTGGTCTCGGCCAGTACTCTTTCGTAAACCTGATCCGCAGTCTCGGTCTTCCCGGCGCGATGCAGCATTCCTGCGAGATTGATTTCCAGCCAAATGCCCTGTTCCGGTTTCCCAGATGCATTCTGAGCCGCGATTGCCTGTTGATAGGCGTCCGCTGCGTCCCCATAGCGCTGTTCCTGCTGATAGAGATTCGCCAAGGATTGAAGCGCTCCGACCCGAAGCGCTGGATCGGATTGTGCCGCCTGCGTCTTGTAAATCGCGGCCGCTTCATCCGGTTGACCGTGCTGCTGATAAAATGCCGCGAGTGAATTAGAGTCCTTCGCAATCAGACGCATCCGCTTCGTGATCGCCGCAACAGCATCCGGTCGGCCCAGTTGTTGGTATAGGTCGGCCAATTGCTGATACGCCCACATGCGGCTATCATCGGGCGCAAACGCTGACCGAAAACTTCCTATTCGCGAGTAAATGCGCGCCACAGGTTTATTGTTGGGGACAGCCGGTTTTGCGGCTTCTTCGTCCAGCACCGCAACGGCTTTTTCCCGATACACCACGGCTTGGAGCAGATTCTGTTCCTGCTGGTAGAAATCGGCGATCATTTGCAAAAGCTGGATCCGCTCATCGGGCGCCGCTGCCCGTGCTAATGCCTGCTGCGTGATCGCTACAGCTTGTTGCATCAGTCCGGCGCCTTGATAGATCTGTGCGACATTTCGAACAGAGTATCCAAGTTGAGGAGAATCAGCTGGAATTTGATCGAGCAAATTTCGAGCCGATTCCCTTTGAGTCACAGCCTCGTCGAATCGCCCTTGCTCACGAGCCTTCTGGTAAGCCCTGACGGCGGCCTGTAATGGATCGTCCTGCTGCGGAGGAATCTGCGCCAGCCCTACGGCGGCGAAAACGGAGAAGAGAAAGCCCCGGTGCATGCTGCCTTAGACTCCGTGTACTCACTTTTGGTTCCTCTATTACCTAAACTCGAACCGCTTTTTCGTACCTGTGTTTTCTGAGGCACAGGAGTGCCGTATCCGCTCATTGCTCTCAGTGGTTATCAGCGCTGCCGCGCTCACGGCGCTCGCAATCGCCAGCCCCGCGGCGAGCCACAAGACGGTGCGAAAGCCGGCGACAAACGCTTCCTCGATAGCATGCCGTCCCCGCGCGTCCTCGGTTTCCGCGGCGGCCAGCCTGGTTCGCTAGGCTTCAATCTGCGCCCGCACCGCCAGATCCACATGGAGATTGTCGAATCGCCGTTCGAGATCCCCCTGGAAAACGACGCTGAGGACTGTCGGCGCGCATTTCGACCCTCGCGGAATTGCTACCGATCATGTGAGACAACGGGTTCGAATCTGTCTGAACAGCACAGCCGGAGACACGAGCACCACAACGCACTAGTTTCCAGCTACTACCTTATCCGCGCTATCGATCACGAAGTAGTCCACCAGCGCATCTTGAGACTTCAGCGACAGCCCGAGCTGCTCCCGCATCGCCGTGATGAGGATTGACGGGTCCAAGGGATTAGGCCGGCTGTCATCCGGCGTGAGGTCCAGGGTGAAATCGAAATCGCCGCTCAGTCCTGTCTCGTTCACAAATACACGTCCGAGCCCCCGTGCGAAGGTATCTGTCAGTTGCGAAAGCGAGAACCGCGTGGCGACTGTGTGGTAAGAAACGATCTTCTGATCGGGACCCATCTGCGGCGTGATGCGGATAGAGTGGATTTCTCCATCTTTTGGGGGGAAGAGTTTCGGAGCGCTCTTTCCAACGGAGATGACGTAGACGGGAAGTTTCTTTTTCTCGCGATGGAACTTCAGCCCGAACCGCTCAGCCAGCAGCGTCTGCACCATCAACTTCTGCTGATCGTCTGTGGCGTTGCCTTCGGCCTTCGCCACAATATCGTAACGGTCGGTATCCATCCAAGATGGACCGCTCGAGTGCTGGGACGGCTGGATGTTGTACGCCCATTCCATAAGGAATTTCAAAGTGGTAGCGCTCGCCCTGAATCGTCCGCCCGGAGCGGTGAACTGGACCATCCCCATGTGTTCCCCCGGAGGCTCGGGAGTTCCCGGTTTGCACGGCGTGATCGATGCTACTTCAAATGCGGGAGCTTTCGCGAGATCCTGGCAGTGGCCGGGATTCAACGACAAAGCGAGGAGCGCGGCAATGGTGAGGGTTCTTGTCATGTGTAAACGACTATAAAATGCCTTGGCCGCCGGTTCCGTCTAGAAATGCCAAGCTTCGTCAAGAACGGTTAAGGGCCTTGACACATCTTGACGGCGCAGCCGCGTATCGGGGCTTTAGAATGAAAAGGGGCCGGGTCTATCGATGGAGCGCGTGCTGGTTGTTGACGACGATCGCGAGCTCTGCGAGCTCGTCACGCGCTTCCTGGCACGCGAAGGGTTTGAAATCAGCTGGGCTCCCAGCGGCGAAGTGGGCGTCGAGCGAGCCCTGGCCGAAGACTTCTCTCTGATCATGCTTGACGTGATGATGCCGGACACCGACGGTTTCAACGTGCTGCGCCGCATCCGTCAGCGGTCCCGCACTCCTGTGCTTATGCTGACAGCCCGAGGCGATACTCACGACCGCATTCGGGGGCTTGAGATGGGCGCAGACGACTATCTGCCGAAGCCATTCGATCCCGCCGAGTTAGTGGCGCGCATCCGCGCGATTTTGCGAAGATCGGCGCCGCAGAGGCCGGTCTCGGCGGCGATCGCTATCGGGGATATTGAGCTTGACGGAGGAACTCGCACGGTGCGGCAGAGCGGCACGGCCGTGGATCTCACCACCGTGGAATTCGATCTTCTCGCCGCGTTAATGGGCGCCGCCGGGTGCACGGTGAGCAGGGAGGACCTGGTGAGCGATGTACTGGGACGGGACTTTTCTCCGTTCGACCGTAGCATCGACACGCACGTCTGCAATCTCCGTCGCAAGCTCGGCCCGCTTGAGGATGGCGGAGAGCGCATCAAGGGAGTTCGCGGAGCCGGCTACCTTTATGCCTCGCCGGCGAAGCCAGGGGCAAAATGAGAAGACTGTTTGTAACCATCTTCTTGTGGTTCTGGCTCACGCTTATCGCCGTCGCCCTGATCATTGTGTTGCTCTTCGCGCGTGCGGGACTCGGATACAGATCGCTGGTCCGGCTGTCGCTTCACGATCTTTTGCTCTTCTCCGTGGCCGGTGGAATCTTCTGCTACTTCATCAGCCGCTATTTGACGAAGCCGCTTAATAAGTTGAGCGAGGCGGCGGCGAACATCGCCGAAGGGCGCCTTGACACGCGCGTCGATCCTTCCTTGAGAAACCGCCGGGATGAGATTGCTGACTTGGCTCGCAACTTCGATCGGATGGCGGAGCGAATTGAGGCGTTGGTTACCGGGCAACGCAGACTGCTCGGCGATGTCTCGCACGAGTTGCGCTCGCCGCTATCGCGGCTGATTGTGGCGCTGAGTCTGGTGAAGCAAGGTCCTGCCGAAGAAGCCGCGGAGAATCTGGACCGCATCGCGCTGGAGGCGCGTAGGCTTGACACGCTGATCGGTCAATTGCTGGCCCTCACCCGGATCGATAGCGGTGTGGATCGAGGCTCTCCCGCGTCGTTCGATCTGACGAATCTGGTACAGGAAGTCGCGAACGACGGCGATTTCGAAGCGCGCGCGCGGAATCGCAGTGTCCTGATCAAACAAGCCGGCGCGTGCACGGTCAGCGGATTCGAAGAGCTGTTGCGGAGCGCCGTGGAGAACGTCGTGCGGAATGCGATCCGGTATACGGTTGAAGGAACCGCAGTCGAGATCTCACTTCAAATCGGCGATTCGCGCGCGCTGCTTCGGGTGCGGGATTACGGACCGGGAGTGTCGAAAAGCATGCTATCCGAGATTTTCTTGCCGTTCCGGCGGATCGCCAATGACAATTCCGGCGCCGGGCTAGGGCTCGCGATCGCCGAACGCGCCGTAAATGTCCATCGGGGGACGATCCGTGCGATGAATGCGCCTGAGGGTGGACTGGTGGTCACAATCGATTTGCCATTAGCATAGTTGTCCGCGTGGCCGGCGATTTCAATCTTCTCTCGAACAACTTTTCCCTGGCATCGAAATCTTGTATCTCAGGTTAGTGAGAGGTTGCCGATGGGCGCTTGTCGCGGCCCAACATCTGATGCAGGGCGAACGGGACTTCGTCGGGATGCGATGCACACCAGGCAACGATTCGCTCAAATTTGATGGAATCGTCGGCGATTGCGCTGATTTCCATCAACTCTGTTTCGATGATCTCCGGGTCTCGCATAGAACTTCTAGCATGGCACAAGTCACATCGTGGACAAATTATGGCCAAATTGCGTCGGCGGGCTCGGCACCGGAGCAGCCCGTGGCATTGTCTATCGCGGGAAATGTTTCAAGAAGAAGTTTTCGGCCGGGAGCCGTGATATTCTCTCGAAGGGAGCTAACAAAATGGAGCCAACGAAACCAAAACTGCCGAGCGAGGCCATAGCACTCTATAACCTCTTTATTCATGGCGAAATCAGTCGCCGTGCCTTTATGGACGGCTTGCAGCGCTTCGCTATAGGCGGACTGACGGCGGCAGCGCTGATCGAGGCTTTGATGCCGAACTACGCTCTAGGGCAGCAGGTGTCTAAGACCGATGATCGGATCAAGGCATCTTACGAGACCGTCCCATCGCCGCAAGGGAACGGAAGCATCAAAGGATATCTCGTCCGGCCCGTCAGTGCCGACACACGATCCGCGACGGCGGCGAAATTGCCTGGTATTATCGTTGTCCACGAAAATCGAGGTCTGAATCCTCACATCGAGGACATCGCGCGGCGGCTTGCCCTGGCCAACTTCATGGCGTTTGCGCCGGACGGACTCACCTCTCTCGGGGGCTTTCCTGGTGACGACTACAAAGGCGGACAGTTGTTCGGCAAGGTCGACGGCAGAAAAATGACCGAAGATTTCGTGGCCGCCGCGATGTGGCTGAAATCGCGCGCCGACTGCTCGGGCAAGATCGGCGCAACCGGTTTCTGCTACGGAGGCGGCATGTCCAATACCTTGGCCGTACGCCTGGGAGCCGATATAGCAGCCGCGGCGCCGTTCTACGGCGGGCCGCCTGCTAAGGATGACGTTCTGAAGATCAAGGCGGCGATTCTGGTCCATCACGGGGAACTCGACACGCGACTGGCCGCGACGTGGCCGGCTTACGACACGGCCTTGAAGGCGGCAAACGTTCCGCATGAAGGCTATATCTACGCTGGCGCGGTGCACGGCTTCAATTGCGATGCGACGCCGGAACGGTATAACAAGGCTGCGGCAGATCAGGCTTGGCAGCGCACGATTGACTGGTTCAACAAATACGTGCGTGTCTGATATTATTCGTGGCGAAGCGCCACTACCGGATCGACGCGCATTGCGCGAAACGCCGGGATCAGGCAGCCTAACACTGCCGCGGCCGTCAGCACCAGGGCAACAGAAATCATCGTTACTGGATCTCCCGGCGAAACCTGTACCAGCAGGGTACCCAGCGCTCGCGTCAATCCGACCGCCGCCCCCAATCCGATCACGAGGCCAATGACCACCTGCGTCATTCCCTGAGCAAAAATGAGCTGGAGAATCGTCGGCCCAGATGCGCCCAGCGCGATGCGCAAGCCGATTTCCTGGGTTCTCTGGCTCACCGAATGAGCGATCACGGCGTACAGTCCCACCGATGCCAGCGCCAGCGCGATCGCCGCGAAGATCCCGAACAAGCTCCCGAAAACTCTCTGTGACCAATTATTGATATCGAGCCGTTCCTCGAGCGACCGCAAATTATAAAGCGGCATGTCCTGATCCAGCGCTGCCACTTCCTTGCGGAATGCCGTGCCCAGGCTGTTGGGAGGAACCAGAGTGCGCGCCATCAGCGACATATCCCGCAATGGTTTCTGGCGGTACGGAACATAAATCAGTGGGTCGTGCTCGCGGACGCGCGACTCGTTTTCCAGATTCTGCACCACGTTGGGCACCACGCCAACCACCGTCAGCCATGGCTGCCCAACCTTCTTCTCGAAAAGTCGGATACGCTTCCCGATAGGATCCTCACCCGGCCAGTACTTTTCGGCGAAGCGCTGATTCACGATCGTCACCGGAAGTCCGCCCGCGCCATCGGCGTTGGTGAAAAACCGTCCCCGTAGCGCCTTCAGGTCCATTGCGCGGAAATAATCGGGGCTGATCACCAGCAAATAAAGCTGCGGCCGGTTTTTCTCATCCACCGGCGGAGCGCCTTCGAACTCGTAAGGATATTCCATCGCGCCGCCGGTGGGCATTGTGATCGAAATGGAGGAGACCGCGACGCCGGGCAGCGCGTCCAGACGAGCCTTCAAACGATCGTGGAACGAAATCTGATCCTCATCCCTCGGATACTTGGCATCGGGAAGGAAAATCCGCATCACCAGAACGTTCTTCTGATTGACGCCGGTTTGCATCCGGTAAATATTCAGAAAGCTGCGGATCATCAGCCCCGCGCCCGCCAGCAGTACTACGGCAAGCGACATCTCGATGACCACCAGCGCGCCCGAAAGATATTTTCCGCGCTTCCCTCCGCTCGATCCGCGGCTTCCGTCCTTGAGTGACGAGTTCACGTCGAGTTTCGAAAGCCGCAGCGCGGGCACCATGCCGAACAGCAACCCCGTCCCGATCGAGACCGCCGCCAGGTACGCGAACCCGCGGTAATCCATGGTAAAGGTCATCCACAAGGGAATCTGATTTCTCACCGAAGCATCGAACGCCCGCACACCCCAGATGGAGATCAGCCAGCCGAACGCGCCTCCGGCGATTGACAGCATCACACTCTCGATCAACAGTTGCCGGATAATCCGCCAGCGTCCCGCCCCCAGCGCGATGCGTATGCAAATCTCGCGCGACCGGTCGACGGCCCGCGCCAGCAGCAGGTTTGCGACATTCGCGCAGGCAATCAGAAGTACAAAAAGCACTGCGCCCATCAATGCCGCCAGCAGAAGTTTCTCCTCCGGGCCGGTGAACTCTTCGCCGAAGGTGTGCACCACGGCGCTGACACCTTGGTTCGTTGCCGGGTAGGCAACTTCCAGGTTGTGCGCGATGGAGGTCATTTCAGCACGCGCTTGCTTGACACCTGCACTGGCGGTCAGACGCCCGAAGCAGTCCAGATTGCGCGCTTCGCGCTTCTCGGAGTCCGCACCGGGACGCAGCGCGGTCCAGATATCGGCATCGTCTGGGAACCGCAGACCATTCTGCATCGCGCCGATAATCGCTGTTGGAACGGAGTTGATGCGAATGATTTGACCAAGCACGGCGGGGTCCTTGCCGTAGCTGTTCTCCCAAACGCGATAACTGAGAATAGCGACAGGGTTGGCGCTGGCCTTCTCATCCTCGGCGGTAAAATCGCGGCCGAGCACCGGCTTCTGGCCGATCATTGAGAACGTGTTAGCCGTCACGCTGGCAACATTGTGCCGCGAAGGGATGCCGCTCTTGTCGGTAACATTGGAGTTGTCGGAACTAAACGCGCCGAGTGCTTCGAACGACTTCGTCTGCGTCCGCCAGTCGCGAAAATCGGGCCAGGAAACGCCGCTGAAGCGACCGCCTTGATTCGTATTCTTCGTCGTCAGATAAAGGATGCGATCGTCGACGAACGGCATGTTCTTGAAGAGAACACCGTTCGTAATCGCAAATACGGTTGCATTTGCGCCAATTCCGAGCGCCAACGCGACTACCGCTGTCAGTGTGAAGCCAGGCTCCTTGCCTAATTTGCGCAGTCCAAAGCGAATGTCCTCAAAGAAAACCATGTTGCCTTAGACGCCAAATCCGACGATAAAGTTCAATCCGTTTCGATCAGGAACTCCTGCCCCCGCTTCTCGAGTGCGGCTATACTGAATCCATGTTTTGGGCACGGCTGGTGATTTTAATCGCGCCGCTGGCTGCGGCGCAGTCGCTCGATTTCGAGGCTTACAAAACCCGCGTCGAGCCGATCTTTCTCAAGAAGCGTCCCAGTCACGCACGTTGTGTCGCCTGTCATGTCGACGCGGCGACCGCGTTCAAGCTCCAGGCGCTCGCAACCGGCGCCACAACCTGGACCGATGCGCAATCCCGCAGGAATTTCGAAATGGTCCTGAAGCTGGTCACGCCGGGCAACGCGAAATCGAGCCGCCTGCTGATGCATCCGCTGGCGCACGACGGCGGAGGAGACCAGTTCCACGCTGGCGGGCGCCAGTTTGCGTCGCAAGACGATCCGGATTGGAAGATCATAGCCGATTGGATCGCGAGCGCGAAATCGAACTAAGGCATTACGACGAAGCCGTTGCGTTTCGGCACTTCCCCAACCGGAATGCGCGCGACCTCTTTTCGCGTAGCCGTGTCGATCGCCGAAACCGAGTTCGAGCCCGAGTTCGCAATATAAACCATCTTGCCGTCCGGCGTCATCGTGATCCAGTCCGGAACTTCACCCGTCTTCACATACCCGAGCACCTTCAGTTCCGGCAGCGAGTAGATGAATACGGCGTTCGCCGGCGAACTGTCGACCCACAATGTTTTGTTGTCGGGCGAAACCATGATCCCGTGCGAAGGAGCGCCACCCTCGGTGTGCCCGCCTGAGGGCTCATCGGGATGTTTAATCCGCGTAATCTCTTCGTGCGTCTTAAAGTTAACCACCGCGAAGCCGTTGTAGCCGGAAAGCTGCACGAAAATCCGGCTGGTCGATCCGTCCGGCGCGCGTTCGAACGCGATCGGACGCACGCCCAGATTAAACGGCATCTCCCACTCGATTTCGAGCGATTCCGGATCGATCACCGTCAGAATCCTCCCGACGATCGACCCCGCCAGAACATGTTTCCCATCGGGCGTGACGTAGGTGTTGTGTACGCCGCCCTTCACCTTGATGCTCTTGATGTTCTGCATCGAAGCGGTGTCGATAACGTCCACCGCCCCGGGCTGCTGCACGATCGCAACGAACACGCGCTTGCCGTCGCTCGAAATCGAGATGTTGTTCGGATGCCCAGTCAGCGGAGCGCTGCCGAGATGCTTCCCCGTTTTTGTGTCGACGGCGATCAGCGTCTTCTCGGACTCGCAACTGATGTAGGCGCGCTTGCCGTCGGGCGAAAACGCGACGCCGTGCGGCACCTCGATGTCCTTCACCTTCAAAACAATTTTATTCGTGGCCGGGTCGATAACGTCCACATCGTCGCCGGCGCTGTTGGTTTGCCAGATTCGAACCGAACCGGCCGCCAGCGGCAGCGCGGCGAGAAGCAGCAATAGTGTACGAGGCATGACGAACTCTCCTGTTCAAGTATCGATCATACAACCGGAAGAGGTTTTGATACACTTCCTGTTCGTGCCTTCACTGCGGATTGGGATCATCGGTGCGAGCGTCACGTTAGTACTGCTTGCGGGCTGCTCGCGCCCTGATTCGAACAAGGCGCTCACCATCGCCGTGAATGCCGGCGTCGAGGGTAGCGCTCTCAAGGCCGCCGCACGCGAGTGGGGCGAGTTGCGCAACACCCGCATCGAGGTGGTTGAGCTTCCCTACGCCAACCTGTTCGAGAAGGAATCGCTCGATCTTCAAAGCCGGACCGGCGCCTATGACGTCATCATGCTCGACGATCCGTGGTTTCCCAAGCTGGTTGCAGACGGCGGCCTGACGCCGTTGCCGCGCGAGCCCGATGGCGATTTCCTGGCAAGCACCCTCGCCGTTTGCCGCAGCGCGGCCAACTTCTACGCGCTCCCCTACGTCGGCAACTCCCAGCTTTTTTTCTATCGAAAGGATTTGTTCGATAGGTACAAGCTCGGCGCGCCGGACCATTGGCAAAAGGTTTTGGAAGACGGCAAGACGATTGGCGCTGGCGAGAAGATCTTCGGTTATGTCATGCGCGCCGCCCCGGGCAATTCCGCCGTCACCGATTTCATGCCTCTTCTGTGGGCGTTCGGCGGTGACATCTTCGATCCGCAGGGCCGGCCGAATCTCGCCAGCCCCGAGGCGATCGACGCGCTCCGTTTCATGGTCGAGCTCGGCAAAATCTCGCCGCCGGGATATGCGGGCTTCAATGCGGCGGAGGTTTCCGCGCAACTGCTCCAGGGAACCGCCGCGATGAGCATCAACTGGCCGGCCTGGATCGCGGCGATGGACGATCCATCGAAATCGAAAGTCCCCGGCAGGATCGCGTTTGCGCCCATGCCCTCGGCGCGCATGCCGGGCGTCGCGGAACTGGGCGCGTGGCTGGTCGCCGTCCCTGCTGCATCCCCGCATCGCGACGCCGCGTTCGATTTCATCTACTGGGCCACCGATCCCGCACAGATGACGCAAGCCGCATTGCGTGGAAACCCTCCCACCCGGCGGAGTGTGTTTCAATCACCCAATCTCAAGAAAAACTTCCGCGCGTTTCCCGCCCAACTCGCCGCGCTCGAGGCAGCCCGTCCCCGTCCTCGCACCACGCAGTGGAACGAAATCGAGAATGCCTTCGGCGTCAGTCTGTCCCAGGCAAATTCCGGCGCGGCCTCGCCGGAAGAGGCGATGCAGCGCGCGAACCGCGAGATTACCGCCATCCTCGAGCGCAGTAAATGACTCGCCGAATCCCTCCCGGCCTGATCTGGGTCGCACCCGCTTTGTCGGTATTAGCAGCGCTCTCTATTTATCCGCTGCTCTACCTCATGAAGGTCAGCCTGACGGACGCCCACGGCTTCACCATCGCCCACTATGCGCGTTTATTTCAGGACCGGTTATTTAGCGTCGCGGCCGGCCAGACCTTGCTCTATGCCGCTGTTGCGCTGACACTCGAGTTCTTTCTCGGCCTCACGCTGGCATTGTTGGTGGATTCTCTCGCCCGCGGCCGCGCTCTGATCCGAGTCGGCCTTCTCGCACCCATGCTGTTGCCGCCGGTAGTCGCCGCGGTGATCTGGAGGCTGATCTACAATCCGGAATTCGGCGTGCTGAACGGGATGCTGCGCCAGCTCGGAGTCAACACCACCAGCCTCACCTGGACTAGCGGACGAACCTCGGCCATGCTGTCGGTGATCTTAGTGGATGTGTGGCAATGGACTCCGTTTATGTTCCTGTTGCTCACCGCGGGACTCCAAGCCATTCCCGCCGAGCCGCTAGAAGCCGCCCGCGTCGATGGCGCCGGCTACTGGCAAACTTTGCGAGACGTGATCCTCCCGCTGCTGAAGCCCGTCATTCTGCTCGCGCTCCTGCTGCGCTCGATGGACCTGCTGCGGATCTTCGATCAGATTTTCCTTCTCACCCAAGGCGGACCCGGCTCCGCAACCGAAACGGTGAGCCTCTACATTTACCGCACGGCGTTTCGATTCTCGAACTTCGGCTATGCCGCGGCGATGTCTTTTGTGGGCCTGCTAATCACCATGCTGGCCGCGCGTGGCCTATTGCGTCTGACGGTTGCGGTTCCGGCCGAACCGCCATGCGTCAGCATGCGGACAGACGTAATTAAACTGTCATGAAAACATCCCTCAAATACACCGCCGCATTCCTAGCCCTTGCCGCAGCTCTCGCTCCGATCTATTGGCTGGTCACGATCTCTCTCAAACGCGAGATCGACCAGTTCGCATCGCCGCCCTTGTGGTTCAGCTTCACGCCCACCCTCCGCCACTACTCCGCGATCTTCAGTCACGACGCATTCGGGCGCTACTTTCTCAACTCGGTGATCGTCTCGACGTGCTCCACTCTAATCGCGCTCGCGCTTGGCCTCCCTGCCGCGTATGGGCTGGTCCGCTTCCCCTGGCCGCACGATTGGGCGCGAGGGATCGGCTTCTGGATTCTTTCCAACCGCATGCTTCCGCCGATCGTGACCATCATTCCGCTGTTCCTGATGCTGCGCGAGCTTCGGCTGCTCAACTCACTCAGCGGACTGGTGCTAGTCGACGTGGCGCTGAACTTGCCTTTCGTGGTCTGGATGATGCGCGGATTCATAGAGGACCTGCCGAAAGAGATCGAGGAAGCCGCGCTGCTCGATGGCGAATCGCGCATCGGAGTGCTGCTCCGCATTGTTCTGCCTCTCGTCCGGCCGGGTCTGGCCGCGACCGCCGTCTTCTGCCTCATCGTGGCCTGGAATGAATTCCTCTTCGCGCTCATTCTCTCGCAGACAGAATCGGCGATGACGGTTCCGGTCGGCATCGCCTCGCACGTCACTCAATATGAGATTCAATGGGGCGCGATGAGTGCCGCAGGCGTCGTCGCGATGTTGCCAGTACTGATCTTCGCCGCGGCCGCACAGCGATACTTCGTCCGCGGCCTTTCTCTGGGCGCGCTGAAGGGCTAACCGATGAGCTTGCGAGTTGAAAATATCACCAAGCGATTCGGCGCGCAAGAGGCGCTCCGCGGCGTGACGATCGAAGCCCGCGAAGGAGAATTCGTGGTCCTCCTAGGCCCCTCGGGCTGTGGCAAATCCACTTTGCTCCGGATCATTGCCGGACTCGAAGAGCCCGATGAGGGCACGGTGAACCTCCGCGGTCGTGACATCACCCGCGCCCAGCCCCACCATCGCGATGTCGCCATGGTGTTTCAGGGCTACGCGCTCTATCCTCACATGACCGTCGCCCAAAACATCGGCTTTCCGTTGCGAGTACGCCGCCGCCCCACCTCCGAAATTTCCGCCGAGGTGGAGCGAATCGGCGCGCGGCTCGGGCTCTCCCATTTACTGCGAAATCTGCCTAAGCAGCTCTCCGGCGGCGAGCGCCAGCGGGTCGCATTGGCTCGCGCGATCATCCGGCGCCCGCAAGCCTTCCTGATGGATGAGCCACTGTCGAACCTCGATTCCCGTCTGCGCATCGACATGCGCGCCGAGTTGAAACACCTTCAGCACGAGCTCGCGGTCGTCACGCTTTACGTCACGCACGATCAAGTGGAGGCCATGACTCTTGCCAGCCGCATCGCGATCCTCAGAGACGGTCTCCTGCAACAGTACGACACGCCTTCGGAAGTATATCGCCGCCCCGCGAATTTGTTTGTAGCGGGATTCGTCGGCAGCCCGTCCATGAATCTGCTCCCGGGCGTCGTCGAGTCCGGAGTTTTTTGCCGCGCTGGTTTGTCCTTCGGGCTCACCTCCGACGAGCTTCGAGCGATCGGAGCACGCCGCGAGATCACGCTCGGTTTCCGGCCCGAAGACGTCGAATTCTCCGCCACCGGGAATCCCGGTTGGACCGCCGCGCGCGTCTGGGTCACCGAGGACCTGGGCAACGAGACCTTGATCCGCCTGGCTCTGGACGACGTTCATGTGACTCTGCGCGCCCCTGCCGGCACGCGGGCCGATTTCGATAGCCTCGCCTGGTTTCGCATCCGCCCCGAACAACTTCATTGGTTCGATACTCATACTACGGAGGCCATTCGAGTGTCGCCGCAAGAACATTAGCTCGGGGACTCCTCTTGTAGGGCGGCCAATATTGGCTGCAGCCGCATTTCAGGCGGCTTTGTTGATCGTCGAAGGCCTGCCCAAAGGCAGGCCGCAGCCAACATTGGCCGCCCTACAAGGCGACAACGGTGCTAACGGTTTGGCTGATACCACTAGGTGCTGGAGCAAACGCCCGATGGGATTGTGTATATTGACTCGGTATGAAGCTTGGTTCATCCTCGGCTATGGTTTTTCTTGCAGTCCTCAGCGTGCACGCCGCCACGATCATGGCGCCGAAATTTGAAGTGGACTTGAGGTGGCCGAAGCCGCTCCCGAACCACTGGATTCTCGGGGCCACGATCGGCGTGGCGGTCGATGCGCAAGACCACGTCTGGATTATTCATCGGCCGGGGTCGCTCGAACCCGGAGAAACGCACGCGACGACCAACCCTCCCCTCGCGCAATGCTGCGCGCCGGCGCCACCGGTTCTGGAGTTCGATCAGGCCGGCAATCTCCTCCGCCATTGGGGTGGTCCGGGCGAGGGTTTCGATTGGCCGGTATCCAACCACGGAATCACCATCGACTACAAGGGCAACGTCTGGATTGGCGGCAACAGCCGGGGAGTCCCGAATGTCAGTTTGAGCGATGACATGCTCCTGAAGTTCACTCAGGACGGGAAATTTCTGCTGCAGATTGGCAAGCCCGGGCAAAGCAAAGGCAGCAACGACCTGGAAAACCTCAGGCAGCCAGCCAAAACTTTTGTCGATCCAAAGACCAACGAGCTCTATGTCGCCGATGGTTACGGCAACCATCGCGTCGTCGTGTTCGACGCGGATACCGGCAAGTACAAGCGCCACTGGGGCGCGTATGGTCACAAACCGGACGACATCAACCTCGGCCCGTACAAGCCGGGCGATCCCGCCGCCCAGCAGTTTCGCAACCCGGTGCACTGTGCTCAATTCTCAGGCGATGGCTTGCTTTATGTCTGCGATCGGGCCAACGACCGAATTCAGATTTTCAAGCCGGACGGCGCCTTCCTCAAAGAAGGATTCGTCGAGACAAGCACGATGGGCTCCGGTTCGGCGACCGATCTCGCCTTCTCCAGAGACGCGCAACAGAAGTATCTCTATGTGACCGACGTGGAAAACGACACTGTGCATATCCTGGACCGCGCTTCGCTTGAGGTTCTTACCACTTTCGGACAAGGTGGACGCCAGCCAGGCGAATTCTATGGACCGCACAGCATTGCCACCGATTCCAAAGGAAATATTTACACCACTGAGACGTACCGTGGGCAGCGCGTGCAGAGATTCATTTACAAAGGCCTGGCCCCGGTGACGAAGAAGGATCAAGGGGTATTATGGCCAAAGCATTAAGCATCGCCGTAGTGGCGTTCGCGCTGTGCGCGCAGGATACGAAACCAAGTTGCAACCACTGTTCCGCGACGTATATCGGTAACGACGAATTGCAGGCATATTTGAAGCGTGCGCCGGCGAGGATTGTCGCAAACGATGTGTCCGATCAACAGGTGCGTGCGGTGGATATCGGCAAGAGTCACGTTGACATCGGAGTCGTCTATCGCCGTACGCTATCCGGCGAGTCGCCCGTTGCCGAGCATGACTTAGTGAGCGAGGTTTATCACATCATCGACGGTTCAGCCACTCTGGTCACGGGCCCGGACATTGTAGATATGAAGCGGCGGCCAGCAAGTAACGACAATGTCAGGATGTTGAACGGTCCAGGTAGCAACGGTACGTCCATCCGAAACGGGGTGACGTATCAACTCAAACCGGGCGACGTCATCGTCATTCCTGCCGGAGTCGGACATTGGTTTACCAGGATCGACGATCATATCCGCTACCTGATGGTGCGGATCGATCCTGACAAGGTAACTCCCCTTAAGGATGAAGCAGCGGCAAAGGCCGACCTTAAATGACCATAAATGTCACGAGAAGCGGCTTGAGGAAGCCTTAATTGGCCTTAATTCTGCCATCCTCCGCCGAGCGCCTTATAGAGCTGCACGACGCTCAGGATTTCGTTGCGCTTCAACTGCGCCAGGGTCAGTTCAGCCTGGAAGAGGTCGCGATCGGAATCGAGCGCGTTTAACTGCGTGTCGACGCCGCCACGATATCGCATATAAGACAATCGCTTACGATCTTCCAGCGCCACCACCAAAGCTTGCTGATGGATCCGGCTTTCTCGCACGCGCTGATGTGAAATCAGGGCGTTCGAAACGTCGCTGAACGCGGTCTGGATGGCTTTTTCGTATTGCACCAGCGCGCTATCTCTTTCCGCTTCAGCAAGTTTGACGTTCGATTTGAGTTTTCCGGCGGTGAAGATGGGCTGGGAGATTTGCGGGACGAAATTGTAGGTCGCTTTAGGTCCGGCGAACAGGCTCGAAAGCTGGCTGCTTTGGCCACCGAGGGCGGCGGTCAAGCTTATCTGCGGGAAATAGGCCGCTTTTGCGACGCCGATCTGTGCATTCGCCGCAATCAAGTTTTGTTCGGCCGCGCGAATATCGGGACGTCGCTCCAGCAGCGTGGACGGCAGGCCGGAGGGGACTTCGGGCGATAAATCCTGTTCGGTCAAGCTCTTCCCGCGTGCAACGATGCCGGGATTCTGGCCCAGCAGAAGCGATATCTGGTTTTCCGTTTGCTCGATTTGCTGCTGGAGCGAGGGAATCGTTTCGGCGGCGGTTTCGACCAATTGTTCGGATTGGCGCACATCGAGAATGGTTGCGACTCCGCCGGTTTGGCGCTGCTGGGTGAGTACGAGCGAATCCCTGCGGGTGATCAGAGTGCGGGTGGAAATATCGAGTTCGTAATCGAGCTCCCGCAGATTGAAATACGCGGTGGCGACGTCGCTTACCAGAGTGGTGACGACGGCTTTGCGGTTCTCGTCCGCCGAGAGAAGATTGGCGCGCGCGGCTTCGGTGGCACGGCGCAGGCGGCCCCAGAGGTCGAGCTCGAAGGACAACATATTAAGTGTTGCCTGGCCCCAATTGCGATTCTGGTCCTTCACGAAGGCGGCGGGAAGCGGGAAGGCTCCGTCGCGAGAGAGGCGGGTGAAGTTGACTTCGCCGCTGGCACTGACTTGCGGGATCTGATTGGAACGGGTGATGCCGAAATTCGCGCGCGCCTGCTCCACCCGCGCCACGGCGTCGCGCAAATCGTAATTCTGCGCGAGCCCGGTGCGGACCAGCTTTTGCAGTTCAGGGTCCTTGAATATTTCAAACCACTTGAGGTCGGCGAGCGATGCCGCCTGATCGGCCGGAAGGGGCTCCGGGGCTCGAAAGGTGACCGGAGCGGGAACAACCGGGCGCTGGTAATTCGGCCCGACCGCGCAACCGGTAAGAAAGAGCAGCGGAATGGCGATGAATGGAAATCTCATGCGTTAGTCTCCCTGCGCCGGCGCGGGACTCGGCGGCAGCAGTCCCAGGACGGGTTTCCCGGCACCAGAAAGTTTCTCGACCACGTAGAAAATTGCGGGGATGAAGAAGATGCCGATGGCGCTGGCGGTCAACATTCCGCCGATTACGGTGGTGCCCATGATCTGGCGGCCGACCGCACCGGCGCCGCTTGCGAACCACAGCGGCACGCAACCGAGGATGAACGCGAACGATGTCATCAAAATGGGACGCAGGCGGAGGCGAGCGCCTTCGAGCGCGGCGTCGACCAGAGGCTTCCCTTTCTTGAGTTCGTCGACGGCGAATTCCACAATCAAAATGGCGTTTTTCGCTGCCAGACCGATCAGCATGACGAGTCCGATTTGCGAGTAGACGTCGTTCTCAATTTGCACCATATAAGGAGGCAGGAACCAGCCGACGACGAGGCGGCGCAGCCACAGGATGAAGAACGCACCGAACATCGCGATCGGAGTGCTGAGCAAAACGCTGAACGGCAGCGTCCAGCTCTCGTAGAGAGCGGCCAGGATCAGGAAGACGAACAGGATCGAGAATGCGAAAACCACTCCCGAAGAGACGCCCTGCTCGGCTTTCTTTTCCTGGAACGACATGCCCATGTAGTCGTAGCCCATTTCGCGGGGCATGGTCTGATCGAACGTCTCTTCGAGCGCCTTCATGGCCTGCTGCGAGCTATAACCTGGGGCGGCGCTTCCGATAATTTGCGCGGAGCGATGGAGATTATAGCGCATGGTAAATTCGGGGCCGGAGCGGGACTCGAACTTCGTTAACGAAGATAGAGGAACCATGCTGCCGCTGCTGTTGCGGACGTAAAACTGGCTGAGGTTATCGGTGTTCTTACGGTAGTCGCCTTCGGCTTCGACGTAAACCTGCCACTGGCGGCCGAAGCGGTTGAAGTAGTTTATGAACACGCCGCCCATGTAGGCCTGAATGGTTCGATACACATCGCTCAGAGGTACTCCCTGCTTGAGAACTTTGTCGCGATCGACGTCCAGAAACTGTTGCGGGACGCTGGGCAAAAACGTAGTGAGCATGCCCGCGATCTCCGGACGCTTGCCGGCCGCGGCCATGAACTTTTGCAGATTGTCCGCCAGGAACTGTACGTCCTTGCCGGCGCGATCTTCGAGAACGAAGGTAAATCCGCCGGAAGTTCCGACGCCCGGAATTGCCGGCGGCGAGAAGCCGAGCGCGAATCCGTCAGGCATCTGACTAAGCTCGCGATTGACTCTCTGGACAATCTCCTGATAGCGCTCTTCCTTGGTTTTGCGACTATCCCAGTCCTTGAGGGTGACAAAGAAGAGGCCGTTGTAGCTGGTGCGAACGAAACTCAGGAGGCTGAATCCGCAGACGGTGGTGGTGTATTCGACGCCCGGCATCTTGGCGAGAATCTGCTCGACTTTCCTCGCGGCGTGATCGGTGCGCTCGAGTGAAGCGGCGTTGGGGAGCTGAAGATGGAGGAACATGTAGCCCTGATCTTCATCGGGAAGAAAGCTGGAGGGCACTTTGCCGCTGAAGAACCAGGCACCCGCGGCGAAGGCCGCCAGCACAATGAACGCGACGGCGCTCTTGCGGATCAGCGCGCCGGACCAGCGAATATAGCGCTCTGTCTGGCTTGCGAAAACGCGATTGAACCAATCGAAAAACCGCTGCAGCAGGCTGACCTTTTCCCTTTTCTCTTTCGGCTTCAACAGCAGCGCGGAAAGCGCGGGGCTCAGCGTGAGCGCGTTGAACGCCGAGAGAATCACAGAGATGGCGATGGTTACCGCGAATTGCTGATACAGGCGTCCTGTAATTCCGGGAATGAACGCCGTGGGAATAAACACCGCGGAGAGAACCAGCGCGATACCAATAACGGGCGCGGTGATCTCCTCCATCGCTTTGAACGCGGCATCTTTCGGCGATAATCCTTGTTCTATATGGCGCGATACCGCTTCCACAACCACGATGGCGTCGTCCACCACGAGTCCGATCGCGAGCACCAATCCAAATAGCGAGAGAGTGTTGATGGAGAAACCGAAGGCCGGGAAGAACACGAATGTTCCGATCAACGACACGGGCACGGCCAGCAGGGGAATCAGGGTGGCTCGCCAGCCTTGCAGGAAGATGTAGACCACGAGGGCGACCAATAGAATTGAGATCAGTAGTGTAATGACAATATCCTTGATCCCCTGGCTGACGGACTTGGTGGTATCGAGCGCAACCACAAAATCGACGTCTTGTGGAAAGCGTTTTTTCATATCCACCATCAGCTTCTTGACGGCGTTGGCTCCGTCGACCGCGTTGCTGCCGGGCAATTGATAGAGCGCGACGATGGCGCTTGGTTTTCCATTCAAGCGGCCGAAGACGGTGTAATCCTGCGAACCAAGTTCGACGCGTGCGATGTCCTTGACGCGAACGATTCCGCCGTTCGGGTTTTCGCGCACGACGATTCGCTCAAACTCCTCGGGCGAAGTGAGGCGGCCTTGTGCACGGACTGCGTAGGTGAACTCCTGGCCTCTGGGGATGGGCGCGGCTCCGATCTGTCCTGCCGGATTTACCGTGTTTTGGGCCTGAATCGCGCTGATCATATCGGGCACGGTGATGCCCAGTTTGGCCAACTGATCGGGCTTCACCCACAGGCGCATGGCATACTGGCCGGCTCCGAACACCTGCACGCTTCCGATACCGGGAAGGCGCGTCAACTGATCGTTGAGGTTGATAAAGGCGTAATTGGCGAGGAATTGGGCATCGTACGTGCCTTTGGGCGAATAGAGGCCGAGCACCATCATCGGCGCGGTAAGCGACTTCTGGACCGTCACGCCGAAGTTCACGACATCGGAGGGAAGCTGGGATTGTGCCTGCGTTTCGCGGATCTGCGTGAGGATGAGATCGGTGTTGGGATCGGTCTTCACGTCGAAGTCGACGATCATAGTCATCTGACCATTCGCGGCGTTGAGCGACGTCATGTAGTTCATGTTGTCGACTCCGCTCATCTGCTGCTCGATAGGCGTGGCGACGGACTGTTCGACCGTCTGCGCGTCGGCTCCGACGTAGCTGGCCTGAATCTGGACTTCGGGCGGCGCTATAGCGGGGAACTGCGCGATGGGAAGGGAGAAAATCGCGATCGTGCCCATGATGACCAGGAGCAGAGAAATCACCATGGCCACGATGGGCCTGTTAATGAAGAATTTCGACATCTAGTTCTTTCCGCTCGCGGCTTGAGGAATCACGGTGGCTCCGGGAGCGACCTTTTGGACGCCTTCGGCGACCACGCGATCCCCGGGCTTGAGACCATCCTCAATCACCCACAGAGTGCCGACGCGATCGCCCGGCTTGACGGTGACGATAGCCGCTTTATTTTGCGCGTCGACGACCGCCACCTGGTAACTGCCCTGCAATTCGGTGACAGCGCGCTGCGGGATCAGGAGCGCACCCTGCTTCGTGCCGATCACTGCGCGGACCTTGGCGTACTGCCCCGGCCGCAGAATATTTCCTGGATTGGGAAACAGCGCGGTCAATTGTATGGAGCCGGTGTTTTGATTCACCTCGCGGTCGGCGAAAAAGAACCGCCCTTTTTTTCCATAGGTGGTGCCGTCGGAAAGGATCAAGTCGAGGGGCAGCTTCGAGACTTCAATGCCGGATTGGTGCGTGAAGCCGAGATATTCCTGCTCACTGACGGTAAAATTCGCACGAATCGGATCGAGCGTGGAGACGGTAGTGACGGCCTGGCTCGACGGGCCGACCAGGGTTCCGACCTGCGAGGCCGCCATCCCCGCGACACCGTCGATAGGCGAAACGAGGCGGGTGAAGCGAAGATTATATTTCGCCGTATCGACGTTGGCCTGCGCGGCCTTCACTCCGGCTTCGGCGGCCTCGATTTGCGCCTTGGCGGTTTCGACAGCAGCTTGAGATGCCTTCACTTGTGCGACCGCCGACAGGTTGTTCTGATTGGCGTTGTCGACTTCCTGCTGCGTCACCGCCTGCTCCTTTGCGAGCGGGGCGTAGCGGTCGGCATCGAGCTGCGTGCGGTGCTGATTCGCTTCGGAACTGCCCAGATTGGCACGCGCCTGGATCAAGCCCGCCTTGGCTTGCGCGAGTTGTCCGTTGGCTTGGGCAAGCTGGCCCAGGGCCTGATCGACGGCTGCCTGAAACGGGCCGGGATCGATCTCAAAGAGCACCTGGTCTTTCCTGACGAAGGAGCCCTCGATGTAATTCTGCCGTAACAAATAGCCCGTGACCTGCGCTTTGATCGGGGCATTGACGTGCCCGTCGAGCGTGCCGATCCACTCGCGAGAAATTGGGATGTCCTTTTGCTCGACCGTCGCCACCTCGACCGCAGCCGGAGGGAATCCGCCGCGTCCTCCCGATTCGCCTGTCGCGGACGCGTTGGAAGTGCAACCCGAGGTCAATAACACGATCGCGAGACCGGCTAGCACCGGCAGCAGAATCAGGGTCTTCTTGTCAAATAGATTTTTCATAGTGAGGTGCGATGACATATGGATGCACTGCGGTGGCCAAGGGCGCAAAGTTCTTTCTACCGTTGTTAAGTAGCTGATATTAGCCAAGTACCGCTCCAGTCGGAGGGAGCGGCAGGCACAATAGCGAGTCGAATGTCAGCCCACAGATTGGCAGAGTGCCGGATTTCCGGCACCGCCCGAGAAATTATTCGTTGGCCGCTGCGCGCAGTGACCTGAGGCGTCTGGATGCCGCGAGCGCCGACGCCTGTTTTACGGCCGATCCGGTGGCATCGCGCGTCTGTTCGAGCGACATCGTGAGCGACGACCGCGAAACCCGGCGGACGATGGGGTCGACCATCCAGTGCAGCATTATCGGGATCGGACGGCTCAGCGCCATCGCTTCGGTTTCGATGTAAACGCCGCCGTCGCGCTCCTCATAGCGGGCGATGGTGCAGAGACGCCAGATGTAGCCGCTGCCTTCTCCCTCGGGAATCCGGCGCCGATCGGCGAGTTCCTGAACCCGCGTCGTTTCGGCGACGCTATACCACCTGCGCCCGTCCACCTGGACGAATCGCGACTGGTAATCGCTATCGAGCGCCCGTTTCATGAACATCGCCTTATCGACCACCACCACGGAGAACCGATCTTCCTCCGCCTTCCGGCTGAGCGTTCTCGCATCGATCACGGGCGGCTTGTAGTACTCGGTATAACGATCGTAATCGCGGATCACCCCGACTACATCGTCGATGCGCGCGCCGGGAATGAAGGCCGCGCCAATCCAGTGATGGATCAGACCGGAAGGCACCGCCTCCGGCCCACGGCTCATGGGCGACACCACGACATCGCCCGCGTGCACCCTGCCCAAACGCTCGGGCGAGGCGTCGATCCACAAGAATTGACCCTTCGCTCGTTCCTGCATGTGCGCGTCGGCCGCGTGCAAATAGCGGTCCCAGGCGTCCAGCGTCTCCTGCTTCAGCTCCGCCGCGAGCGAAGGCAGAACTGCGAAAAGAAAAATAACGATATTACGGCGTGACATTTTCCGTTACCTCAGCTACTGCGATGGAATCCCCGCCGGTGTACGACCGCTCCCGGGTCGTCAGCTCCGCCCGGCCCGTGAATCGCGTGTCGATGTGAAGATGCGTTTCGCGAGCGCACGTGGCTCCGTCGCGAATCTCCGTGTCCTGCCTGATGTCGATGCGCCGCAGCAGGATCGAGGGACTCTTCACCAGCCGCCCCGCCAGATGGGTGACCAGGCCGGTCGCGCTATCGATCCACAGTTCGCCTTCGATCATCCCCTGCCGCTTCTTGCGCGGCGTAATGTGGAACACATAGGCGTTCTCTTTGGTTGCTACGAACCGGAACTTGTAATTGGATTTCGTAATTGGAGCCGCTTCCGTGTCGTTCGCGAAGTATCGCGCGATCATCTCATTGCGAACGAACGAATCGCCCTCGACCGAAACAAACTGGTAGTTGCGCCACCCCTCCGTCCACCGCCGGATCGCCTTGACGTGCGCCTTTTTATCGAGCTTCGCGACCGACGCCTCAATTTCGACCGTTACCGGCAGACGATCCAGAACACCTTGGTCCAAAAGCCCCGCGCTGTAGCGTTCCAGGACCGCGGCGGAGTCGTCGGATGCCGACGCGGTTGTAGGAAATAAAAGCGTGACTGCGAAGAGAAAAAACACCGCCCGCAACGACGCCGCTGTAAACCGCGGATCGAACGTCGGACCCACGGCCGCATCGGAACGCGCATAAGGAGTCCCCGTGATCGACTCCACCAGCGCCCGCGAGCCCGGCGAGTTCGCCACAAAATGCGCGCCCCCCTGCCACCACCGCGTCAAGAGTGCGCGGCCCTTTTCATCGGCCGACGCCAGAAACGTCACGTCGACCGCAAGAACCTTCCCGTCCACCGTAGACGACGCGGTTCGCCACGCCTGATCGAGCTTCGCCACTTCGCCGCCGGCCAGACTTCCCGCGAGCTCGAACCGGAACGTGCTCGGTCCGTCGTGCATGTAAAAAATCAGTCCAGACATATCCATCCTTAGCTCAGCGACAACACCGGAACCGGATTGATCCCGTGATACGGATCGCGCCCGCCGTTGTTTCCAGCAAGACAGCGTGTCAATTGCACGATGCCGATCCGTTGCGCGGCCGCAGTCAGTGCCTCACCCGCGTCCAGCATGATCGCCGCTGTCTTCAGCGGCAACCCTTCGAAGATCGTCAGCAACATCGCGCAGCGTGGAAACGCATCGATCGCGATGACCGCCTCTTCGAACTCTTCTTTGGCGATGCCCTGACGCTGCGTCCATCTCCCACTGCCCAGCAGTTCATCCCCAGCCATGCGAGCGACCCGTACAATCGACTTGCGAAGCTCCGTCTTCATCGTGCCCAGCGCCTCGACCATAATCAGCTTGCGAAACCCGTCGAACACCGAGTTCATTTGTTCGTCGAGATCGAGAGCCAAAGTGAACGCCTGCACGCTCCGATCCGTGTTTCCGGTGAGCAGGAAGGCCAGTTGGTACAGCTCGGAAGAGTGCTTTTCGAAGTTCTCGATCAATTCCTCGTGGACTTTATAGTTCTTCATCGCTTCTCCGTCTCGTCCTTTCCAGATGTGGTGTCACATGTTAACCACGACAAACATCGCCGTAAAGGAGGCGCCGTTTTCTTCTTCAAGTCGTCCAGAAGATGCTTCGTATCCACGCCGCTGGCGATGAATCGCACCCCGGCGCTCTTCATTTCGCACAACACCAGGGCCCCTGCTTCATCGACGAACGTCACCCCCGTCAAATCGACAACGCATTTCGACGATTTCATCGCGCCGAGCCAGGTGGACCGGAGTTCCGCTACCCATGGACCAGCAAGTTGGCCTTGCAGGATCCATTTCCGGCGGTTCTCTATTTCGGTGGTGGTGATTCGCAACATCTTCGACCTTGCAGGATTGCAGTCGGCGTGCCAAACACGTAAGTGATAGTCGGATTTAGAAAAGGAAGAGATCCGCAGTGTCGACTGCCGAACAGAGAAGCCCGCCCGTTGGCACAGTGCCAGGATTCCGGCAATTGCTGAAGCTTGTTACCGGGAAGGAGTTCGCGAAACGCTGATGCCGAGCTTCTGCATGCGGAATTGCAGCGTCGAACGCTTCATGCCCAGTCGCGCCGCCGCGCCATCGGGTCCGGAAACAATTCCCTTCGATTGATCGAGCGCCCGCAGAATCTGCGCCCGTTCGGTCTCATCGAGAACATTCTGGATGTTTACGTTCTCTACCGCCTGCGGAGCTTCGAGGCGCTTCACCACCGCCGCCTCGACCCGCGGCTTCAGATCGGCCAGCGATACCTTCAGCGCCGGTCCAGGCGACAGGATCACCGCGCGCTCGATCACGTTCTGCAGTTCGCGAATATTGCCCGGCCAATCGTAGCGGACCAGCGCCTTCATCGTTTCCGATGGGATGGACTCGATATGCTTGTTCATCCGCCGGCTGAATTGCTGCACGAAATGCCGGACCAGCAGCGGAATATCTTCCGTCCGTTCCTTCAAAGGAGGAACGCGAATCGGAAACACGTTCAACCTGTAGAACAGATCCTGCCGGAACTTCTGTTCGTCCACCATCGTCCCTAGGTCGCGATTGGTGGCCGCGATCAGCCGCGCATCGCTGCGGATTGTTTTCGTCCCGCCCAGTCTCTCAAATTCGCGCTCCTGCAAAACACGCAGCAGCTTCGGTTGCAACTCCAAAGGAATTTCACCGATCTCGTCCAGAAAGACGGTCCCGTTGTGCGCCAGCTCAAATCGCCCGATCCGCTGCGAAATCGCGCCCGTAAACGCGCCCCTCTCATGGCCGAACAACTCGCTTTCCAAGAGGCCCGTCGGAATGGCCGCGCAGTTCAGTTTGACGAACGCGTTCTTGCCCCGCGAGCTCAGGTTGTGCAGCGCCCGAGCCACCAGTTCCTTGCCGGTTCCCGTGTCCCCATAGATAAGGACCGTCGAATCGGTAGGCGCCACCGTCTCGATCTGTTTGAGCACGCTGCGCAGCGCCGCGCTCTGTCCGATAATTTCCTCGAACTTCAGCTCGCTCCGGATCTCGTCTTCGAGATACACTTTTTCCTGCGCCAGCCGGTCCTTTAGCTCGGCAATTTGTCCGTAAGCCAGCGCGTTTTCGATCGCCAGCGCCACCTGATTGGCAACCTGGCCCAGGAACTCTAGATCGTCGTTCGAAAACGGCACGTCTTCCAGGCGGCCGAGGGTCAGGATGCCCAGCATCCTATTACGGCCGGCCAGCGGAAGATGACAAACGGCGTGAATTCCCTCCGCCTTCGCCACCATATCGTCCATCAGGTCGCTATAGCGAAGGTTCAGCGGCCGGCCCGTTTGAAACACCGTAGCCAGGCTGGAAGCCCCCTCAACCGGCACCGGAGCCATCTCGTCCGGCGGCGCTTTGCTCTCCGGAAAATCGAGCGCATACAACCGGAACGTCTTCTCGCCTTTCTCGGCCCCGCCCTTTTCCGGAAGGATCACCGCGACCCCGTCGCACTGCATCACTTGCCGGATGCTGGCCGAGATTTCTTTGAACAACTGCGGCAATTCCAGATTCGCCATTACGCGATTCGATAAATCCAGCAGCAGCTTCAGCCGCTCTCCAGCGCGCTGCGAAGCTTCGAAGTTCAGGGCGTCATCCGTCGCGAGCGCAATCTGATCCGCCACCAGCGAGAAGAACAGCACGTCTTCGTCGGAATAGCTGTCCGCATACTCGCTCGCGATCGCGAGACTTCCCAGCCGCCGGTGCGCAGTGGTTAACGGAACGGCGCACATCGATTGAATCCCGAATAATTTGAACACCGCCATCATCGCGGGAAAGCGTGTTTCGCCCTCCGCATCGCGGATCACCATCGGCTGCTGATTCTGATACACCCACCACGCGACCGTATCCTCAGGAGCCAGCCGGATCGACTCTGGATGCGGATGCGGATGGTCTTCGCAGTGGTTGAAGTGGACTTTTTTGGCCGCCTCGTCGAACTGCACGATCGCATCGAAGGGAAGCACACCGCGAAGCTCGGTAGTCAGCAGTTGAAAAAGCTCTTGCGGGTTGCGATGCCCTCGAATCGCCTGGGCAATGCGGATCAAGGCGCGATACCGCGCACTGATGGAGGTCGCTACGACCCCATAACCTGCCGCTACGAGCCCCATATAAATATCTTAGATGCCCCGCGATCGTTTTTGGATGCGAAGAAATAAATCGCTGCCGAAAAGTCGGCCCGTCGCCAGCAAATTGGCCGCATTGGCACTTCCATTTTTTGTAGATGCTTCTTTTTTCAGGCCTCTGCGTGTGGACGCCGAAATGCTTCTGTAATTGCGAAGGGAGTTTTTTGATTTATGCGTTCGACAAAACTGATTGCGATCCTCTGCGGCAGTGTGCTGGCCTCCGTGCCGGTGCTCGCGCAAGGACCGGAGTATTCAAAACAGGAAGTGTCCGTCCAGGCGCTCGGCAGCTTCGTGAAGAGCACCTGGGAAAACGGCATCGAGCAGAAGGCCTCCAACAGCGGAGGCGTCCTGGCCAGCTACCGTTATTTCTTTACCCAAAAGAATGGGGTTGAGGTCAACTATGCTTTCAGCACCAGTACCCAGAGCTACAATTCCTTCGGCGTCGATTCTCACTCCAATGAAGTGTCGGCAGCCTATGTGTTCCGTATGCCTCTGAAACATTTCACGCCGTTCGTGTTGGCAGGAGCGGGCGGATTAGTTTTCTCTCCGAAAGACTTCGTATCGGCCAGCACTCAGGCTCGCGCCGCATTCGTCTACGGCGGAGGTGCGGACTTCAACATTAGTTCGCGCGTGTTCGTCCGCGCCGAATACCGTGGCTTGGTGTACAACTCGCCCACCTATGACTTGTCCGCGCTCAACGGCGCGGATCGAGTTACCCACCGGGCCGAGCCGTCCATCGGCCTCGGCTACCGCTTCTAAGACGTCCTGGGCCGCCGGTCTCCGCCCCGCCTGTCTGAGCGTGGATCGGCGGCCATTTTTTTAATCCGCGGCAACCCGAGCCGCGCCAGGCCCAGTCCGCGTGGACAAGCATCCCGTCAAACAGTGCGAATGCTACGATGACACTGAACGAATCGTGGTACGCGTCCCTCAAAGGATCCAGATAGCTTGGCCAGCATGATTGAATTATCAGGTCGTTCGCTCGCAATGGTGGCCCCCATTTTTTTCGGGATCCTGGCGGCTGGTTGCCGTTCTCTTCAGCCCTCCATCGTATTCACCAAAGTCCCCGCCGCCGGCGAAGGCAGCCCCTACCGGCTGGATGCCATCGAAGGTCGCGTCACGGGCGGGAAGTCCGGCCAGCAGATCGTACTTTTCGCAAAAGCGGGAGTATGGTGGGTCCAGCCGCTGTCCGCCCAACCCTTCACCGCCGTTCGACCCGACTCGACCTGGAGCAACCTCACTCATCCGGGAACCGAGTACGCGGCGCTTCTGGTCGCCTCCGGCTTCGTTCCGCCCGTGACCACTCAGGATCTGCCGCACGCCGGCGGCGCCGTCATCGCCGTCTCCACCGTGAAGGGCGCGGGTTACCCTGCCGCGCCTCCTCCTCGGAAGGTTCTCCGTTTCAGTGGATACGACTGGGATGTTCGCTCTCAACCGAGCGATCGTGGAGGCCGGCCCAACTCCTACGATCTCTCCAACGCCTGGACCGATGCCGAGGGATTCCTGCATCTCCACGCCGTCCAGCAAGGAGACAACTGGATTGGCGCGGAAGTGAGTTTGACGCACAGTCTCGGGCAGGGCCTGTACCTGTTCACCGTTCGCGATGTCTCCCATCTCGATCCCGCCGCCGCGATGACGCTGTGCACCTGGGACGACCTGGGAACCGACCAGCATCATCGGGAAGTGGATATTGAGGTCAGCCGCTGGGGCGATCCCGCAAGTAAGAATGCCCAATATGTAGTGCAGCCTTTTGACGAGCCCGCCAACGTCGTCCGTTTTGAAGCTCCCGCTGGACCTCTCACGTATTCATTCCACTGGGAGCCCGGCAGAGTCTCCTTTAAAACCGTCCGCGATTCCCGCCTCGTCGCCGCCCACGAATTCACGTCCGGTGTGCCTTCCCCCGGAGGCGAATTAGTCAAAATAAATCTTTACGTGTTCCCCAAATCGCAGATTCCGGCGCGAAGGCCCAGTGAGGTAATCGTTGAAAAGTTCGAATACCTCCCCTAATCGCTGGCTTCTCGCCGGTCTCTGCTGCGTGAATCTCGCGTATGCCGCCGATGCCCTGCGCGGCCGTTCGCAATATATTCGCGACCGGTGGGGGCCCGATAAAGGTTTCTCCAGCGGTCCTGTTTATGCCATTACGCAGACCACCGACGGCTATCTATGGGTCGGCGCCGAGGCTGGTTTGGTTCGCTTCGACGGCCTGGCCTTCAAACTGATGCGGACCGCGGATCCACAGCCGTTCTCACTCGCCCAGGTCCTGGGTCTGACTGGCGGCGGCGACGGAAGTCTGTGGGTCCGCCGGCGCGGTCTGAACCTGCTGCGCTACCACGACGGCGCTTTCGACGACATGACGCCCGCTCTCGCACAGGCTGGAGTGACCGTCGTGATTCGTGCGGACAACGGCGACATCATTTTCGCCACCACCAGGGGCGGCGTGTTCCTTCTGCGCGGCTCGAAAATGGAAACACTCCTCCCTCCGCAATCGATGCTTCGTTCCCCCGTGATTTCTCTCGCCCGCTCCCCCGGCGGGGATGTCTTCATGGGCACGCGAGATCTGGGGCTCGTTCATTTGCGCGGAGGGAACGTCTCGGTCATAACCGAAGGATTGCCCAATCTGAAGATCGATTGCCTGATTGCCGAATCGAATAATAGCGTGTGGATCGGCACCGGCGGCGGTGTCGTCCGCTGGGATGGAGACCGGATCACCAGGGCCGGCGTCCCCTCTTCTCTCGAGCGCGTCCAAGCGCTCGCCATGGCCAGGAGCGGGGATGGAAATATTTGGGTCGGCACTGCCGGCCAAGGCCTGTTTTTAATCGACCGGGCAGGCCTCTCCACACTTGTCGAGCCCCCAGGCGGAGCCATCACCGCGGTGTTCGAGGATCGCGAGGGCGACGTCTGGATCGCCGGTGACAACAGAATTGAGCGGCTTCGGCGGGGTATCTTCGCTACTTATTTGAAGGCGGACGGTCTCCCCTCCGATACCAATGGACCCGTTTACGCGGACGCCGAGGATCGCGTGTGGTTTGGACCGGAAAGCGGCGGGCTGTGGTCGATCGAGCGTGGAAAAATCGCGCGCTTCGCCGGCGCGGGTCTCGACCGGGACATTGTTTACTCCATCGCCGGGCGCGGATCGGACCTTTGGGTCGCCAGACAGCGCGGCGGTCTTACTCATGTCCGCTTAAATGGCGGGCCTCTTGTCGATAAAACGTATACCCACGCAGATGGACTTGCGCAAGACACCGTATTCGCCGTGAATGTCAATCGCGACGGTACGGTCTGGGCTGGAACGCTGAACGGAGGCGTCAGCCGTTTGCGAGACGGCCGCTTCACCACCTACACCACTCGGGACGGTCTTGCCTCGGATACGGTTTACTCCATCCTCGAAGGCTCTGGCGGAACCATGTGGTTCGCCACGCCGCGCGGCTTAAGCGCTCTGTCTCAGGATCGCTGGCGCACATACACCGTGGCGGACGGACTGCCTTCTGAAAATGTAAATACTCTTTTCGAGGACGCCGCCGGCACCCTCTGGATCGGCACGCTCCGCGGACTCGCTTATTTTCGCTCGGGCCGCATCCAGGTTCCCAACGCGACACAGCCGCCCTTGTACGAGCAAATCATGGGAATCGCCGAGGATAAACAGGGCGCGCTCTGGATCGGCACTGGGAATCACGTGATGCGCATCCATCGCGATCGTCTGCAAAATGGAAACGTACAAGACGAAGACCTGCGCCAATACGATCTTGCCGACGGCCTCCGCAGCCTGGCGGGAGTCAGGCGTCATCGGTCCGTAGCCTCAGACCCGGGCGGCAGAATCTGGTTTTCCACCACCCGCGGCCTCTCCGTCGTCGACACCGCGGGCATCAGCGGAGGGAGCGCTCCGGCGATTGTTCACATTCAGGCGCTCATCGCCGACGGAAGCCCCATCCCCCTCGAAGCCCCCGTGCGTATTCCGGGCGGCCGGCAGAGGATCGCGCTGGATTATACCGGTCTCAGTCTCGGAATCCCGGAGCGCACCCGTTTCCGGTACATCCTCGAAGGATTCGATCATGGCTGGAGCGAGCCGGTCGCGGACCGCGAGGCCGTTTATACCAACCTCGGACCCCGCAAATATCGCTTCCGCGTGATCTCCAGCAACCTCGATCAAGTCTTCAATAGCGTGGAAGCGACGCTCAACTTTGAGATCGAGCCCATGTTCTGGCAAAGCTGGTGGTTTCGCGGGTCTGCGCTGCTGTTGTTGGGACTCTCCATTACCGCCTTTCTTCGTTTTCGGACGCACCGGCTAACCCAACAGATGAATCTGCGTTTTGAGGAGCGCCTCGCGGAGCGTACCCGCATCGCCCAGGAGCTGCACGATACTCTGCTCCAGGGTTTCTTGAGCGCCTCCATGCAGCTGCACGTCGCCGCGGACCGTTTGCCTAAAGATTCACCTGCCAAGCAGCCGCTGGGCCGTATCCTTGAATTGATGTCGCGCGTCATGGGCGAAGGCCGCAGCGCCCTGCAGGATCTGCGCTCGGCTTCTGCCGATTCTTTGGACCTGGAACTGGCGTTTTCCAGGATTCAACAGGAACTTCATGTTCATGAGGACGTAAGGTTCAGCGTGGTTGCGGAAGGCCAGCCTCGCCCGCTGCACCCCATCCTTCGCGATGAAGTCTACCGCATTGGCCGCGAGGCTCTGGTGAATGCCTTTCGCCACTCCCACGCAACTCGCATTGAAGTGGAACTCGAATACTCCGCCAGACACCTTCGCGTTCTCGTGCGCGATAACGGCTGCGGGATTGATACTCTGGTACTACAGTCGGGCCGCGAGGGGCACTGGGGACTATCCGGAATGCGCGAGCGCGCCGAAAAAATGGGTGCCCGCCTTCACGTTTGGAGCCGTCTCGCCTCCGGTACCGAAGTCGAGTTGTCCGTTCCCAGTCATGTCGCCTTCACATCGGCGCCGCGACGCCGAAATACATAGATGACCAGCCAATCTATCATTCGTGTTCTGAGCATCGACGATCATCCGCTCCTGCGCGAGGGGATTGCCACTATTATTCAAAGCCAACCGGATATGTCGCTGGTGGCGGAAGCTTCCTATGGCAGTGAGGGGATTCAACAATATCGCCGGCATCTGCCAGACGTCACACTCATGGACTTAAGGTTGCCCGATATGAGCGGCATTGACGCATTGATCGCCATCCGCTCGGAATTCCCCGACGCCCGCATTATTATGTTGACCACTTTCGAGGGCGATGTCGAGATTCATCGCGCTCTGCAAGCAGGAGCCTACGGCTACATGCTGAAGAGCATGCCTCCGAAGGATCTGGTCGAGATGATTCGATCCGTCCACTCCGGTAAAAAGCGCGTCCCGCCGGAGGTGGCCGCGCATCTCGCCGAGCATTTGGGCGACGAATCGCTCACCGCGCGTGAAATCGAGGTCCTCAGCCTTGTTGCAGGGGGAAATCGAAACCGCGATATCGCCGAACGCCTGTTCATCTCCGAGGAGACCGTCAAGGTTCACATCCGGCATGTTATGGAGAAACTCGGCGCGAGCGATCGCACCCAGGCCGTCGCCATTGCCGTCCGCCGCGGCATCGTCCAATTGTGAATACCTCGAAAGTGTTAGTTCAAAATCGCGAGTCCAGGGGATTCATGTTTCTCCGGTAACATCTAACCTTAAAAGGTTAGGAGACGCGTTCTGCAGCGGATGTTCTCTTCGTTTCCGCGCGGCGCGCCGGGTCTGGGTTTGCTGCTGCTTAGAGCGGTCCTTGGAATATATACCATCCTTCAAGGAGCAGCTTCTCTAAGCGTCGCAGCGCCATGGTTCGGAACGCTCGCCATCGTGAGTGGAGCCTTTCTGCTCCTCGGGCTCTTCACACCCTTTGCCGCCGGCATCGTCGGAATGGGCGCCGTGGGCATCGCATTTTTCCAGGCAAAATGGACTCTCTGGCCCGCGGTCCTTCTCGCGGCGGCGATCGCTCTGCTGGGCCCCGGAGCCTTCTCGATTGACGCACGCCTTTTCGGCCGCCGCGAGATCGTCATTCCCCCGGTTACGCGCCGATCCCCCGATAGCGGTACCAAGAAACCATAAGTATGCGGGATGTTTTCCATAGCGTTCCCGCGTAGGCTGAATTCATGGCTACCCCAATGCTTGCTCCCTCGCTGTCTTCTCGCGGATCTGAAGGCGAACTACTCGGTTCCAGCCCAAGCCTCCAGCAGGTCCGCAACGCGATCCAGATGGTGGCGCGAACGGATGCCGCCGTATTGATTCAAGGCGAAACCGGCACGGGAAAAGAGCTCGTGGCAAAAGCCGTTCATCGGGAGAGTCTGCGTTACCTCGGCCCTTTTGTAAAGCTGAACTGCGCCGCGATGCCCGCCGGCCTCCTGGAGAGCGAACTTTTTGGCCACGAGCGCGGAGCATTCACTGGCGCCTGTACCCAGACCACCGGCCGCTTTCAACTCGCGCACAAGGGAACCTTATTCCTTGACGAAATTGGCGATCTGCCCCTCGAACTGCAGCCCAAGCTTCTGCGAGTTTTACAGGAACAGGAATTTGAGCGGTTGGGCAGCAGCCGCACGATTCGCGTGGACGTTCGCGTGATCGCGGCGACGAATCAGAATTTATGCGAAATGGTCGAGGAACGCCGGTTCCGAGCGGATTTGTTCTACCGGCTCAACGTATTCCCGATTGTAGTGCCCCCTCTGCGGGACCGTCAGGAAGATATCCCGGTTCTCGTGCGCCATTTCGTGCGTAATTTCGCGCGGCGTATGAACAAGGAAATCAGTCACATACCGGAGGAAGTCCTCGCGCTATTCAAGCTTTACGACTGGCCGGGCAACATTCGGGAACTGCAGAATTGTCTCGAACGCGCCGTGATTTTGAGCTCCGGCCCGGTCCTGCAACTCCGGCACGGTGAGCTCAAGCCTCTGGTGCAAACCAAAACTCCTTCGGCCGCTCGTACCCTCGCCGACGCCGAGCGGGAACACATTACGGAAACGCTTCGCCAGGTGCAGGGAGTGGTCGGCGGACGAGATGGCGCCGCCGCCCGCCTGGGGGTGGCGCGAACAACCTTGCTCTATCGCATGCAAAAGCTCGGCATAACGACCCTTAAATGACGTTAAATACGCGAATGAGTGTCTCTGCGGAACCTTAAACGGCCATAATTTTCAGTTCTTCGGATAACCCTGCCATACATATTCCAGGGCCTCGGGCAAGGTTTGTTGTTTCACAGTGCGGTCGGTATGCCCGGCGTTGCGCGCAAATACGAACTGATAATGATAGCCTTTGGCGGCCAGCACTTTGGCCATGTTCTCATTGGCGACGACCCAGTCGTGCATGCCGTCGCCCATGGGGTTCGGATTGAAATTGTCTCTGTCGCCGACCTCCATCCAGAGGCGAATCGGCTTCACCGGGCTGTTGGGGATGAGGTGTTCATGGAACTCCCATGCGCCGTGAGGGCTCTCGGGGTTCGACGGCCACTGCTGGTTCACATAAGTGCCTGAGTAAGTGAGAACGCGGTGGTATAGCTCGGGGTGATACCACGCCATGATCAAAGCGCAGGAGCCGCCGGAACTGCCGCCCATCGTCGCCCGACCCTCGGGATCCTTGGTCAGTTTCACGTTGTATTGTTTTTCGACGAGAGGCAGCACTTCTTTCTCGACGAACTCCGCGTACAAGCCTGACATGGTGTCGTACTCCAGGCCGCGTTGGCTTCCCTGGGCGTCGCCGCTGCCGTTGCCTAGGGAGATGGCAATCATCACGGGCACCTTGTGCTGGGCGATCAGATTGTCGAGCGCCGTGAACAACGCACGGTCAGGTCCATCCGCTCCGACGATGAACGGCGCGGCCGTGCCGGGGACGTATTGTTTGGGGACATACACGGCCATTTTGCGGGTGTGGGGCGCGGTGTGGCTGGTGGTGACGATTATCTTAGCGGGGTCGCTAGGATCCGGCTTGCCAAAAGTGCCGGGCTCGCGCGCGATGCCGGGATAAATCTTGCTGTCGGTCGATGCCATGGTGAATTCGAAGACGGTTCCTTGCGGCACGCCTTCCTGCACGGTCATTTCCGGTGCGGGGTTGTGCGTCGGGCCGAGGATGAAATTTCCGTCGGCATTCGCCGGAGCGTTGGCGCCGTCCGCTAACTCTTTCGCCGTGACATAACCGGGCGTGTGGGGATCGCGGGTGGGCGGCGTCGGGCGCGGTGGACGCGGGGCCGCGGCCGGAGTTTGGGCCAAGCCGGTCGTCAGGCTGATCAGGAACGCAATGCTTAGAAGACGGAACATGAGGGACTCCCGGTCACCCATGTTAACTCAACCTACTGAGTCATCGTGATCTCATACAACTCGTGATCCTTGTAGCCGGTCTTTTGATCCTGCAGCAAACGGATCTGTGCATGGTCCGCCTGGAGCTGCTCGAGCAGCCAATCCTCGGGATATCCGGCCGTCGCCAGAACCAGAAACTGCCGGTTGTGGCTGATGAACTCGCGATAGGGCTCAACATTGGCTCGAACCGGGAACCACTGCTGCAGGATGGGAAGCCATTCAAAGATATTCGTGTGATATCGCACGGCCGCTTCCCGGTCGGTCAGAGCGTAAAGACGATGGATAAATTCCGGTGACTCACGATGATCCATCTCGAGAAATGTCAATCCGCTGGCCGTGACAAAAGGAAGCTCGGGACGGATCGTCCGGTAATTGGTAGACGTGTTCTCAAACTGGTTCATTAATTTCCCGGTTCCCGCCTTCGTGAAGCAGAAGAGAATCAGGATAAGCCCAGCGGACGCGACAGCCACGTTGGAATTTCTGTTGATGACCACGGCAAGCAGAGCGGTTAGTATCAAGGCCCCGCCTAAAATCGCCCCGCTGCCATGTCGAGGCCAAAACGGAACGCCGCTCCAAATGCAATAGCCGATGGTCACCAGGGGGGACAAGAAAGCGGCGATGGCAAAAGCGATTTCGTGCGGACGAGCCCAGTCGCACCGCATTCGCGCGCCCCGGCTGCGGCGAACCAGCCAAACGAGCAGCAAAGCTCCGATCACGGCAAGGAGAGGCGCAAGGATTCCCAGATAAAACATGGGGATGGTTTTCGCGGTCGCCTCGAACGCATGAGGCGTCAGGACCGACTGCGCGGTTCCGATCAGCGGGATGTACAACGGCAAAATGCTGAGCGGCGCAAGCAACGCCCCCCAGACTCTCTTATCGATGCGCCTTGAAACGACCGTGCGGACCAGTTCTCCAACTCCAATAGCTGCGGCATAAGGGGGTGAGAAGCAGTGGGTCAGAAACATCGCCCCAATTGAGATTGCCAGGCCGGTGTGCCAGATGGTCCAGCGGCGCGCTTCCGCAGCCTTCAACCAGCACAGGGCCGCAGTGGCAAAAAAGGCGAGGATCAAAGCGTAAGATCTCACCTCCACGGCGAAACGGGCGATCGAGAAGGACCAGAAGATCCCCAACGCCGCCAACCCGAATCCGCCTCCCAGCCGCCGCGAGATCAGATAGGATGCCACGAGACTGGCGGCGAGAAACGCCAACATCGCGGGAATACGGGCGTTGAAAGGCGTATCTCCGAATAAAGCGATACTGGCGCGCACAAACACGTAGCCTAGCGGTGGATTCAGGTCGGCGTGCCCGATGCTGCCGGCAAAATGCTTGAAGGTGGGTGACATCGACACGTAATACGTGAATAGTTCGTCGTACCACAGCGGCCGGTGCGCGGGGCGCCAAAGTACGGCAAAATACGCGACGATCCACACCGGCAAAACCAGGACCGGGCGGCGGTCTATGAGGCTCGCCATCCGGATGAAGAAGGTCGTGGACTTCCGCTCGGTGGTTTCCGCCACCTCTGTCGGTATGGTCATAAGAAGAAAAGCTCAAACGTGGGACGAGGGCCTACTACAGGAATCGGCTGCCGCAGCCGGTCCCTTTAGCTAACGGGGTTTGCCGGTACAGAGAAGATACTGATGGAAAATCTTGTAACGCTGAATCATGTCCAGTTCAAAATGCTGGCGGATCTTAGACAAGAGGTGCTCCTCCGTCCTGGGGTGACTGCCGCGATCATAACGCCACATCAGGTTACTGACCACCGAACTACGGTCTTCCAACCCGTCGAGAAACACCAGTTGATGGCGGCACACGCGGGCCAACTCCGCTAGAAAGAGGTCCAATTCGTGGTCCAGCAAATGATGCGTGACCGCCACGGTCAAAACCGAATGGACGCTGCGAACCGCGAGCGGGATACGGGTGCCGTCCGCCAAAACCGACAAATGGCCCTTATTCTTCTTTTTGAAGCCAGCGAGCTTTTGAACGTCGTTATCCAGCCACAGATATCTGGTCGATGGATCCAGAATACTGGTAATCTCGCCTGTTCCGGCGCCCGCTTCGAGTAGCAGTTCGCCCTTGGCGCGCGCCAGAAGGGGCTTCAGCCGGCGGTAGGTTTCGTCGCGGCCCGCCATCTTCTGGACGGCATCATAAACCATGGGATTCGCAACCACGTTACCCAGAATCTGGCGCAGCATAATCTATCGCGCCCCACCAGCAACGGACTTAGCGACCACCAGACAACTGCCTCCCGCTGGAATCGTTCTTTTCCGCTCTAACCTTTGTAGCTCCCATTTGAAAACGCTGCCCGCCAGGCTCTGGACCGTGCTCGAACCGCCGCGATGCTCTCTGATCGCTTCGTCGAAGTTTTCAGTTTTCCTCCGCCCCAACAGAGTGGGAATCGTCCGCTTGAGGAGAATCGGCACCGGAAGCGGCGAGAAAATATAGGAGGCAAATTCAACGTCAAAACCCGACTGGCCCAGCACTCTCGCGAGGGAGGAGAGCGTGTATCTGCGGAAATGTCCGGCCGAGACATCTTCGGCTGACCAGAGCCATCGATACGCCGGGACGGTTAGATAAATTCGTCCACCGACGATGAGCCGCTCGCCCAACATCCGCAAAAATTGCCCACCGTCTTCAATATGTTCGAGAACGTCGAACAATCCAACCGCGGGAAGAGAGTGGAGTCGAAAATGCGCATCTTCGAATGTCGCACAAATGACCTCAAGCCCTCGCTTCCGGGCATTGACGGCGCCCGTGATGCCCGGTTCGACGACGATACTCCGCCAGCCGCGTTGTTGGAGGCCAAGGGCAACAAACCCATTCCCGCCTCCCAGATCGAAGATCGTGCCGGCGGGAGGAAAGCCGTGAACAACCGAGGTAATACACCGGTTTCGATGCTGGAACCAGAAGGAATCGTCTTCTATTTCGAAGCAAGCCGCATTCCCCTCCGACGGGTAAGATATGTTCGACTTTCCTTTAGAGAACCAGATCCCGTGTTCGCCGAGTTCCAGGTTCGTGGCGATTTCCGAGACACTTCCTCGAGTATCGGCGCACTCCGTCTCAACGACTTCCATGCTATGCAAATCGGGCGAAGCAGGCCTGGACTTTAGCTTGAAGCCCAGAAGAGCAAGCGAGCGTAAAGTCTGCCTGTTCTCTTGACGATTCATTAAACAGGTGGTTGCGCCCGCAATGCAACACGCCGGGGGCGATGAAATGACAGTGGAACGAGAGCGGTTCGTTGAGCAGATCCAGTCGAACGGCTACGCCATTCTCCCCGGCATTCTGCCACATGGAACGCTGGCGACTATCAAACAAGATCTGGAGGCGGCCATCGTAAAAGAAGAAGAATACCGGGTCGCCAAGAATGTTGGCTCTCACAACGGGATGGTGCTGCTGTGCTCCTTGTACGGAGGTAGCTTGGTGGAGGTTTTGGGTTTAGAGACCTTGATGCAGCCTTTCGATTGGGTCCTGGGCGATGGTTGCATCATTTACGCTTACACATCTTCCTCCATGCCGCCCAATGGCGCGAACTATTCGGCGCGCGTCCATGTGGATTGTCCGCGGCTGATCCCGGGATATATTACAAACATGGGCGCCACGATTCTCCTGGATGACTTCACGGAAGAAAACGGCGCGACGTGGTTCCTGCCGGAATCGCACACCCGGATGGACGCGCCTCCGGACACAGAATTCTACGCTCGGGCAAAGCGAGTGGTTGCTCCGGCGGGCAGCGTTTTCTACTTCAACGCCCGGTTGTGGCATGCAGGCGGAAGCAATCGGACCGATCGCTGGCGGCATGCTCTCACGGTGAATATGTGCCGTTCCTACATGAAACAGCGGATCGACATTCCTCGCGCGATGGCGCACTTCGATCATCGAGCCTTCCCGGCACGGGTCCGCCAGAAACTGGGGTTCCTGGCACAGCCACCGTCGAGCTACGACGAATACTACGCCCCACCGGAACTGAGAACTTTCACACAAAGCCATGAATAGCGAATACCAATCGGTGATCCGCGCGAACCAGGAACTGCACACGGTGCTGGCAGGATCTTACGACGCCAATGAACCGCACTTCCGGGCGGAGAATATCGCTCACGTCGAGGGAAGGTTGCAGGCCCTGTTCAGCGCGACGTCCGCCAAGCGGATGCTGGATTTAGGTTGCGGTACGGGTTTTCTGATTAACATCGCGAAGAAGTATGTGGCGGAAATTGACGGCGTGGACGTGACGGAAGCGATGATCTCTCGCGTGGACCGGTCCGGCGACTGCAAAATCCGGCTCCATCTGGCCGACACCGGCAGTGTTGCACTGGAGCCTGGGTCATTCGACGTTGCGACGGCATATTCGTTCCTGCATCATCTCTACGACATCGGTCCCACCTTCCGCACGGCGGCTCGGGCGTTGCGTCCGGGAGGGAAGTTTTACGCCGACCTTGAACCCAATTATTACTTTTGGGAAGCGGTGAAAGCCTTGCCTCCGGCTGGAAGTTACGATCCGATTCTGCTTCGCGAAATCCATTCCGTTACGGAAAAGGATGAAGAAATCGAGCAACGCTTTCACGTGAGCAAGCAGGTCTTCAACAGCGCGGAGTACAACAAGAACATCACCGGCGGCTTCCGCGAGGAGACGCTCAAGGAAGCACTGCTCGCCGCGGGTTTTCGAAGCGTTGAGATTTTCTATTACTGGTATCTTGGACAAGCGTCGGTGATCAACGATGCAGCGTTGTCTCCTGAGCTGCGAGGCAGCACGGCTCGCCTCTTCGCTTCGACGCTGGAGAAGGGCCTGCCGTTGACCCGGACGCTTTTCAAATATGTCGGGTTTGTAGCAACTCGCTGATTGGATTCTCGCGATCGAACGCGAAGTTCTCGAAGGATTTCACGACAAAACGAGGACGCCCCTGCACCTCCCGGAGGATGCGGCCCACGTACAGACTCACCAGACCTAGAAACATCAGGTTCAGGCCGCCCAGCAGGACGATCACCGCGATGGTGGATGTAAACCCGGGCAGGAATCGCAACGTTACGAGCTGTCCCAGAACCAGGATCGCGGCCAGCAATATTCCGATGCCGGTAATCACGAGTCCCAGTGCGGCGGCGATGCGTAGTGGCAGATCCGAGAATCCGACGATGGACTCCATCGCCATGCGCCAGCGCTTGGCGAAAGTATAGCTGCCTTTGCCTTGTTTGCGGAACTGATGGCGGATGGGAATGTAAGCATGCCGGAACCCCAGCCAGTTTTCCAGTCCAGGTATGTACGGAGCTCGGTCGCCAAGGGAGTTATAAGCGTCGATGAACCGGCGCGTCATAATGCGAAGGGTAGCGGCATTGAGTGGGGTCTTGGCCCCGGTCAGCGCATTCAGCGTAGCCTGGAACGCGCGTGAGGTGAAGCTGTTCAGCAGGGATTCACCCCGCTCCGAGCGCAACCCCACTGCGATATCGCAATCGCCCCTGGCGATGACGTCGAGGAGCACGCGAATCTGGTCCGGCGGGTCCTGCTGATCGACATTGAGCATGCAAATGTATTCGCCGGCTGCATATTTGTACCCACATGACACCGCGATGTGCTGGCCGAAATTCCGGCTCAGCTCGATGACCTTTACGAAGGGAAATCTCGTGGTAGCGGCCATGAGCAGATCCTGCGAATCATCGCGGCTGCCGTCGTTCACAAAGATCACTTCGGCCAGATCCTGAACGTGGTCCGTATCGAGAATCTGTTCGAGCGCAGCCTCGATCGCCTCGCAGAACGAGTCCACTAGATACCCATCATGGTAGATCGGAACGACAAAGGAGTATTTGATCGACATTGGATCAGAAGGCCCAAATATAACGGGGCGCGTCCTTTCCTGTCATCATCAGGAGATCCAGTATCGACATCTGCGGATCGAAGGAAGGATACAACTGCGGATATTCAGGATATTTGTACTCGATATATTCGAGCGCGATCCCCGCTTCTCGGAATTTGTCTTCTTCCAGGTAATCTTGGGCTGCGGGGCCTGTGACGTAACGATCGCAGCCGACGGCCTTGACAATATCGATCAGGCGGTCCGAGCGATACCCGGGAATCTTGAGCTCCGAAGAGCGGACGAATCGCGTGTTGCGAAGACCCAGGCATCCTGCCAGTTCGATCGTAGCGGCAATCGTGAAGTCCGCCAGCATTGCCGGAGTCTGAGAATACCATTTGTCCAACAAGGGGCAAAGCCAGTCGAAACACGGTGCTTTGCGATAAGAGTGTGTAATGGTAGCCAGGTGTTTGCGATTCCAGGGTCGATCCCAGGCGATCTCGATCTCGCGAATCTCGCGGCACTCCTCTACGTTGCCCCTCTTCAGCACAGGTATCGTGAGCCACTGCGATCCCTGCGCGGTTTTGATTCGATTCCGATTTCGCCACCCGTGTTTATCGTATTGAACGTCGTCGTAGAACACGAAGACGTCGGCCTTTTGAATCTGATGGAAATAACCGCGCCAAGGGATATAGGAGGGTTGCAGAATCACACAATTCATCGGCTGGCCTCCCTGCGCCGGAATTCGGATCGAAGAAGACCCATGTAGAGGGCATCAATGCGCTTCCCGTTCCAGACAAAGGCCTCGCGCAAGGTTCCTTCCACCTGGAATCCCAGCGAAAGGTAGGTGCGGATGGCAGCGGCGTTTTCCGCGTGAACAGTAAGCCAGACCTTGTGGAGGGAGCGCTCCTCAAAGATCCTCGCGAGCCCTTTGTAGATCGCCGTTGACCCTGCCCCGGAGCCGCGGGATTCCGGCGGGCCGATGTAAATCGACAGTCTCGCGGTCGCGGCTTTAGAGTCGAATTGATCGAAGACGACGTTTCCTACGTGGACTCCAGACAGAAGAATCGCCCAAGCTCTCCTGTCGTGTCCTTGACAAGCTTGCTGAATCCACCTTACGGTACGTTCCAGGCTCGGTTCAACGGATAGACCGACCGCCTCTGCGACGTCCGGCGTCTGCATCCATGCGAGCATGCGGCCAGCGCAGTCGTCTGCGATCTCCGCCAGCGTGACGTCTTCCCGCAACCGCATGTGCATGTCCATACACCATTCCGTCTCAACGGCTTCCATACCATTCAAATCGGGCGAAATAAGCCCGGACATTAGGAATTAACCCGCTAAAGTCCCCGCCCATTCCGGACGATTTAGGAGGCAGGTGGAGATCCCTTTCAATAAACCGGCAATCGCTGGAAACGAGTACGCTTACATCGCCGACGCGATCCGCAGGAGCCACATTTCGGGCGACGGTTATTACACCAAACAGTGCCAGAGTACGCTCGAACAGGCGCTAGGCGTGCACCGGGCGCTGCTGACCACTTCCTGCACTCATGCGCTGGAGATGAGCGCTCTGCTGCTCGCTATTCACGAAGGCGACGAGGTGATTGTGCCCTCATTCACCTTTGTCTCCACCGTAAACGCGTTTGCGCTGCGCGGAGCGCGGCCCGTGTTCATCGATATCCGGCCCGACACGCTGAATATGGACGAGCGTCTTCTTGAAGGATTGATCACCTCGCGCACTCGCGCGATTGTCGTCGTTCACTACGCGGGCGTCGCGTGCGAGATGGATGCGATTCTGGGCGTCGCACGGAAGCATGGCATACCCGTGGTGGAAGATAACGCGCATGGATTGTTCGGCCGCTGCAAAGGGCAAATGCTCGGGACTTTCGGCTGCCTGGCGACGCAGAGTTTTCACGAGACGAAAAATATTCACTGCGGCGAAGGCGGAGCGCTGCTGATCAACGATCCCTCGCTGGTCGAGCGCGCCGAAATCCTGCGCGAAAAAGGAACGAATCGCAGTGCTTTCTTCCGCGGCCAGGTGGACAAGTACACTTGGGTGGATGTCGGCTCCAGCTATGTAATTTCCGATTGTCTGGCCGCGTTTCTCTACGCGCAACTGGAGCAGCGAGCGCAAATCACAGCGGCTCGCGGGCGGATCTGGCGCTACTATGCGAGCACGCTGAACGAATGGGCCATGACCAACAGCATCGGTTTGCCTCACGTACCGGCGCACTGCGAACAGCCGTTCCATATGTTCTACCTCCTGATGCCGTCCTTGGACGCGAGACAGAAGTTGATCGAACATCTGAAAGCTCGGGGCATCCTGAGCGTGTTCCATTACGTTCCGCTCGACAGCTCGCCCATGGGGAAGAAGTACGGTCCATTCAATTGCCCGCAAACGCAGCGTGTGGCCGACACTTTACTGCGCCTTCCGTTCTACAACGACCTCTCAGAAGATGCGCAGGCCGGAATCGTCGCCGCAATTCAGGAATTCAGTGTGGATGGGAGCGGGGGAAACACGGAAGATCTGGCGCGACTCGCGCTCGCATTGGCAGAACCGGCAACGGTGCTCGCGCTCACAAATCAAGAGCGCTGAAGGCGAAGAATCGCGGTTATCCTGAAAACAGTGAACACCCCGATCCCTAACGAGGCGCCGGTCTCATTTTCAGAACAAGATCTTGCGGATTTCAGCAAGGCTTCCGGCGACCGAAATCCACTTCATCTGTCCCGAGAGTATGCTCTTTGCACTCCTTATGGTCAGCAGGTGGTGTTCGGCTGTCTGGGGGCCATCGCGTGCCTCGGACGCCTCGCCCTGCCCGCACATTGGACCATTACCGAGCTCCAGGCAGAGTTTCTCCGACCCATGTTTTTGAGTGTTCTCTATCGAGTCGAGATTTCGGAAAAAGAGGGAAGTTGGATAGTGCGGCTTTTTGACGGAAGTCTGAACGTGGTATCCATCACATTGAAAACATCGCCCGGAGAACACATTTCAGGGGAGGAGATGCCGGGAACAGCCCTGTTCCCGCGTGGAGAGGCGGCTGCTTGGAAGCAGGAGGACATGGTTCCAGGGTTGGTTATTTCGGGACAATATGCATGCGATCCCGATGCCTTGCGTATCGTAACGCAGCGCTGGGGGGCCGACCCATTTTTAACCAGAGTGTTCTGCTGGAGCAGCTATCTGACGGGGATGGAGTTGCCTGGCGAATCTGCCCTTTTCTCGAAGCTTAGCCTGCACTTTGATTCGCTCGCAAGGGGCTACGCCAAATGGGAATATCGAGCGTCTGTCGGAGCCATTGATCCTCGGTTCGGTCAAATCCGGCTGGATGTTTCCTTATCCGCCGGCACCGCCAGTGTCGCCTCTGGATCGTGCTGGTCCTTCATTCGACCGGCTTTGCCGGAAGAGGAAGAAAACTATTCCGCTGGAGCAGGAACAGGTTCGCTGGCAGGCCGGACCGTTGTGGTCATCGGTGCGAGCCGGGGGCTAGGCGCCGCAATGAAACATGCCTTGGAATTGCGCGGGGCAATCGTTTATTCCTTAGCGCGCTCGGGCGTCAGCTCGAAAACGCCTCGGACGGAGGTAGGTGATGCGTCGGATCCGGCGGTGTTGCGGCGCTTGCGGGAACGCATCCTAAAAGAGCAAGGGCGCCTGGATTTTCTAATCTGCAACGCCTGCCCGCCAATCCTTCCTCTGCGTCTGGAGGAAAATGCGGCCAAGCGCATCGAGGATTACATCAGCAAGGCGGTATCGATCACACTGGCGCCACTCTGCGCGTTTTCGGAACTGTTAAACTCGAGCGAAGGCTGCGTTGTGATCGTCTCCTCGGCCGTGGTGGAACAGCCCGTCAGGGAGTGGCCTCACTATGCCGCGGCGAAACATGCGGTGGAGATGCTGGCTCGTGTTGCCTCGTTACAGTATCCAAGTCTTCGGACCCTCATTGTCCGCCCTCCAAAACTGCTTACAGCCATGACCAATACCCCCATGGCCCGCCGCGGCGCCATATCTCCCCGCCAGTTTGCCCAGCGCATCGTAACCCGCCTGGAAGATCCCCTGGAACCAGGCAAGATAGAGGTCCTCGGTTGAAATTCGCTACCGTACATCGTGATATTTACGACCCATCCTGCCGATTGATTTTCGTGCGACGATTACGCGTGCCTCGGGGTAAAAAATGACACTCAAATGGAGGGCTGTTCTTATGCTGGCGGCCATTCTGGTCACCATTCAATTTGTCGGCCCAAAGCCGCTGAACCCGGTCACGCAACCTCGTTACGAAGTGCAGGCGGACCCGGACGTTCCGCCGGAAATCACGAAGCTCCTCGAACGCTCCTGCATGGATTGCCATTCCAACCATACGCAGTGGAGATGGTATAGCTACGTCGCGCCCGTGAGTTGGTACATCCATAACCACATTGAGCAGGGGCGCAAGAAAATGAATTTCTCCGAGTGGTCATCGCGCCGCGACGGTGCGGGGAGAGTCGTTCATTCCATCAACGATCTGGAAGACCTCTGCGATGTAGTGAGCAAGGGGACCATGCCCTTTCGATCCTATACCCTGTTGCATCCGAACGCAGTCCTTTCAGCGGACGAAAAGAAGGCGGTTTGCGACTGGACCGACAAATTGGAATCGGAACGTCCTAAAAATTAGTATCTTGACTCTGAAGCCAAGTGGGGCGGACCCCTGGTCCGCGGCCGACGCCCCCGTCGGCCTCTTTGAGCACGGCGTCCGCCCACCCCGATTTATGCCGCGGACTTCAGAGTCAGGACATTAGAATCGTCGGGAAATTGCGTCCGCCCACGGCGCGATGGGCCGCGCTAACTGTGCAAGCCTTCCTTCCCGGATGTGTTCTGGATTTACCGTCGCGAGTTCCAAAACACGATCGGAATCGATGTGATCGCATTGGGCCCACAGCAGCGATTGGCCATCGCGCGTGATACTGAAGCCCGGTATCTCCGCGGTTTTTCCCAGCTCGGCAATTTCCGCGATTCGCGCTCCGCCGAAATCGTAGTACCAGACAGAGGAACGAGCGCCTTTGTAGCCGGGGCGCAGAACAAAGATTCCCTTCGGACCGATGGTCCAATAGCCCGGAGTGACCCCGCTTAAAATTTGTCGCTCCGCGCCGCTATCGAGGGCCCTTTGCCACAGCCCGGAATTGGGTTTTATGTAAAACAAACTACGGCCGTCGCTTGATTCGACCGGTTCCATCGCCGGACCGGACAGAACAGCTTCAGAAGGTCCGCCTGTGGCGGGCACTCGGTTGATCCCTTCCATCCCGGAACTCTGAGAACTAAAGAAAATCCACTTTCCGTCGTGCGACCAACTGGGCCAGCGACCGTCGGAGCCTTCCGCGGCACGGCGAAGGGAGCCCGTTTCCACGTTGGAGATATAAATTTCGTGCCCGACCTCAAAAACGAGATTGCGTCCATCCGGAGACCAGCGCGGCGCGATCGGATCCCGACCTCGGAAGCTGGTTAGCTGGGTGGTAACTCCGGAATTTGTGTCACAGGTCCAGACCTCCTGGAATCCCGAACGGCGGGAAACGAACGCGATTTTCTCCCCGCCCGGAGAGAACTGCGCATAGGCTGGATTCGCGACCGCGTCGGCCGGACCACAGGAAATCCTCACCGGATTCTTCGCTCCAGCGCTATTGAGCGGCAGGCTCCAAAGATTCGCCTCCGGCACATACCGTTCGTACACTAGACGGATTGGCTCGGTCGCTCTAGAATTCAGGATGGAAGGAAAGGCCGGATCGCCTTCTCCAGAAAGTATCGGAGCGGGCATGCACCCCGTACGGCAGAAAGCATCCACACTCCAAAGACGACGTTCCCCGGACCGGTTGGAGGAAAAAATTATGTGCCGATTGTCGGGATTCCAGGCGCCCCCGTGAATGGGCCGTTCATCCCAGGTGACTCGGCGAATCGCGCCACCTCCCACTGGGAGTATGTAAACATCGGATGACGCTGCATCGATCCAACGAACGAATGCCAGCCATTTTCCGTCGCTTGAAAAGGCTTCTGCGGTATCGCCGATGGTGCCGCGCGCCGGTGTCGTGATTTGGCGCTTTTCACCCGTTAACGGGGAGACCAGGGACAAAGCAATGGGCGCGCCGGGTAGTGTCTGATATGACGGCCGGTCCTCGACCGCGAGCAGGTTGGCGGCTCGCGACCAGGCGATCGAATGGCCGGAGATTGCCAGGAGTTTCCGCTCCTCGCCGCCTTCGAGCGGTTTAATAATGACGCTTGCGCTGTCACCGGGATTCCTTAGAAACGCGATCGATCGTCCATCGGGCGACCATACCGGGTAGACGTCGCGCGCGCCGCCCTCGGTCAGCCGGCGCGGCGGTTCATCGCCCGCCACTGGCTTGATGTAAATGCCGTAGTCGGACCCTCCGGCTCCATTCCAGCTAAACGCCACCTGGGTTCCGTCCGGCGAGACGGCGGGCGTGCGAGCGTTTCCCCGCTCCTGGGTAAAAGCTCTCGCCGAAATTGAAACCGGGTCAGGGGCGGACCATCTGGGCAGGTGAGTGGCGCGGGATCTGGCAAGGAGTATCAAGGCGCTGATAATAAAGAGCGCGGCAAAAATCCCCAGCGAGGATCTCCTTATACCCGAACTTTGGTTCGATCCAATCATAAGCGCTGAAAACGGGAGGTCCCGAATCCTAAACTGGGCATTCCCGGCTCTCCAGTCAATGGATTAGGGCCCATCGGAAATCGTTTCAGGTCTTTATCTGCCAAAGGGATAGGGCCTTCCCCCTACGCAAGCAAATATACATCATCCCCGCGGTTTGTAACAAGGGCTTGTAAGTACTAGAAGATACAGGACGGCAGCCCGAACAGCCCGGTGGTACTACTTGCGCTGTTCGATGCAAATTTCTCTTTTCAAAACGCACTTTCTGGTATAAGCTTAGATTTGCTTGTTTATCGGAGCAAGCTGGAGGACGGATAAATGTTGGAAACGAAGTTTCCTCTGACAGCCTCTAGTGGACGTGGGGCGGGCACCTTAGGGAGGCTAGGGCAGCAGCGTCTCAAGTAGAAAATGATGGAAAAACGGAGATCTCAATTATGAAAAAAATTCTAGTCGGATCGGTCATGATGGTCCTTTTTAGCATGGGTGCATGGGCATCTCCCTTTGCGGATTGCATGGCTGCAGTAACACTGCAAGACCTTATCACAGACAGCGCCACAGGCGGGTGCCAGCATCTGGACAAGGTCTTCTCGGCTTTTACATACACCGGGAACACGACCGGGCAGCAGGCGGCGAATTTGGTTCAGGTTACGCATCAATTCTCGGGCGTGTCCGGTGGCAGTGACGTTCATGGTTGGTTGTTTTCACTGGCGGGAACGCAGGGAGCCTGGACAAGCGCCTTTACACTTTCCTATAATGTTACGATTGACCCGAATTGCGCCTCCGACGGCCTTTGCGGATCTGCGTTTGACAGTTCAAATCAGATGATGTACAAAACGAACCTCCAGGAAAACTCAGGGTCTGTTCCCAATGCCACAGCCATTAACGAGACGACGTCAGAGGGAATGCTGACCGTCAATGCTCCGAATACAGGTAATGAGACAACTAATTTAGCTTTTGCAAATACTAACACCATATCGACGAGTGCGCACTTCACCACCTCCGGTGGCGGACAACTGCAAAACTTCCAGGAGCAGTTTTTTGAGCAAAACACCTCCGCCGTTCCGGAGCCCGCGACTCTGGCATTGTGCGGTGGAGCACTGGTGCTCCTGGGTTTTCTCAAAAAGCGCCGCGCCTAGTCTGCCCGGAAAAGGGCCAACGTCGCCAGCCCCGTTACGTTGCGCTCCGTGCAGTAGATTAACGAAACAAAGCCGTGCATCTGGCTGCACGGCTTTTTCTTTTTCCCGGCTAACGGAAGCTCACTTTTGTGACGACGAGCTTCATGAGGGATTTCACTACCGTACGAACGTGGCATTGGGCAGTGGAGCGCTCGTACTTATCGGCTCGTTGAAGGAGCGCCGCGCAGCCTAGCGATCGAATAACCCCGTCACGTGAGTGCGGGGATTCGGCGATCCGTGCGCTAGTATAGTGCGTCAGAAATGGGGCGGACCCCTGTCCGCGGCCCGACGCCCTCGTCGGCCTTTGGTTGCAGCCGAACAGCCGGACCAAGGGGTCCGGCGCGGACGAGGGCGTCCGCCCCCACATACTGCTCAATCTGTGAGACGCACTATACTAGGAGCAATATCGCCGGGAGGCGTGCCGCGTCGACAGTCGTGTCAACGTAGATAGACGAGTAGACTTTCTCTATTCCCGAACGACTAACGGAAGCTTACTTGGTGACGACCAGCTTCATATTCATGTCTTCATGCCCCTGTCCGCATTTCACAGTGCATTCGACCAGGTATTCGCCGGGCGTGGGGGGCGCCGATACATCGAATTCCTGGACGCCCTCCATCAAGCGAAGATCCCAACCCTGATCGCGCAACTTCTTGATCACGAAACTGTGAACCGCGCCATCGCGGGCCGCTTCTCCGCCTCGATGCGAAGTGATTCTGATGTGAAGAGGCTCGCCCACCTTGGCGTAGATGATCGCCTTCTTCTGTCCCGGTATCTTGAAGACATTATCCTTATCGGCGGTCAGTTCCACCAGCCGGCCCCGAGGAATGGATGCTCCAGGCATGAGGACGCCCGCCAGGAACCAGGCGGCGGCGGTATGAGTGACAAATCGCTTCATGGAATCGCGGCCCCTTTCGCGGTATGGGTCGGAGCCGCCTTGGGCTTCTGTTCTCCAGCCATGTACTGGAAGATCGCGTCCGCCTCATCCTTCGTCAGGTTGGCCCTCACGCGCATATGGCTGATCATGGTGCGCTCCGACCGAGCCGAGTAGGTGTGGATGGCGATGTGGCAACGCGTACAGTTGGCCTTGTATGCCGCTTCACCGTCAATCTCGTGCGAATGCGGCGTTTTTGACGGATTCCCAGCTGCCGCGGGAACAGCCATCAGTAAAGATGTTAAGAATGCAATAGCAAGTGTGGATTTCATTTCTCGGAACCTCCCGTAGCGAATCGATAAGTGATACCAAGCGAATAAATGTTCTGATTTTCCCCCAATGCGAAGGAGCGGCCGAACGCGAAGCTGAGCTTCACCGCATCGCTCACCCAATAATTCCAGCCCGCAAAACCACGCGTGGTGTTCTGGTCCGGAAGAAAATTGTCGCCCATCATCATGCCGGACATGCTGGTCATGGCCATGTCGGCCGCGCTCGGCGTGAAGTATTGCTCGCCCCGCAGAACCACCTGCGATTTACGCAGGAAGGAATTGTGCGAGTGCTTGTTCAAACGGTAGGCCCCTTCCACCCAGTAGCCGTTCCCCAACATGCCCGTCTTGAAAACCTCCGTGCGCAGGTCGAGGGGAATCGACTTCATGTTCCAGGTGCCGTCGAATGCATAAAGATTGAAGCGATTGTCCCCCAGGCGGCGATTATAGGAAAAACCGGCCTCCACGCCCTTTTCGGGGAAAAAGAGGCTGGTGCGTCCGCCCAATCCGCGATCTCCGGTAAAATAGTTGATGGTGGAATTGAAGGCGTAGAATCCGGTATAAGTCAGATCCACTTTAGAATTGAGATGCACGGCGCCGCGCAACTCGGCTCCCATGCTTTGTTGGTGGCTGATTCCGAAAATGATCGGCGCGACCTGCAGATCGCGAATCCACTCCGGATGATATCGTTCAATGTAGATACCGAACGGAGTGAAAACTCGTCCGACCACGATGGTGAGGTGCGGATTGACCATGTAATCGAGCTGCATGTACTCGATTTCCCTGTTCAGCTGCCGTGGATTCCAGGCGCCGTGGTCGCGGGTCAAATCGCTGTTGACGTTGTATTCGCTTTCAAACAGAAAGCGATTCCCAAGTGGCACCAGGACAATCGGGTTCACGACTGGCGAATAGCTCTGAGTACCGGGGGTGAACGTAGAGTTAAAAACCAGGCCGCCGGTGATCGTCGGTAAGGGCGAAACACTGGTTTCCGCGCTGGGAGGAGTGGTGTTGTCGTCTGGCTTGTTTGGATTGTCGGCCCATCCGAAAGATCCCATGGAGAGACCGATCAGTGCGACCAGGAATGTGCGAGTCATCATTCTAAATAGTCCTCGTTTCTCAATCGTCCGACTGCGCGAAAAGCTTGAGCATTGCAGAAATCTAAATCCATCGATCGCGAGTGATGGAGGAGACCGTAATGTTCAACCATCGGCAATTGGTGTAAGTGCATTAGGGAGAAGGCTCGCGCTTTCCCCCGGACCTGGCAAATTTTGCACGTAGGACTCGCCAGTCAAAAGCCTTAGCCTGTTGCTCTTTCTAATCAAGGTAAGCGAGAAGGATAGCACCTTGAATGCCAAAGACATAGCAGTCCTAGAACCACCTGTTTGCCTCTCGGTAGGATGAGGAAAAGCTCTGATCTAAACCATGGATAATACGATACTTTTACTGTGCCGTAAGAATTACTTCGTAAGATTTTCTGGAGCGCCGAAAATCCAGGTTCAGTTCGACTCATCGATGACTTCGAGTGCATACAGCGACGCGTAGTCGTGGATGGGATTGAACGATACCAGCAGCGTGCCCTGGCCGTTGGGTGTCAGTCCATGAAATGTCTGGACCACGGCTTGGTTTTCTCCAGCGGTTTTCAACAAGTCGAAGTCACGGAGCAGCGACAAGCCATTGCAGATCACGTCAAAGACTCGCGTTCCCACCTGTCCGCCATGCGGGGAGATAGGGCCAAAATACTCCTCGGCGAAATACAACGATAAGCGGTAGGTTCCCTTGTCCACGGGGATCGCATAATCGAAGTGCCCATAGCGTTCGCGGGCGAATAGATCGGGATCGCGGGTGCCACGTAGTACGACGGAATGGTTCGCACTCTGTCCGCCGTTGTAATAGCGGTCTGGCTTCCACACGGCTCCGGTCGAATCCGTATAGAAGCTTTCTTGCGCAATGATTCGAATTGGATTCAGACGGTGCGAAATCGCCGGAGTAAGCTCGATCGCGTTTAGGAGTGCCAGGTCGGTGGAGCTGCGGAACGTCAGAGTCAACGCGTGGTCATCGCCCGCAGAGATGTCTTTAAACACCCGGACATCCGCGATGTTCGAGCCGCCAGCATCGGAATAAACGTCGAAACGAGTCAGGAGCAGCTTGCCGTTCACCAGCACGTCAAAAAGCCGGCTGTTCTCGCCGCCGCCCGCGAGCGCGGGGCCGAAGGTGCCTTCGATGAAGTAGAGGTGCAACTCATAGACTCCCGGGCCGAGCGGAATCGTGTAGGTGAAATTTCCCGTACGGCCGGCCTGGAAAATCTTCGGGTCAAACGCGCGGGCGATATACTGCCGCGGCATTTCGAAGGGCGCGCCTCCCTGGTAGTCCCGGTCCGCATCCCATACTTCGCCCCAGCGGTCCATCTGGGGCTTGGTTCGCCCGCAAGCGATGCGAATCGAACTATGTGCCGCGAGGGCAGGCGTCTCAATTCTTGCGACATTCGACGCTGCAGCAACCGTCGCATTGGAAGCTCTGGCTGAAACCGGAGCATCCGGTGTGTCGCGAATCCTGCTGCGCGCCACGATCGCAGCAGCCGTGACCAAGCCCACTGTCAGGAGAGCAAATCCGGCGATCCGATAGTCGATGTGTCGGCGAGCCGGCGAATTGACTGGTCCAGACAATACTGTGCGGGGCGAATTGCGCTGAATCTCCTCGTCCTTGTTCAAAGCCGGGTTCGGAGCCGGTTCGTCCGGCATGGACTGAAAGACGACGGCATAATGCCCCAGAGGCACGTCGATCCGAAGGCGGTGAGAACTGCCCTCTGTTTCGTAAAAATCGCGGAGCCGCTTTCGCAGCCGGTGTGCCTCTACTCGCACGCCGGCGTCTTCGGCCGGGTCGAACGTAGCCGGGCGGCTCAGCACCTCGACTCCGATCTGATATTCCTTGATTTCCTGTGCCGCTCCTTCCAGATACTTGGTCGAAAGATACTGGAGCAATCGCGACAATCTCGGGGAGCGAACGAACAACGTCGACGCTAGAACGGACTCGAATTCCGCCTTCGCTTCCGCCGCGGACGGGGTGGCTTTAACCTCAAACATTGGGCGAAGTATACCACAAGCCCGCGTGTAACGCTATAGTATATTCCTTGTACGTTGTTGGAATCACTATGTAACTGACATTTGTTGCGTTGAGGTAACCGGAATAACCTATAAATACTAGTAGCCACCAACTAGAATGGCTTCCAGTCCTGTTTTGTTACATTTTCCTTTGGGGGAACAACCATGTTAGAAGCAGTAAGATCCATGCGGATCTTCCGGTCCCACGCCTACACCGTTACAGCTCTGCTGTTGGCGGTCCTATTCGGCACGTTTTCTCTGCTTGGCCAGAACGCCACTGGAAACATCAGCGGCACCGTGGTTGACGCGAGCGGCGCAGTCGTTCCGAAAGCTACCGTGACGCTCACCGACGATGCCACTCAGGTAAAGCGGGAATCGGTCTCGAACAACAGTGGGTTTTTCAGCTTCGCGGCCGTCCAGCCCGCCACCTATACAGTGATTGTCGCGGCCAAAGGGTTCAGATCCTGGGAGCAGAAGACGATTACGATGACGCAGGGGAACAATTTAAGTATCCCGAACATCTCGTTACAAGTTGGCTCGGAAAACCAGGAAATATTCGTGGTGGGGTCGGAGATCACGGTGCCGACAGATACTGGCGCAGTGAGCCACACGCTGAATGAGCACATGATCACGGAACTCGCCATTCAGGGACGCGATGCCGCGGAGCTGATGAAGATCATGCCGGGCATGGGGAACGCTTCCGGTCTATCCCAGTCGATGTTCAGCAGTTTGGTGACCCAGAGCAATACCGGCCCTATCGGGACGATGTCGGCGCAAGGCGCGCAGCTTTACGGCGGCCTGACGATGATGGCGGATGGCGCGAGCCTCCTGGATCCGGGCAACATGGGAACGCAAACGGCCAACATCAATCAGAACCAGATTCAAGAGGTTTCGCTGATGACATCCGCTTATGGAGCGGAATACGCCAAGGGGCCTATCGTCTTCCAGGCGATTGGCAAGAGCGGCTCCAGTTCCTACCACGGCGGTGCATATTTGTATGCCCGCAATGGCGTTTTCAACTCGGCCGACTCCTATTTCAAGTCCATCAACGTGCCGAAGGCCAATGACTCGTACTACTACCCCGGCGGCGATATCGGCGGGCCCGTGGTCATCCCGGGATTGCGGTTCAACAAGAATCACGACAAGCTGTTCTTTTATGCCGCGTATGAATACATGGCTCAGAACCCCGAGGGAAGCATCAATCAGCGCTTCATCCCGACCGCACAAATGATGCAGGGCAACTTCAGCCCAGCCTATCTTGCGAGCCTGGGTTCCAACTTCGCGAATGGCCCGTTTGCCAACAATTCTGTCCAGCCCTGCCAAAACACCTGCACCAATAACGTGACTTTTCCGGGCGGCATCATTCCGCTCACCATGATCGACCAGAACTCGTTGGCGCTGTACAAAACGATGCCGCAGCCCAACACCACCCCGCAATCCACTCCGAGCGGCGCGAACTACACGCAGCTTCTGAACCTGCCGGTTAATCGCTGGGAACTGCGTCTGCGGGGCGATTACAATATCAGCCAGAAGACCAAGGCTTATTTTTCCTGGAATAAGCAGAATGAAACCGACCTGAATCCTAACAACATCTGGTGGGGCACCGGGAACGATCTCCCGTATCCGACGCAAATGCCCGCGCATCAGGTATCGAACGTTTATAGCGCCAACGTGACGCATATCTTTTCTCCCACGCTGACCAACGAAGTCGTTTTCGCGGACGCCTCATTCCTCAACCCCATCGCGATGTCGAACCCCGCGGCTGTCGATCCGGGCAAGCTCGGCTTCAGTATGACCGGCCTGTTCAAGGATGCGTACGCGCCGCAGATCCCCAATACGTTGAGCTGGAGCAAGGCTGTTCCGGGCTATTTTGCGCCGACCTTCGGACAGGCGTTCCAGGGTGGCGACTTCGGAAAGCTTTCGCAGGCTCCTAATTTCTCCGACAACCTGACCAAGGTCGCGGGCACCCACATGCTGAAGTTCGGATTCTACTGGGATTATGCCCGGAACTGGCAAGCCAACAGCAATTTCATAGATGCCAACCAAGGCGTAATCGAATTTGAGACGTACGGCGCCAACACCACCAGCAACGGCGCGGCTGACTTTGCCACGGGCCGCCTCGCCGGTTTCGCTCAACAGAGCTCAGCTCCCGTGCAGGATGTCAGGTTCTATCAATACGCTTTCTACGCCAACGACCAATGGAAGGTCAGCCGGCGCCTGACTTTGACCTTGGGACTCCGATTCGACCATCTGGGAAATTGGGTTCCTACCAACAATAGTCTGGGCTTGGCGGTCTGGAATCCCGCCACGTACAATAACACCTCCTCGGCTCCGGGTTGGACCGGTCTGCTATGGCACGGCATCAACAGCGCCATCCCCATGTCCGGCGTGCCTTCCAAATCTTTCTTCGTGGAACCCCGCGTCGGTGTTGCCTACGATCTGTTCGGCGACGGCAAGACTGTTTTGCGCGGCGGCTTCGGTATTTACCGTTACCAGGCTTCGGCTAACAATATCAGCAGCGCCAACTACAATGCGCCGCTCAACGTCTCGGTTCAGGCCACTACATGGAACTGCTGCATCGGTTACAACTCGTTCAACCAGTTCTCTCCCTCGACCGGAGCGGCCGGACTGGGAGGCTCCGCCAACGGTGTGGATCAGGAAGGTGACTCGAGAACTCCGTATTCGATGACGTACAATTTCACCATCTCGCAGCGCGCACCTTGGAGATCGGTCTTTGAAATCCAGTATTCGGGCAGCGCAAGCCGCGATCAGATTCTGGATGGCTCACTGTCGGATCAGAACCTGATTCCAATCGGCAGTTTCTTCAAGCCCGATCCGTTGACGGGTCAGATCGTTAGTCCGTACGCCTCTTCAGGGTTCAACGCCAACGACTACTACCGGTTCCACAATTACACCGGAATCCAGTTGTTCTCCCACGGCGGCTACACCAACTACAATGGCTTTATCACCACGTGGCAGAAGCAAACCGGCCGGACGACCTTCACCACCAATTACACGTTCAGCAAGGTGATGGGTACCAGGGACGGCCAAACCTTCAACGGGAATTCGGCAGGCAATTCGATGTACCCATATAGCCTCGGCGCCAATTATGGCGTGCTGGCGTACGATCACACGCACATCTTCAATGCGGCTTATGTCGTGAACCTCCCCAGTCCGATCCACGGTAACCACGTGCTCGAAGGCGCCGTGAATGGATGGGAGTTCTCTGGCATCACGCAGTTGCAGAGCGGCCCGCCACTCCAGCCGCTTACCAACGGCCTAAACGCCTCGTTTGGCAACAATGCGCCTGGCCAATCCACCAGCGCCACGACCTATCTGGGAACGAATTCCATGAATTTGCTTCCGGTGTTGACGTGCGACCCACGCACGGGTCTGAAGTCCGGACAATACTTTAACCCCAACTGCTTTGGGCCCCCGGTTCCGGGTCAGGTCGGAAACATCATCTGGCCGTACATCAAGGGTCCGGCGCTGTTCAACAGCGATCTTTCGCTTTACAAGAACTTCAAAATCCGGGAGAAGCAGAAGCTTCAACTGCGCTTTGAAGCCTTCAACTTCCTGAACCATCCGCTACCGGAGTTCAACGCCACGGGTAGCGGCTCCGATACCACGTTGAGGTTCTCCAACTCCAGCGGGAATCTGACTCAGACCAACCAGAACGCTCTTACGTCGGGTACACCGCTCTACACGGTCAACCGCCGTGTCATTGAATTCGCGGTTCGGTTCATGTTCTAGAACCGATTCACGTCAGCAGTATCATTAGAAAGAGGGGTGGGCTCGTGCCGCCCCTTTTTTGTTTTTATCTTATGAGTCGCAAATCACTGCTAGTTCTGCTGGCCCTCTTGAGCGCCGGAGGCTCGCGATCTCCGATATTTTTTTCCCTCAAAACAATACCATTCCGCCTTGAGAACGCGGAAACCGAGTCCCGCCACTTACCGGCTACGATGGCAGGAGGCGTCGCCATCTTCGACTACAACAAGGATGGGCGCCCGGATATCTTCTTCACCAACGGAGCGAACCTTGCCACGTTAAAGAAAGATGACGTTAAGTTCTCCAACCGCCTGTTTCGTAACGATGGAAACGGTGTGTTTACGGATGTAACGGCTAAGGCGGGATTGGCCGGAACGGGTTACGACATGGGTGTGGCGGTTGGCGACTTCAACAACGACGGGTATCCCGATCTGTTTATCGCCGGAGTCCATCGCAATACCCTCTACCGTAACAATGGGGACGGGACATTCACCGATGTAACGGCAAAAGCCGGCTTGAATCGTCCCGATCCGGAATATGGTCCTCACTGGGCCGTGACTGCGGCTTGGGTTGACGTAAATGGCGACGGTCTGCTGGACTTGTTCGTCGTCAATTACGTTCGCTGGAACTATGAAAAGGAGCCGCGCTGCTGGCACGAGGGTTTGTCGGAATATTGCAACCCAAGGTCTTATCAAGGCCTGCCCAATCAGCTTTACCTGAACAAAGGTGACGGGACCTTCGAGGATGTTTCCGAGCAGTGGGGCATCCGCAGCCACATCGGGAAGGGGATGGGCGTAGGCGTGGCGGACTACGATCGTGACGGACGTCCCGATATTTTTGTCGCCAACGATACGTTCTACACCTTCCTGTTTCACAACCTGGGTACGAAGTTCGAAGAGGTTGCCTTTCCGGCAGGGGTGGCGTTACCTGAGGATGGAAATTTCATCGGGGGGATGGGGCTGGATTTTCGCGATTTCGATAACGACGGCTGGCCGGACATCTCCTATGTGGCGTTGAGTAAACAGACGTTTCCGCTCCTAAAGAACATGGGTGGGAAGGAGTTTCGTGAAGTGACGGCGGAGAGCGGCATGCGCGCCCTGACGTTGCCCATGTCCGCATTCGGCTCCGCATTTTACGACTTCGACAACGACGGCTGGAAGGATTTGTTCGTCACGCGGGGCGATGCTGTTTCCCGTCCACTGCCGGGAACAGAGGTCGATCAACCCAACACAGTTTTTCGCAATCCGGGGGCGAAGGGGAAGTGGCAGGCATTCACACAAGACGCTGGATTTGGAGCTGCTGAGATCGCGCGCAACCGTGGATGTGCGTTCGGAGATCTCGATGGCGACGGGCGCATCGATATTGTTGCGACAGCCCTCGGCAAACCCACGCAGATCTGGATGAACCGCAGCGAGGGCAGCGGACACTGGCTGGAGGTGGCGCTCGAGGGAACCAAGAGTAATCGCGATGGCATCGGGGCGGCGATTAGAGTCACCACCAAGAGCGGCAGCCAGTTCAATCACATGACGACCAGCGTGTGCTATGCGTCGTCGAGCGCCGGCCCGGTGCATTTCGGATTGGGCGGTGACGATAAGGCTCTATCGGTTGAGATTCGGTGGCCATCCGGCATTGTTCAAACATTGGAAAATGTCGCGGGCGATCGTGTGATCCATGTGAAAGAGTCCGGACGCTAGGAGTCCAGACGTGGTTCTGATTTTCTCGTAACTTTACTCTCGTCGAATAAATCTCCTTTCAGAAAAAAAAAAAAACGGGGTACCCCACCCCTCGATTTCGCAGAAGAGCAAGCGGCTGTTTGGAACTGCCTTCAACAGCATGGCATCGCATAAGGCACGACACTCCCCGACCGCGTTTAGCGTAGGCTGTATGGGGTTGCCATGGAGCTCCCTCAACCAGCGGCGGGTTGGAAGCCGATCAGGGCCCAACCTCTCTGTGCTGAAGATACGCGGATTTTTTTAAAGTCGCGGCGAGTGGAAGCGGGAAGTGGTGGTGGGGGAAGGAGATAGAGTTTCGAACGGACTGGTGGCTTGTCTGAAGCGAGATCGTGCAGTCTACGTCGACACGACTGTCGACGCGGCACGCCTGGAGGCGTGCGCCACACAAGCCTTGCCGGTAATTGCGACTGCAGGCCACTAGAGACGGTCTGCGTCGGGGCCTAATTTCCTGCCCTGCATATAGAGCTTGTCGACAATGGCTCGCTCTTTCAGCCCATCCTGGGGCCGTTGGAGGCGGTAATAGAGAGCGGCCAGCTCAATATGCGGGCGCAGCCAGTCCGGCTCCGCGGCAATTACCTTTTCGAAGTTGCGAACGGCGGCCTCGATATCTCCGCGGGAGCGCTCGACGCGGGCGAGCTGATAGCGGGCCAAAGGCGAAGTTGGCCGCAGATCGAGAGCACGCTGGGCATGACGTTCGGCGGCATCGACGTCGCGCTCGAGGTTGAGAATCGCGGCCATGGTGACGTGGGCGTCGAAATCATCGGGATTCTCAGCCAACGCCTTTTCCAGATCGGCTTTGGAACCGGGAAAATCTCCCAGGTACTGTTTGATTCGGCCGCTGAGACTATAAAGACCCTTCAGTTTCGGATCGAGTTTCAGTGCCGCCTCCGCGAACTCGTGGGCGCGCTCGAACTCGGCCAATCCGAGGTAGGTATCCGAGGCTAGGAGATTTGCCTCCGCGCTATGGCCACGCTCGGCGACCATGATGACGCGCTGCAACCCGTCCGCGGCGCGGCCGGCGTGAATCAGCGCTGAGCCTAGCGCCCAGGCGACGTTTAAATCGTCGGGATGCGCCGCCTCCGCTGGCGTAAGGGCGGCGATCGCGTCCTGGTCGCGGCCTAATCGCGAATAGCAGTCGCCCAGGAGGGTCGCAACCCGCACGTCGCCGGGTTCGCTTTGACGCAGAGAGTCGAACTTTTCGGCTGCCTGGGCGAGGTCGCCCTTTTTGTAATAGGCGAGCGCCAGGTTGAGAAGCAGGCCCTTGTTGTCGGGGAGCTTCGCCAATGCAGCGCGATATTGCTCGATGGCTTCGTCGTAGCGGGCGGCGTGGGCTAAGGCGGCTCCGAGATTCGCATGCACTTCCACGACCTCAGGGCGAAGCTTGAGGAGCTCCCGATATTTGGCGATGGCTGTCTCGTCATCGCCGCGCTGCTGCGCTGCTACTGCGTCCCGGAAAATCTGCTCGGGGATGGTTTGGGCCAGGGTGTGGGTCACGATCAGCATTGCGAGGCTGAAACGCACGCAGAGCCGCCTGAAAGGGCGGCTGCCGCCAGGAATGGCCGCCCCACAACGCAGCGCGTAGGACTCCAAAACATGCTGAAAAGATCTTCCACAGGCTAAAGCCTGTGCCACCTTGTTCTGTGAGGTGGAATGAGCCTTGGCTGAGACTCTTTCAGCAGCCTCTTCCATCCTGCACCACAAGAGACTTCGAGAGCAACGCATCAAGCTTTATAATAACGGCAATGACGCTTTTCCTGGCATGTCTGCTGCTGGTTCAGACTCCCGAGACCTTCGAGGATCTGGCGCGGCGCGGCGAGGCTGCTTTGGACAGCAACCCGGTGCAAGCAGCGTCACTGTTCAAGGAAGCGCTGGATTTGCGACCGTCGTGGCCCGAGGGATGGTTCTCTCTTGCCGGCGCGCTCTATAGGCTCGATCGCTATGCGGAGGCTCGCGATGCGTTTCACAAAGGACTCGACTTGTCGCCCCGGAATGGCGTTGCGTGGGCCTTCCTGGGACTCTGCGAATATGAGCTCGGCCATCTGGACAGCGCGCTGACCGCCATCGGCAAAGGGGAACAACTGGGACTTGGATCCAACGCCGGATTTGAGGCTGCTGTGCGACAGAGGGCGGCGCTGATTCTGATCCGCTCGTCGCTTTTCGATCAGGCCATGTCACAGTTGCAGCCGCTCGCAAAGCAGCAGGAGAACTCGATGCCCGTGGTCGAAGCAGTCGGGCTTTGCGCGCTGGCAGTTGCTGCAGAACCGTCTAAGCTGCCAGAGAGCAGGAGGAAGGTGGTCGATATGGCCGGCAAAGCGATGTGGGCGGCCACGAGTCAGCGGCCGAAAGACGCCAAAGAGGGCTTCGACGAGCTTCTCGGCACGTATCCGAACGAGCCTGGTGTGCACTACGCTTTCGGGCTTTACCTCATGGATACGGATCAGCATGCGGCGCTCGAGCAGTTCCAGAAAGAACTGCGAGCGTATCCCGATCACTGGCCCGCTCTGCTGGTGACCGCATTTCTCGAGACTCGGCAGGGCGCACCGGAGATCGCCATGCAGTTGGCCGAACGGGCACGGAAGCTGGCGCCGGCGAGCTACTTTTGGTTGTGCGACGCGGAGATGGGCCGGGCTCTGCTGGCCGAGGATCAGCCTGAAAAGGCGGTTCCTTACTTTGAGAAGTCCGTGAAACTTCAGGCGAATAACGCGCAAACTCACTTTTATCTAGAGCAAGCCTATCGGCGCGTCGGGCGGAAGAGCGATGCGAAACGGGAGAGAGATGAGTTTGTGCGATTGAAGGCGCAGCAGGATCCGTTGAGTTTGCCGGGCATCGGGAATCGCTGACTCGGCAGGCGAAACCGCCTGCCCCACCCAGCTTAGTGAGTCACACAGAGGCCGACGAGGGCGTCGGCCGCGGACCAGGGGGTCCGCCCCACATTGCTTAGTGTCCAGCGGCCGCGAGCGGAATGGTGAGCGAGCCGGCGATGTTCAAGCCCTGATCTAGGACAATGACGCGGAGCTTTTGGATGGAATCGTTGATGGCGTGGTCCTGGGCGATAGGGATGCCTTCCTTCATCGCAGTAGTGTATTGCTCGCTAGACAGATGGACAGCAAAGCTCGACAGCATGGGATCTCCTATCGGTCCTGCTGCGCTCATGTCGGCGATGAGAAACGTCACGCCGCCGGAAGAAGTGCCGCCTTCCTCTCGCAGCAGCAAGTCCGCAGGATCGATTCGGATTTGAAGGTGCATGTTTTTCCCGTCCGCGACGGCAGTAACACGCAGTCCGATGCCGGGATCGTCGGTCGGGCTCTGGAATGCGGCGGCCAACACGGGCTGCTGTTTCGCCGCATCCGGTCTTTTATCGGGAAACGCGTAATAACGCTGCTTCACGCGGAGTTTCACGCCCTTGCGCTCCGAGGTCACCCGTACCTTGTGCCACTTGGAGTCCCAGTTCTCCGCCGATGGATCGTAGAAAATCGAATAATTGTGCGCGGCGTCCCGGGCCACCTGTTTGAGGACCGAGCGCACGTCGTCGCCGAAGTAGGGCCACCCTCCCGTCAAAAGGGCCATTTGCTCCAGGTCGCGAGTGATGTTGGGATTCGGGCTGCTGGTGTAAGAAAACGGATCGACCGCGACGTTGGCTGCCGCTAGCGTCACGCCCAGATGCGGCACGTACAGCGCGCAGTCCACCCAATCCCCATTGCAAGGAGTTTTTACATTCCATACATTGGGCATGGTGTTCGTGATCCAAATGATGTCCCGCCGTCCAGGGAACACAGCGAGTTGGGTGGCGAGTGTCTCCAGCGCGACGTAGGTCTTCTTGGTAATCATTTCCTCGTCGTTCATCTGTGCCGGCCGGGCATGGCTCGCGGCCTTCATCGCCTTGTCGAACGTTTTCTCGACCTGCTGGGTCCAGGTCTTGTCGTCGCCGGCCTTGCTGCCGATCTCATGGATCGGAATCAGGTTGCCTTCGAGAGCGAGCAAATAAAAATAAATCGACTCACCCGACTCGAGTTGCTGGAGGGATTTGCCGAGTTTGTGCCATGCGTCCAGCCGGTCCGCCGTGTTCTGATTCAGAAGATCGAAGAGGATCACCGTGCTGTGCGGCGCCTCGGCGCTCGTCCGGTTCGAATATTCGTGAGGGGCCAGCGGCGCGGCGGGCGCGGTGGGGTTGTGGCGGGAAAAGACGATTTTCTGCGATTTGCCTTGGTCCGATATCTGAAAGTCACTGGCCTTTAGATCTTCGATAGGCTCGCTGCTGCTATCGAGGGCCGTCACGTTCAGGCGGACCAGGCCCGATGGAGCCTGTGCCAGTAGCACGGAAGCTCCCAATGCGAGGCTACAAATCAGTTTTTCGGTTATTGCCATAAATCCCCCTTCAGCGACTCGGCTCGGTGATTTCCATTACGCGATCCACAGCGACGTCGCGCAGCACCTGGGTGCGGCCGCTGGGCCACAGGATCTGAATTTCCTTGGCTACCTTCGACGCCCCCAGACCAAAGTGGACACGCGGATCGCTCGAACTAGCATATCCGGTGCTGGTGGTGACGTGGTTATATTGCATCGTACCGTCCGCCGCCGTCAACCGGATCCGCGCACCGATTCCCATGCGGTTGCTCTTGACGCCGGTCAGCTTCAGAAGCACCCAATGATTTTCGTTCTTGGTGGTGTTGTGAAATACCTTCGCTTTTCCGTTGAGGACGTTCACAACCAGGTCCATGCGGCCGTCGTTGTCGAGGTCGCCGAAAGCCGCGCCGCGGTTTACGGACGGAATCTGGAAAGCCGGCCCGGTGGTGGAGGTAACATCCTGAAATTTTCCATTCCCAAGGCTGCGGAACACCGTATTCGACTCCGCGTATTGGCGCTGCGTGAACAGGGCCACGTTGTCGATCACGTTGGAGCGCGCGACATACAGGTCCTTCCATCCGTCGTTATCCAAATCGACGATCGCATTCGACCAGCCCGACATTTCCGCGGTAGCGAGACCCAGGCCTGCCATGGATGTGGCTTCGCCAAACTGGCCGTGCCCCAGGTTTTTGAAGAGAGGAAACGTCTGCTTTTCCATGGCGGTGATCCAGATATCGGGAAGGCCGCGGTTGAATAGATCGCGGAAGTCGACACCCATGCCGGAGATTACATTGCCTCCCTCAGTCAGCGACACTCCTACATCATCGGCGACCTCTTCAAAACGCTTGCCACCTTGATTGTGAAAAAGCTGGTTGGGAAGATCGTCGTTGGCCACGAAAATATCCGGGAAGCCGTCGCCGTCGAAATCGGCCACGGCCACACCCATACCGCGGCCCGGATGCGCGGCGATGCCGGTCTCGGCGGACACGTCCGTAAAGGTGCCGTCGCCATTGTTGCGGTACAGCGTATTGGGTAGAGGTTTGTACATCCTCGGATTACAGGAGACCCGGTTTCCGTTGATGAGACACGGCTGCTCTGTATTCGGGTCCCATTGGCAGTAATTCGCGACAAACAGATCGAGTAAACCATCGTTGTTGTAATCGACCCAGGCTGCGCCCACGGACCACATTTTTTTGCCTGCGAACAAGCCTCCTGTGAGGCCGGCTTTCGCGGTTACGTCGGTGAACGTGCCATCGCCGTTGTTGTGGAACAATTGGTTCGCATTCACGCTGGTGACGAAAAGATCGGGTCGTCCATCGTTGTCGTAGTCGCCCACCGCGACCCCCATGCCGTAGCCCGATCCGGCAACGCCGGCTTTATCGGTTACGTCGGTGAATGTAAGGTCGTGATTATTGCGGAACAGCCGATTGTTGTACTGTGGACTGGTCTTTTCCAGCGAAGGCATGTCCGCGCCGTTCACGAAGTAAAGATCCGCATACCCGTCGCCATCGAAATCGAAGATCGCGACTCCTCCCACCATCGGCTCCGGTTGATGTTTTTGTGGGGTCGGAGAGCTATTGCTCGAGAACCGCACTCCGGCGCGGTCCGCAATGTCGTCGAAGGTGATGGGCGATGTCGGCGAGGTGGCTGCGAGCAGCGCGACCGGCACGCACTGTAAAAGTCGGCGGGCGAGCATTCTATTTTGCCGCGATAGAGTACTTCAAACTTTGCATGGTGGACGACTTACCTTGCAGAGCGGTGATGCGGATCTCGCAGTCGCCGGGTTTCGCTGCCGTATTGATTACCATCGGGATCGCGCCGGTTGCGTCGGGCGCGGGCAGGTCCGCCACCTGCTTGGAAAGCACTGCGCCGTCCACCAAAAATTCCGCCTGGATCTTGGGCTTGTCCGCGATGGATGGGTCCGGATAAACCACGAAGAAGACATATGGGCTGGTGTTGGCGGCTAGTTTCGTGGCCAGCTCCGGAATCACACGCTTGCCCTGGGTGGGTTCGGGCTGAAATTGGAGCGGGTCGGCAGACTGGACTTTGCCGTTCACCGGCTCCAGCCCTTGCACCAGCAAGATGCTGCTGAGGCCAACACCTTTCTGCTCAGGACTGTCGAATTCGATCTTGCTGGTGCTGGCGCGATTGGCCTCGCGGTCGAGCGCCGCCGTCTCCATGGTGTAATGGCCGGGAGGAAGCGCCAGGGGATGGGTGAACGTGATGCTGGTGGCGCGAGCCTTGATCAGGTTCTCCTCCGTAATCTCATACGGCGAATCCTGGCTGAATTTGTCGACCACCTGGCCGGTGGAATCTTTCACCAGGGCGAGCAGGGCCACATGCATCCGGTGCCGCTTCAGGGAGCCCTCGGGCGTGGCTTGCAGGTTCGCCGCCGGAATCTCAAAGACCGCGTCGTTTTGGGAACTCACCACGTTGGGCCGGAACTGAAAGGCGCTGGCTTTGAACTCAAAAGCGTGCGGCGGCTGAGGCACATTCAGCGCGGCGAGCCCGGCCATCTCGTAAGGGGCCGGCTGCGTGGTCGAACCGAGCGCCGGCAGCGCGAAATACCCGGTGCGGCTGTGTATATTCAAATCGGCGCGGGCAGTCTTCACGTCGATGCTTCGCAGACGGCCGTCGTACTTGTCCGAAGCCGGATGATAGATGACTTCATAGTGCGTGTCCACATCCTCTATGAGGCGCTGAAAAGACTTGCGCAGATCGTTGGTGCTGCCAATGAGAAATCCGCCGGTGCCCTCAGACAATGCCCGCAAGCTCGACTGCGTATCGGTGGTGCGTACCGCATCGGCCACGGTATCGCCTTGACGCATCCTTTCCATGTTTTGGGCTGCGCTACCACCCTTCGCGCCTTGTGAAGAACTCACGGCAGCGGCGTGCTTCAACGCGGTGCTCGATGCCTGGCTTTGGTCGAGCTCCGCGCTCAATCCGTTTACGTCGATTCCATAAATCGTCACATTCGCCTTGGTCGCTTTGTCGAGCATCGACTTGAACATGTCCGGATCACCGACGGTGGCAATACCGGGGCTGAGCAGCAGCACCGATTTGCGCCCGGGAAGCGTTCCCAACTGCCGGATCATGGCGAGGATCTGGTCCATTTCCCGCATTCCTTCGATTCCGCCGAACTGGCGGCGCTGTCCGGCCAGATCTCCGCGCTGCATATTGGCGGCGGGACCGGTGGCAATGTCCGCTCCGTTGATGGCTTGTGGATTCAGTTCTCCTCCGGTGACGTCTATGGACGAGGTGACCGTCACACCGGCAGCCGAGTTTCCGGTCTGGGTAACTGAAATGGACATGATGTTCGGCGTGGCGTTCAGAACGGCGGTGGCTACTTGCGCGAAATCCGCAGTGGTTCCGGTGAAGGCCTTGTTGGCTGCCTCCAAAACCTCGTTTTTACTGGTCGTGAACGGCTGCAGCACAGTGAGATGCGATCCCAGGTTGAACACTGCCACCCAATCCTCGGGCTGCATCTGGTTTTTTAGAAACTCCTGTGTCGCGCGGACCGCGTACAGCTTTGTCATGGGGTCCAGGTTGACAAAGACAATGCAAATCAGGTTCACGGCTCTCAGAGGACTCCCGGTATTCGCGGATGTCGCGGCCGAGGCGGGCTGCGCGGTGGTGCCCTTGGCTTTGCTGCTATCCGCCTCACGCCCCAGAATGAGCTTGAAACTGCGAATGTCCTGCCGGACGCCGTCTTCGAAGACCTGCAGGTCGCCGGGCTTGAGGTTCTTCACCACTCGTCCCTTTTGATCGCGCACCGTCACGTCCAGAAGCACTTCCTGGACCGACTGGCGGATGGTTAGCCCCGGGTCCTGCCGGCTGGCATCCTGGGCGCCGGCAAACGCAGCGGACAGCAGGAGCAGAGAGACCACGGCTGTTTTCATGATGACTAATTTTATCACCGGAGAGCGAACCCAGGGCCTTTATTTTCCGCGACAGCAGATATAATGCTCGGGTAGGTTCATGAATCAAGGCCGCTCTGTTTTTCGCGTCAGTCTGGCGGTCTGGACGTGCACCGCTCCGCTGCTTTTCTCCCAACCTGAGGACCGCGCTCCGGTCTGCGCCAAATGCCATGCGAAGGAGACGGCCGCGTATCTCAAATCTCCGATGGGCAACTCCATCGCGCCGCCCACGCCTTTGGCCGCTGGACGCGTAGCGCGAAAGGCCTCCAAAATCGAGATGTCGATTGAGGAGCGCGAAGGCCGCATGATCCATTCCCTTACCGAGAACGGCCTCTCCGCTGAATATCCGATCGCATACCAGATCGGCGCCGGAAAAGTCGGCTATACCTACATTGTTCGGATCGGTGAGTACCTGTTCGAATCCCCCGCATCCTGGTACCGGCAACATGGCTGGGACCTCTCGCCTGGTTATCAACGTATGCCGGCCGTCGATTTCGACCGGTTGATCGATTCCGTATGTCTGTTTTGCCATGCGGACAATGGCAAGTTCCTCGCGAGCGATGGCCGGCGCTTTTCCGGCGTGAAGCTCGAGCCGATTGGCTGCGATCGCTGCCACGGACCTGGTGAGGAACACGTCCGGCAGCCGTCCGCGAAAAACATCGTGAACCCCTCGAAACTAGCGCGGCGCGCTCGTGACAGCATCTGCGAGCAATGCCATCTGGAAGGCGAGACCAGGTTGCTCAACCCCGGCAAGACGTGGCAGGACTATCACCCTGGCGAGGAACTCGAACGTACCGCGGTTACCTACCTGTTTACTGAAAACAATCAGCAGGTCAAGGCTGTCGCCCAGGTGGAGCAATTGGCGCTGAGCAGGTGCGTGCGTGAGAGCGGGGGCAAGCTGTGGTGCGCATCCTGTCATAAACCTCATGCGGCGTCGAAGGCCGCCCATGCCGGAGTGACGGAATGCATCAGTTGTCACATGCCTCGTCTCACGTCGGGGGACATCCCGCACACGCTTCCACCGATCACCGCATTCTTCGCCGGTCTGCACCCCTTCCAAGCGGGCAGAATGCTGGAACGGAGATCTCCGCCTGGCAGGAGCCTCCGCCGCAGTTTCGCGCGCGCGACCTGGCGGTGGCTGCCCTGGTGGTGGGCGGAACGCGCGGGCTGTCATCGCTGCGCACTACGGGCGTCCGTCTGCTCGATGCGCTGCCTAAGCGCGAACAAGAAAACGATCCGGCGGTGCTGTCGAGCCTGGTTTCCGTCGGATTGAAGAACCACGAGCCGGAACGGGCCCAGGAATTTGCTCGCCGGGCGATTCAGTTGGTGCCCGACAGCGGTTTTGCGTCATGGGATTTGGCGAACGCACTTCAAGAGGGCGGCGACGAAGCGGGCGCCGAGCGCCAACTCCTGAAGACAATCGATCTGGATCCGTCGCTCCAGGGAGCTTGGGTGAGCCTTGTGTTTCTATATGAGAAGCAGGGCCGCCAGTCCGATCGGATCGCGGTCCTGGATCGTTATCTGCGGTGGGATCCGCAGAATATCTGGTTCCGGCAGTTGAAAACTATTCTGTCGCAGCCTTAGCTCTCAGAGTGTTATAGTTCGACTGGAAATGAAGATTCCGGCTCGATTACTCGTGTTTTCGATCGCCCTGATCGCGAGAGCAGACACCTTTACCGACTTGGCTGCGCAGGCCACCGCCGCGCGAGAGACCAACAACATTCCGCGGGCCATCGCACTGTATCAAAAGGCCCTTGAGATAAAGCCCGCGTGGGCGGAGGGCTGGTGGTTTCTGGGTACCCTCTGCTATGACAGCGATCAATATCAGATCGGCGGGCATGCGTTTTCCGAGTTTGTCAAGCTTGACGAAAAGGTTGCAATGGGATGGGGTTTCCTGGGCCTGTGCGAGTTCGAAACAGGCGAGCGTGAGCACGCCCTCGAACACATCCGGAGGGGGCTCGAGATCGGAACCGGTATCGAGCCGGCCATCGAACAGGTGCTGCGTTTCCATGAAGTGCTGCTGCTCACCCGGCTGGGCTTGTTCGATCAGGCAATGCCAAGGTTCATGCCGTTCGTGCGCAGGGGAGTTAAGAATCAAACGCTCGTCGCCGGTATCGGCCTGACGGCGCTGCGGCTCGCGCTGTTGCCGAACGAAGTACCTGACGGACAACAGGCATTGATCGCGGCGGCTGGCCAAACCGCGTATCTCTGGATGGTGGGAGACGACAGCAAAACCGAGCCGGCATTCAAGGCGCTTCTGGACCACTATCCGAAGGCGCCCGGCGTTCGCTACTTTTACGCCACCTACTTGCTTTCCTTCCGGCCGGCGGAAGAGGCCGTGGTGGAATTGAAGCACGAGCTCGAAGTGAATCCGCGGAGCGCCGATGCCCGTGCCACAATCGCCCTTCTGATGGTGCGAGCGGGCGCGTCGTCCGCGGCGTTTCCACTCGCGCGGCAGGCGGTCCAGGATGGCCCCCAAAGTCCGATAGCGCAGTATACCTACGGATTGATCCTCGCGGGAACGCCAGATCTGCGCCAAGCCATCGAACACCTGGAGGCAGCGGAGCGGCTTGATCCAGCCAGTATCGAATACCATATGGGCTTGGCGAGCGCATACTCCAACGCCGGCCGTCATGAGGACGCGCGGCGCGAACGCCGTAGATCGATTGCGCTCGCCAGGGAGAGCGATTCCAGTGGTCCGAAGTAGTCTCGGCAAAGCAGCGGCAACGTGCCTCGTTTTATTGCCTGCGGCATTCGCAGCCGGCGAGAACCCCTGCGCGACGTGCCACCGCGAAGAAGCGCGCTCGCAGCCGCACACCGCCATGGGCATCGGCATCCAACTGCCGGCAGATCAGACGGTATTGAAAGAGCACCCCAGGTTGACCTTTGAAAGCAATGGCTACAACTACGCGATCGAAAGGAAAGACGGCCTTAGCATGTACACGGTGAGCGATGGCGTGGGCTCTCTGGCGCTGCCGATTCGCTATGCGTTCGGAGTCTCGGCACAAACGTTCGTCTTCGAATATAAAGACCACTTTTATGAAAGCCTGGTGAGCTACTATCCAAGTGCCAACGGTCTAGCCATCACCATGGGGAGCGAACGGCTCCTGCCGCATAACCTCGTCGAAGCCATGGGGCGGGAAACGTCTGGCGAGGAAATGGTTTCCTGCTTCGGATGCCACAGCTCCGGCGGGGTGAGCCAGGGTACGTTAACGCTCGAATCGATGAAGCCCGGCCTCGATTGCGAGCACTGCCATCCCGGCGCCAATACGCACCTGGAGGCCGTGTCGCAGGGCAAGCCGCCAGCGGCTCCCAGCAAGCTTGGCGTGATGTCGGCCGAGGACACGTCCAAATTCTGCGGCGCCTGCCATCGCACCTGGGACGCCGTGGTGCGCATGCGGACTTGGGGCGAGCTGAATGTACGGTTTCAGCCCTACCGCCTGGCGAACAGCAAGTGTTTCCTCGGCAACGACAGGCGCATTAGCTGCACGGCCTGCCATAATCCGCATGCCGATCTGGTGCGCGACGAGGCCAGCTACGATCGTAATTGTCTGGCGTGCCATGCAGGGACCTCATCGGCTGGCACCGCGCTTCAAAAATCCTGTCCTGTTTCCGATCGCAAGTGCGTCAGTTGCCACATGCCGAAAGTGGAACTGCCGGGCAGTCACAGCGTCTTCACCGATCACCAGATCCGCATCATTCGCGCGGGGGATCGGTACCCGAATTAGCCGCGACATTTCTGCCAAACAGGAGCATAATTGAAGCCAGTAGCGCGTGGAGGCGTTATGGATCTGCAATCGTCAGGGTTCGCTGCCATGATGTTGGCCTTCGGAGTGGGGGCCATGGGCCAGCCCACGCCGGACGTGCGTAACACCGAGCCGCAGGCCGTCTTTTTCTCGGGCGAAGTGGCCTTGCCGGATGGGTCGAAGCCTTCCGATCCGGTTCGCATCCAGCGAGTGTGCAAGGGCACTGCACACGACGAAACCTGGACCGACTCGAAAGGGCGTTTCAGTTTCAAGGTGTCGGCTAGCGGGGGCGATACGTCCACGGGTGATTCCGCCCAGGCGCCCCAAAACAAGGATCTCAGCAGGCCCATCGGGAATTCGACTTATTATTCCAATCCGCTGACGGCCGCGCTCAGAGACTGCGAGGTGCAGGCGTTGCTTGCCGGCTTTTGGTCCGATCGCGTCAGTATCGCACTGAAGAACACGCTGGACGACACTCGTCTCGGCAGGATTATTCTGCATCCGATGTCACCCGGCCAAGCCCTCATCGTGAGCGTGACCACTCTGGCGGCTCCTTCGAATGCGGCAAAGGCCTACGAGAAAGGCATGTCGGCGATGCGGGAACAACGATGGGATGCCGCAACGCGCGAATTCACGAAGGCTGTGGCGGCCTACCCGCAATTTGCCGCAGCGTGGTTTGAACTCGGCCGGTTGCGTCAGAGCCGGAACGATTTTGCGGGCGCCGCCGACGCCTGGAAGGAAGCTCTGAAGAGCGATCCGAAATACGTGAAGCCGTATGAAGGCTTGGCCGCGCTCGCCGAACGGCTGCAGAATTGGGCGGAGGCGGAGAAGTACTCTCGGGAATGGATCCAACTCGATCCTGAGAGTTTTCCCGCGGCATATCTGTATAGCGCGGTCGCGAACGCGAGGCTGAACAGGACGGAGCAGGCCGAGCTCGCCGCGCGTGAGGGGTTGCGACTCGATAAAGAACGGAAGATACCCAGACTGAGCTATGTGCTGGGCCTTATTCTCATGGAGAAGCACGAATTCAGTGAGTCTGCGAAGTGCTTGCGCACTTATTTAGAGTTGGCGCCCAACGCGAAAGACGCTGCGATGGTGCACGAGCAACTGACCAAAATCGAAGCCGCCGCGACTGCCGTTCCCGGCAATAACACGATCCCATAAATCTTCAAGGAAGCGGTCAGGCCCCAAGCGGTGACCGTGGCGAAATAAACTTAAACAGAAACGCGGCCCTGCGTTGGTCGCAAGGCCGCGTATTTTCGACTTTGAAATGCTTCGTTAGCGACGTCCGCCGCCGCCGTGCGATCCACCGCCGCCACCGCCGCCGCCGTGGAACCCGCCGCCTCCTCCACCGCCGCCATGGAATCCTCCGCCTCCACCATGGCCTCCGCCGCCGTGCTG
>PNAJ01000097.1:16269-18224 GCA_003170295.1 Bryobacterales bacterium | reverse complement strand
CGAACACGACGTTTAAGAGAATCTGGCGGTCTCCCTCCGTTTGACGTTACCTGCGGTGAAAGCCCGCTGGCGCGCTGTCTTTGCGCGCTTCGCGAAAATGGAACGGCCTCAAGGAGGAAGCCTCTGGGACGTTCCGTCGCGCCCGAACACACATGCAGATGGAAACGAAATACCTTCACCTTCGCACTCTGGTGGAATTCGGTACCCGGTTCAGCGATTGGCAGGTGTGCTGGCTTGGGGGATGGGCCAGATTCCGGCTGTACTATCTGGTGATGCTCGTGAAGGTTCCGCTTCCGGCGTTTTCGTCCGGGGTGTATACTTGTCCTCGTGCAAGATTCTGCTGCTAAATAGGAGCCAAAGATGAAGATTGCGTTGAAACGTTTATGCTGTATCAGCCTACTCGCCGGCCTGGCCGCTTTCGCGGAGGCCGCTGACAAGACGTGGACGGGAAAAATTAGCGACGGCATGTGTGGTGCCAGTCACGCGAAAATGGCGGCGGAACACACGGGTGCCAAGATGACAGACCGGGATTGCACCCTGGCATGCGTCAAGGGCGGGGACAAATACGTGTTCGTCAGTGGCGGGAAGGTGTATAAGATCGAAAATCAGGATCTTGCCCTATTGCAAGAGCACGCGGGTCACACAGTGCAGCTCACCGGTGAAATGAAGGGTGATACCATTACCGTCTCAAAAATCGTAATGCCAGGGAAGAAAAAATCATAGCTTAGTGACAACGACGCGATGCACTCTGCGAGCAGGCAGAGCGAAGCGCGCTTGAGAGTTGAATGGAAAAGTAATCGCACACCGGAAACAGAAAACCTGCCTGTTTCCATTCCATTCTGATCTCTTTGCAGCAACGACGGAAAAGCGCCGCTTCTGTGTGGCCCTCTTCCCGAAAAAAGCTGATTGCCGATGGAATGTCACCCGCGGACGGATCGCTGCGGGGATCTGCCCGCGTCAGTGACGGGTTTACGGAGCATGGCGCAAATCTTTCATCATAGCTCGAATAGCCTAGCGAAAATCAGCATCGTGGCGGTGCTTCTGCTGTTGGGCGGAACCGTATGGGCAGCTTATAAGATCAACGCAGGATCCTTCATCACCGATGTGGGTGTGGCCCGTGAGCAGCCGGTTCCCTTCAGCCACAAGCACCACGTCGGCGATGACGGCATCGATTGCCGCTATTGCCACACCTCGGTCGAGACCTCCTCTTTTGCCGGCCTTCCGCCCACGGAGACGTGCATGGGCTGCCACTCGCAGATTTGGGCGAATGCGGAGCTTCTCGAACCGGTCCGTGCCAGCTTCCGAACGGGGAAGTCCCTTGAGTGGACGCGCATTCACGATCTACCCGATTTCGTCTACTTCAACCACAGCATTCATGTGAACAAGGGCATTGGGTGTGCCACTTGTCATGGCAGAGTAGACCAGATGCCGCTGACATATAAAGTGAACACCCTCTATATGCAGTGGTGCATTGAATGCCACCGCAATCCGGCGCAATTTGTCCGGCCACGGGATCAAGTATTCAGCATGACCTACCAGTACCCAGAGAACCAGTCGGAGCTAGGGGCGCGACTGGTGAAGGAATACAAGATTCAGAGCCTGACGGACTGCGTGACATGCCATCGGTAATTTATGAAGAGTGACGAACCGCTTTATTGGCGCAGTCTGGAAGAGCTTGCTTCCACTGACGACTTTCGCGCCTTTGTCGAAGACGAATTCCCCAACCGCACGCCGGATTGGAACGATCCGGAGTCCCGCCGGGGGTTCCTCCGTGTTATGGGAGCGTCGATCCTGCTCGTCGGAGCCTCCGCCTGTACCAGACAGCCAAAGGAAGTGATTGTCCCCTATGTGCGTCAACCGGAGGAACTCATTCCCGGCAAACCTCTGTTTTATGCGACGGCGATGAGCGTGGCGGGCATCGCCACCGGCGTGCTCGCTGAGAGCCATCTGGGACG
>PNAJ01000097.1:0-16261 GCA_003170295.1 Bryobacterales bacterium | reverse complement strand
CTGGGCTTAAGAAAGGGCTGGGCTTCCGTATCCTTACGGGGACCGTCACATCGCCTACGCTGGCAACGCAGATTCAGGATTTCCTAGCGGAATTCCCAGCCGCCAAGTGGCACCAGTATGATCCGTGCGGTCGGCATTCGGCCCGCGCCGGAGCGATGGTCGCATTCGGCAAGCCGCTGAACACAATCTACCGCTTCGACCGTGCTGACGTGATCGTTTCGCTCGACTCGGATTTTCTGTCCGCCACGGTGCCGGGCAACCTGCGTTACGCCCGTGATTACAGTGCCCGACGGCGCACGGCTGCTGAGAATCCAAATGTGGCGCCGCCGCGGCTCTACATTGCCGAGAATGCACCTTCGGTCACCGGCAGCATGGCCGACCATCACTTCCGTATGACGGCCAGTGGCGTGGCGGGGTTCACCGCCGATATCGCTCGTGGCCGTACGGGCGCCGCGTCCGCGGAAGTGCGGGCCGTGTTCAAAGACCTGGAAGCGCACCGTGGCTCAAGCATCGTGATCGCGGGTGAGCACCAACCGCCTCAAGTCCACGCATTCGTCCATGCCATCAATCAAGCACTTGGCAACACTGGCAAGACAGTCATCTACACCGATGCGGTGGAAGCGGATCCGGTGGACGAAATCTCCTCTGTCGCCGATCTGGTAAAGGACATGCGCGAGGGAGCCGTTGAGACGCTACTGATTTTGAGCGGAAATCCGGTTTACGACGCGCCAGCCGACCTCGATTTTCTCGACGCGCTCAAGAAAGTAAAGCTGCGGGCCCATCTCGGGCTTTATGCGAATGAAACGGCAGCATGGTGCCACTGGCACGTCCCGGAGGCACACTACCTGGAATCCTGGAGCGATGGGCGCGCCTACGATGGCACGGCCAGCATCGTCCAGCCGCTGATCATGCCTCTTTATGGCGGCAAGACTCCGCATGAAGTAATGAATGTCCTGGCGAACCACGCCGACCAATCTGCGCACGACACGGTCCGGGGATTCTGGCAGGCATATCACAAGGGTGATGACTTCGACGATTTCTGGCAAATTTCCCTGCATGACGGAGTAATCGCGGGAACGGCCCTTCCCGAAAAAGTTCCGCCCGCTGCGAAAGCCATCGAGCCGGCGGCAATCGCATCCCTTGGAGCCACCGCACTCGCCGGGCTTGAAATCGCATTCCGCCCCGATCCGTCCGTTGGTGATGGAACGATGTCAAACAATGCGTGGCTTCAAGAGATGCCGAAGCCGCAGAACAAGATGACCTGGGACAACGCAGTCTGGATCTCCTCGAAGAGCGCGGAGCACTATGGGGTCACCACGGGCGACGTGGTTGAAGTCGAGTTTCACGGCCGCAAGGTGGATGGTGCGGTATGGATTATGCCCGGACAGGCCGATGAATCCTTGACTGTTCATTTTGGCTACGGGCGCACTCGCGCTGGAAAAGTTGCCGACGGTATTGGATTCGATGCCTATACTCTGCGAGCAACCGGCACGCTTTGGCAGGGCACGGGTGCCAACATCACCCGAAAATCGCACGGCTACAGATTCGCTAACACTCAGCACACCCAGACCATGGAGGAGCGCGATCCGTTCCGCGCCGCCACTTACGCCGAATTCCACAAGGACCCGGAATTCGCCCGTCCTGAAGAGAAGCGTGTCGCGAAGGATCTTTCGCTGTTTCCTCTGTGGGAGTACAAGCAACACAAGTGGGGGATGTCGATCGACCTCAACTCCTGCACCGGTTGCAATGCCTGCACCATAGCCTGCCAATCGGAAAACAACATACCTGTGGTGGGAAAAGACGAGGTCGCCAAGGGCCGCCACATGAATTGGCTGCGTGTGGATCGCTATTTCAAAGGTCCTCTCGACGATCCGGAAATGTATTTCCAGCCCGTCCCCTGCATGCACTGCGAGGATGCCCCGTGCGAACTGGTGTGCCCGGTGGCCGCAACCGTACACAGCGCGGAGGGCCTGAATGAAATGGTATACAACCGCTGCGTCGGTACTCGTTACTGCTCCAATAACTGCCCGTACAAAGTGCGGCGATTCAACTTTTTCCTCTATGCGGATTGGGATACGCAGAGTCTTTTTGGTGTCCGGAATCCGGACGTCAGCGTTCGCAGCCGTGGCGTGATGGAGAAATGCAGCTACTGCGTCCAGCGCATCAATAGCGCCAAGATTGACGCAGAAAAACAGGATCAGCCCGTTAAAGACGGTGACATTGTCACTGCATGCCAACAGGCGTGTCCGGCCCAGGCGATTGTATTTGGAGACCTCAACGATCCCAACAGCCGAGTCGCGAAATTGAAGCGCCAACAGCGTGACTACGGTCTGCTCGAGGAATTGAACACGCGTCCCCGCACCACCTATCTCGCGCGGCTGCGCAACCCAAATCCAGATTTGGAGAAGGGGTAATGCGCGTGAAGCCGGAAGATAGGGAATTCACGTCGGTAGCTACACTCGACCCGGGACCGGACAAGGTCATCGGACCGGGGCATGACTATGGCTCAGTTACCGATGAAATCGGCGGTGTGGTATTCAGGCCGTTCCTGAAGACGCCCCGGCAGATGTTCATTGGGTTTGCGTTCGCCTTTCTGCTAGTGAATCTCCTCATGATCGCCGTCACGTGGCTCTTCGTGCGTGGCGTTGGAGTGTGGGGTATTGACATGCCCGTCGCATGGGGATTCGCCATCGTCAATTTCGTATGGTGGATCGGCATCGGGCACGCAGGCACACTGATCTCCGCCATTCTGCTGCTGCTGAAGCAGGACTGGCGCACTTCCATCAATCGCTTTTCGGAAGCGATGACGCTGTTCGCCGTTGCGTGCGCCGGGATGTTCCCCATTCTGCACCTGGGGCGCCCGTGGCTGGCCTACTGGCTCTTGCCGTATCCCAACACGATGTGGATGTGGCCGCAACCGCGCAGCCCGCTGATCTGGGACGTGTTCGCGGTATCGACTTACGCCACGGTTTCCCTGCTGTTCTGGTTTACGGGATTGATTCCGGATTTCGCCACCATGCGGGACAAGGCCGGCAACCCAACCGCGCGGAAAATATTCGGCACGCTCGCCATGGGCTGGCGCAACTCCGCAAAGCACTGGGCGCGATATCAGAAAGCTTACCTGCTGCTGGCGGGCCTTTCGACGCCGCTCGTGGTTTCTGTGCACTCGGTGGTGAGCTTTGACTTTGCTGTCGCCATCGTGCCGGGCTGGCACACCACTATCTTCCCGCCATACTTCGTCGCTGGCGCCATCTACTCGGGCTTCGCCATGGTGCTGACGCTCGCGATTCCAGTGCGCCGGTGGTACCACCTTGAGGACCTGATCACGATGCGCCACATCGAATGCATGTCCAAAGTCATGCTGGGCACGGGTCTGATCGTGGCGTATGGCTACGCGATGGAGGCCTTCATGGCCTGGTACAGCGGCGGCCAGTTTGAACGCTACGCATTCGTCAACCGCATGTGGGCGGGCGGCTACTGGTGGACGTATTGGGTGCTGATCCTATGCAATATCTTGATCCCGCAGGCGCTGTGGTCACGACGTGTGCGCATGAGCATTCCCGCCGTGTTCGTCATCGCTCTGGTCGTGAATGTGGGGATGTGGCTGGAGCGTTTTGTGATCGTCGTAACCAGTTTGACCCGCGACTATGTCCCATCATCGTGGGGTATGTACTATCCGACGATTTGGGATTGGAGCACATACCTGGGAACGATCGGCGTGTTCCTGGCATTGATGTTCTTATTCATTCGTGTCCTCCCCGCCATTTCAATTTTTGAGATGCGCGAGGTGGTGCACCATACCGGCAAGGAGCCAACGCATGTTCACGGAGACTAAAGTTTCCGGGCAGGTCGAAAACCTGTACGGCATCATGGCGGAGTTCAACGACCCGGAGTCTCTGCTCGATGCAGCCAATCTGGCTCGTCTCGAAGGGTACCGGGAGATGGATGCCTACGCTCCGATGCCGGTGGAAGGCCTGGCGGAGGCGATCGGCTTCCGCAGCAATTGGGTGGAGCGCCTGGTCTTCGTAGGCGGTGTCTGCGGGGCCACCGGAGGCTTCATGTTGTGTTGGTGGATTACCGTGGTCGCTTATCCTCACAACGTTGCTGGACGGCCTCTGAACTCCTGGCCGGCCTACGTTCCCATTACGTTCGAAGTCATGGTGCTGATAGCGTGTATTACCGCTGTGGTTGGAATGCTCCTGCTCAACGGACTGCCGCAGCCGTATCACCCCGTATTCAACGTCGAACGGTTCGCGCGCGCCTCCAGAGACAGATTCTTCTTGTGCATAGAGGCGTCGGATCCAAAGTTCGAGCCAGCCGCCACGCGGCAATTTCTAGCACGCCTGAATCCGCAGGAGGTGATGGATGTCGCGCTCTAGTCGCCTCCTGCTTCTTACTGGGTCCCTGGTCATGATCGGGTGCCGGCAGGACATGCACAACCAGCCACGCTACAAACCTCTGGCTGGCACTGGCTTTTTCGGCGACGGACGTTCGGCGCGGCCAGTAGTGGAAGGAACTGTTGCGCGTGGACACCTGCGCATCGACAAGGCCCGCTACACGGGCAAAGAGGATGGCATGGACGTTACTGAATTTCCGTTCCCAATCACCAGGGCTGATCTACTCCGTGGACAGGTGCGGTTCAACATCTACTGCTCGCCTTGTCACAGCCGTATCGGCGATGGAAACGGGATGGTGGTGCGGCGTGGCTTCCGCCAGGCAGCGTCCTATCACACCGACAAGTTGATCAAAGCGCCCGTCGGTCACTTTTTCGATGTGATGACCAACGGCTTTGGTGCCATGCCGAGTTACGCTTCACGCGTTGAGCCTGACGATCGGTGGCGCATCGCCGCTTACATCCGCGTTCTGCAACTCAGTGAAAACGCCAAGATCGAGGACGTACCAGCGGACCAGCGTGTTGCGTTGGAGAAAATTCCATGACTCCGACGGATTCCTTCACCGCACAGATCGGCCGATGGCAGCGAAACTCGCTCCTTGTGGGCATTGCCGGAGTACTGCTTGCTGTAGTTGCGTTCTTGCTCGACCGGGAGCAGTTCTTGCGTTCCTATCTCTTTGCCTATCTCTACTGGACTGGCATGGCACTGGGATGCCTGGCCATCTTGCTGATGCATCATGTCGTCGGGGGCAAGTGGGGCATGCTGATTCGACGGCTCTGCGAAGCGGGCGCTCGAACGCTGCCTTTCATGGGCCTACTCCTGGTTCCAATCTTATTCGGCATGGGTACCCTATACGTCTGGGCGCGACCAGCGGCTATGCACGATGCGAATATCCAGAGTAAGGCAGCTTATCTCAACGTCCCGTTTTTCATTGCCCGCGCCGTAATCTACTTCTCCATCTGGTTCTTGTACGCCTACCTGCTGAGTAAGTGGTCCGCGGCGCAGGACCGCAATGGCGACGAGCGGCTCATTGGCAAAATGCGCGCCTTGAGCGCTCCAGGGCTAGTCATCTTTACGCTCACCACCACGTTCGCCTTCATTGACTGGATCATGTCTCTTGAGCCGCATTGGTTTTCGACCATCTATGGCGCAATGTTCATGATTGGCGAGATGCTGGAGTCCTTCGCCTTTGTGATCGCGCTAATGATCATCCTGTCAAGGAAATCGCCGATCAAGGACTATGTCACTCCGCAGCACATCCACGACCTGGGCAATATGATGTTCGCGTTCATGGTGCTTTGGGCCTACTTGTCGTTCTCGCAGTTCATCATCATCTGGTCGGGTAATCTGCCGGAGGAGATTCCGTGGTACGTCAGCCGCCTGCGCGGAGGCTGGGGCTGGGTGGCCATCACGCTCGTCATCTTCCACTTCGCCGTACCATTCGCGCTGCTGCTGATGCGCAGCGTCAAGCGCCGTGCGGACCGCTTGTTCCGCGTGTGCCTACTGATGATTGCCATCCGGCTAGTGGATGTTTACTGGATCACCGAGCCGGCGTTCTACGGACAGCACATCCAGATTCATTGGATAGATTTTGTAACGCCGCTCGCTGTGGGTGGGCTATGGCTGGCGGTCTTTTTTGGGCAATTGAAATTGCAACCCTTGCTGCCGCTCAAGGACCCGCGCCTACAAGGGGCTCCTCGGGAGACGGTCGCCTTTTAGAAGGGAAGCATGGAAGAACATTTACCATCCAGTTCGGGTCATGAGACGCGAGATGCCGGCGTTCGACCCATTGTGCTTAATGGCGCTGGGCTCGCCGTCATGATCGTTATCGTCGGTCTTATCGTGTATGGTACCTTCCAATACCTTGCGAGGCATCCCGCAATTAGCCCGCAATCGAACCCGATGTCTGCAGGCGATTCTCAGATTCCGCCCGAGCCGCGTATTGAAGATCATCCGGCGATAGCCATAGAGCAGCTCCATACCCAGGAAGACAAAACGCTGTCCACCTACGGCTGGACGGACAGGAAGGCAGGCGTGGTTCGCATCCCCATCGATCGCGCCATGGAACTCCAACTGGGGAGAGGGTTCCCCACGCGAAAGGAGCAAGGACACAGATGAAACGCCTCGCGAATCCGCAACTAGTGAAGCGCTTGGCTGCGGCCACATTACACGCATGCGTGGCACTGCTGGCATGCACAGGGCTGGCAACCGCCCAGATTTATGGCCCTCCGCAAACGCAGACGTACGCGCCTGCGCGCCTACTGCAAAAAGTCGGGATCAACCAGAAGATGGGCGCGCAAATACCCCTCGATCTTCCGTTTGTCGACGAATCCGGCAAGGATGTCACGCTTCGCCAGTATTTTGGGAAACCGGTGATCCTCGCACTCGTGTACTACCAGTGCCCCTCGCTTTGCAACATGGTTTTGAACGGTGTTTTGCGGAGTATTAAGAGCGTGGATATGACGGCCGGAAGGGAGTACGAAGTCATCGCCGTCAGTTTCGATCCTCGTGAAACGCCCAACATGGCTGCAGCCAAGAAGCAAACCTATCTAAAGGATTACAAGCGGCTGGGTGCTGAACAAGGCTGGCATTTCTTAACAGGACCCGAGACGTCGAGCAAGGCTCTGGCCGACGCTGTCGGATTTCGCTACGTCTACGATGCAATGACCAACCAGTACGCGCACAGTAGCGCCATCATGATTCTGACGCCAGCCGGACGGATTACACGGTACTTCTACGGCATCGATTATCCGCCGCGCGACGTGCGCTTAGGACTGGTAGAGGCTTCGAGCGAAAGAATTGGCAAACCTACGGACCAGATTCTGCTGTATTGCTTCCACTATGATCCGACCACGGGAAAGTACGCGTTGGTGGTTATGAACGTGCTGCGTCTGGCTGCGCTGATCACGCTAGGTGCGCTCGCCACGTTTCTGATCGTCATGTTCCGGCGCGACTATCGCGCCGCGCACTCGCAGAGAGCGACCACCTGATGGGCGTCTTCTCTATCTTCCCGTCACGCGCTTCGGTCGCCGCCGGAGAAGTCGACGCGCTCTACACATTTTTGTTAGTAGTGGGCGGCGCGATGACGGCGATCATCTTCGCTTCTGTCTTCTTCTTCGCCGTCAGGTATCGCCGAAAAAGTCCCAATGATCCGGCGCCTAAGGCAATCCACGGGTCTCTTCCCCTCGAAATCGCTTGGACGGTGATCCCGTTCCTGGTGATGCTGGTGATGTTTGCCTGGGGAACCAAACTCTACTTTCAAAACTACACGCCGCCCCTCCACGACACGCTGGACATTTACATTACCGGCAAGCAATGGATGTGGAAAGTACAGTACCCGACGGGGCAGCGCGAAATTAATGAGCTGCACGTGCCAACGGGAAGCTCGGTCAAACTCATTCTGGCAAGCGAGGACGTCATCCATAGCTTCTTCGTCCCGGCACTTCGGCTGAAACATGACGTCGTTCCCGGCAGCTACCAGACCTTTTGGTTTGAACCGAAAGAGCCGGGCCGATATCACATTTTCTGCGCGGAGTACTGCGGCACAGGCCATTCGGATATGGGCGGTTGGATGACCGTGATGACGCCGGCCGACTATGAAAACTGGCTGGCCGGCGGCGCAAACGGCGGGTCGATGGTTGAGCTGGGCGGGAAACTATTCCAACAGTATGGCTGTGTAACCTGCCACGTCACCGATCATGAAGGCCGCTGCCCGTCGCTCCTGAATGTATTCGGTAGACCCGTCGTGCTCGACGACGGCCGCACCGTGATGGCGGATGAGGCCTATGTTCGCGAGTCAATCCTCAATCCGAATGCGAAGGTCGTCAAAGGCTACAAACACGACATCATGCCGGTGTTCGAAGGACAAATCAGCGAAGAAGGCTTGCTGCAGTTGATCGTCTACGTAAAAAGCCTCTCGCCCCCCACGGCATCGCCCGCTAAGCCCGCAGCATCCGCTGCCAAACGGAGTTCAAAATGAATGCGACACTTCCCTTCGCACAAACCGAGACGCCCATCAATTATCTCAACGCGGATTACGGTTGGAAGTCGTGGCTATTTGCCACGGACCACAAACGCATCGCGCTGCTCTATCTGTTCTCCATCACCGCTTTCTTTTTCGTCGGCGGCGCTTTCGCAGTGGCGATGCGGATCAATCTGCTGACGCCCGAAGGCATCTTTTCTCACGACACCTACAATAAGCTGTTCACCATGCACGGGATTATCATGGTGTTTTTCTTTTTGGTCCCGTCCATTCCCGCGACGCTGGGTAACTTTCTAGTTCCCATGATGATCGGGGCGCGCGACCTGGCATTTCCCCGGATCAATTTGTTGAGCTGGTATATCTACATCGTCGGCGGCATTTTTACGCTCACCGCGGTCTTCCAGGGCGGTGTTGATACCGGCTGGACCTTTTATGCACCGTTCAGTTCGTCGTATTCGAATACCCACGTAATCCTGGCCGCGCTAGGCATCTTCGTCTCTGGCTTTTCCTCGATCCTCACCGGCCTGAACTTCATCGTCACCATCCACAAGATGCGCGCCCCCGGTATGACTTGGAACCGTCTGCCGCTGTTCATCTGGGGGCATTACGCCACGAGCTTGATCCAGGTCCTGGGCACTCCTGTCATCGCGATCACCATGGTCTTGCTCGGCCTGGAACGCGTGCTTCACGCAGGCATCTTCGACCCGACACTCGGCGGTGACCCCATCCTGTTTCAGCACCTGTTCTGGTTCTACTCGCACCCGGCCGTGTACATCATGATTCTGCCCGGCATGGCAGTCATCAGCGAAATCGTCGCGTGCTTCTCGCGCAAAGCCATCTTCGGATACGGTTTCGTGGCTTATTCGAGCATCGCCATCGCCGTATTCAGCTTCATTGTCTGGGGGCATCACCTGTTTGTCTCAGGCCAGTCCATGTACGCGAGCATGGTGTTCTCCTTCTTCAGCTTCCTGGTGGCCATTCCGTCCGCAATCAAGGTGTTCAATTGGACAGCGACGATGTACAAGGGGTCGATCTCGTATGAGACACCGATGCTCTACGCTTTCGGCTTCATGGGGCTGTTCACGATAGGCGGCTTGACTGGACTGTTCTTGGCGACCATGGCAATCGATGTCCACGTCACCGATACCTACTTTGTGATCGCGCACTTCCACTATGTGATGGTGGGCGGCATGGTGATGGCCTACATGGGAGGAATCCATTTCTGGTTCCCGAAGATTTCCGGCCGCCTGTATCCGGAGGGCTGGGCCAAGTTTGCCGCGCTACTGGTCTTTGCTGGATTCAATTTGACGTTCTTCCCGCAGTTCATTCTTGGATACCAGGGAATGCCGCGGCGCTATGCGCACTACCCCCCCGAATTTCAGGTGTTGAACGTGATGTCGACCGCGGGTGCTTCTATTCTCGCCCTTGGCTACCTGATCCCGATGATTTACCTCGCATGGGCATGGCGGTATGGCCCCAAGTCGCCGCAGAATCCGTGGAACGCGAAGGGGCTGGAGTGGGAGCAGTCCCCCACGCCGCCCCCGACATTCAATTTCGAACATCAGCCGGTGGTGACTGAGCCTGCATATAACTATTCCGGAGAAGAACAGGAGGTGAAACTTGGCTGACAGCGAAGCCATCCTTGCGCCGCAGGAACCGGAGCTACGGCACCACTTCGACGACAGCGCCCAGCAACTCGAGGCTTCGACGCTCGGAATGTGGGTATTCCTGGTGACGGAAGTCATGTTTTTCGGCGGGATGTTCGGGGCGTACATCGTCTATCGAAACATGTACCCGGAAGCCTTCGCCTCCACCAGCCACTTCATGAACGTCACCATCGGCGCGATCAATACCGGTGTGCTGATCTTCAGTAGCTTCACCATGGTGCTGGCAGTACGCTCCGCGCAACTCCGCCAGAAGAAGGCGCTCATTGCGTTTTTGATTTTGACCTTGATCCTAGGTTGCGTTTTCTTGAGCTTAAAGTACGTTGAATACCACGAGAAATGGGTGGACCATCACATCCCTGGCCCGGGTTTTCAGTACGCAGATCCTCGCTACTTCCATCAGGCGCAAATCTTGTTCTATCTCTACTTCGCGATGACGGGCATGCATGCCATCCATATGATCGTAGGTGCCGGCTTGCTCATCACATTGATCGTGATGGCCGCGCGCAATCGCTTTAGTAGTGGGTGGTATACGCCGGTCGAGATGATCGGCCTGTATTGGCACTTCGTGGATATCGTCTGGATTTTCCTCTTCCCGCTTCTGTACTTAATAGGACACACGCAATGAGCCACCAGGTGGTTCCAGTTAAAGTCTACGCCGCTATATTTGGCGCTCTACTGGCGCTCACGGCGACCACCGTGGCCGTCTCGAAGCTCGAACTGGGGGAGTACAACTTCATTGTGGCGATGACCATCGCTGTCATTAAGGGGACGCTGGTAGTGATGTTTTTCATGGATGTAAGGCGGGCCAGTTCCATGACCAAGTTGTTCATCGGCGCAGGGTTCTTCTGGTTGGCAATTCTCCTCGTTTTTCTCCTCAGCGACTACTTAAGCCGAGGCTGGCTTCTCAATATTCACTGGTTGTAGGCGACTGGTGGCTGACGGACTGGGGCGAATTCGGATATTTCGTAAGAAAAGGAAGGATAGGATGCCGGTTTCGATTGGAGCCACACAAGAGAGCAGCTTTGCGAACCCGATTGGCCTGCTGACGGATTGTCATCGCCGTATTGAGCGTTTCCTGGAAGTGTTGGTCAGAGTGGCGACAGAGGCAAGAGAGGGGTCGCTTAGCGCGGAACACCGCCACGCAATGGAGGCTGCCCTGAGCTATTTTGATCGTGCGGCCCCGATGCATACCGCAGACGAAGAAGAAGACCTCTTCCCGGAGTTGCGGCGAGTGGATAGGCCGGATATCGAGCAAATTGTGGCGCGTGTCAGTCGGCTGGAATCAGAGCACAGCATCGCAACGGCGTGGCATCACGAGGTACACGAAATTGGAGAACGCTGGCTTCGCCAAGATTACCTTCTGCCGCATGAAGCTGCGGAGCTAAAGAGGGTTCTTACATCCCTTACTGAACTGTACCGCGGCCATATCGCAGTCGAAGAGAACGAAATCTTTCCAGTTGCGGAAGAAGCGCTATCCGCTTTCGAGAAAGAAGCGATCGGGCGCCGAATGGCGTTGCGACGCGGTGCCGGGTTTATCGTGGGATCGCCAAACATGGAACATGCTTGAGTAGTAACCGTCAGACTCGCAAATCGTTGTGCACAGGCGCCGCCCGCTCCCGCCCGGCACTGGATTTTCAATGAGAACCTTGGATGCTCGCATGGAGGAATGCAGCTCTCCCGTTCTCCCCGAAACATCGGGCCGTCGGGAACCTCGTGTGGAGTGGACCGGAATCCCTGCCCGGCGAAGGGCTTCCTCCACCATCGGCTGGTATCGCTCAGGCGAACGTAACAGCACTGCCATCTGATCGAATGGCACTCCCTCTTCGGCCCGACGTCTGCGTATTTGCGCTGGTCGGCTCTGCCGAACGCTAGCTTGATTTCTTCGAGAAGTGCTTTCTAAATTTGGCAATTTCTTCACCGGAGGGAGGCCAGTCCGTGTCGCATGTTTTACAGTGAAACACCAACGTATCGGATTTCAACGCTTCTTCGAATTCTTCCTGACTGAAAGCAACCGTTTGGTTGTGATTGTGCGGACATACAGTCGCGAACTCCATGCGGTCGCTCATCAGCCTCCTGCTGCTTGGGCAATCCGTCGCTGCCCTTGCTCGATCAGTCTTGTTAATGCTTGATTTTAGCGCGCGCCCGGCCATCCGCGGGGGACTGGGAGTGCAAACTGAGTGAGGCGACTCTACCACGGAGATGCGCCCTAAACCAGCCGCGAATTGATTTGTGCAGAGTGCGCATTTTTTTAACCCCGCTGTGCCCTCAGCCTTCCGCCTTGCTATCAGGTCGTTCTTATAGGAGCGCCTCCTGATGCACCGTTGCGAAAATCGTCACATGGATCGCTATGGACTAACGCATGGCGGTAGACTACGGCTTGAGAATGTGATCAATAATGCCTCTTGAGTATCCATTGTGGTTGCGCGCAACGCACTTCTTCAACTTTCTGCTCATATCGCTTCTCGTTCGCAGCGGTCTTGAGATCCTGAGCGCACATCCGAGACTTTACTGGAACGATCACTGCACGCCTGGCAGCGAATGGCTCAGCTTCACGAAAAAGCGGAGACCGACGGACAGGCTCTGGACGGCCAGCGACGAGGAAACCTCGTTCCCGCCCCTGATCGCCCTCCCCGGTCACGAAAATCTGGGCCTTGGGCGGCACTGGCACTTTCTCGCCGATTTCGGATGGCTGCTGACCGGCTTGGTCTACGTCGCGATGCTGTTTGCCGCGCCGGAGTGGCGGCGGCTGATTCCGGTGTCCTGGCAGATTGTGCCGGACGCCGGACACGCGCTCCTCAGCTACCTGACCCTTCACATCGTCGAAGCGCCCGGAACATATAACGCCCTGCAACAGTTGAGCTATGCGGCGGTCGTATTCCTGCTCGCACCGTTCAGCATGGCGACGGGAGTGGCGATGTCCCCGGCTATCGCCGCCCGTTTCCCGTGGTACATCAAAATCTTTCACGGACGGCAGGCCGCGCGGAGTCTGCATTTCCTGGCGCTCTGCACGTTCATCCTGTTCTTCATCGGTCATGTCGCGCTCGTGGTCCTGCACGGTTTCCGCAAAGGGCTGGCGGTGATTGTTCTGGGGGAAACGCACGATCCGCACCTGGCGCGCGCCCTGGCCGTCTGGCTAGCTGGGTTGGCAGGAATCGTGATCATTCATATCGTCACAACCGTTTGTTCGCACCGCCGCCCGCGCTTTGTCCAGAAGGCCACGCAGGCGATCACCGATCCGTTGCGCACGCTGCTTTTCGGTCATGTGGTTTCCACGCAACATTACGCGCATGCGGATATTTCGCCCTACTTCTGGGTCAACGGCCGCGCACCGAAAGAGGAGACGTATCTGGCGATGGCGCGCGATCACTTCGCGAATTACATCCTGGAGGCCGGCGGACTGGTCGAAAAGCCGCTGCGCCTGACTCTGGCCGACCTCCGCGCCATGCCGAAACAAACCCAGATTACCAAGCACTGTTGCATCCAGGGCTGGTCGGGCGTTGCGGAATGGGGCGGTGTATCCCTGCATCACATCGTCGCACTCTGCCGCCCGCTTCCGGGGGCCCGGTACATCGTCTTTTACGCGTTCGACAACAAATCCACAGCGGAGCCGCACGCCCAGGGACCGGGATATTTCTACGGCACGATTCGCCTCCAGTTGGCGCAAGATCCGCAGACGATTCTTGCCTACGAAATGAATGGCCAGCCGATCTCGATCGATCACGGAGCGCCGCTCCGCCTGCGTGTGGAGACGCAGCTCGGTTTCACGATGGTCAAGTATATTCGCGCAATCGAATTCGTCGAGACATACGCACACATCGGCAAGGGCCAGGGCGGATGGCGGGAAGACTATCAGTATTTCAGCCAGGAGGCAGGGATATGATTCGCATCTGGAAGAATCGTCCGCAGAATGCTCAGGGAAGAGGAGAAAGAACATATGACCATTGTTGCAACACCCCCAATCACTACAGCCAAACTTTTGAGCCGGCATGAAGCCGCGGAGGGTACGATGGCCTTCCGCTTCGAGCGGCCCGCGAACTGGGCATTTAAGGCCGGCCAGTATCTCGACATGACTTTGCTTGATCCTCCGGAGACGGATTCCGAAGGCAATGTGCGAAGTTTTTCGATCGCAAGCGGCCCTCACGAAGAAACCCTGATGGTGGCGACGCGGATGCGCGATACTTGAGCCGTGCCGGGTACGTTGACGGCTTGTTCAAGTCGCTCCTGCCGGATACTGCTGCCAACCGAAGCGGAAATCAGCGGGTTCCAGGGAAAAGTGGAGAGAAAGCTGGAAAGCACGAGAGGACTCTTCGTCGCCGTGCAAGGAGTACGCCCTGATGTGGTGAACGCTTTCAGTGGCCGTGGATGCAACATCATCATCATGGATGGCTATGACCTCGCACAGATTCTTGAAGGGCTGATGGATCTTCGGGATGCGTTGAAATTCAAGATTGAAAAGGCCGCTCAGGAGGGCAGAGCATTCGTGTCGCTGATGGAATTCCAAAGGTGAAAGGAGTGCGAGTCCACTGAGCGTATCGCCACTTCGGATAAACTGAAATGCTACCTCGTAGTGGATCTGTGGAGAGCGTGAAGCGATGGCACGGCTGAGATTTGAGATCAAAGGCGATCCCGATTCCGTTTCTCTTGAGACGTACAGCCAAGCCACGGTTCAAGTGCTCGGCATCCTGCGGGAGCTTGACCCGGCGATTTCCCGCCGTTCCAATGGCACTCTCAACTGGTACATTTCCCGCCTCCACAACAACGGAACCTTGCTGTTGGAGGTCTTGTCGAAGCAGAGGCAGATGCGCCAGATGGCGGCAGCAAGGGACGTATCCAACGATGTCGCAGCCTCTTTCCTTACCGGACTGGACAACCTAGAGCACCACGGAACAAGCCCACCGTATCTCACAGATGTCGGGATGCGAAGGGTCAAGAGGATGGTATCCCTCATCCACAAGAATGGGGCGAAGGGGTTCGTCGCAAGCGCTCCAGACGGTCAGAGCGTAGAGGTGTCGGAAAAAGCGTCCAAGACGATTGACGAATTGCTGCCCGTCAAGACAGAGGCGGTGGGTTCCGTTGAAGGTCGCCTTGAAGCTATTTCCATCCACGGCAGCAAGAAGTTTGTGATCTATCATTCGATCACGAAAAAGGCGGTGAACTGCCACTTCGATCAGCAGCGCATCATGGACAAGGTGCTCCAGACGTTGGGTGGCCGGATTGTGGTGGTCGGTGAAGTCTTCAGCAATGCGAAGGGCGAACCAGTCAAGGTTGCTGTCTCCGATTTTGAGTTGGTCGAAGGAACGGGCCGATTACCCACGGTTGCAGAACTTACAGGAAGCGATCCCGATTTCACTGGTGGCCTGAGCACTGAAGAATACGTTCGGAGCATCCGCCGTGGCTGAACAATACAAGAAGCCGTATTTGGAATCCAGCGTGTTCATCGCTTGGATCAAGGGCGAATCTATCCCGCAGACCGACGCCGATGGCAAAGTGATCGGGCACGAGGAACGGGCCAACATCGCAAGACACATACTGAGCTTGGCTGAAGCGGGACAGTTCCACGTCTACACGTCGTCCATCACAATCACGGAAGTCCACAAGGGCAACTCGAACGCTCAACCGGGAACGGACCCGGAATCGAAGACGATAGATTTCTTCCGCAACCGCTTCTTTAAGATCGTTGACGTGGACCGTTCGATTGCGGAGTCGGCACACCGTTTGTGCAGGAAGCACGGCCTCAAGCCGTATGACGCCGTTCATCTGGCTTGTGCGATTCGGGCGGGATGCGACGCCCTCCTCACATGGGATTCAGACCTGCTCAAAATCACGGACGATGGCATCGGGATCTCGAAGCCGCAAGCCTTCGGTCAGGCCGTCCTTGATCTCGTCGTACAACCCGAAGGGGTTCCTCCAATCGTTACCACAGTGCTTGACGAGAAGCCGAAGATCACAACGGATGGAAGCGACGGCGGATCTCCGCAAGCCAATTCCGGGGAAAAAGACGTTGCAAGTGAATCGACGATATCGGATTCGTCGCCAGAAGCAGGGGAAGGCCGTCGTTCCTGATCCCCCCAAAGCGAGGCCAAAGATTTCACTTCTCTTGCAGGATCGAGCACTGGAAGCCCACATCATCTGTGCCAGTTTGGAAGCTGATGAATGAGGGGTGTTCATAGGTTGCTTACGAATAAGGCTAAGATTATGCTGAATAACACTTGGCCTGT
>PNAJ01000108.1 GCA_003170295.1 Bryobacterales bacterium | reverse complement strand
CTTACCAAGGAAGTGCTCTACCAACTGAGCTACAACGGCCTTTTGAAAAACGCCAAACAACACCCCCCGCTCTTGGGCGCTGCCATGCGCCATACTCGCTCTTCACACGGCTCTACCGAGCCGCGACCACAGGGAGCGGAGTCCCTGCGAAACCTCAAAAACTGGTGGACAGGGAAGGATTCGAACCTTCGTAACTCGCAAGGAGTGACAGATTTACAGTCTGTTGGCTTTAACCACTCACCCACCTGTCCATGTTTATCACACGAATGATTTTCCCACGAGATGGTCCGCCGCGCACACTTCCGCACGGCCAGTGGGCGTAAAAATAAGTATACCGCACCTTCTATGGAAGCGCTAAGCCACCTCGACCAATTCCACGTAGGATGGCTCAGGGATCTCATCCCCGTCCGCACGCATCGCGGCCAAATGCTGCTCCAGCGCTTCGCGGATTAAGCTCTTCGTCTCGTCAAGCGTGAATCCCAGGGCGACGCAACCAGGCAAGTCCGGTACGGACGCTCCCCAGCCATTGCTGGATTTTTCGAATACGGCAGCATACTTCTTCATCTAAATCTAACGCCCGCAGCGATTACTTGACGAAAATCGACGTCAAAGCGCTACCAGTCAGTTTAACGTCCGGTCCAGGCGTTCCATCCGCATTCGTGGTTCCCCCGATATTGCTTTGGATCCCAAGATACGTCAACACCACCGACGCAGTACCGGGCGCGACGGCCAATGGAACCGTGGCATTGATCTGCCAGCCCCCCGGGAAACCACAACCGAGGCCCGAGTATCCGATCGCGGTAACGGCAACTCCACCAATATAGATTACCGGAGCGACTCCAGTGCTCGGGGTGCCACTCGGAGGACTTCCATCCGGAGGAGCTCCCGGCGCCTGTCCATAACCCGTCAGGCAAAACTCAATATCCCCGCCCCGTGCAACCGGACTCCCGGCGTTATTGAGCGGATAATCGCCGATAAGATTGCGCGCAATAACCGGACCAAGCCCATTCTGGCCCGTCGTGAAGAACCCAGGATTGGCGGTCGTCATCTGAAAAGTACCGACGCTCAAAACCGCACCGGTCGACTTTTGCGTGACCATGAAATTCGCCGTCCCGGACGTCGGCGCATTGTACGGTACCTGGAAAAAGATGGCGCCGAAGCCGCTATTGGTGTTGAAGATCGGCGCCAGCGTTCCATTGACGCTGAGATTCAGATCCGCGAGCGTCGCGGGCCAAGGGGAAGACGAAGCCGCCGCATCTTGGATTTTCATCGGCAATCCCAACCGGCCCAGCGCCGCAAGCATCCCGGGAGCCAGAGCCTGAGTATTGAAATTCGCGGCATTCCGGAAAAACGCCTGCGCGAAATAGAAGGTCACCCGGTTCGCCGCATCCCCCACCACCACGTTATCGCTCCCATCGAGCGCCAACCCCAGCGGCGCGCCGTTTGCGAACAGCAATGCCGTCGCCGTGCAGGAGACCAACTGGCAATGGTTGTATTCCGGATAGCGCAAGATCTGAAATCCGTTCGTGTTCGCGATCCACAGTTCTGTCGTGAGCGAACTGACCGCAACCCCTTGTGGTAGGGAGAGCCCGGTGATCTGGAGCGTCGAAGTCGGTCCGTTGGTGGTTCCTTCCGGCGCCTGAGTGAACACCAGTACACGATTATTATTCGAGTCCGCTACGTATAAACGGTCTGAAGTATCCGAGGCAATTCCGCGAGGAAGATTAAAAGAAGCAGCGCCGTTTCCCGACGCGACCGCCGAGAAACTTGACTGCCCGATCACAATCGACGCGTTCTGGCCGCTCGTGAAATCTCCGTTCGCCGGCTTCTTGAAAATCAGCACTCGCTGAAACGAGGGGTCCGAAACCGCCAACCCACCCGCCAGTGGAGTGGCGTTTGCGTCGGATCCGGCGAACAATGCCACGCCCCAAGGCGAGTGCATGGAGTTCGAACTGGCATTCTGAATCAGAGACGTGAAGCTCGATTGCCCCAGCACCAGGTTCGCCGTTGGCAACGTGCCCGGTGCCTGGTTGAACGGGGCCGGGAAGCGCAGCACGCGTCCGTTTCCTTCATCGGCCACATAGAGGTTCCCATTGTTATCCACCGCCACGCCGATCGGTATGTGGAGCCCCGTCGCCGAAGGCGAAAGAGCGATTCCATTCGGATAATTAATCTCCGAGGTCTTAAAATCGGGCTGCCCGATTACCAGATCCGCCGGCGTGCCTGCGATCTGCCCAACCGTGAGAGCGTTCTTAAAACACAGAATCCGGTTATTCCCCGGATCGGCGACATACAGGTGCGGAGGAGTGGAATTCTTGTCGATCACGATTCCCGACGCCGACACTCCTCCGCCAGATAAAAATACTTCCTGACCCACGATCAAATTGGGCGCGTTGTAAATATAATCCAATTGCCCCACCACCACCGATGCCCCGGTATATCCCGTCGAAGCAGGCGAGTAGGCGAGCACACGATTGTTCCCGGTGTCGGCGACCCACAATTGGGCCCCGGTCCCGGTCCCCACGAACGCTCCCGCATACGGACTCGCCAGAGTGAACTGATCCGGCTGCGGATGCCCCTGATTCGCCTGCCCTGCCGCGAATCCATTCTGCCCGATCACGAACAAGGCCGCCGGCGACGGGAAAGTCGTCGATTCCGGCGCCCATTTCGAAGGAATATCGTACTCCACGATTCGATTCGACGCGGTATCGGCAACAAAAACATTACTTCCCAGCGTGAACACCCCATTCGGCGGAATCAGCTGATTGTTCGCGTTGGGAAAACCGAGCGAATATTGATTGGGGAACACCGTGGCAGGCTGGCCCGGCTGCTGCGGAGGAGAGACGCCCAGCACTCGCAGCGCCGCTTGCCCCTGCGAGAGAAAATTTGGCCCCTGGAAATACACCACACGCGAATATCCGTCGGCGACATACAAGTTGCCGGAAGCATCGAACGCCAGGCCGGACGGCTGAGCTAGAACATTCTTCGTTAACTGCGTCGAGTTTGGGACCGTGATGATCGACGTGATGAAATCGTTCTGCCCCAGAACCACCGTCGCCACCGGCTCCACCGTATTCGGCGAGAGATTCGCGATCGGATACATCAACACACGATTGTTAATCGGATCGGTAGTCCAGAGGTTGCCAGTCGCGTCGATCGCCAGGCTGGTAAGGTATACGCTGCCGCCGGAAGAAAATGCGAGCGTCTTGCTGGCGGCGTTGCCGCCCTCATTCAGCGATGTGCCGCTGCTGTAAGATTTTTGCCCGATCACCAGGTCGGGTTGCGGAGGATTGCCCGGCGGTTGGTTGAAGGGAGCCGGAAATCGTAAAATCCTGTTGTTCCCCGCGTCGGCCACATACAGATCGCCTTTGCTATTCACCGCGACGCCCGTCGGCTGGTTGAAGCCGGTGCTGAGAGTACTGCTGCCCCCACCTTGCGCGAGAGTACTGAAAGGGTCCTGCTGCCCGATCACCAGGTCGGCGTAGTTTCCGGCGCTCAGCCTCGCGATGTTCTTAAAGCCAAGCACGCGGTTATTGCCGATGTCCGCCACATAGAGGATCGGCGGATTGACGCTGGTATCGAACGCGATCTGGCCCGGAACGCTCAACTCCCGCCCTTCGACCAGATTCGGCGACGCCTGCGTCAGGGGAACCGCGAGAGTTGGGTGCCCGAATTGCCGCGTCGGTGTCTGATTAATGGTGGGAGAAACCGCTTGCCCCCACAAGGTCGCCGACAGGACGATAAAATAGCCAAACAGTTTTTTCATGAGGATACTCCGAGGACGGCGCGCGGGAACCGCCTACCTCTCGAAGATAGCACAGCAGAAATATACGGGCTCTAGTCCAGATGATAAACTAAAGATTGCCTTCCATCTACAAACAGCCACGCGTATGCGCGGTCAGTTACTTGAATACTGTTCCGCTGATCTGGGGTATCGAACATGGCGCCCAGCGCGGCATCTTCGACATGGGCTACGCCCTCCCGTCGGAATGCGCCGACCAGCTCGCCTCTGGCGAAGCAGACATCGGCATCGTGCCGGTCATTGAAATGGCGCGCCAGAAACTCGACTACTTCCGCGGCACCGGTATAGCCTGCCGCGGCGCCGTGCGCAGCATTCTGCTGGTCTCGAAAGTCCCTATTCGCGAAATCAAAACGCTGGCTACCGATACCGGCTCCCGAACCTCGGTCATGCTTGCGAGAATTATTCTCGCCGAAAAATATGGCGTACAGCCAAAGCTGATTTCGCGCCGCGCGGAGCTGGCTCCCATGCTTGGCGAGGCCGATGCGGCACTGCTGATCGGCGATCCCGCGCTGCATCTGGATCCCGCCACGCTGCCCTTCGAGACCCTCGATCTCGGCCTGGAATGGACCCAATTAACCGGCCTCCCGATGATCTTCGCCCTCTGGTCCGGCCGCAAAGAAATCATGCAGCCTGCCTTCGAGAGGGCGTTTCTCGATTCCTGCCGCGAAGGCCTCGCGCATGTTGACGAAATCGTCCGCCAGCAGTCTCCCATCCGCGGCATCACCGAGCAACTGGCCCGCGAGTATCTCACCCGCCACATTGTCTTCGAGCTCGAAGACCGCGACCACGAAGGTCTCAACCTGTTTCTGAAACAAGCCGCCGCGCTCGACTGCGTGACGGCAGGAGTATCCTTATGATCTCCCGCGCCGAAGCCATCGACCTCTATAATTCCAACGACCTCATCGGAATCGGCATGGCCGCCGACGCCGTGCGCCGCAAGCTGCACCCGGAAGGCGTCGTCAGCTACATCATCGACCGCAACATTAACTACACCAATACCTGCACCGAGTACTGTAGTTTTTGTGCATTTTATCGTCCGTTAGGGCACGCAGAAGGGTATTTGCACTCCAAAGAAGTCATTTTTTCGAAGATTAAGGAGACACTAGACCTCGGCGGAACCGGTATTTTGATGCAAGGCGGCCTTCATCCCGAGCTTAAAATCGAGTGGTATGAGGACCTCCTCCGCTCGATTAAAGCGAATTTCAATATCTGGTGCCACTGCTTCTCCGCCCCGGAGATCGTCAACATCGCCAAAGTCAGCGATTTAACGATTCGCGACACCCTAGCCCGCCTCCGCGACGCCGGACTCGATTCCCTCCCCGGCGGCGGCGCGGAAATCCTGGACGACGGTGTCCGTCACCGCATAAGTCGCCTAAAATCAAGTGTGCAAGACTGGATCGACGTCCATCGAACCTGCCATTCCCTGGGTATGAACTCCACCGCGACCATGATGTTCGGCACCGGCGAAACCATCGAGGAACGGATGAACCACTTCGACATCGTACGCCAGATGCAGGATGAGAGCGGCATGTTCACCGCCTTCATTCCCTGGAGCTTCCAGCGCGAAAACACATCCCTCGGCCGCTTCGTGAAAGAAGAAGCAACCGCCGTCGAATATCTGAAAATGCTCGCATTATCGCGGATTTATCTCGATAATATCCTGAATATCCAGTCTTCCTGGGTCACTCCCGGATTAAAAACCTGCCAGCTCGGCCTGCGTTTCGGCGGAAACGACGTCGGCAGTATCATGATTGAGGAAAATGTAGTCAGTGCCGCGGGCGCGCATCACCGAGCCTCGGAAGAAGAGCTTCGCCGCCTGATTCGCGACGCCGGCTTCATTCCGAAGCAGCGCGATACCCTCTACCGCACCTATTTCCTCAACTAACTATTTCAAGGTCAGCGGATAAGGCAGACTGCAAACCTCGCCGCCCGTGCCAGTTCCGCAGACCGATAGAGCCGTAGTCATCCCCTGCATTCCCGGCGGCAACATCAAATTGATTTGCTGCACGCCCGGATAACCAGGCGCAGGTCCCGCGTAATAGAGGTTCGTAAGCTCCGTCCCTCCGATGCGCGCGCTGATCGTTCCCGAGCCGGACAACCCGGTTGCGTAAAAGTAAATCACGCTCCCCGCCGCCGCCCCGTTGCTAATCGAGTTCACCGTCGAATCCTGATTCACCACCGCGCCCGCAAATATCCCCGGCTCAAAAGGAGCCACCGGAATCGTAACCGGCAGGCTAATCGCTCCATCCACGATAACCACCAACTGCGTCGAGCTCTTCGACGCTATCCCGGCTGGAACCAGCAAATTGATCTGCGTGGCATTGCTGAACAGAATCGTGGCCGGCAGCCCATCGAAGCTCGCCGACACAATCTTGCCCGTCAGCGCCGTACCCATGATCGTCGTCAACGAACCCGGCACCACCGGCAATTGCGCAAAGCTCGCCGCATTCTCGACCGTCAGAATCTGGGGTCCGGGAGCCGTTGCCTGCGTGATCGCCAACGTCACCGGGACTAGCCGGCGCCCCGCGTTCCCTCCATCGATCGTCAGTGTCGCCTGATACGTGCCCACCCCGAGACTGCCCGGATAAGCATCGATCCGCACCGTGCCGTTATTCATCCCCGACGCAGGCTGGATCGCCAGCCATCCGCTGCCGCTCGTATAGCTCACGGACGCCGTCCAGTACAGCACGCCTCCGCCGCTATTGTTCACGGGAACATACTGCGCCTGGTTCGGCGAACCCGCTCCCAGCGTGTATTGCAGCGACGGAGTGGTCACGGTCAACTGCGGAAAATACGACGCGCCGCAATCTCCGATAATTCCGCAATCGTTCGGCGGTGTGATACCCACAAAGCGAGGAATCGGACTGCTGGTCGACGCCGTCGCGACCCCGGACAGAGGAGCGAACGTCACTCCCCCGGTCGTCTGAACCGCCGCCGTCACCGCGTTCGGAGCAAGCCCTAGGAAGGTCGGAAACTGCGCGCTCTCCAGCACGAAGAAGTTCGAGTCGACCACTTCATACACCGCGTAGGCCGAGCCGCTCGAAATCTGCAGCTCCGCGACCCCATCGAACGTCACCGTCCCCGACCCGATCGCGCCCGGAGTATACACCAGCGTTCCGCCCGCCCCCGTCGCATCCGCGCCCGCAACCAAGGCCAGCAGCAGCGACCCGTTCGTCGACGGCGCATACGCTCCGCCCGACGCAGGCACGCCCAAATCACCCCCAGCCGTCGCTTGAACCGTATCGGACCCCGCAATCACATTCGGCACGAACAGGCGCGCCGCTTGCGGAAAGCCGTTATGCCGCACGATGAACCGCGTTCCGCTATCGGCATTCAGATTCGGCGCCGCCGATCGCGGAGTGAACGACCCCGCATATCCTTCGGTAATCCGAGTGCTCGTGAACGCCGTGCCGTCAAGAATCAAATTCGAGAAACCGATCGACCCCGGCAGAGGCGAGCCACCTTGAGCGCAAATCAGCTCCCCCGAATACCCGGCATAGAGGCCGACCTCAGGTACCCCCACCACCAGCGCACTCTGCGTAATCCCGAGGTCCCCGCTCAACGTGGCGACGATCTGTCCGCCCACGGAAATCCCGGCGGCATTCGCCCTCACGTCGGCAATCCGGATCGTCAAAGCGCCTTGCACCGAAAACGTCAGCGGCACGCCATTCCAGTGCAGGTTGCTCGGCGATAGCAGAATCGGCTGCACCAACACCGCCTGCGGACCCAATCCGCTATCGACCGTAAGAACGGTTCCCGTAACGATGTTCCCGGTCGAAATCCTGTTGGTGATTCCGGTATTCAGCTGGACCGAAAGATTCACGGTAAGCATCGTACTCGGCGCTCCCGTGCAGCTATAAACGATGTCGCCGATCCGCTCCGTCAACCCCTCGGCATGGAGAATGGGGGACGCGGCAGTCGTCATACAAATGGTAGGTTGCGCGGCTAGGAGGCCGATCGAACCCAGAATCAGGAAAAAGAACTTCATGGCTTACATCCTGTTTGAACGCGAATATTGCACAGCGATCCTTCGTTGCCGCGCGCGGGGAAACATCGGCAGGGGAAAAACCAGTACGTCTCAGTTTAGCAGATGCCTACCGAGCGGCTTTTGTGCTAACGATAACCGTCTCCGGCGATTGTGCCAGCGCGTGAAGCTCGGAAGACGCGAACCCGGCATTGCGGAACATCGTCGAGTATTCGGCGAAAGTGTACACGTCCCCCGCCACCGTCGTCCCCAGCATCATCATTCCGAATCCCGCAGCCACCGGCGGTGACACGCGATCGTCGTTCGGCACGAACTCGAGCGTCACGCACCGTCCGCCGGGCCCGAGCGCCGCGTGGATCTTCCGCATCAGCGTCAAGCAAGTCGGCGGATCGAAGTGATGAAAAAAGTTCGTCACGAGCACCACATCGTAAGGCCCTTCATAATCCGCCTCGAAGGCATCGCCCGCCAGCGCCCGATGACGGTTGGCCACGCCGAATTTCTGGGCGTTCCCGGTTGCGACAGCCAGCACATCCGCCCAATCCAGAGCCGTAATCTTCGCCTGCGGATTCCGCTGCGCGATCATAATGCCAAACAATCCGTGCCCCGCCGCGAGATCCAACACCCGAATCGGTCCGTCGCCTCCGACAATCCCCGCGATCTCGCCCGCCGCCGGAAACATCATCGGCGTCATCTCCTGCGCGAACTCCACCCAGATCGGATTGTCGCGACTCACAGTCCCTTCATCGGGCAGCGTAGTTCTTCCCGTCCTCACAATCTCCGTCAACTGGAGATAAGGAGCAATCAGCCGAGGGTCCAAAAGAAACCGCGTAGTGCCGCCGAAATAGGCGGGCGAGCCGCGGTCCAGAAACATCCCCGACTCGGCAGTACACGAATATTCGCCGCGGTCCTTCAAAAGAAACCCGATCACAACCAGGTAATCGCACAAGATCCGCACCCCGCGCGCAGACGCCCCAACCGCTTTGGCGATCGCCTCCGCCGAGCGATTCCCCTTGGCAACCGCGCTGAACACATCAAGCTCAATGGCAGCCTTCAACGCCGCCGAGCGTTGATACGCATTGATAGTCTCGAAAATAATCCCCGGATTCGGTGTACTCATGGACCCCCATTCTACCCGACCGGCGCCGTCTAACCGAATCGACCAGCAGATCCGAGTCCGCCTGTGGCGCGCGCACTCGTGCGTGCCGCGTCGACACTCGTGTCGCCGCCCGCCGGGTTATCATAAAATGCGCGTGATGACCAGCGAAGACGTGAAGTTCGCAATCAGCGTCGGAATGCCCAGCCTTCTGGTTTTGGTGGGTATCCTAGGCAACAACAGCAGGCTGTCAGACCTGCGCCATTTAATGGCTAAACGATTCGACAGCGTAGACAAGCGCTTCGATGATGTGACCCGCATTATCGAAGCTCGATTTCAGGTGCAGGACGAAAAGCTCTACCGAGTCGAACAGGTCTTGGACGCCCGCCTGCGCCACCTAGAAGAAAATCGCGGCTGATCGTCGATTCCGCGGTAAAACCGTCAAATTTGACGCCGCAAGCATTCGCCGCTCCCTATATCGCGCATTCACGAAGAAGTGGTTATACTTTGACCGCATCTTGAACGAACGAGTCTACAGGTGCTACCCGCCGCCCGCTGAAGCGGCCGCTGCAAGCTGAAACCGCGCCACCCGGACCACGCGCTCGACCAGCGGTAGGTCTCTGGAGTAGCTGCCAGCCCTGCCTTTACTGGGTTGTTTTCAATGTATTTTTGGATCTTGGTGAACTCTTCTGCTGTTCGTACTCTATGGTCGTAAGATTCGTGTTGCCAAAAGGGTTTGCCGGAAATACCAAGTACCTTATTGGCCTCTCTAGCGCTAGCTCCTTTGATGTATTGCGTCAGCTTGGCCGGCGGGATTTTGGGAGCTAGCAGAACATGCACGTGATTGGGCATGATTACATAAGCGTGAAGGTCACACTCCTGGCGGTGCAGCACTTCTTCGACGACCTGAGCGATCTCTCCTCTGAGCCATTGCGGACCCTCCAGGGTTGTGTCCAGGTAGCGATCCATCCAGACAAACGCCGCGCCGCTATTCATTTTTCCAGGAGGAGGGTACCGCTCCCTAGGCAGGCTGCCGTAAAGACGCCAAGTGATAAATAAGTTGCACCCTTCGTCAAAAATATGCGGAAGCCGCCGAAAATGCTGCATTCCCCTTAGTTGCTGTTGCGCGAAAAACTTCTCAGTCCGAGTGGCGCGAGCTTCAGCTTGCAGCCTCGGCTTCAGCCGAGGTCCGTCTACTTCACCACCCGAATCACCCAAAAATCATCCGCCAAGTTCCCATCCGTCAAATAAACATACGGAATCGTGAAATACCCGCCCATTCCCCACGACGTCCCCCAAGAATTCCTCACCAAAAACCTCTGCGCAGCATCGTCGTACCCCACCGCCATCACCGCATGACCACCCAACAGCATCTCCGTCGTGGCGGGCATCGGCACAATCCCCGACTTCGCGACGGCATCGGATTCAAAACTCTCATACACCGTGAACCCGAATACGAACGGATACCCCGCCGCCACGCACGCCTTCAACTGGCCCACACTCTGCGTCACCCGAGCATATTGCACCGCCGGATGCAGCTTCGCGTACTTATAGCACGGCGCTGGAGGACGGTTCGCGTAGCTCTGCTCCACGTACGGCCACATCGGCTCCGGGCACGCCCCCTGCGATGCCACGCTCTTGATGCCGTCGCGAATCTGCGCCCCGCTATCGGTGTCGATAGTCCCTTCGATCGCGCGCTCGTTGTAGTAAATGAACAGTCGCGACGGCGTCGACGCCTTCAACTTCTGCTTGATCTGGTCGAACTCGATCGCCCCGCCGATGGCGTTGGCCGTGCAACTGCCCAAGTCGCCCTGGTCGTATATCGCGGGGCATCCTTTCCGCAAATCGGCCGACGGCGGTAGCGCACTCGTCCTTCTCGGCAATTTGTAAACCCGATCGCGAGCATCCGGAAGATCCGGGATCCATCCGTAATGGCCAAAAGTGCGTGGCATAAGTCCTCGGCCACATCCTAGGGCGAACCCGGCAATCAACCCTCCACTTGAAAGTCGTACTCACCTGAGAAAATTGGGATTAATCCGCCACTAACCATCAGTGACGCTCAATTTGGCAACCTCCAGGTCGATATGGCCCGTAATGAGCCGTTTCGCGCGCCTGCACAGCGGACCTCTCCGCACCTGGGCACCGCCCGAAAGCCCTTTTCGCATCGAGTACTCCCCCGCCCTGCTGCGGGAGATACGCAATGCCGGCGCAGGAACAGATTCGTATGGCCTCCTGTACGGAATACGCCATGGCCAGACCATTCGCTTAGTCGCGACCCGAGGACGTGCCGGACTCGACCCGCTCGGCATCTTCGCTTCGCGCGTGCGGGGTCAAGTTTTTCTGAGCGAAGAAGATCTGGTTCGATTCGATAAAGCCGAAGCGTGCGTGGCACTGGTGCTGTCTTCGGAAAATGGCGGATTCTTCGTCCGCGATGCCTCCGGATCGATCGAGACGGTTCGCAGCTACGAAGAATTTTCCATCCACGGACGCCCCGTTGTTGTGATCGAGAAACGAAGATGGCCATGGGCGTTGTCTCTGGCATTGCTGCCGCTCCTCTGCTTCATCCCTCGCCGTCCGCCGCCTCCGATTGCGCTTAGTCTGCGCGAACAGACCGGACAACTGCGCATTGCGCTAAGTGCCCCCGCCGCGGAAACATTGACGATTCTCGATGGCGCGGAGAAAACCTCCCTTGCCCTGACAGGACAATCGACAATTACCTATGTCCGCCGCTCGGGCGATGTCACGGTGAAAATCGGTGTGGCGCAAGCCCGCTTCGTCGGCCCCACGCTGCCTCCCACGGAAATGGAGCAAGCACGCGCCAGTGTGGAGGAGCTGAAATCACAGATCGAAACGCTAAACGCCACGCGCGCTTCGGGACTTGCGAAAATCGCCGCACTCGAGAGACGTTTACAATGAAACGTCAGCATGGATGCCGCCAGAATCGCCAAGGAACTCTACGGAGTCGATGCCATCGCAACGCGCTTGCACGGGGAATTTGACGACAATTTTCATTTGCAGGGATCTTCCGAATACATCCTGAAAATCATGCGGGAAGGATGCGATCCGGCGTTCGTCGAAATGCAGTGCGCGGCCCTCGAACATTTGGGCGAAAAGCGTATTGCGGGTGGGATTCGCGAATATGACGGGCGGATCGTCTGGATGCTCCACTGGGTGCCTGGAAAACTGCTCGCGGAAACGGAAGTTCACTCGGCGCGATTATTGCGAAATTATGGTCGATTATTGGCTCGGCAAGACGCTAAACTAGCAACTTTTGGTCATTTAAGCACGCATAGGGAGCTTAAATGGGACCTGAAACGCGCTTTTTGGATCCGCGATTACCTGCATCTGACTGCCGATCCGGCTTTGATCGAAAAAGTTCTCGCGATGGCTCCGGATCTGACTCCGCTGCGCCATAGCGTGATTCACGGCGACGCCAACGATCACAACGTTGTGGTTCAAGGAGACGAGGTTCGGGCGATCATCGATTTCGGCGATCTGCACTACACAGCGACCATCTGCGAGCTCGCCATTGCGAGCGCCTATGTAGCTCTGAACAAAAAAGATCCTCTCACCGCGATCGCGCATTTGGTATCGGGTTATCATGCCGAGATGCCGCTCGAAGAAGCGGAAAAAGACGCGCTGTTTCCGCTGATCCTCCTGCGCCTCGCGGTGAGCGTCGTCAATTCCGCGCATCGAAAAACGCTGTATCCCGACGATTCTTATATTACCGTCAGCGAAAAAGCAGCCTGGGCGGCTCTCCGAACGCTTTCCGAGGTCGATCCGCGCTTGGCGCGCGGACTTTTGTTTTCCAAAGAGGAAACGCTGGCGATGCGGCGCAGATATCTCGGGGGGAATCTCAGTATCAGCTACGATGAGCCGCTCAAGATCGTCCGGGGATGGAAGCAATTTTTATACGACGAAGCGGGCCGCGAGTATCTGGACGTTTATAACAACGTGCCGCTAGTGGGACATTCGCATCCGCGCGTGGTGGAGGCGGTACACAGGCAGATGGCGCTGCTCAACACGAATACGCGCTATTTGCACGACAACATCGTGCTTTTTGCCGAGAAACTGACGGAAAAACTGCCTGCGCCGCTGAGGATCTGTTATTTTCTCAACTCGGCGAGCGAAGCCAACGAGCTAGCGTTGCGAATGGCGCGCGCGCATACGCGGCGCGAAGACGTCATTGTGCTGGACGCCGCGTATCACGGCAACACGACGACTCTCATCGACATCAGTCCATATAAATTCAACGGGCCAGGAGGAAATGGAAAGAAGCCCTGGGTACACATTGCGCCGATCCCCGACGATTATCGCGGAGTTTACAAACGCGACGATCCGCAGGCTGGTCCGAAGTATGCGCGGCATGTCGCTGAGATTCTGGATCGCGTGAAGCCTGCGGCGTACATCGCCGAAAGCCTTCCCAGCGTGGGCGGACAGATTGTGTTTCCTCCGGGATACTTGAATGACGTCTACAAGAGCGTCCGCGAGGCGGGGGGAGTGTGCATCGCCGATGAAGTGCAAGTCGGTTTTGGGCGCCTAGGCCGCTTTTTCTGGGGATTTCAGATGCAGCACGCGACTCCCGACATTGTGGTGCTTGGGAAGCCTATTGGAAATGGGTTTCCGCTCGGGGCGGTGATTACTACTGCTGAAATTGCGGCATCGTTTGACAATGGGATGGAGTTTTTCTCGACGTTTGGAGGCAATCCGGTTGCCTGTGCCGCGGGGCTCGCGGTGCTCGAAGTTCTGGAAGAAGAGGGGTTGCAGGAGAACGCTCGCGTGGTTGGCGATTATTGGATGAGCGCGCTGCGGGCGTTGGATCGCGAGATGATCGGCGATGTGCGCGGGTCGGGCCTTTTTCTCGGCATCGAGCTGGTAAGGGACCGCACGACGCTCGAGCCTGCAACGACCGAAGCTTCGCGCATCGTCAACCGGCTGCGGGACCAAGGGATTCTCGCAGGTACGGACGGTCCGCATCACAACGTAATCAAGCTGCGGCCGCCGCTGTGTTTCACGAAAGAAGATGCGGACCGGTTTGTGGGAGTATTGGGGGAGGTAGTTCAGGTTTGACATGAAGACCTACACATTCAAAGTTGTGGTGGAGCCGGACGAGGGCGGCTTTCACGCCTACTGCCCAGCGTTGCGCCGTTTTGGTGCTGTCACCCAAGGCTCGACGCCCGAAGAAGCTCTTAAAAACATCAACGAAGTGGTGCAAATGATCGTGGACGAGCTTGGGGAAGATGGAATTCCGCTGCCCACCGCCTCCGACGACGACGTTGAGATATTTGAAGGCACGCGAGTCGCTGTAACCGTGTGATCCGCGTTCATGCCGATTGACTTCTCGAAGATACGGGCGCTCACTGCGGAAGAATTCATGCGGGCCCTCTTAGCCGACGGATTTGTGTTGCGGAAGAGCCGGCGGGGCGGGAGCCATCGCCGCTACCTCCATCCTGACGGCCGCCGCGTAACCGTTGCTTTTCATGGCTCCAACACGACGTTTGTGCCGAAGACGCTACGAAGCATGATCGAAGAGCAAGCCGCATGGACGGAGCGGGATCTGAAGCGCCTTAAACTCATCCGCTAACGCAAAGAGTCGGAAGGTTCGCTACATAAATCCCGGTGGTGTTGGGGGAAGTGACCTAATGGAGTCTACCCCCTTGCATTGAAGGATGAGCTCGACTATCATCGTTCGATTGCAAGGAGGCGTATGGGTAACATCAACCTGGGCCGGGTTCTTCTCGGCGGAATCGTGGCAGGCATCGTGATCGACATCTTCGAAGGAGTCTTGAATGGTGTTGTTCTGGCCAATCAGTGGGCGACCGTGATGACGGGGCTTGGCAAGTCTGCCGCGCCCTCCATCAAGCAGCTCATCGCATTCAACGTGTGGGGACTTGCTACCGGAATCATGATAGTGGGGATATACGCGGCGATGAGGCCGCGCTTCGGCGCTGGTCCGAAAACGGCGGTATGCGCGGGCCTGGTGATTTGGGCGACGGCCTATGTGCTGGGTAGCGCGGCCCCCGTATTTCTCCACCTGATTCCTGTGGATTTGACGTTGATAGGATTGGCGGTCGCCTTGGTGGAGACAATGGTTGCGGGGGTCGCTGGCGCGTACTTCTATAAGGAAAACTCAGTCGAATCGCCGAAGGCCTCGGCTATGGGAGCGTAAGAGCGCTGGGAGCATCACGTGCTCGATAGTGTCCCGTCCGGTGGAGCCGGGCGTCCGCAATGCGGAGCTTTCCCGGGCAAAGACGAGCCGACCGGGGGGTCGGCTGCGGACCAGGGGGTCCGCCCCACTTCGGCGGCTAATCGTCTGATGCGGGTTGCTCTAATATGGCCATCGCGGTTTCGGCGTCGTCCGCAGTGACTTGCAATCTCATTCCCCGAGTGAGAGGCCATTCGAGCCTTGCAATATTGGGTCCGCCAGAAAGCATTCGATACCGGCGGAATCGAGGCAGCCCTTCGCCAGCAATGCCTCGGACATGTCTCCAAACCGGCGGATGGTTACCAGTTCCATCATTTTCAGTGTATACTAGCCCGCAGCCTAACTCCGAAAGGGAGGTTGTCATGTATCGAGTTTTGATCGTGGTTTGTGCCGTGTTCGCTACTTCGTGTTCGCTGGGAACATCGCCACAGCCGGCGCAACAGACTGGCACGCCGAGTCAGCCCGCGACTCGTCCGGCAACCCAGCCGGTCGCAGTGTCGAGCCAACCCGTTCAGCCGGCGGCTCCAGCCAATGTCATTGCCAGTGGCCAGTATTCCGCCGATGGCGACTTGCGGTGTGATTTGCTGGAAGTGAAACGATTGAGTGGCGGCGCTTTGATCGTCAAATGGCGCATCGTGAATGCCGCGGCCGCGCAAACGCCGGGTCTGACCGCCACGCAACCAAAGACCATTGACTACACCGGCCATTGGGCGGACCTTTATTTCATCGATCCGGCGGAAAATAAGAAATACGCCTATCTAACCGATGCCGGAAACCAGGGTATTGTGGATGTTTTCTGGGGCCAACTTCCGGCGGGGCAGCAGCGGGCGAGCTGGGCGAAGTTTCCGGCGCCTCCGCCGGCTTCGAACAAGATCGCGATCCATATTCCGTCGTTCCCGCCATTTGAGGACGTTCCCGTATCGCAGTGAGGGGTGAATCTTGATCCGCTCTCCTGGTCTGCTGAGTGTGCTTCTAGGAGCACAAATTGTCTTGGCGCAAAAGTACAAGCCGGACGACCCTATTCCTCCGGGCGCGCAGGGGAAAGTGCTGCCTCTTCAGGGGAAGGTTGTGGACATCAAGGGTCTGACGCTCGGCGTCGAGGGCAAGGCTCAGGACTTGAATGCGGCCCTGAAAGATCTGGGGGCCAAAACCACCGAGACCGAGATTCGCATCGAACTTTCGAGCGATGTACTTTTCGATTTCGATAAAGCCGACCTTCTGCCCAAAGCTGTTCCGGAACTTGAAAAAGTAGCCACTGTGCTCAGATCCTACCCGAATGCCTCTTGTTCGATTGAGGGCCACACGGACAGCAAGGGAGTCAAAGAGTACAACCAAAAGCTCTCCGAACGTCGAGCGGCTTCGGTGAGAGATTGGTTGGTCGCGCACGGGATTTCCAGCCCGATGACAATCCGAGGGTGGGGATCGACCAAGCCTGTGGCGTCCAATGCGCTCCCGAATGGCCGTGACGACCCGGCGGGCCGGCAAAAGAATCGCCGGGTCGAGATTGTCGTCAAGAAGCGTTAATAGGAGACATCAGGAGGTCAAGACCAGGCTCACCTGAGGAATTCGCCTGAGCTTGTGCGATGGCGACATCCAGCGGCAATCAATAGGGCGACTCCGATCAGCACGACCGTCGGGGGCTCCGGAGTAGCCGTAACGGAGATGTCATCCACGCCTAGATCGTGGTTCGGGTCTTGGCGGCCGAAAAACTCAAGCCGGGTGGTGGAGGACGTCGCCAGCAAGTTGGTGGTTGAGTATTGCAGATAGAGGTCGTTGGGAACCGCGGGATTCACAATGTCCAATGCCGTAACTCCGCCCCATGTTACTTTAATCTCGTCCGGCGCACCTTCGAAAAATGCCCAGAAACTCAGGTCGTATGTCTGGCCGATGACGGTCGGCAGGTCTTGATAAAAAAACGTGCCGTTGACGGGGTCTAGACAACCAGCTCCAGCACACGGACTGGCAATGTCCCAATTTCCGGTGTGAGGATAGGTGTCAATAAACCAAGGGGTGGCGCTGATATTGTTAATCGTCCAGTCCAGCAAGCCCTGCTCGAAGCCTGGATTGAAGACTATGTTTCCCGTTGCCGACGGCGCACTAAGTGTCATCACAACCAAAGCCAGAGTTATTAGTCCTACCCGCATAGGCTGTACCGAGTTTCCTTATAATTTACCTTACTGGACTGTGATGCCGCTGGCTTTCGAAACTTGGCCGCCGATCGATACTATGACCGGCTGGAGGCCCGCGCCGATGCTCGCCGGGACGGTCACGTTGATCTGGTAGATCGCGGCGAATCCCGGGGCGAGGCCGCTGAAGACGACGGGCGCGGCGACTCCTCCGATGGTGACCGTTGGTGTCGACGTGGTGGTCGAGAGCGCCCCGGAAGCGGGATCGCCGCTCGGGGGAGTGTTGTTGACTGGGCCGAGTCCATTCGCGAAGAGCGAGACGGTCTGTCCGCGCGCGATAGGATTCGACGCGCCGATCACGTTGTAGTTCGCGTCGAGCGCCGCTACGACGCCTGTTGCTATTTCGAAAAAAGCCGGCGCGAAGGTCGAAAGCGACTGCACCACGACGTTGCCATAGGACCGATCGATGGTCACCTTGATCTGCGCAAACGTCTGGCCTTCGAGTTCCCAGGGCACCTGCACGTTCACCTGAGAGGGACTCACGAAGATCAGGTGGCCTGGCACGCTGATGCCGGCCGATGGCACATCGAAGCTCACGTTGACCTGGTCGATCGCGAGCGGGAGACGGGCGGTCGACGCCGAATCGGTAAAGTCGCTCAGAGCCGAACCAAAGATCGCTATGGACGATCCAGGCGCAACAGGAGTCCCGGCGTTGGCGCTGCCTGCATTGGCGATTCCATTCAAGGAGATCGTGGGAACCGCTCGCGCGGCCGCGGTGAAGGTATACGTCTGGCCGCCAGCGGAGGCCGTAAACGTATAGCTCCCGGGCGACGAGCCGAGCGACACTTCAGCGAGTCCTATGCCGTAACTATCGGTGATGGAGTCAGCCGCCACAACTGCCGCGCCGGGCGAAGTCGACCACAAGATGCGGTTGGTGGGTACGGGCATGCCGTTGGCGTCGGTTAATTTGAAGGCCACAAACGTGGTTTCGCGGACGGTTCCGTCGTAGGCGTCGCCGTAAATCGGAACCATGTTGGCGGCGATGCCGCTGGCAACCAGGTAAAGATACGGGACACGCATCGAAACATTTTGCGCGGTAATTGTAACGCCTCCGGAATACGAGCCGGCCGCAGGAACGGACCCGGAAAGCGTGATCGTCAAAGTGAGGGATGCGCCGGACGCAAGCGTCGGACTGGACTGGCTGAAGGTCATGGAGACGCCCGGCGCGCCGTGGGAATTGTCGTTCGCGATGGCAAGGGTCACGCTCGCTGTGCCGTTATTGGTCAGGACGATCTGCTGCACCGCCGGAAGGCTGATGATCGCGCCGAAGGAAATCGTAGACGGATTCGACGTAACGCTGGCTGCGACCGCGGCGCCCGCGTCGAGCTTTCCCGCTCCGATGGATTGCGCGGTGACGGTGTGTCCGGAATCGTCCTGGGTGACGTCCTGGGTGGCGCTGTTGACCAGCGCGCTCTTGATCTGCGCCGCGGTCCAGCCGGGATGGCTCTGCTTGACGAGCGCAGCCGCGCCAGAGACCATCGGCGTCGCGAAGCTGGTGCCGTTGGCGACGGTGTAGCCGTTGGCGCCGTAGAGCGAGCCGAGTGGATCGTAACTCTGCGCGGCCATATACATGTTCGCGCCCACGGCGACCAGCTCCGGCTTCATGGCGCTCGATCCGGTGACGGGCCCCTGCGACGAAAAACTGGCGAGCTGATTAAACACGCTGAGCGGCTGCTCCATCTGCGTTGGATCGATGGTGACGTTGGCGGCGGGATTCGCGTCGAGAAAATTCTGAAGCGCGGAGCCGTCGGCGTTCGCGATCATGACCGCCGGCGCGATGGTGCCGCCCAGACCCCCGGGAGAAATCGGCGCGGACCCGTCCGCCATGTAGAAAATCACTCCCACCGCGCCCGCCGCTGTGGCGTGTTGGAGCTTGATGAGGAAGGTGCACGTCCCTCGTTCGACAAGCGCGATCGAGCCGGTGAGCGAACCCGCGGGGAGGGGGGCGCATGCCAGCGATCCGCTGCCCAACGTTGCGATATCGATTCCGGGAGCCATCAATGGGGACGATGGTGTGGTTCCGTTGCCCAGCAGCGCGACGTAGTTTTGCGAGGTTCCCGTCACGGTAACGCTCTCAACCACGCGGTGCGAATTGGTGCTGGCGCCAACCGTGATCACCGAAGGCGCGTCGCCCGGCGAACCGATGGAATTGTAGCTGGGACCGTTATTTCCCGCCGCGACCACGACGATCATGCCGGCATTGGCGAGGGCTTCGAGCGACGAAGAGAGGGGATCGCAGGTAGCGCCGGTGTTCTGTCCGCAAATTGAGCCGGTATCGAGCGGTCCACTGAATGCGGGCGCGCCGAGCGAGAGCGAAATGATATCCATGCCGTCCTTCATCGCATCTTCGGCGGCCGCGATAATGACGTCGTCGGAGGTGGTGTCGTTCACCTCCGGCGATCCGAAAATTCGATAGTTGCCGAGAAACGCGTGCGGAGCCATGCCGGTCATGGTGACGAGTCCGGTATTGGTGTTGCCCGCGGCGACGGAGGCGACCGCGGTGCCGTGGCCGGTGCGATCGCGCGGCGAAATATCGTCGGGCCGCGAATCGGCGGCCGGGTTCGCCGAAGAAGTGCCCGCCGCGAGCATCTTCACATAGCTGCGCGCGACGATCACTTTGTTCGACGTGAAGGCGCAGTCGGTTCCCGAACAAATGGGATAACCTGCGGGAGCGGTGAGCCCGGGGTCCTGAAACGCCGGATGCGTTTGATCGATACCGGTGTCGAGAATTGCGATCTTGATTCCGAGTCCCGCGTTGGCGACGCCGCCGAGGGCGTCCCACGCTCCACTGGCATCGACGAGGGTCACCGCGCGATTCAGATCGAGCTTGTAGTAACGCAGCGGCAAAACATTGGAGACGCCCGGCAGGCCGGCAAGTTCGGCAGCGCGCTCCTTCGGGGCGGCGACGAAGATCGCGTTGAGAAGCGTATCCACCTCGCCGGTGACGATGAGGCCTCGCGAGGCGATCTCAGCGCGCAGGGCGGCATGGCGGGCGCGAATCTGTTGTCGATACGCAGAAGCGGTGGCGGAAAACATCGTTTCGCGCGCGCGGTAGAATCGCGAAACGGGAGGGTCTTCGAGCACCAGCGCGTAGCGGTTTGACACAGGTGGGGCGGCGTACAACGGAAAGAATGCAAGAAAACAAATGAGTAGTCGCTTCACCATGATTTTTGGACGCACGCCGGGGGCCAGCAATTTCGGCCACTACGTTAAGGAGTGTTAAATCGCTTAATCCTTCTTAGGTACTTTTTGCCGCCATCCACTACGATAACCTCGATCGGCGCTTTTCGCGATTCGAGTATGAGCGGATCGACGTATACCGGCATAAGGCGCTCTTCATGAGGGAGCCTGGCTTGAATCTGCTCCTCGAGCGTGCATCACCGCAAACTGAGCCGTGACCGAAGGGAGCGGTGGATCACACCAGCACTGTAAAAACATTCTCGCTGCGCTCGACCGGACGATATAACGTGTCGCGCTCCACTGGCTCGCGGCCGGCTTCGCGGATCAGCCGCAGCAGTTCGCCTCGGCGCAGGTTTTGACTCGTGGTCGCGCCCGCGTCGTGATAGATTTTTTCCTCGATCACGGTGCCATCGATATCGTCGGCTCCAAAGCGCTGCGCGATCTGGGCAATTCTCGGCGTCATCATGATCCAGTAGGCCTTGATGTGCGGAATGTTGTCGAGCATCAGGCGCGAGACCGCGATCTCGCGGATGTCGTCGAAACCGGTGGTTTTCGGAATATGCTCCAGCGGCGTGTTTTCGGGGTGAAACGCGAGCGGGATGAACGTAACGAAGCCTTGCGTCTCATCCTGGAGAGACCGCAGCTTCATTAAGTGATCGACGCGATCCTCTTCGGTTTCGATGTGGCCGTAGAGCATGGTGCAGTTCGAGTGCAGGCCCATTTGATGCGCCGTTCGGGCGACGTCCAGCCACTGGTCGCCGGTAATCTTGTGATCGCAGATGATGCGGCGGACTCGCTCCGAGAAAATCTCGGCGCCGCCTCCGGGCATCGAATCCATGCCGGCGTCGCGCAGTTTTTCGAGCGTTTCGCGGACGCTCAACTTCGCGCGATTCGCCAGGAATCCAATCTCGACCATCGTGAACGCCTTCAAATGGACTTGCGGATAGCGCTCTTTCAGGCCGCGCAACATCTGGCAATACCAATCGAGCGTCAATTCGGGATGGAGGCCGCCGACGATGTGAAATTCGGTGACCGCTTCGCTGACGCCGTGGCTCGCGCGCTCCCACACCTGCTCGAGCGACATGGTGTACGCGGTCGGGTCCTTGGCGCGTTTGCCGAAGGCGCAGAGGCGGCAACTGGCGACGCAGACATCGGTCGGATTGATGTGACGATTCACGTTGAAATACGTTTTATCGCCATGCAGCCGCTCGCGCACCTGGTTCGCCATCCAGCCGACGCCTAGAATATCGGGTGAGCGGAAGAGCGTCACGCCATCGTTAAAATCGAGGCGGACTCCGGCGGTCACTTTCTCGGCGATCGCTCGCAGGCGCGGGTCGTCAAATACGGGTGTCATTTAGAAAGATGGTCACGTTAAGATATCAGCGGCCCAAAATAGAAAGAATATCACGCTGACGTAGCCGTTCATCGTAAAGAACGCGGCGTCGATCTTCGAAAGGTCGTCGGCTTTGACCAAGCGGTGCTCCCAAAGCAGCAGTGCGACCACTGCGGCGACGCCCGCCATCGCGATCCCACCGAGCGCGAACACGCGCACCAGAACGATCAGGCAGACCAGCATTCCCAGGTGCATCGCTCGCGAAATCCACAGCGCTCCCGCGATTCCGAATCGCTGCGGCACGCTATGCAGTCCGGAGTGGACGTCGAACGCGTAATCCTGACAGGCGTAAATCATGTCGAATCCGGCGGTCCACAAAGTGACGGCGGCGGTAAGCCAAAGAATCCGGGGATCGAGCGAGCCGCGCATCGCGATCCACGCCGCGGCCGGCGCGATGCCGAGCGAGAAGCCCAACACGATATGCGAGAACGCGGTGAATCGCTTGGTGAAGGAATAGAACATCACGACGCAGAGCGCGACCGGCGCAAGCAATTGGCATAACGGATTCAATTCGGTCGCCGCAAAGATAAACACCAGAGACCAGAGGACGATAAATCCCCATGCAAACCGTCGCGTGATCCTCCCCGAAGGCAAATGGCGCGACGCGGTTCGCGGATTCTTCGCGTCGATATCGGCGTCCAGCACGCGATTGAAAGCCATCGCCACGGATCGCGCGGCAACCATCGCGACGACGATCCAGAGGAGCCGGAACGCGAGTCCCTGGCGTTCGAAATCCGAAGCGCGCCAAGCGAGCAATGCTCCGGTCAGAGCGAAGGGGAGCGCGAAGATGGAGTGCTCGAATTTGATCATTTCGAGCGTGAGGCGGACGCGCTGGAAGAAGGTTTTCATGAAGTCGCGCACAGACTTCAGCCTGTGAAAGAATCCGGCTTCCCGCATCAAACCGGTGCCGGCGCGAGTTTTTTGCTGCGCGCTTCCATATACAAGCGGATCGCTTCATCAAGCGTTGGCATCGGCGCGATTCCCAGCGACTCCGCTTTCCCGTTTGATAACGCCGAGTATTTCGGACGCCGCGCGGCCGTGCGGAACTCGCGCTCATTGGTAGGCTTCACCGGCGGATTCACATTCGCGGCCTTGAAAATCTTGACCGCCCAATCGAACCATGAGATCGGCGCGCCGCCGCCCAGGTGCACAATTCCGTCGATGCCGCGTTCGACCAGATCCACTGTACGCGAGGCCAGCGCGGGAGCGTAGGTCGGCGATGCGACATGATCTTCCACCACTCGAATGGGCGAACCCTTGGCGGCCAAGCGCAGCATCATCTCCACGAAATTTCCGCGCGCCGTATCGAGCCCGCCCGGCCCATAAACACCGGACGTGCGAATTACCAGCGCCTTATCGAGATACCCGCGCGCATACAGTTCGCCCACGAGCTTCGAGACGGCGTAGGCGCCCAGAGGCCGGGTCGCGTCCTGTTCCGTGTAGGCGTGGCCGGCCTGTCCGTCGAACACGTAGTCGGTGGAGAAATGAACCAGTTGCGCGTCGACTTGCCGGCAGGCAATCGCCAGATTGCGCACCGCGAGCCCATTCACCTGGAGCGCGGCCAGCGGCTCCCTTTCGGCAACGTCGACTTGATTGTAGGCAGCGGCGTTGACCACCACGGCAGGGTCGTATTGCGCGAGCGCATGCTCGACCTGCGCGGGGTCGGTGATGTCGACTTTGGCGCGCTCAAAGCAAGCCAACTCGTATCCACGCGCGGTAAAAACCGCTTTCAGTTCGACTCCCAGTTGTCCACCGCTGCCAAAGATCGCGACTCGCTTCACATCCCTATTATGACGCGGTGCGGCTGCTGGGCGCGGACTCCAACACCATCAGACTTACGATGTAACCGCCTTCGACGTCGTACTGGCACCGGGTCACCTCGCCCATCATGACCATGTGCTCCGCTTCCACCTTCACCGGCGATCCGCACGGGATGGGATTGGGAAGCCGCAGTTGCAGCCCGCTGCCGGACATATCGAGGGTGCGGCCGGATATCGGTGGCATCGGCATCAAGCCGACGGAAGAGACTATGACGGGTTGATTCGCCTTCAGCCGGGGTTCTTTACGACGTTCCATGCCTTGCTTATCGGAAGTCGCGATAAAAGTTTGAATTAGTTTGGTTGGACGCAGATCCCAGCGCCGTCAAATGAGTACACCGATCCGACGCTAACTGTCAGGTTCGTTTGAACCACGTTGATTCCCGGAGGCGAAGTAGTCCAGTCGACACACGGAGCCAGTCCACTTGGAGGAGGAGGCGGCACGACGAAATTGATCTGATAGAGGCCGGCGAATCCCGGGGTAGCGCCTGCGTACAAAAGAGACGCGGGAATCCCAATGCGATACGCACCCGGCGGCCGGGTCGCCAGTGCATTGGGACGATAGTTGAAGTCCACGCCGAACGGCGTCTGCACAGGATCAGCCGCCGTAGCAGCCTGCCCGGAGTTCAGAGGAGGGTTAGTTTGCCCTAGGCCGGTAGCGTAGGCGATCAACGCCTCCCCACCCTTGGCCGGATTTCTGGGAGAAACCGCCGTGCCGTCCGCATGGGTTACCAACTGCGGGCATGGTAAACCCGTCGGGGAATAGCTCCCGACAGTGGGCAGGATCACATCGCAGGACGTCAAAAAGTGAATTTGATCGGAAAGCGGGTTGACTTCGAGGAACGGTCCAGTCGAGCCATTGATCGCGATGGCAATCATCGTGAAGAAGAAAGGAGCGGAATCACTAGTGAGACAAAGGGGACAAAGTGTGCGGATCCCGAACGGGATCTGGACAGTCACCGCCGTGGTCGCACCGCACGAACTTGGTGGAGGAGCTCCGGTGGAGCAAGTCGAGATCGGCTGGACCATCAGGATCGGCATTGGTATGTCGGAGCCTTGCCGGAAAATGGCGGAAAATCCCGCCAAAGACGTCGGCAGTGTCCCCGAGGGCGCGCGAACCGGGCCTGTCAGCGAAATGCCGGAGTTAGGTACGAATAAGGTAATCAATTGCCCGGGAGCAACCGCCAGCGGCGCAGGGGCCACGTAGCTGACACCCCCAATCGCGGCCTGCGGATTCGCCGATTGAGCGGCGCAGAAGAGGGGAAAAAAGCAAAGCAAGTATTTCGAAAATCGCACGGGAGCTCTCCTGGCGCTATTGCGCGGAAGATGGGCGCGGTGTTTCCATTATATCGTTGGGGTTTGGGATTACCAGCGGTAATGGAATGGTTCAGAGACTGTCCCAGGGGTTGAGAACCGTTACGCCAAGACCGGCGCATTTAGCGTCAGTCCCTTCAACTGACATTGGCCTTCGAGGACACCCCAGCGTTCGGAAACGGCTTCACTGACTGGCAGGATGCGCCCGGCAAACCATGGACGCAATGTATCGTCGAGCCATTTCCTCAAGCTGATCCGCCGGTGCTCTTCGGGATGAATCGTGAAACTCCTGCAAACCTCGCCGATGCTGATCACGCTGATGTAAAGAGTGTCATCGTCGGCATTGCGCAGCCATTGCGCCACGCGTTGGTCTGGCTTGATTCGGATCAACTCGGAGGGAACGTTGGTATCCAGAAGGAAACCGCTCATAGATCGATCGGGCGGCCGGTTGATTTATTGCGGCTGAAATCCAGATCGAGCCCATACAAGGGCGATTCCGCAAATAATTCCACCAAGCTTTTTCGACCGGGCGGCCTTGTGTGCCCCGGTTCATTCACGCCAGCAGGCAGACCGACAGCCTCTTCGAGCAGGCTCGCAACATAGGCCTCGACCGCGCGGCCCTTTTCGGCCGCTGGCGCTCGAGCTCGGCCTGCACCTCGGGTTTGATGTCGACAGTGATCGTCATCGGTAGTTAAACGCCAACCAAACAATCAGCCCGACCGCTCCCGGCAGCAGGATTTCCGGCCAGTTCCGGCGCAAAAATGCGAGCGTTTGCGTCCGCGCCAGCGACGAACTGAAGGACGGTGCCGCCACCGGCTTCGCTGCCAGCGACGATGCCAGGCGCGTCCGCAAGCCCGACGGCAGACCGTTCAGCGCGCGCAGAATTTCTTCGCGTCCGCGCCGGTCCGCGATCAGAATCGTCGCCGAATTGAAGCTGTTGGTGGATTCTTCCAGCTCCTTGCGCAGCCGCGGCGGAACTTCGCTTACCGATCGATACACCTGCGTCTTCCCGCCTTTGGCGATGAAGATCGTCGAGGTCTTCACGGTAACGCGTTGCATAAATCAGTTCTCCGCCGGCAGAGCTCTCTCGGCGCCGCGTTCCGCCATCCGCGCCGTCGCCCGCGTTCCTTCGATCGCCGCGTACTGCAACGTCACCTCGATGAAGCCCAGCGCGGCCTTCGAGAGCGCCTTATCCTTCCTATAGATTAATCCAATCTGGCGAAACATGGGATCGGGACCGAGCGACATCGCCGCCATGGTTCCGGTCCGCACTTCTTCGCGGCAATGCGCGCCCGCGCTGAAGCCGACACCCAGCCCGGCCAGCACGAATCGCTTGATCATTTCAGTCGAATCGAGCTCCATCGAAATCCGCAGGTCGTCTTCCACCGGGTCGAGCCACGCCGATAAACGGGCGCGCGTGGTGCCGGTTTTGGGCAGCAGCAGAGGCAGTTGCTTCAAGTCCTGCGGCAGCACCTGCGCTTTTCCCGCGAGTGGATGTTTGGCCGGCACGATGACTTTAATCTCATCGGCATGAATCTTCGCCACCTGTAGGCGCTTCTCCTTTACGGGTAGCTGCACGATGCCGAAATCGGCCTGATTATCCACCACCGCATCCACCACGCGCGAGCCGAAGGACCGGTCGACCAGAATCTGGACGTTGGGAAAGCGCTTTTTATATTCGCTGAACACGCGCGGCAGAACGTAGATACAGGTCGCCTCATTGGCCGCGATCACCAACTCGCCTCGCGGGACGCGCTCCAGTTCATTGATCTGATTCTGCGCGCGGCGGCGCAGCTCCAGAATCTGCTCGGCATAATCGGCGAAAATCCGGCCGGCCGCGGTTAACGCGATTTTCGTACCCAGCCGTTCGAATAACGATGCATTCACCTCCTGTTCCAACTGCCGCACCTGCGCGCTCACCGCGGGTTGCGTGCGGAAACACGTCTGCGCAGCCTTGGAAAAACTCTTCAGGCGCACGATTTCAAGAAATGTGTGGAGCTGATCCAGGTCCATGTACGGCCCGCCACGGGATATCTTTAAGTTTAGCGGTTTTGAACACATCGATGCTCACAAAACTTCTTCGTACGCTCGCCGTCGTGATGTTCAGCGCCGCTCTCGCTCCAGCCGGGGACGGCCACAGCGTCCTGGTCATCATCAACGACAACTCGTCGCTCTCGCGAAGTATCGGAGATTACTATGCCCGTCGCCGCTCCATCCCGCAAGACCATCTTTGCCACATTCGCACCTCCCAGGATGAAACGGCTTCGCGCGATCAGTACAATCGGCAGATCGCCGCGCCCATCTCGGCATTCCTGCGCAACGGCGGACTCGTGGAGAGCGTGCTCTACATCGTCACCACCATGGGCGTGCCGCTCAAGATCCAGGGCAGCGGAAACGTGGACGGCGATCAGGCCGCGGTCGACAGCGAGTTGACGCTGCTCTATCTGGATATGAAGCGCGGCGTGCCGCACGTGCTAAAGGGCTCGCTTCCCAATCCGTTTTTCGGGAAAAAAGACGCCGCCTTCACGCATCCGCAGTTTCCCATCTACCTGGTCACACGTCTGGCCGCGTACGATTTCGAAGGCGTCAAAGCCATCATCGATAAGTCGCTCCAAGCCGTGAATAAGGGGAAATTTGTCATTGACGAGAAAGATTCCGGCGAAAACAGTGCCGACGCGTGGCTGCACAACGCCGCCGTCTTCCTGCCGCAGGATCGCGTGGTGCTCGATACCTCGACCAAGGTGCTCTACGATCTCAGCGACGTGATCGGATACGCCGGCTGGGGTTCGAACGACACCAACCGCCACCGGCGCTTTCTCGGTTTTCACTGGCTGCCCGGAGCCATTGCCACCGAATTCGTCTCGACCAACGCCCGTACCTTCAAGAAGCCGCCCGAATCATGGAATCTCGGCTCGGATTGGACCACGCCCGCCGGACTGTTCGCGGGTAGTCCGCAAACGATGACCGCGGACTATCTTCTCGAAGGAGCCACCGGCGCATCGGGACATGTCGAAGAACCCTACCTTATCCAGACGCCTCACCCCGAACTGCTGCTGCCCGCATACTACAAAGGCCGCAATCTGGCGGAGAGCTACTATCTGGCGATCCGTTCGTTAAGCTGGCAGAACATCGTCGTCGGCGATCCCCTGTGTTCGCTGGGGAAGCCCTGAAGAAGTGTCCAGTGGTCAGGAGCGCAACTCTGCCGCGATCTCGCCCGCTGCCTTGCGCGCCTGGTCCACCGCTCCAATCTCGAAGCTGATGGCGCCCACTTTGGAATGCCCCCCGCCGCCGTAGCGCTCGCAGATCGACGCCAGGTTATATTTCAGCGGCTCTTTGGCCCATGGGTTCGATCCGACGCTCACCTTGGTGCGAAAACTCGACGTGCTCACCGAGACCGTGTAGGTCGATTCCGGAAATAAATAATACGGGATAAATTTGTTGTATCCCTCGATGCCGTCGTCGACAAGGTCGAAGAACACCACCCCACCCTCGCAATGCGATTTTTCTCGAATCAATTGCATGGATCGCAAGTGCCGTTCATATAAAGGCTGATAAATCGCCTGAATTTCCGGATCCGCGGCAATCTGTTCAAGCGTCGAGTGCCGCATTTTGCCAATAATTTTCTGAACCGTGTCGGAGCCGTTGGAGCCCTCGATCACCAGCGTCAACTGCGTCGCAGGCGAGCGCAGTTCGACCGCCTCGTCCGCGTCGGCGTACTGTGCACCATCCACGATATCGGCCCAGGAAACGAGCTCCTTCAAATCCGGTGCGTCGAAACCAAACCGCTCCCGCGCCACGGTCGCAATGTAGCTGGTGCAGGACCGGAAACTCGGATCGTACATTTTCCTGCCGCTGGTATCGCGGCGAAAATGTTCGGCATCCTCCGGCGTCAGAAACGCGCTCTGATGGTGATCGAACCACCAGGTCAGGCGCGGATCGGTCGAGTACTTGAAATCGACAATGGCATTCTCGTCGCCGTCAAACAATCCCGGCTCAAATAATTGCGACGCCTTGTGCGCCAGGCCGGTATAGGCAAACTCCGCCTGAGGATGAAACTTGGCTTCGATGAAGCGGCTGAAAAACGCCGCGGAGGCCGCGCCATCGAAACAATGGTCGTGATAAAGAATTCTCATCCGCATGCAGGAAATTCATCCAGGAAAACCTGTTAGTGTCTCGCATATGATGCCTCCGATGCAAGTAGCAGTTTGTTACGATCGTCTGTCCGCATGCTGACGCATGGCGGTTCCGTGTGGCACTTAAGCAATCTGACGCAGACTGAACCGCCATGCGTAAGCATGCGGACAGACGCTAGAGCGGCTGCGGCTACCTCGAACCCCTATGTGCAAAAAACCGCCAGCCGATGAACACAGGCCACATATACAGCAGCGCGTCTATGACAATAGCCAGGACAATGTAGACGAGGGCCCAGCCCGAATGTTCACTCACGGGAAATAAAACCGCAGCCGCGAGCGTGCCAGGTGCTGCGACTATTCCAAGCCCGTAGCGCGCCGGTACGAGGTCAGCAATTTCGCTGAGGAGCAACACAAATCCGAGAGAGATGAAGAGCGACCATAAGAGCCGCCTGTGTTCCTGTGTCATCGTAATGCGCGGTCTACTGGCTACTTTCTTACGCCCCCGGCTCCATCCCAAACCTCCGCAGCACCAGGAACTCAGACAGATTCTCCGTCGTCAACAACCCGACCAGCTTTTCTCCGTCCATCACCAGCGCGCATCGCCCCGCCTGCGCCATTAACGGCAGCACTTCGGCCAGGTCCATGTTAGGCTCGATCGAGAGAAAATCGCGATCCATCACACCCGCCACGTACGCGTCCTGCCCTTCCTTCGCCAGCGCCGTCATTAACAGACTGCGCCCCAGCAGTCCGACCACCTTCTCGCCGTGCACAATCGGGAAATCCTGTTGCGACGTCGCCAGCAGCATATTCGCCGCGTCGCGAATCGTCTTGCCATGCTCCAGCGTATGAAACTCCGTCATCATTGCCGCCCGCACCGGAATGCCGTGCGTCAAAGTGCGCCCCATCGCCGCCGCGCCCTCCATCGCCGCGCCCAGGTACACGAACAGCGCGAAGAACACCAGCATGAATTGCGACGCGAGCAATCCATACAACCCCATGGAAATCGCGAGCATCCGTCCCATCCACGCCGCGATGCGCGTGGCCTCATCTTCCGGACGAATATAAGAGAGCAGAGCGCGCAAAATCCGTCCGCCGTCCATTGGAAACGCCGGCAGCAGATTCATCGCGACTAATAACAAGTTCCCGAACGCGATCAGCCCCAGCACGCTCACATCGCTCGGCACCAACAGATCAGCCGGCTTGATCGGCACCGGCTGATGCGTGCCTGCGAGATAAGTGAACAGCCCGACCGCAATCAGCGCGTTGACTAACGGACCCGCGATCGAGATCCAGATCTCCTCGCCCGGCTTCAGCGTCCGCTCCATACGCGGCAGCCCCCCGATCGGAAACATCACCACCTCCAGCGTACGCACGTGCAAGCTGTTCGCGACCAACGCGTGCGCTACTTCATGAAGCAGCACGCTCACCAGCATGCCGATCAGAAAAAAAGTGTAAGCGGAAGTCGTCTGATGGCCGGCCAGATCCTTGACGATGACAACCGTCACCAGCAGGATGAAGCTGAAATGCAAACGAAGAGGCGTGCCGAATAGCGAGAAGAACTTGATGGTGCCGGCCGTGCCGCCGTGCGCGCTTGAGGGACGAGAACGATCCACACGTGCACGATAACACAGTGCGGCTCAGTGAATCGCCTTACGGGAACCGGCGCGGCAGCGTCTGCGCCTTGCGGCTCGGCAGAGGACCCCCGCCATCGCCCGAGCCCACGCGCCGCCCCGGAGCATTGGAAAAATCCAGATCCGTTTCGTCGAACGACACCGTGCGGTCCAGCATCATCTCGATCGTGGTCCCCTTCGCGAGCACGGCTTCAGGTCCGCGTGTGAACATCACGGCAACCAGGCCCGCGGCGGCTCCGGCGGCGGCTCCAATGCCCGCGCCCATGCCGGCAGATCCAGCCGCGCTCCCGGCGAGCGCTCCGATGCTCGCCCCGGCGGCGGCAGTTTCGCCGACCGTTCGCACGTCCCCGGATTTATTTCCCTCGCTGCGAATCGCGCCTTCGGTGCGATCGAGCTCTTCGCTCGCCCGTCCATCGAGCTGCGAAACGCTGGCGCGAAAATCGCGCGTCACCCCGTTCGGCAGGGTGAGCGAATCGAAGCGCAGATAAAACTCGCCGCGCCCCTTCACCTTGCCGGGACGCACCACGTTCGTGATCGTCCCCATCACATAGCTGCCCGGAGGAATCACAATCCGTCCGCCGGAAAGGATCGGAAAAACGGTTTCGAGATACACCCGATCGCCCGCCGCCGAATGTTTCGTGCTCACGCTGTTAATGAGAGAAAGAGGAATGTGCGTTCCTGGCTCGACCTGAAAAGTCTTCACTGCGGGCTTGGCGTCCGGAGCCGGAGCAGCCGGATCCTGCGCCCAAACCCCCAGGCTCACGATCAGCAATGCCGGAATTGCACGGGTACTCATCTGTTCCGAGTGTAACGCAAATTTGTGTAATTTAAACGGCAAAATCGCGTCTATTGGAATATGGTGCGGCTGCTACAAGACAGATAATATATTCAGAGGTTCCCAGTGTGGTTGATTCTGGTTTGCTTGTTGGTGGCCGGCGGGCCGGCGGCAAAAAAGAAAGCGAGCCCGGTTATGCAGATCAAATTCGTACGAAGCGGTGGATTCGCGGGAGCGGCTACCAATGTCGCGGGCACTGTTGAATTTGGGGAGCAAGGGGCGCAGGTCCACGCTGAGGCTACCGATTACCATCGCGAGCTGGCGCCCCAAGAAGGAGAACAACTGCGTGCGGACGCCGATCCGGGCGCTCTCGCCAATGCCGCGGTGCCGGCGACGGGCGCGGTCCGCGACGGCTATCAATACGACATCGCCGTCGTGACCAAGGACGGAAAGAGCCACTCCCTGACGCTACGTCAAGGCGACAAGGCGACGCGTCTGGGGTCGTGGATCCAGGACGAAGCGGAGAAGATCTGGCGTTACCGCGTGGCCGCCCGTAAGCTCCCCCAACCTTGATTAATATTTGATACGATTTCCTCCGTCGGATCACTAATGCGACAGGAGATTCCATTTATGCGCTCGATTAATCACCGGAATTCCATCTTCTGCATTCTGCCGCCGCATATTCTCGTTGAGATTGCGAAAAACGGCACGAAGGCGCAGCGCGAAGCGGCGGTACTGACGCTCGGGACGGATCATACCATTCGCACGAGCCGCCTTTCGTTTTCTCTGTTGGGAGGTCTGCAAGTGCCGCACATGGAGGCGGCGGGCGCGGCGACTCCGCAAAAGCAGCGAACCATTTACGATTGCGGACAAAGCCAGAATCTTCCCGGGAAAATGGTCCGTTCGGAAGGGGACGCCGCGGTTGCCGACAGCTCCGTCAACGAGGCGTATGACGGCCTGGGGGACACGTTCAACTTTTATTTTGACGCATATCAGCGTAATTCCATCGATAACCGGGGCCTGCCGATGAAGGCGTCGGTCCATTTTGGAGAAAACTACGACAACGCTTTCTGGAATGGCCAGCAAATGATATTTGGAGACGGCGACAAGGAAATCTTCACCGGTTTCACGGCCAGCCTGGATGTGATCGGACATGAGCTGACGCACGGGGTGACGGGCAGCGAGGCGAACCTCAATTATCAGGGGCAATCGGGGGCGCTGAACGAATCGATTTCGGATGTATTCGGGTCGTTGGTGAAGCAGAAGAAGCTGAACCAGACGGCGGACGTGGCGGACTGGTTGATCGGAGCGGGCATACTCGCGCCAGGAATCGCCGGCACCGCGCTGCGCTCCATGAAGGCGCCGGGAACGGCATACAACGACCCGACGCTGGGCAAGGACCCGCAACCCGCCGATATGGCTCACTACCTGAAGACGACGCAGGACAACGGCGGAGTGCATATCAATTCCGGAATTCCGAATCGCGCGTTCTATCTGGTGGCGACCGCGCTCGGCGGGTATGCGTGGCTGAAGGCGGGGCAAATCTGGTACGACACGCTGCTGGATCCGCGGCTGAAGGCATCGGCCGACTTCGCCTCGTTCGCCAACCTGACGGCGATCAACGGGTCGCGCCGGTACGGCAGCGGCGGCGTCGAACAAAAAGCGGTTCTGGCTGCCTGGAAGACCGTGGGAGTCACGGTTTCTACAAGCGCGGCTGGTTAATGGCAACCTGCCCCACATTGCTATGCTGCGGCGCTGTCGCAGGCTTCCTCGGCTTGACGTTCGCGGTTGCGGGTGAGGATTGCGCGGTTGATTTGAGTTTCTGAAAAAACGAAGCCATCGTCGGAGGGGCGGTAGGTTTCTCCTTTGGCTTTGTATATTTCCATGATTTTGAGAAGGTTGTCCAGATCGTGTTTTTCATTGGTCAGACGGATTTTCTGGAGCTCGCGGAGATGCGCCTCTGTCCGTTCGAATTGACGCGAGAGGCGCTGGCTGTGCATGCTCAGNNTAATGCTTTCGACTGGCTCTCGAGCGCGGCGGCGATCGCCATGGTGTCCCGGACCTGTTGCTGGTGGTTGGCGTAGGGCGATGGGTGGGTGACGCCAAGCATGAGGAGATTGTTTTCGAGCACGGCGATTCGGTTCAGGCGCCAGGAGGCGTCGGCCAGGGTTTGGACGAGATGGACTTCGGTGGCGCCTTCGGGATGGTATTCGTCGGTGAAAGATTTTACGTGGAGCTTGTAGACTTCGAGGTCTTCGTGGGCATGACCATGAGCTGGCTGGTGAGTCCGTGACGGAGGGCGTTGAGGGAGGTTCGGGCTTTGCCGGCTTGGGTTTTGGGGCCGGTGGAGTGCTGCGAATTGGCTCGGTTAATTTCGGTGCGGTTTGGAGATGACATAGTGTTCCTTCGTACTGGTAATAGCATCGGGGGGAGTGGGGAGGTGGTCGGGTGGAAGTGGGAAGAGGTTGAAAAAGGGGGAGTTGGGAGTGTTTACGGAAGTGGCAAGCCCTCTGGCAACCTCGGGCTAGAGGAGGCGTCGGAGATGTCACTTCGGTGGGACGGGATTGCCATTTTCATCCAACCCGAGTCTCTTGCGCATTTGCAGCAAGGACGCATCTCTCGCAAACATGAAGACGTCGTTCAAACGTCGCAAATCGGCAAGGGCGCGGTAGTCTGCCGGCGTCGCTCCGTGCTCAGCCACATACAAGAATGCGCCATCCGAGCCAGCGCCTCGGCTGAGGACTTCGAGAGCAGCATCGGTAAAGTTAGCGTCATGAGCCTGGAGAACGATTAAGAAGGGAGGGCGGTTCGGGTGTTTGCCAAAACTTTCGCCCTGAGCGCCCCGCAGATAGCTGCGAATCGCGTTGGAAAAGCGCCTTAGCTGGCCGCCATCGACGACGGCCTGAAGCACGGCGCCATTCTCGCTTGGACGACGGCTCACGAGCAAGGCGAGCAGTTCGTCGTCGTTCAAATCGCGGGTCACCAGCTCCCGGCCGAGTATTCGATCCCGGGCCTGGGCTCGATCGCCGCGAGCGAGCTGATCGAGAAGGCGCTCCTTACTCCACTGCCTGACACGCGATTCGAGTGGCGGGAATCGTTCCGGGATAAATCGCATGCCGGGAGGGTTGTGAACCGCGTCCCAACTGAATTTCGCGCACAGGTAACTCGCGTCAGCCGTTTCCCATAAATCGACCCAGTTCGCGTAACCCGTGTCGAATTGCCTGGGCGGCAAGCTGATCAGTAAAACGCCAGCACCGATCCTCTGCTGTGTTTGCGGATCACGGGCGACATCCAGTGCGGCTCCATTCGCCCGAGGCAATATTAACTTTTCGAAGGTCGCTTGAATGGCCGAATTGTCCGACCGGCTATGGCGGGGGAGCTTGAAGATGAATGACGTGCTCTCCGGTGTGTCCCAGACGATCAATTTCGAAAAAGCATCCGTGCCTGTGGCGGTCCACTGAGCGACCAGGATGTCGTTACCCTTTTCCGTTAGCGTGGCGATTCCCGGCACTGAATCGATCTCGGGCAGAAAGTACAATCGGTAATTCTTCACGATCGCTTCCACCATTGCGAGCTCTTCCGGAGCGTTTGCATCCCGCTGCGGCGATCGCTGAGCAATTCGCAGGATGCGCTCTGTCTCCTTGAGGCGGTCGGAGGCTCGGCCTGTCACGGGATGGATGTCGATCTTGAGTTGCGCCCAAGCGCATGCCACGAACAGGGACATGAACATGATCCGCATTACCACGATTGTACTCCTTTGGGATTGTTAGGGAAACGCGGGACAGTATACTGACGTGCACCCCTAAAATGAG
>PNAJ01000051.1 GCA_003170295.1 Bryobacterales bacterium | reverse complement strand
CGCTTTAGCGGCTTAGTTCAATCCTTGTTATCTGGCGGATGCTTCGCCCAGGTTCAACCTCCCATATCGTTGGACTTTCGGCCAGCGACACCACTTTCCGATCTTTCTCCGAGTGGCGCGTCGCTCGCCCAGAGCTGCTGACTACCCAAAACGCCGTTTGTGGTCAGTCGTCGACCAACATCAGAGACGAGGAGGCCGTTCCAAAACCACTATGGGGTGACGAAGATTCTGAAGACCTGACTGAATCCACCAGCCACGCCTATACGATATGTCGCCCCGATATTCGTGTTCAATCTGAAATTGATCTGGCTGACTCCCGCCACGCGAAATGGTGCAGGGCCGTCATAAGTGACCTCTGCCGCAACCTGCATTGTTCCGATCCCTCTAGGGCTGTTGGGGTCGGGAACTAAAGCTTGCACTGTTGCCGGAAAATCATTGCTGGGCAGAGGAAGGTTGACCAAAGCTCCGTCCGTCTGCCGTGGTGTGATGCTGCCCAAGCCGTTCACGAACACGGAGACGATCGAACCGGAAGCCGCGGGGTTAGTCGCGGAGTTCACGCTGCCATCCTGATTCAGGGCCACCGCGAAATTCGTGCCGTAGTTCATGAACACGCCGGGCGTCCACCCGGCGGTCGGCCAGCTGACGCACTTGAGAGCCACATCGCGGTACGAAACGCAGACCTGAGTATTCTGGGTCGTATTGAGAGACCACGGGGCGACCACGTTCACCTGTCCGTCCTGAGCCCATAATATCGGCGCAGGGGTTCCGTCGAATGTCACTTGCACGTCAGATACTCGCGTTGGATAAGGCGTATCGGGAGTCGCGTTTGGTAGCGCGCCTTGTTGCGGACCAAGACCGTTCCCGGAGAGTTCCAACAATTCACCGGCCGTGACTGGACCGAAGGTGTAGCTGGCCGCATTGCTGACACAAGCAAAAGGAAATACATCCGCCGAGGCCGTCGCAGATAAGCTCAGCAACATGGGGATTGTAAGAGTGGGGGTTGGATGGGCTGGACCGGAGGATAGCGGACTTGGTCGTGATGGAATGAAGCTTTGGTCCGCCTCAAGCACCAGCAACACATTTCCGTCAGCGCCCATGCTGAGTGAGGATGGTGTTCCAAACGAGTCCGCACCGGGCAGATACGTGGTCTGCAGAACTGTGCCATCCGGCGCAATCACGCTGAGAAATTGTGTGCCGCATGGAGCGAGGGTATTTTTCACCGGATAATAAGCGGACTGTGACGTTCCCGAAACGTAGGCATTTCCGGCTTTGTCCAATGCGAAGGCGGCCTGCAGCAGACCACTGGCCCCCGCCGGAAAGGCAGACGAAGAGACTAACCCTCCATTGGCGTCAAAACGTGCCAACCCGAGGCCCGTATTCACCACTGCGTTACCGTTCGCATCCAGGACGACGTGCTGTCCGTTTGCGGCCGCGAGGGGCGCCTTGAATCCCACGGATCCGTCCGGCGCGAAGCGTGTCAGAGAGCTATCGGTAATCACAAATGCCGATCCTGACGCATCCGCGGCAATCGAGTAGATCGTGCCAGTCGCGGTGGCGGAATAATCTATCAATGTCCCGTCCGCGGATAACCGCACCAACGTCGCCCCCAAGCTTGTATAGGCGCGACCTTTTGCGTCCGCGGCTAAAAGGGGAAAGTCGGATTGTGGCGGTGGAATTAGAATAGGAGAGGTCCAGGCGATGCCCGACCCTGTAGCGTCCAACTTCGCCACAGTAACAGCTCCATCCCCACGGATTGGCGTCACGTAGACCCCGCCGTTGGGATCGACAGCCATGCCGCTCACCTGAGCCTGGAGTTCGTCCGTCCACAGGATCGATTTGCCGTCGGCCGAGAGCTTCGTTACCGAAGAATGAAGCCCGTTGACGCCAGGAGTCGTCTCAGATCTCAGAAGGTAGATCGCGCCGGAGCCATTGGTTGCCATGGCTTGGAACCGGTCAAACAACCACTGGCTATAGTCGAAACCAAGTACGAAATTGGGCGCAGCGTATGCAAGAAAGCTTGCCGACAGCAGGACGAGGCAGGGGTTTGAGAGCACGAAAACTCCGAGCATTTACGATACCGCGAAAAGTCCTTTCTTGGACTCGATTGAGAATCGAAGCTGTGTTTTGTCGCTACACCCTCTGAGTCAACAAGAAAGGATCACCGATCGACCGGGAGTGATGGTTGCGGCCCCTAGAATTTACATATTTTAGGACTCCAAACCGACTGTATGGTGATCGAACTTTGGCTCCCGCCGTGAACTCACCTGTTCATGAGAACTCGGCTCAAGATTAATTAATTTTCCGGCCGCCGGGGCTATCGCTTCGACTCATCGGCTGGCACGTCGGGTTCTGGGAGGTTGCTCCTTCGCTCTGTCCAAATGGTCGGCCACTAGTACAAAGCTCAGCTTGATCGCGCAGCCTCCCAGCGACCTCGCAGTTGGCTGGAAAGGGCGTTCTGGGAAGTAGCCGATAACACCACTTAACTGGGTCGATTCTTTCGCGATCGAAGCAGCAGATGCACATGTTGCTAACATCAGATAGCACGGCAACTCGCGGTAGATTTTCGGAGTATTCCTCTAGGTCAGATCTAATAATGGGCACTGACAATCGCTGGCGTCTCCCGTGATTTCTCAGGCCCTCACTCCCAAAATGCCGGGAGCTTCAACCCGTCAAGCAGCTCAGGCGTGTCGGGGTCGCCTGTCCCTATGAACACGGTCGCCGGCGACCACTCTTGGAGAAGCTTTCTTACAATCCGAGTTACCTGGGCGCGTTTGCTCGGATGGGGGCGTACCGCAACCCTCTCGTCAATTCCATCGCTGTGATAATGCAAGAATCGACCGCCGCAGAGATGAAGGCTGCCTTCCAGCAGTTGTTCCCGCCGAAGGAAAAACAGAATCGTAATCCAGGGCCTCTCCGGATTGATATAAATCGCGCAACTGGAATCCGTAGGCCAGTCCGGGTCAGTGTGACGGATGACGACGGCGGGTTTGATGGTACGGCTCAGGCCAGCTTCGCAGCACGGGCAGTGCTCTACGGAAAGCGGCTCATTCACCACCATTAACTTGACGTTTCGCCCGATTTGCGAAATCTCTTCCATCACTGCATCTGTCAGTTTATCGAGCGTGCCGTCCAGCAGGTGGTACGACCTCGTGTATTCGATTCGTTCATCCGGCCACTGCATGACGAGTTGAAGGGAATGAATCAGCCTAAATGATCCATAGGCCGCCAAAGTAGCAACGACTTTTGGATTCGGCTGCCGCGCTTCAATAACGAAAGCCTCCCACGATTTCTTGCGCTGTCTGATTTGATCCGGACCCAGTTCGAGATGATTCACGCGTGGCCGATAGACGCCCGGCCGGTGGTGGCGGTCATGATCCTCTACGCACAAGACCGCAAGGTTTTCGTCAATGGTGTTCGACGGGTCTTCGTCGATATGATGGAGATGAAGGCCGATGCCTTGCCGCTTGCAGACACAACAGCGGTTCGCGTTTGCGACCAGAACGCGCTTTCTTTGGGCTTTGTTTGGTTTGACGCGATCCATGCGACCTAAAGCCATGAAGAATGCCTCTCGCTTCGGAAGCAGCGCGATTTTCAGACATTCATCCTTAAATATCATTATGGAAGACATCGCGACGATGCGCGATCGTCTCTAGATTCGCCTAGCAAGCGAATGCGAACCGTCATCCGCCACGGACGCCGATAATGCGCGAAATCGGGCGATAGCGAGTCGTCCATACGGCGTCCGCCAGATTCGCGCTTATCAGTTCGCGTAGTAGCCCGCGCGCGCCTGTACGAGTAAACCTCTGTCTTTAGTCAACAGTCTAATTTTGCGAAATGTGCCCGAAGAGTCTGCCCGATCCGGCGTGTAGCCAAGACTGTATTGGTGCCTCAGTTCGTCGTCGATTTGAGAAAAGATTCCATCAATCGGGTCCCCGCCCGAAATCTCAAAATATCGTCCGCCCGTTTCCCGCGCTAAGCGTTGCATTACCTCGGAGCCCAGCCGGTTTCGAGTGCGAGGGTCGGCAAACAGGATGGAGAAAATAATCGTGTCCGCGCGTTGCGTGTATTCGATCGCCGTTCCGATCGATGTCCTGCCGCGATAATCGAACCCGTCCGAGAGCAAGATGAACGCTTTCCGGCCGCCTTGCCCTTGCATAATATCTGCCGAAGACCGCTTGAGCCCGGTGTAAAGTAGCGTTCCGGAGAAGGTGGGGATCCTGAGTCGACCCAAGGCACTCGCCAGTTCTTGCCGGGAAGACGTTAGGCCTTGCAGAACGCCGAATCCCACATCGAAATGCGCGATAAACGCTTGGTCGCGATCCGGACGCAGTACCTTATCAAGGAACTTGTAGCTAGCCTGACGCTCTGTTTCCAAAACACGAAGCTGACTTCGGCTGGTATCGACTAAGAGCCCGATTGTTAACGGCAGATCCGACTCTCGCGCAAAATATCGAATCGTTTGGGGGCGACCTTCTTCCTCTAGAGAAAAATCTTCCTTGGACAGATTCGATATGATCCGTCCGTCCGAATTACGTACCGTGGCGAACAGGGTAACTACTTTGACCTCGGAAGAAAAAGTAGAATTTTGTTCGTCCCGAAAAAACCAGGCCGAAAGGAGAACACTCCGCCGCGAGAGTTCCATCGCCTGCAACTGTACCAGGTCACCCATGACGAGAGCGAAGCGCTGTACAGCGAACGGATTGCCCACTCAAACGAGTCCGGAGCCTGGCCGTTAATGAAAAGGATTCTAT
>PNAJ01000064.1 GCA_003170295.1 Bryobacterales bacterium | reverse complement strand
TTCAAGCGGTCAGAGACCTAGTCAACCCGGACACTGGTGGACCCCTGGAAATCGTGGGCGCCACCGGAAAGCCAGTCAGTTTGAAAGTGCTTGTCCAAGACAGCTACGTACCGCGGGCCTCGTCGGTTGTTGAGTTGTCAGAGCGGCCGAAATAGATGCGGATCTGCAAGAGGGGGAACCATGTGCAAAAGTCGTCGATCCCGCCCCCGGCAGAATCGTAGCCCTGAAGGTGATTCGCTCCCAGCCGCTCGCCACCGGCGAGGAGGAGGCGCAGCTCAAGCTACGCTTCGCCCAGGGAAGCTATTGCCAATTAGACCGCAGCCGTCGAGCTTAAGCTACGCACCCAGGCGCAATATGCGAAGTACCCGACTTGCTCCGGTAGGATTGTCGGCCACTCGTAGAGAGGTTGGCGAGGAATACACGCGGGCTTTTCTCCGAGTGGCGCGTGATCCGCCCGGAGGATCCAAAGGTGGCCGAGCTTGCGTAAACTCTGGGCGACTATGGCCCTTACACTTCGCGAAGATCGACTGGGGGCCTTGCTTGTAGTGTCGTCATCGGAGCAAATGGTCGAACGTCTTATCCGAAGCAGGCAAGCGAACCTTTCGCCGGTCGAGGAGCTCTATTCACGCTTGTTTGTAGGCCGCCGCTTGTGTGATCTCTCCCCGCAACTCGCGTGCAATGCCGCGGCGCTCGACGGCGCGGTCGTCATCGATCAGAACGGAATTGTTAGAGGAATCGGATGTATCTTCGAGACGGGACGAAGGCGAACCGCCGCCGAGGGGGGGAGTGAGTACCCGATGAATACCCAGCGCTTGGCGGTGGTGAGGATTTGTTCGGCATTGTTCCATGATTGGCGGAACATGGGGAAGTCGAGGGCTTTGCGGTAGCTGAACGTCGCGATTCTTGTGCTCAGCACAACGCCTTCGCACTTGGGGCATTCGAGTTGTTCTTTCGCGTTGGCCAGTGATTTTGGCGCGATGCATCGCCACTCGTCCTTGCTGAGGATTTGGTCGGCGATGCGTAGGGATTCCTGTGGGTTGAACCAGTAGACGTTCCTGCAATTGTCGCAGTACAGCCAATTGGTGCTCCCGTGAATTTTTGCAACGCGGAGCTCGGGCGACGTCGGCTTCGGCCTGAGCGTACTGATCATGTTGCCGCTCGTAACCAACCGCGCATCGGTTCGAATCCTATTTGGCGAGCCAAATTTATTCGCTTCGAGCTTTCTCCGCCTTCTGATTAACGGCGGCCAAGCCAGTACCCCTCAAAATGGCCAATACTTGCGAAAAAAGGACGCTCTCTGGCGGCGCTCCCAGCTGGGCTACTCGCCCGAACGCCTCGCCGACGCTGGTTAGGGTCAACTTTCTCACCCTCTCCGGCGAGGGCCGTGCCTTTGGTTAACGCCCAGCGCGGTCTCGACCCGGTTTCCCTCAGGAATTCATGTAGAATGGTCGGCCGGAGGTAGCCGCAACGTCGATCAGTTGCCTGAGTTTCCGCAACGCGACTTGCTTGTTTGCCGCGCTTGCCGCCGGAGTTGTTACGGACGCGCAGGAGCGGAAGCCGGTGCAGGAAGTCCGAACCAGTGCCAAGCCCTACGCGCCCGCTCCCGTCGCGCTGCGAGTCGAGACCGATCTGATCGAAGTGGGAGTCGTGGTGCGCGGCCACGACGGGCATGCGATTTCGGGTCTGAAGCGCGAAGACTTTGTTGTTACCGATCAAGGTTCGTCGCGCGAGCTGACCTATTTTGCCGTCGAGACGCCTGGAGTCAGGAGCGTAAATCCGCAAACTGCGGTTAGCGGTGGAGCCGTGGCGAGTCCGCAGACTGGAGCGACGGTGGAGCAGACTGGGCCGACCGGCGTTGCCGCGCAGCGTCGCTTCATCATTCTCTATTTTGAGGACTTCGGAACGAACAGCGGGGACTTGAAGCGCGCCCAAATCGCCGGACGGCGGTTCATTAATGAAGGGCTGGATGACAGCGACCGGGTTGCAATGTTTTCCACTTCGGGGGACTTCGTCGACTACACAGGCGACAAAGCGAGGCTGGTCGCAGCGATCGACAAGATGAATGCGCATCCGAAATTTTCCGAGGTAGGACTTGGTGGATGTCCCCGCATCAGCCCGTACCAGGCCTATCAGATCAGCGTGATGTCCGATCCCAGTGCGATCGACGCCGCCATGCAGGAGGCCGGGAAGTGCGCCTCTTCCGGGGACGATTCCGACTATGCCGCTAGCACACGGAGTGCTGTTGCTACCCAGGGGATCCAGGCGCAGGCGGAGATTACATGGGGCCAAGTCCGGATCGCCTCGCAAGCGATTCTGGACGCAATCGGCCGCGCGATGCGATCCCTTCAGGCGATGCCTGGACGGCACTTGTTCTTGCTGGTCTCCTCCGGCTTTAATTCGGGAACGCTCGAGCGCGAGCGAGACCAGCTAATCAGCCAGGCTTTGCGTGCCGGGATTGTCATCAACTCGGTGGATGCAAAGGGGCTATACACCCAGGTTCCCGGCCGGGGACCCAATGAAGAGATCAACACCGTAGGCGCGCTTCCCGTTCAGACTTTCCGGTTCGAGACAAGTTCGGCCGGCGGCGCGGCATTCGCAAATAACCAGCTCATGTCCGACCTCGCGCAGGCGACCGGAGGGTTGTTCTTCCACAACAACAACGACCTGCCTTATGGATTCCGCCAATTGGGTTCGATTCCGGAGGTGAGTTACGCGCTCGGCTTTCGCCGGAGCGACGCGGCCGATGGGAAGTATCACAAGCTGAAGGTGACGTTGCGTGAGTCGAAACCGTATGCGATTCAGGCCCGGCCGGGCTACTTTGCGACGCCGTTGGGGAGTTCGGGGAAAGCCGAACCCTTTGAACGCGAGCGAGCGCTGGATCGCGAGGTCAGCGGGGCTTCGACGCTGGCGGACTTCGCGGCCAAGGTTGCTTTTCGGATGGAGAGAGCTCAAACGGCGGGGATGGTGACGGTCAAGGCTCAGGTCCATGTTGCCATCGACAACTTGCGATTTCCGGTCCGCGATGAGCGGAGGGTGCAGCAACTGAAACTGGTGGTGGCGTTGCTCGATGGGAGTGGGAACATCGTTGCCGCGAAAGAGGGGACTATGGATTTCGCGATGGCCGATGCGACGTATGCGCGTTTGTCGGCGAGCGGGATCAATGCCGGACTCAATTTGGATGTGCCTCCGGGCAAGTACCGACTGCGGGCGGTAGTGCAGGAAGCGGTGGACGGGAAGATGGCGATTTCACTCTGAATATCGAAGCGAAGTGAGGACCAGTGGACTCGCCATGCCAGCGCAAAAAAAAGGATTTGCAGTTTGCCTTCGAAACGGCGGGTTTGCCGCTTCACTCGAGGTCAGAAAGCTCTATCCGTTCATCAACGATCCGGACGCGGAAGCAAACAATCTCATTCGTGTGGTTGACGAATCAGGCGAGGACTACCTATATCCCGCCCGCCTGTTCCGCAAGCTGGCGCTGCCGAGCGACATCCAGCGCGCACTGCGGATGGCTTCCTGAACCTCGGCGAACCTCAACGTTAATTTCGCCTCAACCGGAAAGCTGATTCAGCGCTCTTGACCATTCTCGTGTCCGGAATCAGGGCATAATAATAAACAGAGTCCATCGCATGACCATAACTTTGCCGCTCGATCCCACACAGGAAGCCAAGCTCATTGCGGTCGCGCAAGCAAAGGGTGTTTCCGCCGATGCCCTTGTCCGCGAGGCGCTCGACAAAATCCTCGCCGACGCGCCGGCTGATTCAGCTCAGCAGCCTGAGTCACGCCCCATCTGGGAGCTGATCCAGGACAATATGAAGGACGTTCCGCCCGAGGAATTTGCGAAACTTCCGACAGATGGAGCCAAGGAACACGATCACTATCTATACGGCCATCCCAAGCACGCACACTGAAGTCATGTTGTGGGAGGCAAATTGGGGATCCTATCTTGCAAATAAGCCCACGACAATTCAGGGTTTTGTTTCTGACCTGACGAGCGATCCGACCCACATGTACAATTCGTTTCCGAACTGGCCAATCAGCATTGAGGGGGGCAAATGGAAAACCGGCCCGCTTAAGGGACAGTCTACAAAGGGAACATATAAGTCTGCGTTGGACGCGCTTAAGGAATGCGGTATTACGCTCCAATAATCACATGCAAAACATCCGATCTCAAATGGTTGCTTCCTTGGCGCCGATCATCATTCTGTTCGGCACCGCAATAGTAGCTGTTGGCCAGGAGGCCGCTGGCACCTCTATAGACACGTGCGACACGATTTCCCTCGCGCGGCCCGGCACCGGCGTGGCTTACACCGGGTTGGTCAGCAACTCCGACTATCGCTTTTCGTCCACTATCCCGGCCGGTCTCACGGGATGGGGTGCAGGCCCAAGCGCGCCATTTCATGGATTCGTGATTTACTTGAACAACAAATCGTCGGAGACCAGCTGCATAAATCTTGAAGTTGGAATTCACGTAGACCTCCCCGGGGATTCCCCATCCACCACTACAACGGCGAAGCGAGCAGTGAAAATCAAGGTCGGTAACAGGGTCGGGACGCAAACGTCTGTTAAAGGCTTGAGTCGAGGAACCACTTTTGAGAATGTGACAGTTACCTTAGCACTTTTCCGATCAGGCTATAGAACAGACCTCTCGATCACCTTCATCACGCCGACGAAGGACATCAACGAAACCCAGCCGATCTTTGAGCGTTTTATCTCGCAGCTTCATTTTGATTAGGGGAACCGGGGACGGACGACGCTTGGCAGATTGACGCTTCCTTGAGCAACGGCGACCTCACAATCGGTTTTGAACAATTCGACAAGAACGATCCTCTACGTGGGGCTGTCCTAAGCCTCAGGGCGCAAGGTAATCTCCTATATGAAACTTCGCCAGGAATCGCGCGTCGCTACAATTGCAGCACGAAAGGATTCTGGTATCGTTTGGAGGCTCCGCCGCTCCGTCCCGGCGCGGAAGAAGTGATCGATATTGCCGCCCAGCAGTACCCCCGAGTTCTACATGAGTGGGAACTAATCCCCGGCGGTTACAGGAGCGTTACAGCGTTGGTCTTTCGTGAAGAGCAACGACAAAATACATTTCGCGACGGATGGCTATTTGTCGTTCGTATTCGGGACAAGAATTGCGGCCAGCTCGCCTACTTCGCTCGAGCCGGACGTGCTGGCCAAGTAGATCTTCAGACGCGTGTGCCTGAGTTGTCATCCTTTCCCGAAAAAACCGTCAGCGTGGCTGGCCTTGGCTGCATTGGTGCAGCAGCTGCGGTCCAATTCGCTCGGGCAGGATTGGGTAATATACGCCTGCTTGATCCGGACATCGTCGATCCTGGGACGACCGTCCGCTGGCCCTTTGGCCTCAGCGCCAGCGGAAGGGCAAAAGTGGAGGTTATCGCTAGGTTCCTCAGTTTGGACTATCCGTTTACGAAGGTTGATGGGCGAGTAAACGCGATCGGTCGGGTTGATTCTCCAGATGTGCAGAATCTCCCATGGCTTTGCGATGGAAGCGACCTTCTCTTTGATGCAACCGTCGAATCCGGCGTGAATCACCTCTTGTCGGAACTTGCCCGAGAGCGGAAGATCCCTTACGTTTATATCGCGGCTACAAATGGCGGATGGGGGGGCATGGTGATCTGCATTCGTCCGGAGAGAACTGCCGGCTGCTGGATGTGTGCTCAGCACGCACTTGAGGATGGTACGATCACTCCACCACCTGAATCGGAACCTTTCATTCAGCCGTACGGTTGTGCCGACCCGACGTTCACCGGTGCGAATTTTGACACTGACGAAATACCCTTGATGGGCGTGCGTATGGCGACAGCCGCGCTCAATCCGAGTTATCCCAGTCCCGACTGGGATGTTGCTGTCCTAGCCATGCGCGCCGAAGACGGACATTTGGTGGCGCCACAATGGAAGACTTATCGTCTCGACCGCCACGCGGAATGCCAAAATCATTAGGAACGATATGGATCGCTCAGCATGCGATAGACACAATGGTCGCAGAAGCAGATCTGAAATATCCTCGTGAAACCGGGGGCATTTTAATGGGGTATTGGTCAAGCGTTTCTGAATGTGTAATCAGCGTCGCGACGATCTCGGGACGATACGCCCGGCACCGACGAACAGAATACGAACCTGACTACGAGCATGATGAAGTCCAAATCGCGCGGTACTACGAGCAATCGAAACCAACCATGCTGAGAATTCCTAGGAGCGTGCCGGGTCCCGATTCGAAGATGCAGATCGCACGCCGGTGATCGAAGGCGTCCTTCAGGATTGCTGCAGCCGCATCTGGTCGAAAGTGGTGAAATGCAGAAAACATCGTGCGGAGGCCCTTCAGCTCTGGCGGCACCCGCGTCGCGTCCACCGGATCGGCTATCCAGATGATGTGGGGATCAGAGGCGGATTGCGGATTCGGATAGAGATCGGTGAGTCTCGCCCGCACCTCATATCCGCGAGCTTCCAGCTCCGCGATGATCTGCGGCATCGCGCCGCCGGAGCCAGAGCAGAGATCGATGATCTCCGTGGACTCGGTGGCATCGAGAACGGTCGAGATCCTCTCGGCCCACCGTTCAGCCAGCGGGAATAGGCGGTAAGCTGCTGCCAGATACGCGGTCTCTGCATCGCGTAAGCCCTTTGGAAACCACCGCAGGTCGCCAAATTCGAACAAGTGAACCCGCCGCATGCTTCGCAGTGTATCGTGATTACAGGAAAAGGAACGGCTACAAGCAAGGAGGAGACTGAGTCCATTCTGACGGCTCGAGTTACGGAAGTGGTTGCATCATACATTCGAGTGGCGCCACGGCAGCGCCAACGGAAGAGACGGTCGCGCCACCCGGACCTTGCTCCTTCGGCAAACCGTCGCCGAAGATCGCGTCGGAGCATAAGTGCTTCAATAGAACGACACCTAGGCATGGCGAACAAAACGAAATTTTCTAAACGCCAGTTTTGTAATACACCTTGGTGGATTGTAGCTTTCCAGAATTTCACTGTATTTTCCGATTTTCACTGTTTTATCAAAAGTTCAACCGGCGCTTCACCGCCGCTTTGCCTTCTCAATCACCTGACGAGCGTGCGGGTCAACGTCGAGATTTTTTCCCGACCGGGAGCGGTAGAATAGCAAACCAATCACCAGAATTGCGGCCACGATGAGCCAGAGCAGCGTGCGGTTCATGGGAACGACCTATTTTCAGGATAGAACTACCTGATGCGAATGAATCGCGCTCCCCGGCGAAAGGCCAAAT
>PNAJ01000163.1 GCA_003170295.1 Bryobacterales bacterium | reverse complement strand
CAATCTGGAGAATGTCTCGAAGCGCTTGGAATTGCAGGTTGTGCGGAGTTGCCAGGAATCAGCGTCCGCGTAATTTTTACGGCTTCCCGGTAATCAGTTCGACATCGAGCGCGCCGAGGCCGCCCAACTGAACATGAATCGGCATACGAGTCCGGTCGTGACCACTTGCTCGCCGCACGCGGGTGCCTCGCCGAGTTTAAGTGATGTGACCGGCACGTAGAAAAGAAAGACAAGACCATCAACGAGCCAGTGCAGCTTTACGTGAGCGGCAACATGCAGCCCTACGAGATCGTGGTGAATCAGGTGACCAATCCCCGGCGCGCCCTAATTGGACTTTGCCAGTGCTTTAAACAGTAATTAAATGTGCGCGTGACTGTCGTGCCAAATTGGAAGCCCAGTTGGCGTTCGACGGGTCAGAGCTTCACGATCTTCTCTCAGTTAATCGAGGGCTTGTTAACCAAGCGATTCAGTTCCGGAGTCCCCAGCGCGAGATCGGGATCTTCAAGGACAGGACAGCGAGATCCATCACTTTGACGAAGACCCGGAACGCGGCGGGTCTTTTGGAGTCCTGCATCTCAAATCTCAGGTGAACATCGCGGTGATCACGTCTGGCTGAAGCCTTCATCGCGCGTTCGCCGACGATAGTCGGCGTCTAGGCTTTTCATTAACGACCTTCGGTTCGTGTAACCCAGCCTGCATTAAGCGAACCACGGTGAAGTTTCGGCCTAAAAAGGCCGATCCTCGGTGCTCCGAAGAGGACGGTGACGGATAAGTATCATGGCGTCGTGATCGCGAAATCCGGCCGCTCCAGCTACAGGGGATCATGGATTTGTTTAACATTAGGGAGGATGTCTCTCGACCGGACCGCCATTGGGAGGGTTCTGAAAGCCGCTCCCTTATTTGCGGCGCTCACTGAAGTAGAAATAGAGCTTCTTTCGAGGCGCACCGGCGCAAGAGCTTATTCGCCCGGAGAATTGCTGTTTTCCGAAGGCGAACCTTGCGCTGGCCTATATATGATCGCTTCGGGCCGGGTACGGATCTTCAAGATATCGCCCAGCGGACGGGAGCATGTGCTGGCAATCGAAGGGCCTGGCAGTTCGATTCGTTGCCTGATGTCCAACACTGAACGGAATATATTCGGCTCTCCGCGACGATTAATTCGCGGAGGGCGGTCCGAGGCTTGAGATGAACTGCTCGATTTCTGCTGTAATTTCGGAATCATGAATGAACAGAAGCGAGCCATCATCGAGGCGCAAGTTGCAGCCGAGCCGATTCCCGCCAGCACCAAACTCGAACTCGTAAGACCGGATCCGCTTAGGATCGAACGGTGGGCTCATGCGGGACATAGTATCACTGGCGCATCTGCGCCAGCCTATTTTGCTTCCGATTCGGATGTTATTCGTATCGCAGCGCGACCATTAAGCCGGAAACGCTTGGCTCTTTTCATCGAAGATATTGGAAGTGACTTTGAAGTCGAGAAAGCCAGAGGAACCGGCGGACTGGGACTGATCAGTATATGAAAGAGCGTGTGCGACTGGGCAACGGTGCTTTCGAGATCTGCTAGCGGCCTGGAGCAGGTACCAAGGTAGAGCGCCCAGAACGAATCGGTCTCGCAGCCAAACAATCTTACGTTTTCGCCGCTTTCAAAGCCGCGAAGCGTTTCTTCTGCCCCAGCGCCATTTTCCGCCGAGTAGCGGCGCTGATATGCCGTTTCTTTTTCGGTGCGGTCGTTTCAGCCACAGGCGTATGAATGGCCGGCGTTTTCGTTCCTTCAAGCGCTTCGATGGCGCGATTGAGCTTGTCGCGTTCCGCGATGAGAATGGCGACGATATGGTCAGTGGGCATCGGTCCGCTGCACCCGAAACAGCAGCGACGCGCCGACCATCAGTGAGCCGAAGCCGGACTCGCCGCTGGCGGGCCGACCACGAACCAGTCGATTCGCGAGCCTGCCGAGCGTCCGAAAAACCGCAGCGTGTGGATTCCTTTCCCGAGGTACAGCGTATTCTGCATCTTCTCCAGCACCCAGGAGTGCAACGACGCGTCCGCCGCTGGGCGCAACCTGTGCGAGCCGCTTTCGTCGGTGTTGCTCTCGTCAAAGAACACGCCGAAGCTGTCGCCACGACCCTGCCACCAGCATCTCGCCCACAATTGATACGCGCCGTCGGAAGGGATTTCGATCCGATAGGATGCACTGGTTGCCGTGGTGATAGAGTCCCGCACTCCGGTGATCGCGTCGCCGGCCTGCACCTGTGGCGCGGGGCCGACCACGATGTACTTGCCGCCGGATGCCGCCACATCATCCGCGGCGGTGAATCGTGGGGTGATCTTCTGCGCCAACTCGGCCTCGATTCGTACTAGGGCCGCAGGCGCAGCCGCCTCTGTGTCCGGTTTTCTGCCGAGCAGCCCGTATGCGTACGCCAGCCACTCGTGCAGGCCATCGGCGTCGTACGTGGAAGTCTGGCGGAACGCCGTGGCTTCCTGGGCGATGACGATGTCGTGATCCACATCGGGCAGGTAGCGTTTCCAATCGAATTGTCCGAAGAGCCAAATTTCGTGCGGAATGTAGTGGTTCTCCGTCGCCGCCACGACGCTGCGCCAGGCCCCTGCGGCGTTATGCAAGCGTTCCACCGCAGCCTGGCGCTCGGTAGCCTTACCGGAAAACAGGAAGAGCCCGAGGTGCGCGGCGCCCCGCAGCTTCTCGGCATAGTAGAGCCCGAGATTCCCGTACGCCTGCATGTCGGCATCGGTGCATGCGAACTCCTTGCTCCCGCGTTCGACGCGGCCCCGAGCCTTCGCGATTCCGTCCAGCGTCTTCCTGCCGAATTCCTCGAGCCTCGCGGCGACCTCGAGCGGTCCAGTCGCCCTCCGCGATCCTGCCACGAACTCCGGAATGTTGAGGTAACCCGAATCGATGGTGTTGTTGAAGACCCAGGTGCGGATGTCGTGGTACATGGTCACGCGCCGATAGTTCCGACGCGGCTGTTCATACGAAGTATTCCACGAACCAATCGAGCCTTCCGGGTACCAGTCGCCGTTCATGTAGTTCCAGTGGTACGAAGTGACCAGCGGGACGATCTTGCTCGCCTCCCGGATAGCTTCGAACACATCCGCTCCCGCAGCGCCGAAACGGCGTTGAAAGTACGCCGTCCAGGTCGCGTCAGGCTCATCTGCGTTGTAGCTCAGCCGTCCCCAGAGCATGTAGCGGAACCAATTCTTTTCGAACTTGTATTGCCAGTCGAGATGCGCCTTCGCAGCGTCGGCATGGATGCGATCGGGACCGGGCACATCGACCTCTGATCCCTCGAGGAAGCCCGCGGAATTCAGTTTCATCATGTTGCGCACGGTCTCGCGCACGAAGTCCGGATCTCCCCAACGGAGGATGAAGACGCAGTCGTTGCGGAGGTGCCACAGCAGACGCCAGTGGCCCTTGCCGGCAAGTTCCACCCACTTCGCGTCCAGCACATGCGGCTTCACCGATGAGTACATATGCTCGCCGTTGTACTTGATGTCGAGATAGAGCGGCCCGGGGTATTTCACCCTCGCGAGCATCGCCGCCATCGGCTCCGGTGCAGATTGCCAGTAGCGCAGGATGAACGGCGCCCGCCGTCCGATCTGCCGCAGAGCGGCGAAGTATGTGTCGGCCACAAAGTCGAGCTTCTGCTGCACCGAAAGATCGCCCATTCTTTCGCCGACCGTCGTGCCCAGCCCGGTGAGCATCGGATAGGTGGCGAAAAGAGCCTTGATGGCCTCGCGCTGATAGTCGCGGACCTCCGGCGAATCGAAGCCCGCGGCTGGAATACCGCGCTTTTCGGCGAAGGTGGGGGAGACGTGAATGTTCCAGGTGACCAGATATGTATCGACCCCACGGTCCGCTGCCATCTGAAATAGTTTGCGGAAGAACGCGATGTTGCGGTCCAGCTCGGCATCGCTCACCTCGGCGGCTTCGGGATATTTCCTGATCCGCACCATGCGCCCGTACGGGTGCGCGCTCCAGAAGGTGAGGGCGTTGTAGCGGTTGCGCGCGGCCATATCGAGAAACTCCCGCCAATAGTCCAGACTCCAGAACCACTGATTGTTGGCCAAGTCCTCTTCCGAGAGATAGCCAGTGCCGGGCAGCGGAATGTTGAACTTCAGGCCGCGGATACCCAGCGATGGCTGTTCCTGCTTCTCCCGCACCACCCCGCTCAGGGCGATCTGTTCCGACGCGTCCAACGCCCCGTATAGCACGCCGCGCGCGTCGCCGCCGAAGATCTGGTAGCCGCCGCCTGCCTTCGCAATGCGGAAGGACTCCGGCTTCAATTCGCGGGAGATTGCCAGCCGCACACTGCCCAGAGAGCTCCTGGCCGACGCCGCGCGCAACAGAGCGGCTCCGTACTCGGCGGGTCCGGCTCCGGCTTCATTCTTTACCGTGGTCTGTGCGCTGCAACAGACGGCAAACACACCGATAAGAGCGGCGCGCGGCGACGAGGAACGCATATCATTGTCTCCAGATCGAACAGGCTAGTTTGAAGAGCGGGGACGCGAAAGACTCGCATAAATTCGACCATAATCATTACAACTACATATTGTACGATCCCAAAAGGCAGTCTGGCGTTCGGTCACGTTAGCAAAGTGGAACCGAAGCGACGGTTCGGGCGCGCTGGCGAGCTGGAAATCAGTGTGGATTCGGTGCGGTTGGGAGACGGCGGCACTGCGACCCTCCGCGCGACGAGCCAGGAAGGCGAAAACCAAATGCACGGAGGACGTCTTGCCGCGACCGTCGCCGCCTCGCCGGTGCTAGTGTGGATGAAAGGCAAAAACGTTCAGTTTGAGCGTGGCGTAGAAATCACGGCCTATATCCGTGGCAATATTCCCGTAGACGAAACGCGATTGAGGGCGTCGAAATCACTGGCGGCATCGAATTCTTTGCTGCTGAGGATCAAGGCGTTGACCTTTTGGCGCAGCGATTCTTTCTCTCCCAACACCTCAATCTCAAATGACAGAGTCGCGCCTGGCTTCGTTCCATTCGGGCCATCACGCTCACCATATAGCGTGCTACACTTTGCGTCTGCCAGTGCGGATACGCCATGTCATTCTGATGTTCGGCGTCGTGAACGCTTGCTTGTTTAGTGGGCTGCTGCCGCTTTGGGAAGGATTTGATGAGGCCTTCCATTTTGCATACGTCGAAACTCTGTGGCAAACACATCGACTGCCCGTGCTTGGCCTAACGCTAGTTCCCAGCGATGTGTCAAGATCGTTCCAGTTAGCTCCGGTCAGTTATATCGTCCAACGATGGATTCCCCAGGCAACCTCCTACGATACGTGGTTCTCCTTGGCGCAAGCAGAAAAAGAGCGGAGGCGCGACGAATTGGACCGGCTACGCCCCGATTCGGAGAGCAGCGCCAGGCCCAACTACGAAGCTCATCATCCGCCCCTCGCCTATACTATTCTCGCGTTGTTGGACTGGCCATTGTCGAAGGCTCCAATCACAATTCGTGTATTGATACTTCGCCTTTTCTGCGCAGTGTTCGCGACCGTCCTGATCTATTTTGGCGGGATCGCGATGTGTCGCACGCTGGAGGTGCCAGATCGGTATGCAAACGCGATGCTGTTCACAATCTTCTGTTCGGAAATGCTCTATGCCACGATCGCTCATGTCGCGAACGACTGGCTTGCTGTCGGGCTCAGCGCTTTATTCCTTGCCTCCCTTGCGAGCTTTGTCACGAGACCGGATCGACGATCTGCGTTGCGCACCGCAGCATGGCTCGGGGCGGGGCTACTTACGAAGGCTTACTTCCTGGTTTTCGCTCTGCTGGCCCTTGCAACTGCGGCGATACTGATTTGGCGCAGCCGCACGCGAGTTAAAACAGTGCTGGTGGGGGCGCTTCTGGTGCTGGCGCTGGCGGTTCCGTGGTACACACGGAATCTGATTCTCTACAAAAACGTAAGCGGCACTCATGTAACACCAATCCTAAACCGGGCGAGAGAACAATGGGTTGGGATTCGGTGGCAAGAAAATGCGTCGGCGCTTTCGCATCGCTTGTCGAAGCGCGGGCCGCCAAGATTCACAGCGCCGAGTATTTCGGCTCTCCCCAGGAACTGGCCAAGCTGGTCGGCTCCTGGTCCCGCACCCGACCGGTTGCAGCAGTATACTTAGGTCTGCACGGCGATTCACAGCTTGGGTCTGCGAGTCTGCAGATTGCACGTGCCGCTGCTAACCAGATCAAAAAATCAAGGACAGTCAAAATGCTTCGTATCAAAACGGTACTTCCGGCGATGATAAGCTTTACTCTCATTGCCATTTCCGCCAGTGGACAAGTAGCTCCAATTAAGCCGGGACTCTGGCAGATCCAGATTGAGCGAGAAACCAATGGGAAGAAAAGTCCCGACATGTCCGAACGGCTGAAGAACATGCCGCCCGAGCGCCGCGCGGAAGTTGAAGCCGCAATGAAGCAGCGGGGAATTGAGGCCAGCGGTAGCACAGTCAAGGTCTGTCAGACGCGCGAGACGCTCGACGCCTCGAAGTTCGTAAATCCGCTCCCCGATTGCAAGACCACCTACAGCAGCCGTACCAACAGTTCGTGGAAATCGCACACTAGCTGCTCTCAAAATCATCTGGAAAGCGATAGCGAGATCATCTTCTCTGGTCCAGAAAGTTACAGCGTGAAAATCACTTCCACCCTTCAGTCCGCAGGTCAAACCAAAACCACGCACATGAACAGGACGGGCAAATGGCTTTCAGCCGATTGTGGGGACATCAAACCTCCTTCGATAGAGAAGTGAGGCGCCGGTTGTGCGAATGCTAAGCTGACCCCTGAAATCGCAGCGACCGTAAATAACATCCATTTGCGCATGGCTCTATCCCTCCTGGCTTGAGTATAGCTGCTGTGTTCGGCTGTTAACGCATTATAAAAAAGCGCCCCCTTACAAAGTAGGCTTGAGACGTCGGCTCACGACCGACGGAAAGGAGCACCCCATGGACAACAGAAAGTATATTGGCATGGACGTGCATCAGGCAAGCATCTCGATTGCGGTCAGTGACGCCGCCGGAAAGGTGCTGATGGAATGCATCATCGAAACGAAAGCAGCCACTGTCCTGGAGTTCATCCAGGGACTGCGCGGCAGTTTGTCGGTAACCTTCGAGGAAGGGACCAGTGCAGCCTGGCTGTACGACTTGCTCAAGCCCCACGTGACCAATGTGGTCGTATGCGATCCGCGGAAGAACGCGCTGCTGAAAGCTGGCAACAAGAACGATCGGGTGGATGCACGCAAACTGAGCGACCTGCTTCGCGCGGGACTTCTGACGCCGGTGTATCACGGAGAGTCCGGGGTCCGCACACTGCGGGAACTGAGTCGCAGCTATCTCGCCGCCAGCAAAGATCTCACGCGCGTGATGAATCGTCTCAAGGCGATATATCGGAGCTGGGCGATTCCCTGCGCCGGCCAGGAGGTCTATTCCCCGCGCCATCGCGCCGCCTGGCTGGAGAAACTACGGGAAGCCGGCGTGCGCCGCCGGGCTGAGCGGACTTATCAACAACTCGACTTTCTGATGGGAATACGGAAGGAAACGCGGAAGGAGTTGCTGGCGGAAAGTCGGAAGCATCCCGCCCGTCAGCTCCTCGAACAGATTCCCCGGCTGGGCCCGATCCGGGTCGCCCTTCTGATCGCTCTCATTCAGACACCGCATCGTTTCCGCACGAAGCGACAACTGTGGAACTANNTTCAGACACCGCATCGTTTCCGTACGAAACGCCAACTTTGGAACTACTGCGGCCTGGGCCTGCGGACGCGGAGCAGCGGCGAATACCGGTACACAGGGGGACAACTGCAGCATGCGCGGAAACCACCGGCGCTGCGCGGTCTCAACGTCAACCATAATCATGATCTGAAGAATCTCTTCAAGAGTGCGGCCACGCAGGCCGGCACCTGCAAGGATGATCCGTTGGGAGAGTTCTATCAGAATTTGCTGGCCAGCGGGATGGAACCCCCAATGGCGCGCCTGACTCTGGCGCGCAAGATTGCGGCCATCGCATTAAAGATCTGGAAGAAAGGAGAACGCTTCGATCCGGCGAAACTGAAACAACAAGCAGCTTGAGCGTGTAGCGAGAGCCGATGCCAACCTCAGGGTCAATCCTGCTGCTGGCCAGTCGAGTTTCGCGAAGCGCTCGGTTCGAGGGAGAGTATCCACACTTTTGGTAGGCATCGAATGTGCTCTGGCACTCAAGTCTCATCGTTAACCCTATGCCCCCTCGGATAACCGAACAAAGCTATAGGCCGCGAGTCTCAGATAGAACTATGGTTGCCACATGCACAGGCAACCGTTTCGCTTGTTGCGCTTCAGAAATCGAATCGAATTGGAGCTCCTCCTTTCCCTCGTCGCAGATCCTCTCAGAACGGTCCTCGCCGTCAAGGCTTCGCTACGCCGCGCCCAAACCGCGCGCCCTTGACCGCTCCGGGCCGTTCTGAAGAAACCATTCCTCATAAGAGGGAAAGGAGAGTTGGGAAACTTAATGACCCGGCATCTAACATCTCGCCGTTTCACAGCCAGACCACGCACGCGTACGCCCCTCGAGGCACCTGCACAGCGACTGGGGGCTGGATGCCGAAACTTTTCGCGGCTTCCAGCTCGCGGGGGAGCTTTTTCTCTTGACATCCTTTTTTATAGAAC
>PNAJ01000086.1 GCA_003170295.1 Bryobacterales bacterium | reverse complement strand
GCTTGCCAGCCAGGAGATTGTCCATGCGCAAGATCAAAGAAGTACTTCGACTACGATTCGAGTTGAAGCTCGGGCAACGCCAAATCGCCCGAAGTTGCTCGATCAGTCAGGCCACGGTCCACGAATATCTGCGGCGAGCCAGCGCCGCCGGACTGAGTTGGCCGCTGGCGGATGACTGGGATGACACGTGTCTGGAACGGGCGCTGTTCGGTTGCGCGCCAGCGCCGGTCATCGCAGTACAGCGGTCGCTGCCCGACTTCGCGGCGGTTCATGAGCAACTGAAAAAATATCGTCACGTGACACTGCGCCTGGTGTGGGAAGAGTATCGCCAGACGCAGCCCGATGGCTACGGATACAGTTTCTTCTGCGAACTGTATCAGCAGTGGCGGCGGAAGCTCGACGTGGTGCTGCGACAAGAACACACGGCGGGCGAGAAGCTATTCGTCGATTGGGCAGGCATGACGATCCCGTTGCACGATCCGGTGACCGGCCGGGTATCGCAGGCGTCGTTGTTCGTCGCGGTGCTGGGAGCAAGTTCTTACACGTACGCCGAGGCCACAGGGGATCAGCAGATGGAAGCCTGGATTCAGGCTCATGTGCATTCGCTCGAGTTTTTCGGCGGTGCTCCGCGACTGGTGGTGCCGGATAACGCCAAGACCGGCGTGACCAGAGCCTGCCGCTACGATCCGGATCTGAATCCGACCTATCAGGAGATGGCGATGCATTATGGCATTGGCGTCGTGCCGGCGCGGCCTTACAAGCCACGCGACAAAGCCAAAGTCGAATCGGGAGTGCTGCTGGCTGAGCGCTGGATCATCGCGGCGTTGAGACACCGGCGGTTCTTCGATCTGGCGGAACTCAACCTGGCGATTCGCGAGTTGCTCACCAAGCTGAACCAACGCCCCTTTCGCAAACGCGAAGGATCGAGGGCGAGTTTGTTCGCGACGCTCGATCGCCCCGCATTGCGCCCGCTGCCGGCCGAACGGTTTGACTTGAGCCAGTGGTCGCGCGCCAAAGTGAACATCGATTACCACATCGTTTTCGACGGCAGTTTCTACAGCGCGCCGTATGTGCTCACCGGCGAAGTGGTTGAAGTGCGTTCCACTCCGGCGACCATCGAGATCTTTTACAAAAGCCAGCGTGTCGCCTCGCACCTTCGCGCACGAGCGCGTGAGCAAACCGTAACTATTTCTGAGCATCGGCCCAAGTCGCATCAAGCCCACCTGGAGTGGCCGCCCTCACGCATGGTGAAGTGGGCTGCGAATATCGGGCCGCACACCGCACGATTGTTCGAACGGATCATGAACGACAAGCCGCATCCGGAGATGGGCTATCGTTCCTGCCTCGGGATCATCCGGCTTGCGGGCCAGTACTCGATGGCGCGCGTGGAAGCAGCGGCGGAACGGGCGTTGCTCACGGGCGCCTGCCGCTATCAAAGCGTGAAGTCGATTCTCAAGAGCGGACTCGATCAGCAACCGCTGTCCACGTCATCGTCGCCGCCGGCCAGTTCGCCACCACCACACGACAACATCCGTGGGTCCGAATACTTCGAATAAGGAGGAGACCATCATGCTGGAACAACCGATGAACGAAAAACTCCTCGCCATGCGGCTACACGGAATGGTGGAAGGGCTGAAAACGCAGGAACAGGACTCAGCTTCGCGCGAGCTGAGCTTCCTCGACCGGCTAGCGATGCTGGTAGATCAACAGTGGAGCTGGCGCGAGAACCAGGCGTTGGCTCGGCGGATGAAGAGCGCCAAGTTGCGCGTCGACGCGTGTGTGGAAGATATCGATTATCGAGTCGCGCGCGGGCTGGAGAAGAGCGTGGTGCGCGGCTTAACGAAGGAGTCGGCGTGGGTGCGTAATCATGAGAACATTTTCGTGCTGGGACCAACCGGCGTCGGCAAGAGCTTTATCGCCTGTGCCCTGGCACAGAAGGCGTGCCGCGACGGCCACTCTGCCTACTACACACGAGCGGCGGCGCTGTTCCGTGATCTGGCGATGGCACGGGCCGACGGCAGCTTCCGCAATCTACTCGCGCGGCTGAGCCGCATCGATGTGCTCGTGGTCGATGACTGGGCCATGGCGCCGCTGAGCGAACCCGAGCGCCGCGACTTCTGGGAGATCTGCGAAGACCGCTATCAAGTGCGCTCGCTGATTCTTACTTCGCAGCTTCCGGTCACGCGATGGCACGAGCAGATCGGCGATCCGACCGTGGCCGACGGAATCCTGGATCGCATTGTCCACAACGCCCATCGGATCGAACTGCGCGGTGACTCCATGCGCAAACCGCGCGGTGATAAGCCGGAGCGCTAATCGCGCTCCGGGTCACTGTGTGCTGGGCAGGGCAAGGGCCTGCGTCCCTTTCCCCGCACCCCTTTCCTTGCTATCGGCATCCCTCCTCCGCTACGCTCCGGACAGATTTTTCTTGACCATTCCGATCACTTACCGCACAATCAAAAAGCCAGCGTCGCTTCGCTCCGACGTCTGATCGGTTTCCTACGGAATCGTGATCGGCTTCGCAGCGAAATCACTGTTCGGCTTCAGCGGAATCCTCATAGCGCAAACAAATAGCGGAAAAGTGCGCGGCAGGGAAGGGGGCGGGCAGTGTTCCCTATTCTACCCTTTGTCGGACGGTACGGGGGATCATGAATTACCCTCATGGGCTATAGTTGTCCATGCCCAACAATACATGTGAACACTGCGGCGGTTCACAACTCATCAGCGGTCTCACTGTTTCTGCTTCTGGTGGTGGTGGTGACGTACGTCCCGGCCTCCTCTGCAAAGAGAAAGAGAAAGGCTTTTTCAAACGATCCGAAAGGGGGAAAAGGGAGACCCTTTTTGCTGACCTGTGCACCTCTTGCGGCACTGTAAAACGTTTATACGTGAAAGATCCGAAACGTGATTGGGTCGTATAACTTTCACGGTTTCAACCGGGACTGTCCCCGGCCCAATGGGCGCAAAGGACCCTTTGTGCGACCTGATCGCGGACACACGGCCCGTATAACGCGCATCGCTGATATCTGGCCGTCTCACGGTCGCGAGTAACGGCGCAGCGTTTTTTGGCGCTCTGGGCGAGTTGTCGGCCACTCGGACATTGGTCCCAAACGGCGTTCGCGGAAACATCAGCTTCCGCGATCCAGCCACGGGCGGCCTGTGGCATAGGGGATGTCGACGAACTCAGGCGTGCGTTATAAAGTAAAAACAAATGACCGGTCAAGAAGTTCGCACATACATTCGATATTCAGGCTGGGCCTCGCGTAAGGTGCTAGAGGTCGCGGTCGCCCTGCCGCCCGAGGACCGAACCAAGCCGATGGGCGTCTCCCACGAAAGCATCGCGAACACGCTCGCTCACATCTATTTCGGAGACGCAATCTGGTTTTCGCGGATCGCCGACCCCGGCTATCCGGTGCCGCCCCATGATGCGCTTCCGTCGCTCGATTTCGTTATCGAAGAATGGCCTCGACTGCAGGCCAAGTGGGAAGCCTGGGCAAATGCGGTCACGGACTCAGACCTCGCCCGTCAGGTTCCGTTCAAATCACGCTTTGTCGGCAATGCCGGCCTGCCTGCGTGGCAGATCGTGATGCACGTGGTGAACCACGCCACGCTACACCGCGGCCAAATCGTCGGCATGCTGCGTCAGCTTGGCATGAAGGCGCCCGCGACGGACATCTTGTTTTACTACTACGAACAAGCCGTGCCTGTCGCCAGCTAGCGAGATTCGGGGCACCCCTCTAATACGGCGTTGGGGGAAGCAGCCGTTAATGAAAAGGATTCTAT
>PNAJ01000068.1 GCA_003170295.1 Bryobacterales bacterium | reverse complement strand
GCTGGAACATCCGGCACAACGACATTCCATCGACGATTCCGGGGTGCGTGCCAAACCCGATGATCTTGCGCGTGTACTGGCCCATCACGACCAAAACCCAATGCGTTCTCAGTGTCGCGGACTCGCACCGGAACAAATCGACACTCCATAGACTGTCCTTCATGTGGCCTAGAAACGTCAACCAGGATGGACCACCGGATTCGCGTACCGGCCGGAAATGCACAGCCAGAATGCGGCGTACCACGTCCTTATCTACCTCGACCCCAAAGGCCAATGCAATCTGTTGCGCGATTCTTGGACATCCCCAAGTGGGATTGCGCCGTTTCATCTGGATGACAGCATCGATGAGTTCTTGAGAGGGCCCCTTTGGACCGGGCTTACGCCGTCCTGTTGGCGAAAAAAGCCGGCGGTATTTCCGATTCTTCAACGCTTTATGAAAGTGCAAAAGAGTTGAGGGTTTTAAGACTACTGCGGAACGGACCAAACGGGCGGGGCGGATCAGAAATGCGCACAGCCCGGCGACTAATCGATCCGATGCTCGTAAATGCGGTGCCCGCTTTCGCGAACGATTGAGCACCACCAGTTGGTGTTTGACGAGAATAGACTCCGCCACCACAGAACGAACCCCGCCCGGGCCAATGAGTCGGGCAAGAGTAGCGATGAGATGAACTAAAAGGGTGACAAGATCGCGCACCCCGGCATCGTATCAAAACCTGAACTGCTTGGGACTCCGGCCCTATTTGCAATTCGCCAGGGTCGGCAGGTTGTGACTACGCGAATCGCGGTTTCGGGCAAGGCCACGCAGAGTTTGCTCCGTTTCTGCGCCTCCGAGTGTCGAAAAACAGTGTTTTCCGAACAGTAAATGCTTTTGCGTGTAACGTATTGTGTTTGTGCCACGGTCGAGCCGGATTTTGGAGGGACTTTCGAACGAACCCCGCGCGTTAACAAGGATTCTTCCCAAACTCGGAAGAAGCGCTCCGTGCTCCGCCGCGTGACCCTGGCGCAAATCGACCACGCCTCGTAGGCGAGTAAACTTTGTAAGGCCCTATGACAACCCTCGCGCACCCGGATGAGCCGCCGATTCCGCTCAAAGCGAAGGCCCAGAACATTCGCGTTTCACCCGCTGTACTCGATGCAGCCGCGAAGGATGGCGAAGAGTTGCTGCGCTCTTTGCAAACGGCTTTGACGGGGCTGACGCAAACGGAGGCCGAACAGCGAGCCCGCACCACGGGTCCGAATGAGGTGGCGCAGGAGCACCGGCAAGGCTGGCCCGACCGTCTTCTGAAAATCATCCGGAACCCGCTCGTGATTCTGTTGGCCACCCTATCGGCGGTCTCCTACATTACTGGTGACGCGCGCGCGGGGACCGTGATGGCTGGCATGGTCGTGCTTAGTGTGGTGCTCCGCTTCGTACAGGAGGCCCGTGCCGACGCCGCGGCGGCTGAACTGAAAGCCATGATCCACGTCACTGCCACCGTTCTTCGGGACGGCGCCGCGAAAGAGATGCCTTTGCGCGATCTCGTCCCGGGCGACGTCATCAAGCTATCCGCCGGAGACATGATCCCGGGCGACGTCCGCGTGCTCTCTTCGAAGGACCTTTTCGTCAGCCAGGGAAGTCTCACCGGAGAGTCGCTCCCCGTCGAGAAATTCCATGATGCCGAAACCACTGGTGTCAGCTCACCAACCGAGCTCAAGAACACCTGTTTCATGGGCACGAGTGTCGAAAGCGGCACCGCGACCGCAGTCGTCGTCACCACCGGCGTCAATACCTATCTCGGCAGCATGGCCGGCTCGATCGCGGAGGACCGGACTCCGACGAGTTTCGACCAGGGCCTAAACCGTTTTACCTGGCTCATGATCAAACTCATGGCGGTGATGGTGCCCCTGGTCTTCCTTATTAACGGATTCACCAAGCACGATTGGAAAGGAGCCTTTTTCTTCGCGATGGCTGTAGCCGTTGGTCTCACCCCGGAGATGCTACCTATGATCGTCTCCGTCTGCCTCTCGAAGGGTGCGCTCGCGATGAGCCGAAAGAAGGTAATCGTCAAACGCCTCAACGCCATCCAGAATTTCGGCGGAATGGATGTATTGTGCACCGACAAAACGGGTACGCTCACCGAGGATCGCGTCGTTTTGCAACGTCATTGCAACGTCGCCGGTCGGGAAACGGAGGAAGTGCTTCTGGACGGCTATCTGATCAGCCACTTCCAGACGGGCCTTAAGAACTTGCTCGACCGGGCAATCCTCGATAGCCCCGACTTCCACGCACAAGCGATCGTCGAGAAGTACAAGAAGCTCGACGAGATCCCCTTCGACTTTACGCGCCGCATGATGTCCGTATTGGTCGAGAACCCGGAAGGCAAAGCGATCCTCCTCACGAAGGGCGCTCCCGAAGAGGTCTTCCACCAATGCTCTCACTTCGAGCTGGACGGCAAGCTATCGACAATGGACCCCAAGCTCATCGTCGGCCTGCAGCAAGAGTACGAGAGCCTCAGCAACGACGGCTTCCGGGTTCTGGCGGTTGCGACAAAGGAGCTGTCAGGCAAACAGATCTGCGCAAAAAATGACGAGAGTGACCTCGTGCTCAAAGGATACGTCGCGTTTCTCGACCCGCCCAAGGACACCGCGGGACCGGCACTCGAAGCCCTTCACAAACATGGCGTGGCCGTAAAAATCCTAACCGGCGATAACCAGCTCGTCAGCCGCAAGGTGTGCAAGGATGTGGGTCTCTCGCCCGATCCCATGCTCCTGGGCGCCGATGTAGAGAAAATGTCCGACCCTGCACTGGCCGATGCGGCCGAGCAGACCACTCTCTTCGCCCGGCTCTCTCCGGCCCACAAGCAGCGCGTCATCCGAGCCCTCCGCGGCAAGGGACACGTCGTCGGATTCATGGGCGACGGAATCAACGATGCTCCCGCCTTGCGAGCCGCGGACATCGGCATCTCGGTCGACACCGCGACGGATATTGCCAAGGAATCGGCCGATCTGATTCTGCTCGAGAAGGACCTGATGGTGCTCGAAGGGGGCGTGGTGGAGGGCCGGAAAGTCTTCGCGAACATCCTCAAGTATATCCGCATGGGCGCCAGTTCCAACTTCGGAAACATGTTCAGCGTGCTCGGCGCCAGCGCGTTCCTCCCCTTCATTCCCATGGCCCCGATCCAGGTGCTGACCAACAACCTGCTCTACGATTTCTCGCAAGTACCGATCCCCATCGACTCCGTGGACGACGAGCAAGTGGCGCACCCGCGGCCCTGGAACATCGATGAGATCACGCGGTTCATCCTTTTCATCGGCCCCATCAGCTCGATCTTCGACTACACGACGTTCTTCGTCATGCTTTGGGTTTTTAACTGCCGGGACCCTTCCCGTGCGCCGCTATTTCAAACCGGCTGGTTCGTCGAGTCGCTGATGACCCAAACCCTCATCATCCATGTAATTCGCACCAACAAAATTCCCTTCATTCAGAGCCGGGCGAGTTGGCCGCTGACCGTAACAACTTTATGCATCATGGCCTTCGGGATGTGGTTGCCATATTCCCCATTGGCCCGTTCGCTGGGCCTCGTGCAACTGCCGCACATGTACTGGCCGATCCTGCTGCTG
>PNAJ01000118.1 GCA_003170295.1 Bryobacterales bacterium | reverse complement strand
CCGAGTGCCGCCGCGGCTTTGTCCAGCGTCGGATGTTCCAACAACGCGACGATGAACTCGTCTTGCCGTTTGCTCCGCATCGGACTTTCACGTTTTTCGCTCATCCCTCGCTCCCCATAAAGTCAACGTTTCGCTTGCTAATTTCCAGACACGGAGTGATGAATGTGATCACCGCGGCGGACGCCGCGAAAGGAGACGAACATTCATGATCTTCACGATCGACAGCGAAAACAACATCACGGCCATCGAAACCGACGCCGCGATTCCCGAAAATACTCAACAGTTCCGCAGCCAAAAGGAACTGACGAAACTGGTGGCAGACTGGCCGCCGAGCGGCTCGTTAACATCTGGAACAGCCGGGCGGGCGTGAAGCCCGTCAAGAAGTTCACAACCCGCAACGTCGCGGTGGGCCGTATTTGGAAGGCTATTCGGAGCCTCGGGGCGGACGTTCGCGAACACGCGCCCGCACAGCCCCGAGCCAAGGCCAAGCCGGGCAAGAAGGCCAGCCCCAAGCCCAAGGCATAGGCACCTATCTTAATATCTCCGGATATGGAGAAGCCGCACCATCTGGAAACCGATTAATCCGGCACCAAGAAGCCCGAAGCTGGCTGGTTCAGGAGTCGTTACGAAGCCAGTGACCAACCCGTAGCCAGCGTTACTGTTGTCTGCTTCGTTGGCGGCGCGCCCAAAGAAGGTGTTGCCATTCAACCCACCGTTGTTGAACCCGTTCGTGTCGAAAAAAATATCGTTAACGCTACTCGCAGGAATCACTCCAGTGAAGGCGACGTCCAGCAGGAGGTTGGCCCCCGGCCCGGGGGCGTAACTGAAGGGTGTAGAAAACACGATCGACAGCGTGTCGCCAAAGGCCCAAGGCTGAGCCAGGCTACCGCTGAAGACCAAGGTGTTATTCCCGCCGATATTGTTCGCCAGCGTACTACTCAGGGTGTCCCAGTCCGCCGATGTTGTTGACAGTGAGATGGTGAAAGTGCCCGGTGACGTTGCCGTTGGGCTATCGTTAACCGCCGTGTTAAAGAATTTCAGGCCGATAATAGTCATTGGGCCACTGAATAAGCTGCTCGTATATACCTGCTGGTAATCTTCGCCACTAAAAGCAGATCCGAACGGGTTTGCGTTGCCGTTTGAGGTATCTGCAGGCCCGCCAACTATGATCGTTCCGGCGCTGCACAGAGATGCGGTGCCCACGACGAATGAGAAGATGACCAGCCAGTACTGAGAAATGCGCATAAGTGTTTTTCCTTTAAATTCGAGAACTGGCAGCCTCGGTGTGTTCAAAGGTTACCACTGTCGCCCTCTCCGCGGGGAAATGTTTCAACGTGAAATGTGAGTATTGTGAGTACTCTGCATCGATGCCTTCTTTCGGCGGTGTGTCCCTTTACGGTTCCGGTGGATTTGCGTGCTGGCACAAGCGAATTCAATCTTTCATCAGGCTTTGAAACCACGGAACGAACGATGCAGCCTCCTCCTTGTCTCGAATGGTCCGCCCGTCTTTTATCAACAAGATGCTCTCGATGTCGTCGTCTCGACCACCGCCCTTTTTCACAAGTAATCGGCCGCAGAGGACGGTGTCTTCAAGGGCGTCATAAATGTGGTCCGACTCCATGACTTTTCCGCCGTCAACAGACGAAATCCCGTGTATATCAACTAGGCACTTGTTTAGCTTCTTGTTGTAGTGGGAAGTGTACGTAGTGATTTGAGGACCCTGCTGGTCCTTCCAATCGTGGCGACTCCAAAGCTTTTCGGCGGCATCGGTGCAAAACTTGGAATACTTCAACTCCTCCATGTGCGGGTCGGGCGTTCTAGCTTCTTCCGTAGAAGCCTCATGGGGGGTAGCGACGCGGCAGGCAGCGCCAAGAGCAGTAAGTATCGTCAAAACTACCAGTCCGTTACGCACCGTTTGGATCCTCGTCTTTCATCGACCGAGAATATCACGCTTAAATCCGGTGATAGAATTTCGGGATGCTGAAAAGGCTCTGGCAGGAAGCGATACGGCTCTGGCAGGATGCTGTACGCGCCGTTGGTTATCGAACGTGGTCGGCCGATTTCTCACCGGATAGAAACGCCAGAACCTCGCGGTGTGACGCTGCCGTCTGGTCGGTGACGAAAATGTGGCTCGCATGGGGGAGCATCACCAGGCGCGACCCAACGATGGTTTGGACGAGAATCCGAGCGTTTTCGGGTGGAACCAGTTGGTCGGTGTCGCCGTGTATGATCAGCGTGGGCGCACCAATCCGCTTAAGCCGGTCGAATGAAGTCCAGGCAAAGATCGCCTGCACTTGGCCCATGTAGCCTGCCGCTTCTGGATAGGTGCGTCGCCGGATCGTCAGATCTTCTTCGATGCGTTCGCGTGGCGTTGAACGGTCGTAGATGTACGGCACCATGGCTTCCGCACCTTCTTCAGGCGTCATTCTTGCGCGCGCCATAACTACATCAACAACAGTTTGCGCTGCCGGAATTGCGTTACGTCCTCCACAGGCCGTACAGCCCAGCACCAGCCGGTTCACCCGCTCGGGATATTTCAGAGCGAACTCCTGAGCGATCATCCCGCCCATGGACAGACCGAAAACGTGAGCGTTTGCGACGCCCGCTGCATCCAGCACCGCGGCAGTGTCATCCGCCATCTGAGAGATCGAGTAGGACCCCAGCGGTACATCGCTTTTTCCTACACCTCTGTTATCGAACAGAATCGTTCGGTAATGCGCAGAAACCACCGGGCGAGTGCGATGCCACATCTCATGCGAATACCCAAGGCCCATGATGAGCAGCAATGGCGCCCCAGTGCCCGACTCCTCGCAATAGATACGTGTTTCCCCGCTGATCGCGTATGGCATACCGTTTAGCCTATATCACATACGCACGCCGATCTATTCGGAAGGGCAGGATGCGGCTGGATAACCGCTCGCGACAAATCAGCCGGGTTGACGCCTCAACGCCGACGCCTGGCTTGCTGGCGCTTCCCGGAAATCCGCATTCGGCTCAACTTGCGAGCCTCACGCATCTCGTGGTTGCGACGCAGAACCAGCCAGTATCCGCCTGAACGCAGGATGCGAAATAACAATCCCATGGCTAATGCTACTAGGGTGCGCGCTGATTTTTAAATGGGCTCAAAGTACCGGATCATTCGCGACCGGCTACCGCCGCTACTCCAGCGAACCTCAACTGAGTAGTTTTGTTAGCGTAGGAGTCGCTGTGAAAGTCTCACTCGCGAACAAATCACCGCGCGGACCCGTGAGCCGACGGCAGATTCTTCGGAATACCTTGTCGGCGCATGCGTGGTCGAACTTGGGAATCCTCGTCGCGCAAACCAAGCCACTGACGGAGGAGCCAGCCATTGCGACGGAGAGAAAGTCCTATCCAGACGGACGGCCTTCCACGATCTTGCGCCTCGATGCGATGGACACTGGTCCGATCATCAGGCACGGACAAGGTCCGAGCCAGTGCGACTACCTCGGTGCCCGCGAAGCAATCTGTTTTCGAGCTCACGGGATTTACTACTTGCATTACGATGGCGCGGGGCCAACCGGCTGGCGAGCTTGTTTAGCTGTCAGTCGTGATCTACAACACTGGGAGCTCAAAGGCCCGGTCCTCGACCTCGGCTTGCCCGGCTCAGACGATGCGGGAACCGCGAGTTCTCCCTGGACCGTGTTCGATGGCAAGTGGTGGCGCATGTTCTACGTCGGTTCGCGAACGACTTCCCCGGCACCGAATCGCATCCCGGCGGTGCCTTACTTCACGCTCGTTGCAAAAAGCCGTCTGCCTGAAGGCCCCTGGGAAAAGCAACGGAATGTTGTTCCATTCCGAACCAAGGCCGGAACCTATTACCCCGACACTGCCAGCCCGGGTCAGATCGTGAAACAGGGCGACGAGTACCTTATGTTCTTCAGCGCGGCGGCGTTCACAGAGGAACCTAAACGCCGGTTACTGCGGACGCTGTCGATCGCGCGAACAAAGAATCTGGACGGAACCTGGGAGATCGATCCCCTGCCAGCGCTGCCTCAAGAGCACCAGATCGAGAACTCGGCTTTGTATTTCGAAGCGTCCAGCAGGACGTGGTTTCTCTTTACCAATCACGTCGGGCTGGACGCGGAGGGCGAATACACTGAGAGCATCTGGGTTTACTGGAGTCAGGATCTGAACAACTGGAATCCTGAACAGCGAGCAGTTGTTCTCGACCAGACCAACTGCTCGTGGAGCAAGCGCTGTATCGGTATGCCCTCAGTTGTGCCTGTCGGTCGTCGCTTGGCGATTTTTTATGATGCCTCGGTGACCACGAGCGGCAACATGAACCGGGACGTCGGCATGGCGTGGTTAAGCCTTCCTTTGAAGACGCCAAAGTAGCAGGCCGATCGCTCCGAGTGCGGACGATAGAATCGGCCAGAAGCCGTAGCAGTGACGGAGATGTCACCACGATTGGAACGTGGGCTCGATTGTCTGCCTAAAGCATGCGTGTTATGTTTGAGCCACTCGTCGGAAACGCAAACAGTATGTGCTGTAAATCGGTGGCACGCATCCCGGAACGGATGGCAATCGCAAAGAGATTGATGACTTCACCAGCTTCGCTCCCCAGAATATGCGCGCCCAGAATGCGGTCCGTGTCTTCTTCCACGAGCACTTTGTAGCCGGAATATGTTTCCGCAACCCGCCGGGACGAATACCAGGTCGGGGTCATCTCCGTTTTGACCCTGAACTTAAGGTTTCGCTCCCGTGCTCCGCGTTCACTGAGACCAACAGCAGCCAGCGGAGGGATCGTGAATACGACTGACGGAGTCCCGAGATAGTTTGGCCTCTGATGGTCTCCCTTCAAGAGGTTTGCGGCCACGATCAGCCCTTCATAGCTCGCCACAGGCGCCAGCGGTGGGCCTTCACTGGCGGCGGCATCTCCCGCCGCATACACACCTGGATTCGAGACACTTCGCAAAAATTCGTTGACTCGCACTCCCCGCTTCTCCCATTCGATCCCCGCAGCATCGAGATTCAAGTCGCTGATCTCGGGAGCGCGACCAGCAGCATGCACAACCATATCCGTCTGAAACGTGCCCGTCTCCCCGGCGGTCAATGCCCGGACAACCAACTGATCGGTGCTCTTTTCGATTCCTATCGCTTCGGTTCCGAGATGAACGTCGATGCCAAGTTCGCGAGTTCGCTCCACGAGCTGATCAACGAGATCGGGGTCAAAAAGGGGAAGAGGACGCGGGCCACGGTGTAGGATTGTGACCTGCGATCCCGCACGCGCCGCTACATGCGCAAACTCAAAGGCGATATACCCGCCTCCGATAAAAAGAATCCTTCGTGGGAGTTCGTTCAATTCCAAGAACTGCTCGCTTGTCGTGAGGTGCTTAGTTCCGGGAATCTCCAAATCCGCCGGCACCTCCCCGGCCGCAATAACGACGTACCGTCCCTCCAATGTCTCTTCCCCTACTTCTACTGTAGTTGGACCGGCGAAGCGCGCCCGACCATGGAACGCTGCGATGCCGGCCTTCGCGAACCCGTCTTCGCGCCGTTTTGGAACGGGCTCAGTGAAAGAACGCTTGAAACGCATTAGCTCGGGCCAATCAATCTCAAGCTTCGCGGCTTGAATTCCCTTTCCTTTCATTCGACGAATCCAGTCAACGGCTTCTGCAGCTCCAACGAGCACCTTCTTTGGGTCGCACCCGCGGAGCGCACAGGTACCTCCGAACGGCCTCGAATCCACNNNNGCGGCTGATCCTGTTCCGATTGCGATCACATCAAATTTTCTAGTCATAGTTCCCTCAAGGCATTTGCATTCGTTCGGGCACGAACTCGAGAGCCACCGCGATTCACTCAGTTCCCGGAAGTGCGGCCCCGACGTCGGGCAGAAGTCCTGGCGTTCGTCGGCGACCGCAGTGCCGCCCGGCGAACTCGGGATTCAATCAGCCCGACCTGAGGACCCACCCCACGCGTCGTGTTATAGACAAAGGACGCCCAATCGCCGCACGTTTCTGAAAGCCGCCGCGTCGACAGTAGCGCTTCAACGCGCAGCGTCAGTATTCGGGGTCCTTTTGGCGCACAATCTCGGAGCCAACCTACACTAAAATGCCGGCGGGATCATCGCGGTGACGCGATCGCCTATCAAGGTCACGCTCCCTTTAAGCGTCGATGTGGAGCTCGCGTCCGGGGTGTAAAGCAGCGTCCGCCGGTCGATTGAGGAATCCACGCTCGTCGGCGGCCCCAGGATTCCCACAACTTGGGGCTCCGACATTCCGCTCTTTATAAGAGTCCAATTTGAAGCCCGATGCCAAAGAGGTGTCTCCGAAGGGATGCGCGTCGGCAAGGGCGCAGCAGCCGTCTGCAACGCCTTGACGGCCTTATCTAGTTCTGCAATCCTCCCCTCCTGATCGGCGATCCTGCTCTTAAGCTGGGCGGTTTCCTTTGTTAGTTCATCCACCCTGGGATCGCGAGTTTGCGCAATCGCAGTGCCACCTATCAAGAACAGAAGCCCCACGCCAGTTAGAGCTCTTTGCATGAATACGCACCTCCCTGTGCTTGACGGGGTAGCCACCTTTGGCTTGCATCCAGCAGTAATAATGAGTTTAGCCATGATGGTCTCCTGCTGATAGCGACTTGCACGCCTGTGACCAATTCGGCTAAAAAGAAACGCCCGCCTGCGCAGCTACGCGCCCAAGCCTGAACAGAAGACTCTCCTCGACTGAAGCCCGAGCGGCAAGAGCGTAGACTCCGCACAAAGACGTCCGACCAGACTTGACCGCTAAAACCAGGCGATGAGCTGGCGAAACATCGCCAAAGCGCTGGAAATGCCCATGTCCACGGTGATCGACGCCTGTTCGGGAAACCCTCCCAAGAGGCGGAAATGAGAACGGCGCAAACACAACCCCTTATATGCCAATGGTTTACCGTTCTAAAAATATGTGTTTTCCGAACACCTGAAGGGCGGGAAAATCGCGGAGGTTCCCCGGACGATCATCACGGCTCGATGGAGTCGACGCCGGGGATTATGGCGAACCTGACCCTTTTTAAATGGGCGACAGAATCGCGACGCGCGCCCGAAAAGCAGACTCATTGGCTCTCAGTGGCCGCGTCTGAGATCATATGCGAGCGAGGAGAAGTCATGTCACGAGAACAGAAAGTCGCTGTGGTCGAAGCCTATTTGGATTGCTTTGGAACAAAGGACTTGTCCAAGGTGTCATTTGCCGAAGACGTAACATTTGAAGGCCCGCGCATGCCAAAATTGACGGGTCGTGCAACCATACTCGGATTCCTCACGCAAATGCTCCCCGTGGTCAGGGGTATTCAGTTAAAGCAGCACATCGTCGAGGGAGATTACGTTGCGACCGTCTTCGACATGGAGACTATTAATGGAGTGGATCACGTTTTTGACCGGATTCACATCGTAGATGGACAGATTAAGGCGATACATGCGTTCTACTACCCGGAGCAACCGCTTGAGGGACAAACCTAGTCGGCGGACTCTACTGTCATGAGACCAGTCACAGAAATCTGGAAACGCGCCGAGCGTTCCATAAAGGGTACGTTTTGCGAACACGCGACCGGGTGCGGCGCGATTTTTTAGGCGTTGTTGTTGGCTGTGAACGACCCGGACGGTGAGAGGTTATTGTTATTGTTGTTGCCCCCCCGACGCCAGCATAGCTATAACCGAAGAAGCGATTAGGCGAGGTTCCACCTTCTTCCGGGAGTGTGGCGTCAGCGCAGACGCACCATCCTTGAGGCGGACAATTGTTCTGGCCTTCGAACGGGACGGCCATCGCTACACCTGTAATGCCGAAAACTACAACGCCGCCGATCAATTGCCGAGGTTTTGGCGGCATAACTTCAAACCCAGTACCGCACGCCGGTGATTAGGTCTTGTACGAGTGTGCCGCGTGCGTCGGACATCAGGACTTGGCAATAAGGGCCGCGCCGGTGAACTGGCAATTTTATCGATGGCCCACAACCCCACCCCGACGACCGCGAGCAGTTTGAGAAAATCCCCACCGTTCATAAAAAGAAACTCCTTCGGGTCATTACTATCAGGTGGCGGAGATTTTCGGGTCGCCAAGCGAATCGCGTAAATTTCCCACGCTTGGCAACTTGGTCAACCGGCAAAGGCAGCCTTCGGCATGCACCGCCCGCAACCAAAGTCGTTTGCAATCAACCAGCACGCCGACGAACTTCTGGTTTGATGATCTGGTCTCGGCGATTTCGTTTGGCTACCCAAACGGACGCGCCCGCCCGCTAGTTCAACACGCTTTCCCTGGATGAATCCATTCATTCGCTGCACGATGGGGCAATCCGGGGCCAGCCGCCACCGCTCGATCGGTCACGCTGAAGTAGTGCGACTTACCAGTTGAACCGCGCGCCCAGCACGATAATGCGATTGCTGTTGCTGCCGGCCGCAGTGAAGCGCCCGAACGTCGCGCTATCGATACTGCTGTCGATGGTCGCGTTGCTGAAATCCGGATGATTCGTGGCGTTCAAAAAGTCGGCGCGAATCTCCGCATTGAAGCGTTCCGTAATCCGGAACTGCTTGGTCAAAGCCAGGTCGATGTCCAGGAAATTCGGACTCGTAAAGAAGGTCTGGGCCAGGCTGCCTAGCGTCCCGGGCAGGGGATTTTGAAGAGTCACCCCATTCCCCACCTGGGCGAAAAGCGTGCTTCGCGCCGCGATCGAGGACGAAGGATGACTCCCGTCGCCATGGCCAGGTGGGCGTTAAGCAAAGTTGCGGCCCTACGCTGAGAGGGTGAGAAAGTTGACCCCTTCGCTGCGAGCGACGCCGTCCTGGGCACGTGCGACGCGAGGTACGCACGTCTTGAGAGAGGCGCTTTCCCCGAGTATTGGCCATTTCGAGGGGTACTGATTTGGCCGCCGTCAAACAAACGGCCGAGAGAACTCGTAGCGAATAAACTTGGCTCGCCAAGTAGGATTCGAACCTCTCACCTTTTGGTTCTATAAAAAAGGATGT
>PNAJ01000095.1 GCA_003170295.1 Bryobacterales bacterium | reverse complement strand
GTTTTCGCAGCCGATGGAGAATCGTATTCTGAGGGCGAAGCTGCCAACGAAATTGCGGTTGAGCAATCCCGAGCGCGCCACGCTCCCTGAAATCGGGAAGCGCCTGGGACACAAAGTGCTCGGGGAGGTCGCATGTGTCGCCAGACCCGCCTTCGACCGCAGTTAACCGAAAGTGCGGCCCACACCGGAGAGGGTGAGAAAGGCGAGCCCTTCAGCCGGTGGGGCGCCGTCCCTGGGCGCGTGCCCCGCGAGGGTGAGCACGTCTTGAGAGAGGCCATTTCCTAAGTTATTGGCCATTTTCAGGGGTACTGGTGTTCGCGCCCTTAACCAGAGCGCCGAGAGAACTCGTAGTGCATTAATTTGGCTCCGCAGATAGCGTCGAGTTCGAGGTCCCTCTCCGGAGAGGTCGACCAGATGGCATCAGGTGGCATCAGATGGCAGACCTGCGGCGGATTCACCTTTTCCTGAGATCGGTAGATCTCCTTTAGTATCAGATCGTTACATCGACTTCTGCCGTCCGTAGTTGCTCCGGGGCCTGCCATCTGGGCGCGAGGCGGAGTGGCGAATCGAAATCAATTAGTGATCGTTCCCGCCAGCGCGATGCGTTCTCTTAGAGGGATCCTACCACTCCCATGCAAGCGGCTCTCGGCGTTCCCTGCGCCGCAGAATAGGAATTAGAACCCGTCGAAAGTATCATCTTTATAGGCGATTGGGTCGGGCTTTTGTCCAGATTCGCGATACGAACCCGCATTTCGTGCTGCTCAGAAGGGATTAATGGGCGTCAGCGATGAACCCCTGGAAACAGCTTGGTGACAAATTCAAAGCGTTGATGGAGGAGGAAGACCTGCTCGCCCGCGAACGAATTTCGGGGGAGCGCTGTTATGCTTACGTCGCCTGTGGCCAGTCTGGAGAATCTAGCTGGGCCGAGGGCTTCGCGACCGAAAGTTTGCAAGCGCGATTTGAATTGGTCGCCATGGAAGCGGGGATTGCACTCGAGTGCCCACGGGGGACTTCGCCTCAAACATACTGGCTTAATCGCCTCTTTCTTGAACTAAGTGCTACCGACAGTAATTTCAGCCACATGTACGACGGTGCTAACGGCGTCATCGAACGCTTGTTCGAAGCGTCGAACATTTTCTGTCTCAGGCTGGATCGCCGTGAGCTTGAGAAAACGTTGCTACCTGAAGACGGCGCAGATTCGAGCGCAACCCACGCCAGTTTTGCAGCAGAAAATACTGCGAAGGGCGCGCCGGGGCTTGCCCCTGTGAGGGATAGACATCTTGATCTGCTGGCCATGATCGTCGACCGAAAGGCGACCACGCTGGAGACATGGGCGAGCGATCACAGACTCGGCAGGACAACACTGTTTGATTGGAAGGCCAGCCGCAGTTCCGGTAAGTCGTTCAAGGGACGAGTCAGCGCGGAAAAGAGCGCCGAAATCGAAGCTGCCATTGAGGCCGATGCCGCCGAACTCGGACTCACGACTCGGACCGACTCGGACTAGCTCGGACTCGTCCGAGCCGCGTTTCCATGAAATTCTGTCATTGCAACGGGCGCCAACGTGTCCGCATGGCACGATCATATTGGAAAAAAGGAAACACAATGTCGACAAAAGATTTGAAGATTAAAACCGCGCCGGTCGAGTGCCTCGTCCCTCTCGCTCGGGATGCTGGCCCGCGTTCCAAAGCGGGCAGCCCCCAGAGCGCTTCCTGCATCGCGGAGATAGGGACCGGCACCCGTAAGAAGGGGAGCATCAGGCCGCCGAGCAAAACCTCAACGGAGGTCCAAACTTGGCCTATCGACAAGTTGATCGTTTACGCCCGCAACCCGCGTAAGAACGATGCGGCCGTGGATCTTATGTGTGGGAGCCTGAAAGCATACGGTTTCAAGATTCCGTGTTTGGTGCGCAGCGATGGCGAAGTGATCGACGGCCATCTCCGGCTCAAGGCGGCGCGCAAGCTGGGCATTACGGACATCCCGGTCATCCTTTGTGATGAGTGGACACCTGCGCAGGTCAAGGCATTTCGGTTGATGGTCAATCGCTCGGCGACCTGGGCGGAATGGGACGAAGACCTCCTAAAACTGGAGTTGCTCGACCTCGAGACGTCGGACTTCGATCTCGCGCTGACGGGATTCGATACGAAGGAGATTGATGCACTCATCTTGAACGATGCGCCGGAGGAAGATGCCGCCCCACCGGTGCCGATTAACCCGGTTAGCGGCGTGGGCGATCTGTGGTTGTGTGGTTCCCACCGAGTACTCTGTGGCGATGCGACCGACGCGGAGGCGGTGTCGCGGCTGTTAGGCGAGCGTAAGCCGCTGCTATTGGTGAGCGATCCCCCCTACGGAATTGAACTGGATTCCGAGTGGAGGGATAGGGCGGGACTCAACAAATACGGGCCTGCCGAGGCCAGCTACTTGAAACGTCGGACCAAGGGTCATCAGGAAACGACGATTTCCGGCGACACGCGCGCCGATTGGTCGGAGGCGTTTGCCCTGGTTCCGAGTCTCCAGGTCGGGTATGTTTTCCACGCTTCGAAGTTCACCCGGGAGGTTCTTGATGGCCTGCTCGGGATCGGCTTCCTGCACCATCAGCAGATCATCTGGGACAAGGGCCGTGCGGTGCTCACCCGGACCCACTACTGGTATGCTCACGAGCCGCTTTGGTACGTCCGAAAGAAGAACGCTCCGTGGTACGGAAAGGCGGGTGAGAACTCGACGATCTGGAATTCGCCCTCGCCGAAGTTCATATTTGGTAGCTCAGGTGAAGAGGCGCTCGATCATCCAACACAGAAGCCAGTCGTGCTGATGAGGAAGCCGATCCTAAATCACACCAAGCCCGGCGAATTAGTTTACGATCCGTTCCTGGGCAGCGGCACTACGCTCGCTGCAGCGGAACTGACCGGGCGAGTTTGCCACGGAATGGAACTCGATCCCAAGTATGTTGACGTAGTTGTCCAGCGCTGGCAGGCGTTGACCGGCAAGAAAGCCACACTCGAAGGCGACGGGCGCACGTTTGATCTGATTGCAAGAGACCGAATCAGGTTGGCGGCATGAACAAAAAGCCATCAACAGAAGAACGCGAGGATTCGAAGAATACCGGCCATGGCTCAAAATTCTGCCGCAAGAAGGAAGATGCCATCGCGGCGTTGCTCACCCAGCGGAATGTCGAAGAAGCCGCCAGCGCGGCCGGCATCGGAACGCGAACGTTGATTCGTTGGCTGAAGATACCCGAATTTCAGGCCGCCTATCTGGAAGCGCGCCGGGCAGCGGTCGCCCAATCGAACGCGCGGCTGCAACAGGCTTCCAGCGCCGCAGTCTCGACGCTATTGAAAATCATGGTGGACGGGAGCACACCGGCATCGACCCGCGTGCGCGCTGCCGATTCCGTATTGGGCCATGCGAAGCAGTCAATCGAAATCGATGACATCCAAGTCCGGTTGACTGCTTTGGAGCAGACCGCGAATCCAACGAAGCACGGCGGGGGAGCAATCGAGATGTCCCAATGAAGGATGTGCGACGGCGTCTACACGTGCTGGAA
>PNAJ01000157.1 GCA_003170295.1 Bryobacterales bacterium | reverse complement strand
ACTACCGATAGAATCCTTCTCATCATCTGGACCTAACATGAATGAACTTATTGCAGTAGAAAAGATCGCGCAGTGGGAGAAATTGAAGACGCTGGTGCTCGACAGTGTCTCCTCCCCGATTACCAAACGCGTCTACAACATGGCGCTGAATGAGTTTATGAACTGGTTCCAGGAGGCGCCGCGGCCCGGTTTCACCAAGGCCACCGTGAGCGCGTGGCGGGTATCGCTCGAAGAGCGTCGCCTCGGGTCGTCCTCCATCATTATCAGAATGTCGGCAATTCGCAAACTCGCCGCAGAGGCGGCTGACAACGGGCTACTCGCGCCGGAACTGGCTCAGGGAATCAGCCGCGTGAAGAGCGTGAAGTCTACCGGCATCCGCGTTGGGAACTGGTTGTCGCAGCGGCGCAGGCCCTTCTCAGCGCGCCAGACATCACGACGCTCACCGGGCTGCGCGATCGGGCCATTCTCGCAGTCCTTCTTGGCTGCGGGCTGCGACGGTCGGAAGTGGCGGCGCTCACGTTCTCACACGTCCAACAGCGCGACGGTCGTTGGTGCATTGTCGATCTCGTTGGAAAGCACGGCCGTGTCCGCACTGCGCCGATGCCGGCGTGGGTGAAGGTGGCGATTGATGCGTGGACGGCGGCTTCCGGTGTTGCCAGCGGGCACGTATTCCGTCCGATGAATCGTGGCGGCGCAGTTACTGGCGAGCGCCTCGGCGAGAAGGTCGTGTGGCAGATGCTCCGGCGTTACGCGGCTGAGGTTGGCGTTCCCGGCATTGCGCCGCACGACCTGCGGCGTACCTGTGCCAAGCTCTGCCGCGCGGCCGGCGGCGAACTTGAGCAGATCCAACTGTTGCTGGGCCACGCTTCCGTCCAAACCACCGAGCGGTATCTCGGGACGCGGCAGGATCTGGTTCACGCACCCAACGATGCAATCAGACTACGAATTTCGCCTTGATTCAGTAATCCCACGTTTCGTGGCGAACGGGCAGTCGATTCAGCAACTGCCTGTAGAACCGCCAGTTGGGCATGAGGCGGTCCATAAGAGCCATGAATCGAGCGTTGTGCGTTGGCTCCAGAATGTGCACCATCTCGTGAACCACCATGTACTCCAGGCACTCCGGGGGCTTCTTTGCGAGATCCGTATTCAGCCGAATGCTCGCAGATCGCCGGCTACAACTTCCCCATTTGGTCTTCATGCGTTGCACGAACACTCGCTCTACCTGGATGCCAAACAACGGCTCCCATTTGGCGATTATGGGCTGGACTGCCACCCTGAGTTGCCCTCGATACCATTCGTCTAGTATCTCCCGCCGCCGCTCCCGCCCTATTGTGGGACGCACTTGCAGGATCATCTTGTTGTGTCGAAGCTGCACCTGAGGCGGGCTCTCTTGCTCGACGATCCTTAGCAAGTATCGCCTGCCCCACACGTAGTGGCTCTCGCGCTCGATGTACTCGCGCGGTGATTCCCGATCCTGGCGAGTGATCTTCTTTTGCTGCTCCTTGATCCAGCCCAGCTTCGACGCAGCGAACACGCGGATTGTTTCCACCTTCATCCTCAGGGGCGCGGAAATCCGCACCTTGCCCGCCGGTGGATAAACACTCAGGTGGACGTTCTTAATATCCTTCTGGACCACGTCCACGGTAATGTACCCTAGCTTCAACGTCATGGCCATCAATACTCCCGCTGCTGCTACACGATGAGGAAAATCCGTTCCACTTCAGCCTCGACGCCGTTGCTTGCTGCGCCCTTCAATGCCTCGTAAATCGCGCCTTTGATCACTTGCTCCCGAGCCGAAACGCCGCGCCAGCCGTCCGGACGCAATTCCTTAATCCTTGCATCGATTTTCAGCGCCAACGCTTGATCCTTTCCCAGATTGTTGAACAGCGCCCGTCGCCCCGGCGTATTCATCTCCTCGGGCGTGTCCTCACCATGACCGGCCTGCAGGCGTTTCGTAAGATTCGCGATTCGCTTCAAGTATTCCTCGTACTCGATCGCGCGTTCCTTTCGAGCCGTGATGATCTCGCTCAACAGCGCCGACATCGACTCGTAATACGCCGGGTCGTTCAAGTGCTCTTTGATGATCTTGCGGCGCACGTTGTTCTCGATCGTCTCCGCGATCGCGTCCCGATTCCCTTTCAGCCCTCCGAGTTGTGTTGCGATCGCCGCCGCGATTCCCGTTTTGACGATTAGATCGAGTAGGCCCATGTTGTCGAACGGAGAAATCTTCCGCGGCTCATCGGCTTCGATGTAAGTATCGATCAGGTGCCGCATGTCGGCTTCGTATGCCTTTAGATCAAGGCTTTCCCCACTCGCCTTGCGGACGATCTCGCGCACGTGCAAATAGTAATTGACCCGCTCCTTAACGCGCGCGATATCGGCAGGACCGTACCCGGCCGGTTCCAGCTCATCAGAAATGTTTGCATAAGCCCGGACCAGGCCGGCAGCCGCCTTATACATCGCGACCCGCTGCGGCTCCCGATCCTCCAGATCCGCCGCTACCTCGGTGTTGCCGCAAAAATAGTGGATAAACTCCAGCTCTCCCTGCGACGGCGCGACTGGCTCGCACAACACCGCCAGGGTCTCCAGTGCGGTATCAAGCCGTTCCCGACCCTTCTTTAGCCGGTCCTGAAGCAGCACCTCCGGATTTGAGCCGCCCGAGCTGTGGTCCAACTCCGACGTGTACACCGCGATCGCGTTCTCTACCTTCTTAAACAGATCCTTGTAATCGACGATGTAGCCGAAATCCTTGTCGTCTGTATCCAGCCGGTTGACACGGCAAATCGCCTGGAAGAGCGCGTGGTCCTGCATCGATTTGTCGATGTACAGATACGTGCGGAGCGTCAAATCCTGTCAGCAGCTTATCGACGACGATTAGCAGCTTCATGTTCGCCGGTTCGTGAACGAACATGTGCTTGGCGTTCTCCTCGTATGCCTCCGTCTTCGTCATCCCGAGCCTCGACTCGACGCCCGCGAGAAGCTCTCCATACGTATTGAACACGAATTGCTTGTCCGTCTCCGTGTTCGCGCCGATTTCTTCTTTCGTCACGTCGTGTACCTGCGGATTGTACGACGTCACCACGGCGCACTTGCCTCGAAACGGAGTCTTCTGGAACAGGCTGTAATACTTGGCCGCTTCATAGATGCTCGACGCCACCAGGATCGCGTTCCCACGCTCGCTTGAAAGCCGCGGCTTCACGCTGAAGTCGAAAACGATGTCGCTCACCACGCGCTCCATGCGCGAGCGAGAGCTGAGCAGCGACTGCATCGTCCCCCACTTCTTTCTCAGTTCATCTTTCTGCCAATCGTTCAGCCCCTTCGTCTTGGCGTCGAACCAAGCGTCAATTTTGCCCTGCGACCCCAGCCGCTGGTCGATGTCGCGAGCCTCATACACCAGGTCGAGCACCACTTCATCCTCCACCGCCTCGCTGAACTTATAGGTGTGAATGTAGCCGCCGAAGACTTCGAGGCTGGTGGCTTTGTCTTTCTTGAGCAGCGGAGTCCCCGTGAATCCGATGAACACCGCGTTCGGCATCATGGCCGTCATCAGCCGATGGAGCTTCCCGCTCTGGGTACGATGGCACTCGTCGACGAATACAAACACGTCACCCACCGTTTTGCTCGGCCGCGATTCCAGCTCCTTTATGTACCTCTCGAAATTATCGACGTCCCGGCGCCCGAATTTGTGGACTAGCGAACACAGCAGCCGCGGCCGCGCCTGGGCGAGCTGATCCATCAGCTCACGCCCGCTGCTCGACCGCAAGATCGTCTCTCCAGCCGCGGCAAATACGCCTTCGATCTGTTTGTCCAACTCATCCCGATCCGTGATAAGCGCGACCCGAGCCTTGGGATTATTCTCCAGAATCCAGCGGGCGAGGAGAACCATCACGATGCTCTTGCCGCTTCCCTGCGTGTGCCAGATGATGCCACCCTGCCGCCGGCGCACGAATTCCTGTGCGGATTTGATGCCGAAATACTGATGCACGCGCGGGACTTTCTTGATGCCTCCGTCGAACAGCACGAAATCATGCATCAGCTCGATCAACCGCTCTTTGTTACACATTTTGAGCAAGTATTTATCGAGCTTGAACCGGCTGTTGTCGGCCTCGTCTTCCTTCCATTTCAGGAAATATTTTTCCTGGGTGCCGATGGTCCCGTATTGCAGCCCCTCCGTGTCGTTGCCCGCGAAAACAAGTTGCACGGTGCTGAAAAACCACTGGTGAAACTCGGGTTGCTGATTGGAAAGATTCTGCCGGATTCCGTCGCCGATCGAAACGCTGCTTCGCTTCAACTCCAGAACCGCCACGGCGATTCCGTTTACATAAAGGACCAGATCCGGCCGCCGCTCGCGGTCACCCGTGAGTGTGACTTCCTCGGCGACTGCGAAATCGTTGTTGGCCGGCTCGCGCCAGTCGATCAGGTGGACAGTCTCCGTGGGCTTCGCCGGATCGAGCTTCACCGGCACGCCATAGCGCAGCAGGCTATAAACGGCTTGATTGTTGCCGTACAAATTGCGGTTGTGATTCAACGCCTCCGAGCGGAGCCGGTACAGCGCCGCCGCAATCTGCTCCCACGTATAGCCCGCCTTGCGCAGATGATCGGTGACGAGCGTTTCTTCGATGTTGGAATTGTTGGGCCGGTCGGTCCAGTTGCCCAGGTAGCGATACCCCAGTTCTTCATGGAACAGCCGGATAACGCGATTCTGCGTAATCCGTTCGGTTTTTCCGACATCGCTCATATAAGTCGGATTCTACCTGCTAATAATTCCTGCATCATGCCTTGCTTGATTTGGCGGGCTTTGTCGAGCTTTTTTTCAAGCTCATCGATCTCCGCGTCCATATCGGAGAGGACGGCGCCGATGGCGGCCTGCTCGGCCTTTAAAGGGAACGACAATTCGATCTTCGTTATCTCGGACTTGCTAACACCGAGAACCTTCGTACCGACAGCAAAGAAGCGAAACTGCGTTTTTGCGGTCCGCGTCTGAAAACAGTAACGCAGATATCGGTGATCCATTTCCGATGTTCTAGCCTTTGCGACAATCGTGTGCAGGCCGGAGATGAACGGTATTCCGTTCGGATTCCCAATCACTACGTACTTGCTCGCTCCCTCTTCATCCTCTGAGGCGTCGACAAAAACCACGTCTCCGTCTTGCAGAAGCGACCTCACACTTACGTCGCCTAGCGAAACTGATAGCCGGGGGATCGTGTGTCCCTCGGCCTGGACATCGATGAATGACTTGGTCGCAAGGTGAATATCGCCGTAGTGCAGATAGCAGTGACCTTTTTCGGACAACTGAAGTCGTGAAGCCGCAAACCCTCCGCTAAACGTGAACAACTCACCAAGCGTTGCCGATTTCCACTCGCCTCCGAAGCCCGGCAGGCGCTTCTTGCCGGTGAGCAATTCCTGCATCGCGCCTTGCTTGATCTGGCGCTCCTTGGCGATGAGTCGCTCTAACGATTCAATGAGCCCATCCGCATCGCTCAGCGCGTCGGCAATCCCTTCTTGCTCGGTCCGCGTCGGTGGGAGGGGAATCTCAAACGAGCGTATCAGGGCCGTGTTCAGGTTCGGCTGCCCGTTTCCTGTAGCGACAACCTCGCGCAGATACTGAGTCTTCGTGTTGATGAAATGCGCCAAGTATCTCGGGCTAACTTTTCGGCTGATACTCAGCACTGCTGCGATTCCGTCATTCGCGCAGCACTTAATTCCGAGAATTTTAGCAATACCTAGCGTCGCGCCGCTGTTGGCGATAATCAGAGTTCCTGGGTCCAGTATCCTGCTGAGTGCCGACCCGGCTTCTGTTAAGCAGGTGGCCGTTTCGGAGACAACGAGTTGAGAAGGCGCTATATTCGTGAGCGCCGCGACCGTCAGCCAAGGAATGAACGATCCATCAAAATATCTCGGGTCACCAGCTGGCCGGGGCGATCCCCCCCGCACTGGGATGCCGATCTCGCCGATGCGCCGCCACTCCCATTCGCCCGGGAGTCGGCTGGTCTCGGTCCCACTGGATACCGCTATTTCCACGCGAACCCCATCCTCTCCAAATGCCCGCGCACCTTCGATTCCATCTCCACCACTCGACCTTCCACCTCCGGCAGCGGACTCCCATATCGCTCCGCTAACTCCTTCACACGCCGCGTGAGAGCGTGGCTCACCCGATCCATCTCCCCATGCGCCGACGCATCCAAGGCCGCCAGCCATTTTCCGTCCACCACCAGTGACTTCACTTCCGCCTCGCTGAGCTTCGGATACTGCGCGTACACCTTCGCGTCGAGCGCCGCCTCCGCGTCCTTCAGCTTCCTTTTCAAATCGGAGTCCGCGGCGTTCCAGTTCAGCCATTCGCCGAGCACCGCTGTTTCCTCCTTCGACTCGGCATCCTTTTCAATCTCCTTCAGGCGGGCCGCAACGTTGGGACGGTTGATTTTTTCGAGCTCCGAAAAAAATCCCTCGTCGCCCGAGTGCTCCTCTTCCAGTTCCGCCAGCCGCGCCACGGCGCTTTCCAGATCCGCCGCGAGAACATCGATCGCGCTCTGCTCCGCCTGAAAACAGCGAGCGATGAGTAAAACCTTCGGAACCAGATCGCACGTCCAGCCCTTATCGCGCTCCTTGCCATTCTTTTTCTCCGTCACGCGCGACGTCTCCGCCTTCCAGCCGTCGGCCGAGATCGAGTAGCAATCGTCCTGCATCGTCTCTTCCCAATAATCCATCAGGTGTTGATAGACATCATAAGGATCGATCAGCGCTTTTCCCCTGTAGTGATCGAGCAGGTCCTCGGAAAGCTCCGCGATCATTTGCTTGGGATGGAATCCGGGTTCGAGCGCCTTCAGCCGCGGCGCATGCTCCTTTCGCCAGCGGTCGAAGTGCTCATTCATTGACGAAATAAACGCCGCAAACTCGGGATGCTCGTAAATCGTGGCCTTGATGGCGGATTTTTCCACCGTCAGATCCACGTAGCCAGGCCGGTTCGCGCGGAACAGCGCGCCGCGCAACGCGGGACATACTGACCAGTACGGCGCAAGCGCATCCACATCCCGCTGCGGGATGCCGCCCTTCAGATGGCCCTCGATGTCCTGCAAATCCTCCGTTTGCTGGCCGTCGATGTAGCGCGGCAGATTGAGATTGAACTCGTTCTTTTCGATCTCGTCGAAGGAAACCATCCGCGAATATTTCGGAATTTCGAGTTGGCGGTTGAACGCATCGACGATTTTGTGAATATCCTGGGCGCGCAGCCGATTCTTGGGACCCTCCTTGATGAATGCCGCGCTCGCATCGATCATGAAAATGCCCTTGCGCGCGTGGGCGTCGCGCTTGTCCACCGCTATGATGCAGGCGGGAATGCCGGTCCCGTAAAAGAGATTCGCCGGCAGTCCGATGATGCCTTTGACGTAACCCCTGCGGATAAGATTGCGGCGAATCTCGGCCTCGGCGTTGCCGCGAAACAGCACCCCGTGCGGCAGAATGCACGCGCCTCGCCCGGTGGTCTTAAGCGACCGGATGATGTGCAGCAGATAAGCGTAGTCGCCCTGTTTGGCCGGCGGTGTGCCGAAGGGCGTGAAGCGCTCGTAGGGATCTTCGAGAGGATTGAGTCCGGTGCTCCAGCGTTTATCGGAGAAAGGCGGATTGGCGACCACGTAATCGAACGTCTTGAGAGTGCCGCCTTCCTGGAACTTCGGGTCAGTCAACGTGTTGCCCTGCTCGATCAGCGCAGTCGGATTGTTGTGCAGGATCATGTTCATGCGCGCCAGCCCGCTGGTGGCCGCATCCTTCTCCTGCCCGTAGATGGTGACTTTGGTGGGGGCCGCATCCGCCACCTTCAGCAGCAGTGAGCCGGAGCCGCAAGCCGGATCGTAGACGGTGGTATCGGGACTGGTCTTCGCATCGCGGATACCCAGAATCTGCGCGATCACCCGGCTCACCTCGGCCGGAGTGTAGAACTGCCCCTTGCTCTTGCCGCTCTCCGTGGCGAAGTGCCGCATGAGGTATTCGTAGGCGTCGCCCAGGATGTCGTCGCCATCGGCGCGATTCTTGGAGAAATCGAGCGCGGGATTTTCGAAGATCGCAATGAGGTCGGTGAGCCGCTCGACCATTTCTCTGCCGGTGCCGAGCTTGGTAGCGTCATTGAAATCGGGGAAATCGGAGAGCTTGTTGGCGTTGGCGAGCGGAGCGATGATCTTCTTATTGATCTGGTCGCCAATGTCAGACGTCCCTTTAAGCGCCACGAGATCCTGGAAACTCGCGCCCGCGGGAACTGTGATCGGCTGATAGGGTCGGTTGGCGTACTTGTCGCTGATGTATTTGATAAACAGCAGCACCAGAACATAGTCCTTGTACTGGCTGGCGTCCATCCCTCCCCGCAGCGAGTCGCAGGCGGACCAGATGGAACTGTAGAGTTCTGATTTCTTAAGCGCCATTCGATAGTGTTTCCCGGAGAAAGCGCACGCTGTCTCCGGCGGGACAGCCTATTTTCGCTCAGATCGAGCCCTAGCGGTGACGGCTACAAGTTTTCCTACGCCAACGGAGGCATACTGTACGGTCGGTAGTGGGGTAGCCTGTTGTTCCGCAACATCTGGACCGATCGAGAGATCGCGCCGCCACTTGAAACTTCGCCTGCTCAGTTATGTGCTCTTCACCGATCTCCGAAAACTTCGGACGGTCACTGGACTTTTGCTTCTGGGGTGTCTGGTGTTCCCCGGCGTTGAAACTCATCCCAGCGCCGGGCCGCGTCATCGTCTTG